>NZ_JBJZOO010000002.1:0-684046 GCF_047200775.1 Nocardia spongicola | reverse complement strand
ATAACGGTCGGTCGCGATCAGGTGCAGGTCGAACTGCGACAGCTCGGTATCGATATCCAATCCGGACACGCTCAAGCCAGGCAGCTCCAACGCAGTCTGCGCGAGGTTCTGGAAGGACAGGCCCACCTGGAACAGCGGGTGCCGCGCGGTCGAACGTACCGGGTTGAGCACCTCCACCAAACGCTCGAACGGCACATCGGCATGGGCGAACGCCTGGATGTCCGTCTCGCGCTGCCTGGCGAGTAGATCGGTGAACGACTCCCCCGCATCGACCCTGGTGCGGAACACCACGGTGTTGACGAACATGCCGATCAGATCGTCCAGTTCACGCTCACCGCGGCCTGCCATCGGTGTGCCGATGGCGATATCGCTGGTGCCGGACAGTCGGGCAAGCAGCACCGCGAGTGCGGTGTGCACCACCATGAACAGCGTCGCGCCCTCAGCGCGCGCCAAATCCAGCAACGCCTGATGGGTCTGCGCGTCCACCCGCAGTTCGACCTTGCCGCCCGCGAACGATTGCACCGCGGGCCGCGGCCGGTCCGCGGGGAGATCGAGCTGATCGGGCAGGTCGGCCAGGGCCTGCTGCCAGTAGGCGACCTGCTTGGCGGCCAGCGATTCCGGATCGTCCTCGCTGCCGAGCAGTTCGCGCTGCCAGATGCTGTAGTCCGCGTACTGCACTTCGAGCGGCGCCCAGTTCGGCGCTTCCCCCGCCGACCGAGCGGCGTAGGCGATCATCAGGTCCCTGGTCAGCGGGCCGACCGAGGAACCGTCACCTGAGATGTGGTGCACGACCATGGCCAGGACATAGTCCGCTGGAGCGTCCGGCGCGGTCTCCGCACCGTCTCCGGCGATCTGGAACAAGGCGACCTTCACCGGCACCTCGGTGGTGACATCGAAGATCGTCGAGGTCAGCTCGAGTACCGCGGGTTCGATATCCGCCGCGGTGACCACCCGCACTTCCAGCCGGGGCAGCGCCTGCGCGGTCGGCAGGATGACCTGCACCGGACCCGAATCGGTCTGCGGATAGATGGTGCGCAGGATCTCATGCCTGCTCACCAGGTCCGCGATCGCGGCACGCAGTGCGGGGACATCCAACGCACCGGACAACCGCACCGCGATCGGCACGTTGTACGCCGCCGACTGGGTGTCGAACCGGTTGAGGAACCACATCCGCTGCTGCGCCAGCGACAACGGAATTCGCTCCGGACGCGGGCCTGCGGTCAGCGCGCGCCGACCACCCATATCGGCGTGCTGCTCTACTCGCACCGCGAGCGCGGCGACGGTAGCTGCCTCGAACAGCAGGCGCACCGGCACCCGAGTATTGAGCGCCTCACCGAGCCGGGCTGCGACCTGCGTGGCCAGCAGCGAGTTACCGCCCCAGGCGAAGAAGTCGTCGTCGAGACCGAGCCGTTTGGACTCGATACCCGCACGGTCATCGAGCCGAAGTACCTCGGCGAACGTGTTGGCGACGATCTGTTCGATCGGTGTGACCGGTGCACGGAAAACCGTCTTCTCGAAGGTAGGCTGCGGCAGCTGCTTGCGATCCAGCTTGCCGTTCGCGTTGAGCGGCAACGCATCCAGCTGGATCAGCACCGAAGGCACCATGTACGAGGGCAGTTCGGCCGACAGTGCGGATTGCAGCGCGCGCTGGTCGATCTCGCCCGGTGCCCGCAGTACCACGTAGGCGACGAGCCGATCGCCGATACTCGGATCATGGTGTGCGACAACCGCGGTCGCACTCACCGAATCCTGTCGTAACAGTGCGGCTTCGATCTCACCCAGCTCGATCCGGAAGCCACGGATCTTCACCTGGAAGTCGGTGCGCCCCCGGTAGTCCAGTTCTCCGGCAGCATTCCAGGCCACCAGGTCGCCGGTGCGGTACATGCGCGCACCCTGGTCACCGAACGGATCGGCGACGAACCGGTCGGCGGTCAGCTCGGGGCGGCCGAAGTACCCGCGCGCCAGCTGCACGCCGGCCAGATACAGCTCACCGGGGACACCGACCGGCACCGGCCGCAGGCGAGCGTCGAGCACGTAGATCCGGCTGTTCCACTCCGGCGCGCCGATCGACACTGCCGCCGCGTCGGCGTCGGTGACCAGGTGGCTGGTAATCGACACCGCCGCCTCGGTCGGGCCGTAGAGGTTGTGCAGCTCGATGGAGTTGTCCCGGCGCAACCGCTTGGCGGTCGCGGCGGGCAACGCCTCGCCGATGGCAAGGACCCGCCGCAACGAAGCCGCCAGGCGGCCGTCGGACTCGGTCAGCAATGCTTCCAGCATGGACGGCACCACATGCAGCGTGGTGACGCCTGCGGTGTGCATCAACTCGTTCAGATACGCCGGGTCACGGTGTCCGTCGGCAGCCGAGATCACCAGACGACCACCGGATACCGCGGCCGACCAGAATTCCCACACCGACAGATCGAAGGTCGCAGCGGTCTTCAGCAACACCACGTCGTCGGCGCCGAGGCCGAAAGCGTTCACCTTCCACTGCAATTGGTTGGCAATCGCGGCATGCGGAACCGCGACACCCTTCGGCTGTCCGGTCGAGCCGGACGTGAAGATCACATACGCGGTGTTCGCCGGGACCAGTGCGCCGTTGCGCTCGGCCGCGGTCACCGGAGTATCCGAGTACGCGGTGAGATCGAGCGTGTCGATCCGCACGGTATCGGCCACTGAGGTGCGGATGCCGTCCCGCCCGGTAGTGAGCACACAGACCGGCGCGGCGGTGGTCAGGATGTAGTCGGTCCGCTCAGCGGGCTGATCGGGATCGATCGGTACATACGCCGCACCGGCTTTGGCGACCGCGTACATCGCGATGACGAGCTCGGTGCAGCGGCGCATCGCCAGCGCGACCCGATCCTCCGGGCTGACACCACGGTCGATCAGGTACCTGGCCAGCCGGTTGACCCTGGCATCGAGCTGGGCGTAGGTCAGCTCCTGCGGGCCTGCCGGATCATCGGCGAACAGTGCCACCGCCGCAGGCGTAGCGGACACCGTGGCATCGAGCAGAGACACCAGGGTCGCGGTGCTGTCGACCTCATGAGTGGTGTCGTTCCACTCCGTGAGGATACGCTCGCTCTCCTCCGGTGCGAGAAGATCGATATCGCCTGCCCGCACGGTGACGTCGGCAAGGACGGCGTCGAGCACGCGCAGGAACCGGTCGGCGAAGCCTTGTACGGTGGCCTCGTCGAACAGGTCGGTGGCATAGCCGAACTCGGTGACGATCTCGGCGGGCGTACCGTCTTCCGCGTACCGGTCGTACAGCGTGACATGCAGATCGGTTTTGGCCAGCTGCGAGTCGAAGTCGACTGTGCTCACCGTGAGCCCTGGCAGCTCGAAGGTGGTCTCGGCCAGGTTCTGGAACGACAGCCCCACCTGGAACAGCGGGTTGCGTGCGGTCGAGCGTGCCGGGTTGAGCACCTCGACCAAGCGCTCGAACGGCACATCGGCATTGCCGAATGCCTCTAGGTCGCGTTCTCTGACATCACTGAGCAGATCGGCGAAGCGGGCGGCGGGCTCGACCTCGGTGCGGAATACCAAGGTGTTGACGAACATGCCGATCAGATCGTCGAGTTCACGTTCGCCCCGGCCTGCGATCGGGGTGCCGACCGCGATATCGCCGGTACCGGACAATCGGGCCAGCAATACCGCCAGCGCCGCATGCACCACCATGAACAGCGAGGCGTTATGTGCCCGCGCCAGCTCGTGCAGGCCCGCGTGCCGCCGCGGGTCGATATCGAAGCGAATCGCCTTGCCCTGGAACGATTGCGCGGGCGGACGCGGCCGGTCGGTGGGCAGCTCGAGCTGATCGGGCAGCTCGGCCAAGGCCGTCTTCCAGTACGCCACCTGCTGCGCGGCAGGAGATTCCGGATCGTCCTCTGCCCCGAGCACCGCCCGCTGCCACAGCGCGTAATCGGCGTACTGCACCGGAAGCGGCTGCCATTGCGGCGCTTCGCCCTGCACACGGGCCGCGTAGGCGGCCATCACGTCCCTGGCCAGCGGACCCATCGACGAACCGTCGGCGGCGACGTGGTGCACGGTGAACGCGAGCACATGATCGGTGCTGCCCGTTCCCGTCTCGACCCGGAACAGCGCCACGGCCAACGGCACCTCGACAGTGACGTCGAAGGTGGTCAACGCGAAATCGACGATAGTGCCGAGCAGGTCCTCCTCGGCGACATCGATCGGCGTGAGCGCCACCGCTGACCGTGCCGCAGGCTGGATCACCTGGTGCGGGCCATCCGCCGAACGCGGGTAGACGGTGCGCAGCACCTCGTGGCGGGCGAATACGTCACCGATGGCCTGTTCCAGTGCGGCCACATCGAGCGTGCCTGCCAGCCGGACCGCCAGCGGGATGTTGTCCACCGCGGAGGTGGCCGTGTCGAACTGGTTGAGGAACCAGTACCGCTGCTGGGCCGGTGACAGCGGGATGCGTTCCGGGCGCTTCTCCGCCGTCAAGCTGGGCCGGTTCCGGCCGGATCCGGCGTTGCGTTCGGCTCTGGTGGCCAGCGCCGCCACCGTGGAGGCTTCGAACAGGTCGCGTACCGCGAGCCTGGTGTCGAGGGCCGCACTCAGCCGCGCGGTCACCTGGGTGGCCAGCAGTGAGTTACCGCCGAGGGTGAAGAAGTCGTCGTCCAGACCCACCCGGCCGACGCCGAGCACATCGGCGAAGGTGCCCGCCACGATCTCCTCGATCGGGGTGGTAGGCGCACGGAACACCGTGGCCTCGAACACCGGTGCGGGCAGCGCCTTACGGTCCAGCTTGCCCGATGCGTTCAACGGGAACTCCGCGAGTACCACGAACGCCGCTGGCACCATGTACGCGGGCAGCTCAGCGGCGAGTTGCGTGCGCACGTTGTCGATATCCACCGCATGGCCCGCGGTCGCGATCACATAGGCCACCAACTGGTCGCCGAGCCGCTCGTCCGAACGCACCACGACCACCGCCTGGGCGATCGGTTCCAGCGCCGTGAGCGCCGACTCGATCTCCCCCAGCTCGATACGCAGACCACGCACCTTCACCTGGAAATCGGTACGACCCAGATACTCCAACTCACCCGCAGCCGTCCACGCGACGAGGTCACCGGTGCGATACATCCGGCTACCGGACACACCGAACGGATCAGCAACAAACCGGTCCCCGGTCAGATCCGGACGCGCGACATAGCCACGCGCCAGCTGCGCACCGGCCAGATACAACTCACCCGCGATACCCACCGGCACCGGATGCAACCGCGCATCCAACACATACACCCGCGTGTTGAACACCGGCGCACCGATCGGCACCGACACCGTGTCCTCGTCGGTCACCTCATGGAAAGTCACATCCACCGCGGCCTCGGTCGGACCATACAAATTGTGCAACCGCGCCCCGGTCAACTCCCGCAACCGCCGCGCGGTCACCGCGGGCAACGCCTCACCCGAAGCGAACACATGCCGCAAACCGGTGCACTCCACCGCCCGCTCCTCGGCCACGAACACCGACAACATCGACGGCACGAAATGCACCGTGGTCACCCGCTCGGCGACAATCAACCCGGCCAGATATCCCGGATCGCGATGACCGTCCGGCTTCGCCACCACCAACCGCGCACCCACCTGCAACGGCCAGAAGAACTCCCACACCGACACATCGAACGTCGCAGGCGTCTTCTGCAACACCACATCAGCACTACCCAAGCCGTACTCGTGCTGCATCCACACAAGACGATTCACGATCGCCGCATGCGATACCGCCACACCCTTCGGCCGACCCGTCGAACCCGACGTGAAGATCACATACGCGGTATTCACCGGACGCAACGGCGCACGCCGATCCACATCCGTGACCGGATCATCGGAATAGTCGGCCAACGACACCCGATCGATCTCGATCACTCGCGCCGCGCGTCCGTCGAAGCCATCATCCGATGTGGTCAGCACACACACCGGTCGGGCCGTATCCAGCACATACGTCGTGCGCTCGGCCGGATGATCCGGATCAAGCGGCACATACGCGCCACCGGCGACGGTGACGGCGTACATACCGACCACCAGATCGATCGAACGGCGCATACCGAGCCCGACCATCGTGTCCGGGCCGACGCCCAGCGAGATCAGGTGGCGCGCGAGACGATTCACCCGTGCGGCGAACTCCGCATAGGACAGACTCGTCCCCTCGAATGTCAGCGCGATCGTCTCAGGCGTGCGCCCGACCTGCGCACCGAACATCGAGGCCAATGTGGCGGCCGGATCGACCGGATGCGCGGTGGCATTCCACCGCTCCACGAGGGCAGTGCGCTCGGTGGTATCGAGCAGTTCGATATCTCCGACTGCCACCGACGAATCCGCGGTGACCTCGGTCAGCAACCGCACTAAACGGCGTGCGATGCCCGCGATGGTATCGGCATCGAACATATCGGCCGCGTACACGAATTCGGCGGTCATGCCGTCGGCGGCGCCATCGGTGGTGAACCGGTTCGCGAGGTTGAGGTGCAGGTCGAACTTGGCGGTGACCACATCCAGTGGCACCCCGGCTACCTCTAGCCCCGGCAACTCGAATACGGCCTGCTCGACGTTCTGCAACGACAGCATCACCTGGAACAGCGGATGCCGCGCCTGCGACCGCGCCGGGTTCAGGATCTCCACCAACCGCTCGAACGGCAGGTCCGCATGCCCGAACGCCGCCAGATCGGCGTCCTTGGTGTGCTCGACTACCTCTGCGAACGACATGGCCGGGTCGATCGTGCTGCGCAATACCAGCGTGTTGACGAACATGCCGATGGCGTCATCGAGCACTGCCGCGCCACGACCGGCGACCGCGGTACCGATGGCGATATCGGCATTGCCCGACAACCTGGCCAGCAATGTGGCGAAGGCCGCGTGCACCACCATGAACAGGCTGGCTCCGTTGGTGCGGGCCAGGGTGTTCAGCTCACGTACCAGTTGGGCGTCGAGCGAGAATTCGTACACGTCACCGCGATTGGACGCCACAGCGGGACGGGGGCGGTCCGACGGCAGATCGAGCTGATCCGGCAGCCCGGCCAGCGCGTCCGACCAGAACGCGACCTGCTCGGCGATCAGCGAGTCCGGATCGTCCTCCGCGCCGAGCGTTTCACGCTGCCAGAGCGCGTAATCGGCGTACTGCACCGGCAGCGGAGCCCAGCCCGGCTCCACACCGCGCGAACGCGCCGAATAGGCCACCATCACCTCACGCGCCAGCGGCCGCATCGACCAACCGTCGCCTGCGATGTGGTGCACCACGAACACCAGCACATGGGTATCCGGCTGCACGTCTGTCCGCGGATCCGTGATGCGGAACAGTTCGGCCCGCACCGGTACCTCGGCGGTGACATCGAAACCGGTGAGCACCAGCTCGCTGATCCGATCCCGGAGTTCGTCCTCGGACACCTCGCTCGGGACGAGATCGAGGTGTCCCTGGCCGGCGGGCAATACAACCTGCACGCCGTGCCCGTCGGCAGTCTCCGGGTAGACGGTGCGCAGCACCTCGTGCCGGTCGACCACATCGGCGACGGCTCGGCGCAATGCCTCGGTATCCAAGGTGCCGGTGAGCCGGACCGCGAGCGGGATGTTGTTCACCGCGGTCTGATTGTCGAACCGGTTGAGGAACCACATGCGCTGCTGCGCCAACGACAGCGGAATCCGAGACGGGCGCGGACCAGCGACGAGCTCGCGGCGCCTGCCGGTTCCGGCATGCGATTCGACCAAGGTGGCCAGCGCGGCCACGACCGGTGCTTCGAACAGCATCCGGACCGGAACCGTGGTATTCAGTGCCGCACCGAGCCGCGCTACCACCTGGGTGGCGATCAGCGAGTTGCCACCGAGATCGAAGAAATCGTCGTCGAGGCCGACCCGATCGGCACCGAGCACATCGGCGAAAGTGCCTGCCACGATCTCCTCGATCGGGGTGGACGGCGCACGGAAGGCCCGCGCCGACCACACAGGTGCAGGCAGCGCCCTGCGGTCGAGCTTGCCGTTCGCATTGAGCGGCAGCACATCGAGCAGCACGAGCGCGGCGGGCACCATATAAGACGGCAGCCGGGTCGACAGATACGCGCGCAGCTGCTCGGTATCGACCGTCGCGCCCGGCGCGGGCACCACATATCCGACCAGCTGATCACCGGTGTGCTCATCCGAACGCACCAACGCCACCGCTTGCGCGACGGATTCGTGCGCGGTGAGCGCGGCTTCGACCTCGCCGAGCTCGATGCGCAAACCACGCAGCTTCACCTGGAAATCGGTACGGCCCAGGTATACCAGGGCACCGGTAGCGTCGCGGGAGACCAAGTCACCAGTGCGATACATCCGCGCACCCGGCGCGCCGAACGGGTCTGCCACGAACCGATCCGCGGTCAGCTCGGCCCGGCCGATATAACCGCGAGCCAGCTGATCGCCCGCGAGGTACAACTCACCCGCGACCTCCGGCGGCACCGGATGCAGCCGCGAATCCAGCACATACGCTTGCGCGTTCCACACCGGCGCACCGATCGGCACCGCGCCGTCCACCTGTTCGGCCACCGGACCGTGCGTCGCGTGCACAGTGAACTCGGTAGGACCGTACAAGTTGTACAGCGCGGCGGTACTCACCCGCCGGATCGCGACGACCGCATCGGCGGTGAACGCTTCACCGGCGACGAACAAGATCCGCAGCGAGGCAAGCGCTTCGGCTGCTGCGGGGTCGATACCGCGCGCGAAGACGGTCAGCATCGACGGCACGAACGAGGTCATGGTGACCTGCTGTGCCGCGATCACCTCAGCCAGGTATCGCGGGTCCCGATGTCCGTCCGCGGCGGCAACCACGATCCGGCCACCGGTACTCAGCGGGCCGAACAGCTCCCACACCGACACATCGAACGTGGCAGGCGTCTTGAACAGCACCACATCATCCGCGCCGATGCCGTACTCCCCGGTGATCCACCGGATCTGGTTGACCACCGCGGCATGCGGCACCGCGACGCCCTTCGGGCGGCCGGTAGAACCGGATGTGAAGATCACATACGCCGGGTGCTGCGGACGCAATGGCGTGATCCGCTCGGCATCGGTGACCGGTGCGTCCGAATACCCGGACAGCTCCAGCTCATCGAGACACAGCGTGGTGTGGCCCGCACCGTCGAACGCATCGGCGGCAGTGGTCAATACGCATACCGGATCAGCCGAATCCAGCACATACCGCACCCGCTCCAGCGGCTGGTCCACATCCAACGGCACATAGCCGCCACCCGCCGCATGCACCGCGTACGCCGCGACAACCAGGTCCACCGAACGCCGTATACCCAATGCGACCAGTGTCTCCGGACCGACACCCGCCTCGATCAACCGGCGCGCCAAGCGCCGCACTCGGGAAGCGAATTCGGCATAGGTCAATGCCACCTCGGTGGCCGGGTCGACCACCGCGACCGCGTCCGGCGTTGCCTCTGCCTGTCCGGCGAACTCCTCGACCAGGGTGTGCACCGGCCCCAGTGCACGGGCAGTGTCGTTCCAGCCGCGCAGCGCCAGATCGGTCTCGCGCTCGTCGAGCAAGGCGAGATCACCGACCGGCCGATCCGGTGTGGCGGCGATCATCGTCAGCAACCGCTGGAACCGCCGCCCGAACTCCACCATGGTGCCGGAATCGAACAAGTCGGTGGCGTAGATCAGCTCAGCGGTGATACCGGCCGGGGCAGCACCTGTGCCATCGGCCGCTGCGGCAGTGGCGGTGTCACGTTCGGAAAGCACCAGTTGCAGGTCGAACTTGGCGACATCGATCGGCAGATCGACTCCGCTGACCGTCAGGCCTGGGAGCTCGAGCCGGTTGTGTCCGATGTTCTGGAACGACAACATCACCTGGAACAGCGGATGCCGCGCCTGCGACCGCGCCGGGTTCAGGATCTCCACCAACCGCTCGAACGGCAGGTCCGCATGGCCGAACGCCGCGATATCGATAGCGCGCGCCGACCGAAGCAGCTCGGTGAAGGTGGCGCCGCTCTCGACCGGGGTCCGCAGCACCAAGGTGTTGACGAACATACCGATCAGGTCGTCGAGCGCGCGCTCACCGCGCCCGGCGACCGGGGTTCCGATGGCGATGTCGTCGGTGCCCGACAGCCTGGCCAGCAACACTGCCAAGGCGGTGTGCGTGACCATGAACAGCGTCGCGCCCTTGGTACGGGCCAGTTCGGTGAGCCTGCTGTGCGTTTCGGCGTCGATCTCGAAGGTGTGTGTGGCGCCGCGACCGGAAGCGACCGCTGGGCGCGGCCGATCCGCGGGCAGATCCAACTGTTCCGGCAGTCCGCGCAATGTCTGCGACCAGAACGAGATCTGCTCGGAGATCACCGAATTCGGGTCTCCTTCGGCGCCGAGTACCTGGCGCTGCCACAGCGCGAAGTCCGCGTACTGGACTTCCAGCGGACGCCAGGTCGGCTCGCCGCCGTCGACGCGAGCGCCGTACGCGATCATCACATCGCGGGTCAGCGGTCCCATGGAGAAGCCGTCGGCGGAGATGTGGTGTACCACAAGGGCCAGCACATGCTCGGTGGGGCTGATCTCGAACAACCTGGCGCGGAAGGGCACCTCGGCGGTCACATCGAATGCGGTCAGCACCACCTGGGACAGCCGCTCGGGCAGATCGGCTTCGGTGACCTCGATCGGTGTGAGGTCCGGGATGACCTTGGCGGTTGGCACGATCTGCTGATGCGCGACGCCGTCCCGTTCCGGGTAGTACGTGCGCAGCGATTCGTGCCTGGCCAATACATCGGCGACCGCGATCTGCAGCGCCTGCCGGTCGAGCAGTCCGGACAGCCGCACCGCGGCCGGGATGTTGTCCACCGCCGAGCCGGGATCGAAGCGGTTGAGGAACCACATACGCTGCTGAGCCAGTGACAGCGGGACCAGCTCCGGCCGCTGCTGCGGCGTCAGCGGCGCCCGTGCCCCCGCACCTATCCTGGTCTCCGCGCGGGCCGCGAGCGCGACCACGGTGGAAGCCTCGAACAGCTCGCGGACGCCGAGGTCGGTATCCAGTGCGGCCGACAGCCGGGCCGCGACCTGGGTAGCGCTGAGCGAGTTGCCGCCGAGGGCGAAGAAATCGTCATCCAGACCCACCCGGTCCACGCCGAGCACCTCGGCGAAGGTACCCGCCACGATCTCCTCCACCGGCGTGGTCGGCGCACGGAACACCGTGGCCTCGAACACCGGCGCGGGCAACGCCTTACGGTCCAGCTTGCCCGAAGCGTTCAACGGGAACTCCGCCAACACCACATATGTCGACGGCACCATGTACGCGGGCAACCGCCGCGCCAGCTCCGCACGAACCGCCTCGGTATCCACCGCCGTGTCCGGCTCCGTCACCACATAGGCCACCAACTGATCACCGGCACGCGCGTCCGAACGCACCACGACCACCGCCTGCGCCACCGACTCCAACGCCGTCAACGCCGACTCGATCTCCCCCAGCTCGATACGCAGACCACGCACCTTCACCTGGAAATCGGTACGACCCAGATACTCCAACTCACCCGCAACCGTCCACGCCACCAAATCACCCGTGCGATACATCCGACTACCGGACACACCGAACGGATCAGCAACGAAACGCTCTGTCGTCAGATCCGGACGACCCACATAACCATGCGCCAACTGCGCACCCGCCAAATACAACTCACCCGCAACACCCACCGGCACCGGACGCAACCGCCCATCCAACACATACACCCGCGTGTTGAACACCGGCGCACCGATCGGCACCGACACCACGTCCTCGTCGGTCACCTCATGGAAAGTCACATCCACCGCGGCCTCGGTCGGACCATACAAATTATGCAACCGCGCCCCGGTCAACTCCCGCAACCGCCGCGCGGTCACCGCGGGCAACGCCTCACCCGAAGCGAACACATGCCGCAAACCGGTGCACTCCACCGCCCGCTCCTCGGCCACGAACACCGACAACATCGACGGCACGAAATGCACCGTGGTGACCTGCTCGGCGACAATCAGCTCAGCCAGATACGCGGGATCGCGATGCCCATCCGGCTTCGCCACCACCAACCGCGCACCCACCTGCAACGGCCAGAAGAACTCCCACACCGACACATCGAACGTCGCAGGCGTCTTCTGCAACACCACATCATCAGCCGCCAAACCGTACTCCGCCTGCATCCACACAAGACGATTCACGATCGCCGCATGCGATACCGCCACACCCTTCGGCCGACCCGTCGAACCCGACGTGAAAATCACATACGCGGTATTCACCGGACGCAACGGCGCACGCCGATCGGCATCCGTGATGGGTGCTTCCGAGAGCCCGCTCAGATCGAGCAGGTCGATTCGCACCTGCGCGGTATCGATATCCAGATCTGCCCCGGAGGTCAGCACGCACACCGGATCAGCGGTGGCGAGAATGTATTCCGTGCGCTCGGCCGGATGATCCGGATCAAGCGGCACATAGGCACCGCCTGCTGCGACGACGGCATACATGCCGACTACAAGATCGATCGAGCGCCGCATGCCCAGCGCCACATAGGTTTCCGCGCCGACACCACGCGCGATCAGCCAGCGGGCCAGCTGATTCACCCGCCAGGAGAACTCGGCATAGGACAGACTTGTCCCCTCGAAGGTCACCGCAGGCGCCTCAGGCGTACGTTCGACCTGGTCGTAGTGCATCGAGACCAGAGTCATCCCGGTGGAGTGCGTAGCGTCTCCCGGCGTTACCGCCGGTTCGATCGGGTACGCGGTGTCGTTCCAGACGGAGAGCACCAGCTCGCGCTCCGCGGCATCGAGCAGTTCGACAGCACCGACGGCGGTATCCGGCTCATCGATGATCGCGGTGAGTACCCGGATCAGTCGATCCGCGATACGCCGCACGGCCTGCTCGTCGAACAGATCGCGCAGATAGCCCGCGCGTACCCGGAGCCGCGAGTCCAGCTGCGCGATCAGGGTCAAGGGGTAATGCGTGGCGTCGGCCGCGTCCAGCCCCGTCACCGCCATACCGTCGATATCCGCGGCTTGCGCCTGCAGGCCCGCCGCGTCGACCGGGTAGGACTCGAACACCACGAGAGTGTCGAACAGGGCCCCGGCACCGGCGGCGGACTGGATATCGGCCAGCCCGACATAGTGGTGATCGAGCAGATCCGCCTGTTCGCCCTGGGTCCTGCGCAGCAGATCGCGCGCCGATTCCGCCGGATCGAAGCGCACCCGCACCGGCACGGTGTTGATGAACAGACCGACCATCGACTCCACACCGGACAGCTGTGCGGGACGTCCGGATACGGTGGTGCCGAACAGCACATCGTCGCGGCTGGTCATCCGGCCGAGGAGAATGCCCCACGCAGTCTGCAGCACGGTATTCGGCGTGACGCCGAGCGAGCCTGCCAGCGTGGTCAACCGCGCGGTGGCCGTCTCGTCCAGTTCGAAGAAGTACTCACCGGACAAGGCGGTGATCTCCCGGCCTGCATCCGGACGGGCCAACAGGGTCGGCTCGCCGACGCCGCGCAGCGCATCCGCCCACGCGGCCAGCGAGGCCTGGTGATCCTGCTGCCCGGTCCATTCCAGGAAGTGCCGATAGGAACGGACCGCGGGCAATACGGAACCGTCCGCGTGTGCGGCGTAGAGCATCAGCAGATCCCGCATGAGCAGCGGCATGGACCAGCCGTCGAGCAGGATGTGGTGATTGGACACCACGAACTGCCAGCGGGCTCCTTCCGCCGCGGAAGCGTCCGCGACCTGGATCAAGGTGAAGCGGATCAGCGGCGGCTCGGCGAGGTCGAAGCGGCGCATGCGGTCGGCCTCGATCAGATCGGCGCCGTCGCCTTCGGCGATCCGGTCGTGTTCGGCCCAGGCCACCCGAACGCTGTCCAGCACGATCTGCACCGGATTGCCGTCATGGTCGGTGACGAACGCGGTGCGCAGGTTCTCATAGCGATCCACCAAGGCCTGTGCCGCCGAACGCAACCGGGCGGCATCCACCCGTCCGGTCAGGGTCAGCACCGCCTGCGCGGTGTACACGTCCACCGAACTCGCGGCGAGGCGGGCATGGAACAGCAGACCGGACTGCAACGCCGAAAGCGACCAGGCATCGGCCAGCGCCGGGAAGCGCCGCTCCCAGCCGTCGATATCCCGCTGCGTTATCCCTGTCGTACGCAACAACGGGAAGTCCGACGGGGTGTGCCCGCCCGCGCCACTGGAATCGGCATGGCGGGCGACCGCTTCAAGGGCCGCGGTCCACAGTTCGGCGAACTCGCGCACCTCGGCGGCGCTCAGCAGGGTCGACGGGTAGCCGATGGTGGCGGTCAAGGTGTCGCCGACCACGATCGCATTCACATCCAGCGGCGCCATCGCGGGCATATCCGCGTCGTAGGCGCCACCGAGCGCACCCAGCTCCGGCGCCGGGATCCAGCCGAAACCGCGCAGCGACTCCGGTACATCACCCTCGGAGATCCGGCCGAGGTAGTTGAAGCTCACCTGGCCGGGGAGTTCGGCGGGCAGCTCGGACCCGGTCTCGGGGTTCAGATAGCGCAGCAGACCATAGCCGAGCCCCTTGTCCGGTACCGAGAGCAATTGCTCCTTGACCGCCTTGACCGCGGCGCCGAGCGCGGCACCGCCGGTGAACGCCGCATCGAGGTCGATACCGGACAGCTCGAAGCGGACCGGGTAGATCGCGGTGAACCAGCCGACCGTACGCGACAGATCGGCACCGGGTACCACGTCCTCTTCCCGGCCGTGGCCTTCCAAACGGATCAGCACCGGCTCATCGCCACGGATGCCTGCCCTTCGCGCCCGCCACATCGCGGTAGCCAGTGCCAGCGCGGTGAGCAGACCATCGTTCACGCCGCCGTGGAACAGCGCGGGAACTGTGGTGAGCAGAGCCTTGGTGACCTCGGCAGATACCTCGACCTGATATTTCTCGATAACCCCTGAGGTATCCAGTGCCGGATCCATCGGACGTTCGGTCAGCAGCGGATCGGGCGTACCGGCCACCGAACGCCAGTAGTCCAATTCGGCCATCCGCGCCGGGCTGTTCGCCTCGCGCTGCAGTGCGTGCGCCCAGGTACGCATCGAGGTGGCCGGGGCGACCAACTCGGGTGACTGCCCCGCGGTGCGCTGTCCCCACGCTGCGACGAAGTCCGGCACCAGGATGCGCCAGGAGACACCGTCCACCACCAGGTGATGCGCGACAACGACCAGCCTGCCGGAGCGCTCGGCGGAATCGGGCTCCAGCCAGACGAACCGGATGACCACGCCTGCGGTGGGATCGAGCCGGTCCAGCGCCGCATCGACGGCGGCCGAGGCGATCTCGACCAGCTCCGCATCGGTAACGCTCGCATCGAATCCGGTGTGGTCGATCAGCGCGTCTGCTTCGACCGTGCCCGGCGCGGCGGTTTCCACAACCCAGTCGTCGTCCGCACGGCGCAGGCTCGCCCGCAACATATCGTGCCGATCGATGACCGCGCCGACCGTCGCGGCGATGCCCGCGCGGTCGATGCCGACCGGCAACTCCAGCGCCAGCATCTGGTTGAACCGGCCGAAGGAGCCGCGCCGCTCGGCCATGAACCGGACCACCGGCGTCAACGGCATGGTGCCGATTCCGCCGCCGGGCAGCTCGGCGAGCGTCGCCGCCGATACCGCGGCCGTCTCGGTGGTCTCGGCGACCGCGGCCAGACCAGCCACGGTGCGCTGTTCGAAGACCTGTCGCGGGGTGAACACCACACCACGGGCCTTGGCCCGCGAGACCAACTGAATGGAGACGATGCTGTCGCCACCGAGCGCGAAGAACGAATCATCCACACCGACCCGCTCTATGCCGAGTACCTCGGCGAACACCTCGGCGATGGTCTGCTCGACCGGAGTGCGCGGGGCGCGGAAGACCACCTCGGTCGCGAAGACCGGCTCCGGCAGCGCCTTACGGTCGAGCTTGCCAACCGGGGTGAGTGGAACGTGGTCGATCACCATGATCGCCGACGGCACCATATAGCCGGGCAGCAGCTCTTCGACATGCGCGGTGAGCGTCGGCACATCGATCGTATGCCCTTGCGCGGCAACCACATACGACACCAGGGATACCGCTGCCGTGGCACCGGTGTGGCCCATGGTCACGGCGAAGTCGACGGTTTCGTGCGCGGTGAGCGCGGCGTCGATCTCGCCGAGTTCGATCCGGAACCCGCGCACCTTCACCTGGAAGTCGGAGCGGCCCACATAGTCGACCGCACCGTCGCTGGTCCAGCGCACCACATCGCCGGTGCGGTACATCCGCGCACCGGGAACGTACGGGTTGGCCACGAACCGCTCCGCCGACAACCCCGGCCGCGCGTGATAGCCACGCGCCAGCTGGATGCCCGACAGATACAGCTCACCCGCGACACCCACCGGAACCGGCCGCAGCTGGGCGTCCAGGATCAGCGACTGCATACCGCGGATCGGACCACCGATGGTTACCCGATCACCAGGCACCAGCGCATCGCTGATATTGGTCATGATCGTGGTCTCGGTCGGGCCGTAACCGTTGTGGAAGCGACGGCCCGAACCGTCCGGCGCGCCACCCCACTTGGTGACCAGATCGGCGGGCACGGCCTCACCACCCGCCACGATCACCCGCATATCTGCCAGCGCCGCCGAATCCAGCGAGGCGAGCACCGACGGGGTGAGGAAGGCGTGGGTGACCCGCTCGGCGCGGATCAGCTCGGCCAGTTCCGCACCGCCGTATACCCCTGGCGGGCAGACCACCAAGGTGCCGCCGCGGCCGATCGCGAGCAAGAACTCCAGGATCGAGGCGTCGAAGCTCGGCGAGGCGAAGTGCAGTGCGCGCGTATCGGAATCGACGTGGTAGCGGGTGTTCTGCTCATCGCGGAAGTTGGCAAGACCCGCGTGGGTGACCACGACGCCCTTGGGCACACCGGTGGAACCGGAGGTGTAGATCACATAGGCCGGATGCTCCGGGCGCACCGGACGCATCCGGTCGGCATCGGTGACCGCGGCGCTGTCGAATGCGGTGAGCTCCAGCTCGTCGAGTACCAGCCACTCGACCGCATCCGGCAACTCGGCACGCACCGAGGCCACGGTGAGACCGATCGGCGAGCCCGAGTCGGTGACCATATGCGCGATGCGGTCGGCCGGGTAGGTCGGGTCGATCGGCACGAACGCGCCGCCGGTCTTGGCCACCGCCCATTCGGCGAAGTACGACAGGTCCGACCGTGGCACGGCGACGGCCACCAGATCCTCGGTGCCGATACCGCGCTCGAGCAGCAGCCTGGCCAGGCGGTTGGACCGCGCGTCCAGCTCGCCGTAGGACAGACTGCTCCCCTGGAACACCACCGCCGGTGCCTGCGGGTCGATCGCCGCGGCCTCGGCGAGCAGATCCGGCAACGTCCGCGCCTGGGTCGCCGCCGTCCCGGTCCGCGTGATCAACTCGGCCCGTTCGGTGGCATCGAGTATGTCGATCGCACCGACGGTGCTCGCCGGATCGGCCGCGATGGCCTCGAGCACACATTCCCAGCGCCGCGCGATCTGCGCCGCCGTCTGCTCATCGAACAGCTCGGTGGCGTAGGTGAGTGCCAAAGTCATCGCGCCGGAGCCGTTTTCCGCCCGCTCTGCGAGAGTGAACTGCAGATCGAAACGCGCCACATTCTCTTCGGTATCCAGTGCGGACACCGAAAGCCCCGGTAGTTCGAGGACGGAACGCTCCAGGTTCTGGAACGCCAGCATCACCTGGAACAGCGGGTTGCGTGCCTGCGAACGCTCTGGCGCGAGCAGTTCCACCAGCCGCTCGAACGGCACATCGGCATTGCCGTAGGCGTCCAGGTCGGTGCGGCGCACCCGGTCGAGCAGATCGACGAATGATTCGCCCTGGTCGATCCCGGTGCGCAACACCAGGGTGTTGACGAACATACCGACCAGGTCGTCGAGTGCCGCTTCGCCGCGACCGGCGACCGGCGTGCCGACCGTCACGTCGTCGCTGCCGGACAGCCGCGCCAGCAGCACGGCCAGCGCACCGTGCAACACCATGAACAGCGAGGCGCCCCGCTGCCGGGCGATCTCCTCCAGCGCACCGATCAGCTCACCGGACAACTCACGATGCAGGGTCGCGCCTCGGTAGGAGGCAACCGCCGGACGAGGACGATCGGCAGGCAGGGCGAGCTCATCGGGAACACCGTTGAGCGCGCGCCGCCAGTATCCGACCTGTTCGGCCAGCAGCGAGCCGGAATCCTGTTCAGAGCCGAGCACTTCGCGCTGCCACACCGCGAAGTCGGCGTACTGCACCGCCAGCGGCGCCCAGCCGGGGGCGCTACCGGTGGTGCGCGCGGTGTAAGCGGTCATCACATCGCGGGTCAGCGGCCCCATGGAGAAACCGTCGGCCGCGATGTGGTGCACCACGACGACGAGCACATGCTCATCCGGTGCTGCCGCGTACAACCGGGTACGCAACGGAACCTGTTCGGCCACATCGAATCCGGTGGCGACGAACGCGGTGATCGCCGCGCTCAGCTCAGCCGGGTCCACCTCGACCGGTCGCAGATCCAGCGCGAGGTCCTCGGCGGGCACGATCAGCTGGACCGGGGTGCCACCGTGCTCGGGATAGCGGGTCCGCAGCGACTCGTGCCTGCGCACCAGATCACCGACCGCGAGCCGTAATGCCTCGATATCGAGCGCACCGGTGAGCCGGATGGCCATCGGCAGGTTATAGGCCGCCGAGGTGGTGTCGTACTTGTTCAGGAACCACATGCGCTGCTGCGCGAACGACAGCGGCACCAGATCGTCGGCGGTACGCTCGCGGGCAACCAGGCGGGCCCGCGCCGCGCCATCGGCATGCGATTCCACCCGTGCGGCAAGGGCTGCCACGGTGGACGCCTCGAACAGCGTGCGCACCGCGACGGTTGTGCCGAGCGCGGCGCCGAGACGGGCGGCCACTCTGGTCGCGATCAGCGAGTTGCCACCGAGATCGAAGAAATCATCGTCGACACCGACCCGGTCCAGGCCGAGTACATCGGCGAATACCGCGGCCACAGTTTCCTGTACCGGGGTGATCGGTGCGCGGAAGGCGCGTGCCTGCGCCGCCGGGGCAGGCAGCGCCCTGCGGTCCAGTTTTCCGTTGACGGTCAACGGAATCCATTCCAGCCGGACCAGAGCCGATGGCACCATATAGGACGGCAACTGCTCGGCAGCGCCGTTACGGACCGCGTCGAGCGCGGGCTCGGCATCCGGTTCGGCAACCACATAGGCGACGATCCGCTGGTCACCCGGCTGATCCTCGCGGACGATCACCGCGGCCTGGGCGATGCCGGGCTGGGCGAGGATCGCCGATTCGATCTCGCCGAGTTCGATCCGGAAGCCGCGCACTTTCACCTGGTCGTCGGCGCGACCCAGGTACTCCAGCTCGCCGAACCGGTTCCAGCGGGCCAGATCGCCGGAGCGATACAGCCGCCCGCCCGGCACATCGCCCATCGGATCCGCGACGAAGCGGGTGGCCGACAGATCGGCACGGCCGAGGTAACCGCGGGCCAATTGCGTTCCCGCCACATACATTTCGCCCGCGACACCGACCGGAACCGGGCGCAGCCTGCTGTCGAGCACATACACCCTGAGCCCGGCGATGGCCCGGCCGACCACACTGCCGGACGCGGCGGCGATGGTCGCGGCGTCCAGCGCGCGGTAGGACACGTGCACCGTGGTCTCGGTGATGCCGTACATATTGACCAGCAGCGGTCCGGCAGCAGCCGCCGAACCGGCGGTCCGCGCCGCCGCATTGCCATCGCCGTGCCGCGCCACCCAGTCCGACAGCCTGCGCAGTTCCAGTGCCTCGCCACCGAACACCACATAACGCAATGCCAGCGGTGCGGCACCTGGTGCCGCGTTCCGGTCGGCTTCCGCCAGTTGGTAGAACGCGGACGGGGTCTGGTTGAGCACCGTGACGCCTTCTGCCCGCAGCAATTCCAGGAACTGCTCCGGGGAACGCGAGGTGTAGTAGTCGACCACAACGAGAGTGCCGCCGAACAACAGCGGACCCCACAGTTCCCACACCGAGAAGTCGAAGGCGTAGCTGTGGAACAGCGTCCACACATCATCGGGGCCGAAACCGAAGTCACGGTCGGTGTTCGCGAACAGCCGCACCACATTCCGGTGCGCCACCGCGACGCCCTTCGGGCGCCCGGTCGAACCGGAGGTGTAGATCACATACGCGACATTGTCCGGGCTCAGCGCGGCGTTCCGGTCGGCGTCGGTGATCGGAGCGTCATCGGCGTCCTCGACATTGCCGGTCTCCACCGCGAACCCGTCCAGCACGACCGCGGGCAGCTGCTCCGGCACCGAGACCCGCACAGTGGAATCGAGCACCACGCTGGTCGGCCGGGAGTCGGCGAGCACATAGGCGATGCGCTCGGCTGGATAGGTCGGGTCGACCGGTACATAACCCGCACCGGTCTTCACCACGGCCAGTAGCGCCACCACCAGGTCCAGCGACCGCGGCAGGATCACCGCGACCAGGGTCTCCGGCCCGGCACCGTCGGCGATCAGCCTGCGCGCCAGCACATTGGCCCGGCGATCCAGCTCGGCGTAGGTCAGTGTCTCCACTCCGAAGCGGGCCGCGATCCGGTCCGGATGTGCGGCGACGACCGCGTCGAACAATCCGACCAGCGTGATATCCGGATCGGCGAACCCGCCGGTGTGTACTCCCTGCTCGGTGCTGTCCGCGCCGGAAGACACCCAGCGCTGCGCTACGTCGAGCCGTTCGCTCTCCCCGAGCAGATCGATATCACCGACCGGGATCTGCGGATCCTCGACGACACCGCGCAGGATACGCACGAAACGGTCGGCGAAGGCGGCCACCGTCTCCGGATCGAACAGTTCGGTGGCGTAGTTCCACGACAACGTGAGCCCGCCCTCGGTGGACTCACCGACCGTGAGCTGCACATCGAATTTCGCGGTGCCAGGATCGACGTCGAGCACCTCGACCTCGAGCCCGGGCAGCGCGACCGCGCCCAGGCCTGCGGCCGAGGCGGCTTCGAAGGTCAGCGCGATCTGGAACAGCGGATGGTGGGCCTGCGACCGCGCCGGGCTGAGCACGTCGACCAGCCGCTCGAACGGCACATCGGTATGCGCGAAAGCGGCCAGATCGGTACGGCGCACCTGGTCGAGCAATTCCCCGAAGCCTGCGCCGGGATCGACCTCGCTGCGCAACACCAGGGTGTTGACGAACATACCGACCACATCGTCGAGCGCGCGTTCGCCGCGGCCTGCGATCGGAGTGCCGATCGCGATATCGGTGCTGCCCGACAAGCGGCCCGCCCACGCCGCGAGCGCGGCGTGCACGAGCATGAACAGCGTCACCCCACGGGCGCGGGCCAATTCGGCCAGCGCGTCGTGCAGCTCGGCACCGATCGCGACGGTATGGGTGCCACCGGCATTGGTGGCGATCTCCGGCCTCGGCCGGTCGGCGGGCAGTTCGATCTGATCGGGCAGATCGCGTAGCTGCTCGGTCCAGTAGGCGATCTGCTGCGCGGCGACGGAGTCCGGGTCGTCCTCGGCGCCGAGAACCTCACGCTGCCACAGCGCGTAGTCGGCGTATTGCACCTGGAGCGGAGCCGCGGCCGGCACCACGCCACGGGCGCGCTCGGTGTAGGCGAGCACCACATCGCGCAGCAGCGGACGCAGCGAGAATCCGTCCGCACTGATGTGGTGCATGACCAGCACCAGAACGTGGTCGGTCGTCGACAGGGCCAGCAGGTTCACCCGGAACGGGATCTCGCCGGTCACATCGAAACCGGCGCTCGCCGATTCGATAATCCGCGTGGTCAGCTCCGCCGCCGCGACCGGTGTGGCGACCAGGTCGAAGCCGATCTCGGAAACCGGTAGGACGCGCTGGTATCCGATGCCCTCCACCTCGGGGTATACCGTGCGCAATGCCTCATGCCGCGCGAGCACGTCACCGAGGGCCGCGCCGAGCGCGGCCACATCGAGCGCACCGGTGAGCCGCACCGCGACCGGGATGTTGTTCACCGCGGTCCGGTTGTCGAACCGGTTCAGGAACCACATGCGCTGCTGTGCCGGGGACAACGGCACCAGCTCGGGCCGTTCGCGCGCGACCAGCGGCGCCCGGCCGCCCTGTCCTGCGATTGCCTCCATCGCCGCGGCCAGTGTCAACACAGTGGAGGACTGGAACAGCGTGCGTAGCGGGACCCGGGTGTCCAACGCCTCACCCAACCGCGCCACTACCTGCGTCGCGACCAGCGAGTTACCACCGAGGGCGAAGAAATCGTCATCCAGACCCACCCGGTCCACACCGAGCACCTCGGCGAAGACACCCGCCACGATCTCCTCCACCGGCGTGGTCGGCGCACGGAACACCGCCGCCTCGAACACCGGCGCGGGCAACGCCTTCCGATCCAGCTTGCCCGAGGCATTCAACGGGAACTCCTCGAGCACGAGGTACGCCGCGGGCACCATATACGCGGGCAACCGCGACCCCACCGCGACCCGCACCGCCTCGGTATCCACCACCCGATCCGGATCCGCCACCAGATAGGCCACCAACTGATCACCGAGCCGCGCGTCCGAACGCACCACGACCACCGCCTGCGCCACCGACTCCAACGCCGTCAACGCCGACTCGATCTCCCCCAACTCGATACGCAGACCACGCACCTTCACCTGGAAATCGGTACGACCCAGATACTCCAACTCACCCGTAGCCGTCCACGCCACCAGATCACCAGTGCGATACATCCGGCTACCAGAAGCACCGAACGGATCGGCCACAAACCGGTCTGTCGTCAGATCCGGCCGACCCACATAACCATGCGCCAACTGCGCACCCGCCAAGTACAACTCACCCGCGACACCCACCGGCACCGGACGCAACCGCGCATCCAACACATACACCCGCGTGTTGAACACCGGCGCACCGATCGGCACCGACACCACATCCGCCTCGGTCACCTCATGGAAAGTCACATCCACCGCGGCCTCGGTCGGACCATACAAATTATGCAACCGCGCCCCGGTCAACTCCCGCAACCGCCGCGCGGTCACCGGAGGCAACGCCTCACCCGAAGCGAAAACGTTACGCAGACCGGTGCACTCGACCGCCCGCTCCTCGGCCACGAACACCGACAACATCGACGGCACGAAATGCACCGTGGTGACCTGCTCGGCGACAATCAGCTCAGCCAGATACGCGGGATCGCGATGCCCATCCGGCTTCGCCACCACCAACCGCGCACCCACCTGCAACGGCCAGAAGAACTCCCACACCGACACATCGAACGTCGCAGGCGTCTTCTGCAACACCACATCATCAGCCGCCAAACCGTACTCGGCGTGCATCCACACCAAACGATTCACGATCGCCGCATGCGAGACCGCCACACCCTTCGGACGACCCGTCGAACCCGACGTGAAGATCACATACGCGGTATTCGCCGGACGCAACGGCTTATGCCGATCCACATCCGTCAGCGGCTCATCGGAGAACTCCGACAAGTCCAGCTGATCGATACGTACCTGTCGGGAGACCGTGGTCTCCAGATCGGATCCCGCGGTCAGCAGCCATACCGGACGCGCGGTTTCCAGGATGTGGTCGATGCGCTCGACCGGATGGTCCGGATCCAGCGGTACATAGGCGCCACCGGCGGCGTTCACCGCGTAGATGCCGATCATCAGATCGAGTGAGCGGCGCATCCCGAGAGCCACATACGACTCCGGGCCCACCCCATTGCGCTTGAGCCAGCGCGCCAGGCGATGCACCCGGCGGGCGAACTCGGCATAAGACAGACTTGTCCCCTCGAAGCTCACCGCCGCGGAATCCGGCGTGCGCGCGACCTGTGCCTCGAACAACGACACCAGGGTCGCCGCGGCATCGCCCATAGGCGCGGTGAGGGCGGCATCCACCGGGAAAGCGGTCTCGTTCCACCGCTCCAGCACCAGCGATCGCTCCGCGCCGTCCAGCAGAGCGATATCACCGACAGCGATCGAAGGATCAGCGGCGGCACCGCGCAAGACACGCAGGAAGCGCTCGGCCGTGGTCGCGGCGAACACCGTGTCGAAAAGGTCGGTGGCGTAGACGAGTTCGGCATCCATCGCCGACTCGGCGCCGGGCACCTCGCTGAGCGTGAGCTGAAGGTCGAACTTCGCTGTCGGCTGGTCGATGCCCAGTTCGGAGACGGTGAGGCCGGGCAGTTCCAGCGTGGTGCGGCCGAGATTCTGGAACGACAGCATCACCTGGAACAGCGGGTGGCGCGCCTGGGAGCGAGCCGGGTTCAGCACCTCGACCAACCGCTCGAATGGCACGTCCGCATGCGCGAACGCTTGCAGATCGCGCTCGCGGACCTGGGCGAGCAGGTCGGTGAACGATGCGGCGGGGTCAACCTGGGCACGCAGCACCAGAGTATTGACGAACATACCGACCAGATCGTCGAGCGCCTGTTCACCGCGGCCTGCCACCGGCGTGCCGATGGCGATGTCATCGGTGCCGCTCAACCGCGCGAGCAGTGCGGCGAACGCGGTGTGCACCACCATGAACAATGTGGTGCCGTGCGCGTGCGCGACCCGGTTCAGCTCCTCGATCAGCGCACCTGGCACCCGGAAACGGTGCGTGCCCGCCCGATACGAGGCCTCGATGGGCCGTGGCCTGCCGGGCAGGCGCAGCTCATCGGGCAATCCGGCGAGCTCGGTACTCCAGTAGCCGAGCTGCTCGGAAATCAGCGAGGTCGGATCGTCCTCGGAGCCGAGCGTGGCCCGCTGCCACAGCGCGAAGTCCGCGTACTGCACCTGCAGTGGCGGCCAGCCTGGCTCGGCGGATGAGGTACGCGCCACGTAGGCGGCCATCAGATCGCGCACCAGTGGCCGCATCGAGAAGCCGTCGGCGGCGATGTGGTGGACCACCACGGTCAGCACATAATCGTCCGGAGCGAGCCGATAGGCGCGCAGCCGCACCGGAAGCTCGCTCGTCACGTCGAAACCTCGACCAACGAATTCGCCGATGGCGGAAAGTAATTGCCCCTCGACGACCTCGACCACCACGAAGTCGGGAACAGCCTTCGTCGCGGGCAGCACGCGCTGGTAGGCCACGCCCTCATGGGAGGGGTAGACGGTGCGCAGCGATTCGTGCCGCGCGATCACATCGGCGATGGCATCGCGCAGCGCCGCCAGGTCGAGTGCGCCGGCCAGGCGAACCGCTGCCGGGATGTTGTAGGTCGCCGACGCCGCGCCCGAACCGGGCGCAGCGCCTGCGATATCGAAGCGGTTGAGGAACCACATGCGCTGCTGCGCCAGCGATAACGGTGGATACTGTGGCCGCTCCTGCGCGATAAGCGCTCGGCGCGTGACAGTTCCCGTATGTGATTCGATCCGAGCGGCCAGTGCGGCCACGGTGGGCGCCTCGAACAGTACGCGCACACCGATCCCGGTGCGCAACGCGGCGTTAAGGCGCGCGACCACCTGAGTGGCCACCAACGAGTTGCCACCCAACTCGAAGAAATCGTCGTCCACCCCGATACGCGCCACTCCGAGCAGATCGGCGAAGACATCCGCCACGATCTCCTCGATCGGCGTCGACGGCGCGCGAAACACCTTGACCTCGAACACCGGTGCGGGCAGTGCCTTGCGATCCAGCTTGCCCGAAGCATTGACCGGGAGGGCCTCGAGCACCACCAGCGCGGCCGGGATCATATA
Source organism: Nocardia spongicola (assembly GCF_047200775.1). Taxonomy (NCBI): domain Bacteria; kingdom Bacillati; phylum Actinomycetota; class Actinomycetes; order Mycobacteriales; family Nocardiaceae; genus Nocardia; species Nocardia spongicola. Next base: position 658,420 of record NZ_JBJZOO010000002.1, on the reverse strand, counting down.
GCCGGGGAGCACCGTGGCCAGGGCATCCTTCACCGCACCGGTATCGACCGCGGCCTCCGGTTCGGCGACCAGATAACCAACCAATTGATCGCCTGCGTGCGCGTCGGAGCGCAGCACGACGACCGACTGCGCGACTCCTGGCTGTGCCAGGAGCGCGGTCTCGATCTCACCGAGCTCGATGCGCAGACCGCGCAACTTCACCTGGAAATCGGTACGACCCAGATACAGGAGTTCTCCGGATTCGCCGGATTCGACGCTCGCCGTTGTGGTCCAGGCCACCAGGTCACCGGTGCGGTACATCCGGGTACCCGGCGCACCGTAGGGGTTGGCGACGAAACGATCCGCGGTCAGGTCCTGGCGCCCCAGATAGCCGAGCGCCAGCTGGTCGCCCGCCAGATAGAGCTCACCCGCGATCCCCGGCGCGACCGGGTGCAGGCGACTGTCGAGCACGAAGACCCTGGTATTCCACACCGGGCGGCCGATCGGCACCGAGACCGTATCGGCAGCGGTCACCTCGTGATATGTCACGTCGACCGCGGCCTCGGTCGGCCCGTACAGATTGTGCAGCCGCGCACCGGTCAGCTCGCGCAACCTGGCCGCGGTCGGGGCGGGCAACGCCTCTCCCGAGGTGAACACCTGGCGCAGGTACCGCGCGGACAGCCCTTCGCCGTTCTCACCGCCGAGCGCGGAGACGAAAACCGAAAGCATCGAAGGCACGAAATGTACTGTCGTAATGTACTTCTCGGCGATGATCTGGGCCAGATACACCGGATCGCGATGACCGTCCGGCCGGGCGACGACCAGCCTGGCTCCGGTCTGCAACGGCCAGAAGAACTCCCACACCGACACGTCGAACGTGGCGGGAGTCTTCTGCAACACCACATCATCGGGGCCGAGCGGGTACTCGTGCTGCATCCACAACAGCCGGTTGACGATCGCGGCGTGGCTGACCGCAACACCCTTCGGGCGTCCGGTCGAGCCCGATGTGAAGATCACATACGCGGTGTGCTCCGGACGCAGCGGTTGTGTGCGCTCCGCATCGGTGATCGGCGCGCCACTGGTCGCGGCGAAGCCTGGCACCCCTTCGATGCCTTCGATCGGCACCGCGGTCACCGAGGGCCGCGGATCCAGGCCGAACCCGTCCGCCGAGCGGTACAGGACCATACGTGGCCTGGCGGTCTCCAGGATGTAATCGATCCGTTCTGCAGGCTGATCCGGGTCCAGTGGCAGATAGGCGGCACCGGTCTGCACCACCGCGTACATCCCGATAACCAATTCGGTCGAACGCCGAAGCGCCAGCGCCACCAGCGATCCCGGCCCGACACCCGCGCCGATCAACTGTCTGGCGATGCGGTTGGCGCGTTCGCTCAGCTGGCGGTAGGTCAATCGCTCATCGTCGAAATCCAGCGCGATCGCCTCAGGGGTCGCGGCCACTTGCGCGGCGAACAACGAGACCAGCGTCTCCGCGGGCACGGGATGCGCGGTGTGGTTCCAATCGATGAGTACCTGCGCACGCTCCTCTGGCGCGAGCAGGTCGATATCACCGATCGGTACTTCCGGATCGGCGGTCACAGCCGCGAGGATGCGATCGAGGCGCCGGGCGAACGCGGCGACGGTTGGTTCGTCGAACAGGTCGGCAGCATAGGAGAACTCGGCCGACATGCCCGCCGACTCACCCAGCTCGTCCTGCGTTTCCGAAAGGGTCAGCTGCAGATCGAACTTGGCCAGCCTGGCGTCGTAGTCGATGCCGTTGACCGAGAGACCTGGCAGTTCCAGGCTGGCCTGCCTGGTGTTCTGGAAGGTCAGCATCACTTGGAACAGCGGGTGCCGCGCCTGTGAACGAGCCGGGTTGAGCACTTCGACCAGCCGCTCGAACGGCACGTCCGCGTGGGCGAACGCCTGCAGATCGGTCTCCCGTGCCTGGGCGAGCAGATCGGCGAAGCGCACTCCGCCATCCACCTCGGTGCGCAACACCAGAGTGTTGACGAACATACCGATCATATCGTCCAAGGCGGCCTCGCCACGGCCCGCGACCGGTGTACCGATGGCGATGTCACTGGTCGCGCTGACCCTGGCGAGCAATACCGCGAGCGCGCTGTGCAACACCATGAACAACGAGGCATTGTGCCTGCGCCCCAGTTCGACCAAGGCGCGCTGGGTCTCGCCGGAGATCACGAACGGGTAGGTACCGCCACGGTAGGACGGGACGGCGGGGCGCGGCCGATCAGACGGCAGCACCAATTCGTCCGGCAGATCGGCGAGTTCGCGCGTCCAATACTGGATCTGGGTGGCGATCAACGAAGTCGGGTCGTCTTCCGCGCCGAGCACCTCGCGCTGCCACAGCGCGTAATCGGCGTATTGCACCGGCAGCGCCGACCAGGACGGCGCTTCCCATGAGGTGCGGGCAGCGTAGGCCACCATGACATCGCGTGCCAACGGGCCCATCGACCACCCGTCGGCGGAGATGTGATGCACCACCATGCACAGCACATACTCGGTCTCACCGATCTCGAAAAGCCTTGCGTGCAAAGGCACTTCGCTGGTCACATCGAAGGCCATCGAAGCGAGCTCGACCAGGTGATCGAGCAGGGTGTGCTCGGTCACCGGCACCGGAGTCAAATCGGGCACGATCTGCGCGGCGTCGAGCACCACCTGCACCGGACCACTGGTGGTCTCCGGGAAGACCGTCCGCAGCGACTCGTGCCGATCGATCACATCGATGACCGCGACCTGCAACGCGGCGATGTCCAGATCGCCGGACAACCGGATGGCCACCGGGATGTTGTTGACCGCGGAGCTGGTATCGAACCGGTTGAGGAACCACATGCGCTGCTGGGCCAACGACAGCGGCACATGCTCCGGACGCTGCCTGGCAACCAGCGCTTTGCGGGCCCCGTCCCCCGCATGCGACTCCACCCGCGCGGCCAGCGCCTCGACTGTGGACGCTTCGAACAGCATGCGCACCGGCACCCTGGTATCCAGTGCGATACCGAGGCGGGAAACGACCTGTGTGGCGATCAGCGAGTTGCCACCCAGTTCGAAGAAATCGTCATCGACGCCGATCCGAGAGACGCCGAGCACCTCACCGAAGATCTGCGCGATGATCTCCTCGATCGGCGTGGTCGGGGCGCGGAATTCACGCACTTCGAACACCGGGGCGGGCAATGCCTTGCGGTCCAGCTTGCCGGAGGCATTGAGCGGGAACGCGTCCAGCACCACCATCGCCGAGGGCACCATATACGCGGGCAAAGTGCGGTGCAGGGTGTTCTTGACCTGGTCGAGATCGACCGGGCCCCCCGCGGTGACCAGATAGGCGACCAGTTGATCGCCCGCGACCGTTTCCACGACCAGTACCACGGCCTGGGTGACAGCCGGATGTTCCAGCAGGGCCGACTCGATCTCACCGAGCTCGATGCGCTGTCCGCGGAACTTCACCTGGAAATCGGTGCGGCCGATGTACTCCAGCACGCCTGCGGTGCCGACCTCCCTGTCTCGTGGCCGGACCCAGCGCACCAGGTCACCGGTGCGATACAGGCGGGAACCCGGTGCGCCGAACGGATCGGCGACGAAGCGTTCAGCGGTCAGATCGGGGCGGCCATGATAGCCACGAGCGGTCTGCACACCACCCAGGTACAGTTCACCAGGAACGCCGGCAGGCACCGGCTGGAGTCCCTCGTCCAGCACATAGGCCTGTGCGTTCCACACCGGGCGACCGATCGGCACCGAGGCCGGCGCGACCTCATTGAGCTGCCATGCGGTGGCATGCACGGTGAATTCCGTCGGACCGTACAGGTTGTGCACCATGGCAGTGGAGAACTGCCGGAACGCGGTGACGGTCGCGGCGGGCAATGCCTCACCGGCGACAAGAACCGCACGCAGCGAGGCACATTCGGCCGTCGAAGCGGCACCGGCGAATACCGAGAGCATCGACGGCACGAAAGAGGTCATGGTGACCTGGTTGCGTCCGATGATCTCGGACAGATACATCGGATCGCGGTGACCGTCAGGAGCCGCGATCACCATACGGGCGCCGACAGCCAAGGTGCCGAACAACTCCCACGCCGATACGTCGAAGGTCACCGGCGTCTTCTGCAGGACCACATCGGCAGGGCCGATCCGGTATTCGGCGGTGATCCAGGCGATCTGATTGACCAGCGCGGCATGGCTGACCGCGACGCCCTTGGGGCGGCCGGTGGAACCGGAAGTGTAGAGCACATACGCGGTATTCGCTTGCCGCAGCGGGGCACGACGCTCGGCGTCGGTGATCGGTTCGGCGCTGTACCCGCTCGAATCCACGGTATCCACCATGAGCACGGGAATGCCGGGCGCGGTGACATTGTCACCGGTGGTGGTCAATATGCATACCGGCGCCGAGCTGTCGAGCACATACTCGGTGCGCTCGGCCGGATGGTCCGGATCGATCGGCACATAACCGCCACCCGCGCTCATGGTGGCATAGATCGCCACCAGCATGTCCACCGAACGACGGATACCGATCGCGACCAGCGATTCCGGACCGACACCCGCATCGATCAGCGTGCGCGCCAAACGATGCACCCGCGCGGCGAACTCGGCATAGGTCAGCTCGACCACCCGGCCGGATTCGCGCGTACCACCGTCGAATACGACAGCGAGGTCGTGCGGCCTGGTACGCACCTGTTCGGCGAACAACTCGAGCACGGTGCTCGCCGGAACGACATGACCGGTGTGGTTCCACTCGGTCAACACCTGGGCACGCTCGGCCTCGTCGAGAATCTCCAGGTCACGCACGGCACTCTGCGGTGTGCGCGTGGCAGCGTCGAGCACGCGTACGTACCGGCGGCCGAACTCCGCGACCGTCGAGGCATCGAACAGATCGGTGGCAAAGGAGATCACCGCGGTCATCCCCGCCGGTTCGCCCTGCGCGCCACGCTCTTCGGTGACCGTCCACTGCAAGTCGAACTTGGCGATGTCCACCTCCAGCTCATCGGCGGTGACCGAGAGCCCTGGCAGTTCCAGGGTCGCATGCGACATCTCCTGGAATGACAACATCACCTGGAACAACGGGTGTCGTGCTTGCGAACGGGTCGGGTTGAGCGCCTCGACCAACCGCTCGAACGGCACATCCGCGTACGCGAATGCGGCGAGATCGGTTTCCCTGGTGCGGCCGAGGAACTCGGCGAACGATTCACTGCCGTCCACCTCGGAACGCAGCACAAGGGTGTTGACGAACATACCGATCAGATCGTCGAGCGCCTGCTCGCCTCGGCCCGCGATCGGGGTGCCGATCGCGATATCGCTGGTCCCCGACAGCCGGGCCAGCAGCACAGCCAGCGAGGCGTGCAGCACCATGAACAGGCTGATGCCCTGCGCCCTGGCCAACTCGGTGAGCCGCTGATGCAGCTCGGCATCGATATCGAAACTCACCCGTGCGCCACGGAAGCTCTGCACCGGCGGGCGCGGCCGGTCCGTCGGCACCTCTAGCTGATCCGGTAGGCCGGCCAGCGTCTGCCGCCAGTAGGCGATCTCCCGCGCCGCCATGGACTCCGGATCGGACTCGGCACCGAGCAGCTCACGCTGCCAGACACTGAAATCCTGGTATTGCACCGGCAGTGGCGCCCAGCTCGGCGCCTGCCCCGCGGCACGGGCCAGGTAGGCGGTGGCCACATCCCGCGCCAGTGGACCGAACGAAAAACCGTCGGCCGCGATGTGATGCACCACGACCGCGACCGCGTAGTCGGCCTCTTCGTCGCCGTGCCCATCGCTGACGGTGAACACCCGCGCCCGGATCGGCAGCTCCCGTGCCACATCGAAGCCACGTGCGGCGAATTCGGTCAGCGCATCGTGCAATTCGGCCGGATCGATCGGCTGCACCGTGATGCCGAGATCGATCCGGTCGGCCGGAAGCACCTGCTGGTAGCCGCCGTCACCGGATTCGGGGAATATCGTGCGCAGCGATTGCTGGCGCTCGACCACATCGAGCAATGCCGACTGCAGCGCCACCACATCCACCCGGCCGCGCAACCGCACCACGAACGGCAGGTTATAGGTCGGCACGGTCGGATCGAACTGGTTGATGAACCACATGCGCTGCTGCGCCAGCGACAACGGCACCCGTTCGGGCAGCTGCTGGGCCACCAGCGGCGGACGTGACGTATCGGTGGGGGCCGCGCTGCGCGCCTTGGCCGCGATACCAGCGACAGTCGGGGCCTCGAACAGCGCGCGCACCCCGAGCTGAGTGCCGAAGGCCGCGCTGATGCGCGCTATCACCTGGGTCGCGACCAGCGAGTTACCACCCAGGTCGAAGAAGTTGTCGTCGATGCCGATCCGGTCCTGGCTGAGCACATCGGCGAAGATGCCTGCCACGATCTGCTCGGCCTGGGTGCGCGGTGCGCGGTAGCCACCCGCATCAGCACTGAACACTGGTTCCGGGAGCGCCTTGCGATCCAGTTTTCCGCTGGTATTGAGCGGGAAGGCGTCCAGGACCATGATCGACGCAGGCACCATATAGCTCGGCAGCTTCTCGGCGACGAATCCGGTCAGCTCCACCGGCTGGACCGTCCGGCCTGGAGCCGCGACGACGTAGGCGACCAGCTGCTGACCGGTGGCCGTGTCCACAACGAGCACCGCGGCCTGACTGACCGCCGGGTGCGCGAGCAGATCGGTCTCGATCTCACCGAGCTCGATACGCTGACCACGGAACTTCACCTGGAAGTCGGTGCGGCCGAGGTATTCCAGGGTTCCCGCAGCGGTCCAGCGCACCAGGTCACCGGTGCGGTACATCCGCGCTCCCGCATCGTCGGCCAACGGATTGGCGACGAAGCGGTCCGAGGTCAGATCAGGGCGGCCGAGGTAACCGCGAGCGAGCTGGCGTCCGCCGAGGTACAGCTCACCCGGCGCGCCGATCGCGGCCGGGCGCAGCCGCGAATCCAGCACGTAGACCTGAACGTTCCACTCCGGGGCACCGATCGGCACGGTCACCGTATCGGCGGCGGTCGCCGTCCAGGCGGTCACCGAGACGGCGGCCTCGGTGGGACCGTACAAATTGTGCAGTCCCGCATCAGTAAGCGCGCGAAAACTCGCGGCGGTCTCCGGCGGCAGCGCTTCGCCGATCACGAAGACCGCACGTAGTGTGGCGCATTGCGCCGCGGTGGCATGCGCGAGGAACACCGTGAGCATGGACGGGACGAAGTCGGTCACGGTGACCTCGTGCCGTTCGATCATGTCCGCCACATAGAGCGGGTCGCGGTGCCCGTCCGGTGCGGCGATGACCAGCTTCGCACCCACAAGCAGCGGCAGGAAGTAACCCCACAGCGACACATCGAAGGTCGTCGCGGTTTTCTGCAGGTAGACGTCTTCGGCAGTCAGCTGGTACTGGTCCAGCATCCACAGCTGCTGATTGACGATCGCATGGTGGGTGACCGCCACACCCTTCGGGCGGCCGGTCGAGCCCGAGGTGTAGATGACGTACGCGGTGTTGTCTCGGCGCAGCGGCGCGTGCCGGTCGGCATCGGTGACCGGGTCCGCGGAGTATGCCGATACATCGAGCAGATCGATCGCCATCCGGCGCACCGACCCGGGGAGCTCCAGTTCGTCGGTGGACAGCGTCAGCACGCAGACCGGTGCGGCGCTGTCGAGGATGTAGGCGGTGCGTTCGGCCGGATGATCCGGATCGATCGGCACATACGCACCGCCTGCCTTCAGCACCGCGTGCATGCCGATCACCAGTTCCAGCGACCGGCGCATACCGAGAGCGACAAGGGATTCCGGACCGACCCCATCGGCGATCAGCGCGCGGGCCAGCCGGTTGACCCGCGCGTCGAATTCCGCGTAGGTCAGCCTCGCACCCTCGAAATCGAGCGCGATGGTGTCCGATGGCACCGGCGGACGCGCGTCCAGCAGCGCCGCGAGCGTGGTCTCCTCGACCTCCCGCGCGGAGTCGTTCCACTCCCGCAGGGTCCGCTCGCGCTCATCGGCGGTGGTGAGGTGCAGTCCCCATACCGACTCGTCCGCGTCGGCGGCGAGGAAGCGATCGAAGAACTCGAGGAAACGGCCGTGGTGTCTACGTGCCTCGTCCTCTGTGTAGAGGTTGGGATTGGTCTCGAAGTCGATATGGGTCCGGGAGCCCGCGACCGACTGGTAGAGGTTGACGCCCAAATCCTCGATACTGCCGGTGGACAGCAGGTGGATCTGCCCGATAACCGAGCCGAGCGCCACCTCGTTCTGGAACAGCATGATGTTGACCCACGGACCGAAGAACTCCGTGGTCACCACGCCGTCGCCGGCCGAATCGCGGCGGATGTCCTCATGCCGGTAGCGCTGATGCCGCAACGCGCCCGATACCTCGACGGCCACCTGCCGCAACAGCCCGGCGACGGTGGTGTCGTGCCCGATACGCAGGCGCAGCGGCACGATATTGGACGAGACACCGGCCGAGCGCCGCATCGCGGCGGTAGTACGCGCGCTTACCGGCAGGCTAAGGATCACATCCTCGGCACCGGTCCATTGCGCCAGATAACCGGCGAAACCGGCGAGCAACAACCCGGCAGGCGAAGAATCGTGGCGGGCCACCGCGGCTTCGAGCAGGGCATGCTGCGCATCGGACAGCGCGGCACTCGAGATTCCGTTGACCGGCGCGGGCGGCGCGGTCCGGCCGGGCAGACTGGTGCCCTCCTCCAGTCCCGCGACCCGCTCGGCCCAATACGCCTTATCGGTGGCGAAACGCGTGGTATCGCGATAGGCCATCTCCTGCTCGAACAGCGTGCGCAGGTCGGCGGCCTTGCTCGGGGCAGGCTCGGTGCCGGTGACGTACGCGGTGTACAGCTCGGCGATCCGGGTCAGGGTGTTCATCGCGCCGAAACCGTCCACCGCGATGTGGTGCGACCGCATGTAGCAGTACCAGTGGTCCTCGCGCAGCTGGAGGGCCACGATCCGCACCAGGCGGTCGCGGACCAGGTCCAGCGGGCGGCTGTAATCGGCGCGCATCCACGCCAGCGCCGCCGCCTCCGGGTCGTCCTCGTCCCGCAGGTCTACATAGTGGAGCCCGTCGGTGTCGCGCAGCGTGTAGTCGACATACTGCAGCGGCTCGCCGTCGATCTCGACGATGCGCAGGAAGCCGGAGCCGAGTTCACTCGCGGTATCGATACTGGCCCGGTTCAGCGCCTTGCGGTCGAGTTCACCGCGCAGGTCGACGTACTGCGCGATATTGATCGGCACCTGCGGGTCGACATGCTGCGCGTACCAGATGCCCAGCTGAGCGGGAGACAGCGGAAAAGCTCCGGACAGATCGGGCCCCGCCCCGGAACCAGCGTGTGCCCGTTCGCCACCAGTTTCGCCGTTTCCGCCGAAATCCAGCCGGTTCAACCGTAACCTCACTTCCGGAACACCACGCAGCGCTCCCCGACCATCCGGAGAAGACGCCCACTCCGTTCACTCGAGTGCGGCGTCTGCGGCTCCGGATTCAGTTCTCATCATCAATCAGGCAAAAATGTTCGTTGAACTATCTGTCCAACAGACCGATCTTGTTACATGGGCGCGACCGCACCCCGGCCCCACCGACCGGTTCCCTCCGGGCTGTCATTGCGAATCACCGGATCAATCTACCGTCGCCTTCCGCACGCGACCAACCGACGTCTATAGCTGATCAGCATCACTACAGGCAGTGTCGACGCTGTTGCCGTTGATGCGCTGGAGGTGCGCCGCGCAGCAGGCCCAGTCCTCGCAGCTACGGTTCGGCCACCTGGCGTGCTCGCGCTGGATCGTAGAGATGGGACTGAGCGCAGGAGAGTGCCGGCGCGAGCGCACGACCGACCAGGATCACCGCGGCCTGCCGTAGTCCGGCCGCCTCGACCTGGTCGGCGATATCGGCCAGGGTGCCACGCAGGACCAGTTGCCCTGGCTGGCTGGCGCGGTAGACCACCGCGACCGGGCAATCGGGTCCGTAATCGGTGGTCAGCTCTGCGGCCAGCGAGCGGACCCTGGTGATGGCCAAGTGCAGAGCGAGCGTCGCACCGGTGGCCGCGAAGTTCGGCAATGCCTCCGGCTCCGGCATCGCGGTCGAGCGGGCTCTGGTGCGGGTCAGCACGACCGACTGCACCAGCTCCGGCACGGTCAGCTCCGCACCGAGCAGCGCCGCGGCGGCGGCATAAGCCGGAACGCCCGGCGTGACATCCCAGGGGATACCGTGCGCGTCCAGCCTGCGGGTCTGTTCGGTGAGCGCCGAATACAGTGAAGGGTCCCCCGAACACAGCCGGGCCACGTCCTTACCCGCCGCTGTGGCACGAACCAGATGATCGGTGATCTGATCGAGGTCGAGGTGCTGGGTGTCGATCAGCTCGGCATCGGGCGCGCAGTAGGCGGGCACGCCCGGATCCAGATAGGTCCCCGGATAGAGGCAGACCGGCGCCGCCCGCAACAACTCGACCGCCCGCACCGTCAGTAGATCGGCCGCACCCGGCCCTGCCCCGATGAAGTGCACGGTCATGCGCGCGAGTGTATGTCCACCGCCCCCGCCCGCGTCGCTCAGCCGGTCACATCGAAGTGGGCGAGCACCTTCGTCGGCCGCAGCCGGACCACCAGCTCGCCTGGCACGCCATTGCGCTTGCCGAACTCCTCGGCCCGGTCTCGTCCCATATAACGCCCGCCGATCTCGGTGGCCACCCGCAGCAGCTCATCCGGATCCGCCGAGAGTGTCACGGTGCCTTGCACCTGGACGAACCCATAGGGCGGCTCCTCCAGATCGACACATACCGCGATGCGTCCGTCCCTGGCGAACGCCTTGCCCTTGGCGCTCGACGCATCGGTATTGAAAACCAGTTCATCGCCGTCGAGGACGAACCAGATCGGTGTGACCACCGGCCTTCCGTCGGCGGCCACGAACGCCACCTTGGCTGTTCTGGTGCCCTGGGTCAGGAATGCGCGGATAGCAGGATCGGAAAGTGCCGCCATCGGCTCACCCTAACCGCGGGCCGGATGGGTGCGTGCATTACGCACCCATCCGGCCCCCGTACCAGCCGCGGTGGACAGATGACCTCGCCCATCTGTCCTGGCCCATCCGTCAGGATGGCCTGCTGGTCAGTACTGGTGGCTCGGGTAGTCGATGTAGCCGGTGTCGCCACCCTGATACCAGGTCTCGTGGCCGACCTCCCGCAGCGGCGCACCGGTCCGGAAGCGTTCAACCAGATCGGGATTGCCCAGGTACGCGCGGCCATAACCGATCAGATCCGCGCCCTCGGCGAGCCAGCGCTCACCATCGGCCAGAGTGGACGGCGACGGGCTGATCTGCCCACCGGGATTGAGGATGAACGTGTTCGGCCACGCCTTACGCAGCGCGATCAGCAGCTCCGGCTCGGCCGTGGCGAGCACGTCGACGTAGGACAAGTCCAGGCGTGCCAGTTCGGCGAACAGTGCGCCGTACAGCTCGGGCATCTCGTCTTCGACGATGCCCTGCACCGTGCCACCAGGGGAGAGCCGAATTCCCACCCGGTCGGCGCCGATGGCGTCGGCGGTGGCCGCGGCGGCCTCGACGGCGAACCGGATCCGGCCTTCGATCGTGCCGCCGTAGGCGTCGGTGCGCTGGTTGGCGCTGGAGGACAGGAACTGCTGGATCAGATAGCCATTGGCGCCGTGCAACTCGACACCGTCGAATCCGGCGTCGATCGCACGCCGCGCGGCATCCACATAGGACTGCACTTCACCGGGGATCTCGGCAAGAGTCAAAGCGCGCGGCACGGGTGCCTGCTTCGGACCGGTAGGGGTGAACACCGGAGTCGGCAGGGCGACGGCCGAGGGCGCGACCGGCAGATAACCGGCCACCTCTTCATGGCCGACCCGCCCCGAGTGCATGAGCTGGGCGACGATCCGGCCACCGTTGGCGTGCACGGCGTCGGTCACCGGGCGCCACGCCTCGGCCTGCGCGTCGGAAGCCAGACCCGGTCCACCCGGATTGGACTGGCCCTGCAAACTGGGGTAGATCCCCTCGGTGACAATCAGCCCCGCCGTGGCCCGCTGGGCGTAATAGGTCGCCATCGATGCGGTCGCCAATCCGTCCATGGTGGCCCTGGCCCTGGTCATCGGGGCCATGACGATCCGGTTGGGCAAACGCAGGCCGCCGAGCTGGTAGCTGTCGAACAAGCTGGTCACGGTTATTTCCTTCGTATCTGTCGAGGTTTCGATCCGATACGGCTACGCTAAAAGCTAACGCTAACGTTAGAGGCAAGTAGCAGTGATACAGCTCATAGGAGGCGGCATGCGGATAGGCGAACTCGCCACGAAGACCGGGGTCAGCGTGCGAGCGTTGCGGTACTACGAGGAGCACGACCTGCTCGCGGCGACCCGCAGCCCCAGCGGACAACGCCATTACCCGGACAGCGCGATCGGCCGGGTCGAACTGATCCAGCGGCTCTACGCCGCCGGACTGTCCAGTAAGACCATCCTGACCATCCTGCCCTGCGTGAGCAACGGCCACGCGACGCCGGAACTGGTGCAACGACTGGTGTCCGAAAGGGATCGGATCGACCAGACCATCAGCGATCTGGTGCGCACCCGCGACCAGCTCGACACCGTCATCGAGGATGCCACCGCGGTGCTGGCCTCAGGCGGGGGCTGCGGCCAGGCGTGAGCACCCGCCGCCGGGTCCGCGCACAATTCTCCACCGGACCATGGACGGCAGATCATCGGAACAACCCTCGGCAGATCGTCGACGCAACCCTCGGCAGATCGTCGACAGAACTGTCGGCAGATCGTCGGAATTCCGTATCATTTCTTCATGCGACAAGCTGTCGACTACCTGCCTCGCCGCGCCGCCGACCTGATCGAGGAGGCCCTCGCCGATACTCGGGTCGTCATCATCAACGGCGCACGTCAAACAGGCAAAAGTACATTAGCCGAGCACTGCCTGGTCAACCGCGTGGATGCTGTCAAATGCTATCTGGACGACCCGAGGACTCGATCGGCGGCCGCAGCGGACCCGGTCGCCTTCCTCGATGCGCCGGGCACCATGTTGATCGACGAAGTCCAACGCGTCCCCGAACTGTGGCTTGCCATCAAGAACACGGTCGACCGGGATCCCCGTCCTGGCCGATTCTTGCTGACCGGTTCAGCACGGCTGCTCGGCCTGAGCGAACTGCCCGACTCCTTGCCAGGGCGCTCCGAAACCATCGAGCTGTTCCCGTTGTCCCAAGGCGAGATCAACAACTCGCCCGATGATTTCGTCGACGCCGCCTTCACCGAAGGTAGCCGCTTACGGACCGAGCGAGCGGAACTGCGACGCAAGGACTACATATCCCTCGCCGCACGTGGCGGGTACCCCGAAGCGATCAGTCGACATTCGCCCCGGCGCCGCGCCCAGTTCTTCAAGTCCTATCTCGACGACATCATGAGTCGCGACGTTCACCAGGTCGCCGACATTCGTCGTAGTTCCGATATGCGCCGCCTCATCGCGACCTTGGCCGCGCAGAGCGGAGGGTTGCTCAACTATCGGCGCGTGTCCTCCGATTTGGGTGTACCGGTGACGACAGTCCGTGAATACATCGGCTTACTAGAGGTCATCTACCTCATCCGGCTCATTCCAGCCTGGTCGTCCAACGCGACATCCAGGGCAATCGCCACACCCAAGCTCATCGTCAACGATTCCGGCATCGCCGCCCACCTGCTCACCGGTGTTACCACTCACACGACGATCGGCAGCCTCATCGAAACATTCGTCCTCAGCGAACTCGCCCGCCAACTCACCTGGAGCCAGACCATGGCCCGGCTGTACCACTACCGCGACCGCGACGGCCGCGAAGTCGACGCCATCCTCGAAGACAACGCGGGCCGGATCGTCGCCATCGAAGTCAAAGCGGCCGAAACCGTTCGCACCGATGACTTCCGAACGCTGCGCATTCTGCAAGACCGCCTCGGTGACCGATTCCGCGCCGGCTTCGTCCTCTACTGCGGCGACCAGCAACTCCCTTTCGGCGAAGGATTGTCCTGCCTACCGATCAGTGCCCTCTGGAAGGGCGCCGCCACAGCGTGAATCAGCTCGAACCGAGGGCCGCCAGCGCCATGCGGCGCAGCACGGGCCTGGCCCGGACCGCAGTCGCGGTACTCGCACTGTGCGGGGTCGAGTTGATCAGGCCGAATGCGGCATGTGCCTGCACCCGTGCCGTCTCCTCGGGAAGCTCAGGATGCAGCTCGCGCAGCACGGCCACCCAGATCTCCACGTACCGGCGCTGGGTGCGGCGGATCTCCCTGCGCGCGGCAGCGGGCACATTGTCCAGGTCGCGGTCCTGGATGCGGATCAGCTCCGGCTCACCGAGCGCGAAATCCAAGTGGTGGTCGACCAGCCCGGCCAGCGCCTGCTCGGCCGAGCTCGTCGCCGCCACCACGGCGGTGCCGCCGTCGAGCAAGCGCTGACTCACCCCTACGAGCAGTTCGATCAGCAGCGCCTCTTTGTTCGGGAAGTGCCGATAGACCGCGGGCCCGCTGATGCCGACGGCGGCGCCGAGGTCGTCCAGGCGCATGCCGAGGAAACCACGGTCGGCGATGAGCCGGGCTCCGGCTTCGAGCAACTGTGCTCTTCGTTGTGCCTTCAACTGTTCACGACGAGTGGGCGCGGCGGAGTCCACACTGGTCATACGTGTTCCTCTCCGCCGACCTGGACATCTCGGTTAGTCAAGATTAACCTGAATTCCAGTTATCGGTGACTAACTGGATGGCAGGATGGCGTGATGACCGTTACCGAAGAGGCTGTCGGCAACCGCGCCGCGCATACGGCGCTGGTCGACGATCTGCGTGCCCGGCTGGCCACCACGGCGCTCGGCGGGCCGGCGAAGGCGCGTGAGCGGCACGTCGCGCGGGGCAAGCTGCTGCCGCGGCAGCGGGTGGATCACCTGCTCGACCCGGGTAGCCCGTTCCTCGAGCTGTCTCCGCTGGCCGCGACCGGGATGTACGGCGAGGAATCCCCCGGCGCCGGGATCATCACCGGGATCGGCCGGGTATCCGGGCGCGAATGCGTGATCGTGGCCAATGACGCCACGGTCAAGGGCGGCACCTACTACCCGATGACGGTGAAGAAGCACCTGCGCGCGCAGGAGATCGCGCTGCAGAACCAGTTGCCGTGCCTGTATCTGGTCGACTCCGGCGGCGCGTACCTGCCACGCCAGGACGAGGTGTTCCCGGACCGGGAGCACTTCGGGCGCATCTTCTACAACCAGGCCACCATGAGCGCCAAGGGGATTCCGCAGATCGCCGCGGTGCTCGGCTCCTGCACCGCCGGTGGCGCCTATGTGCCTGCGATGAGCGATGAGGCCGTGATCGTACGCGATCAGGGCACCATCTTCCTCGGCGGGCCGCCGTTGGTGAAGGCCGCGACCGGCGAAGTGGTCACGGCAGAAGAACTCGGCGGCGGGGAACTGCACTCGCGCACCTCGGGCGTCACCGACCACCTGGCCGAGGACGACCAGGACGCACTGCGTATCGTGCGCCGGATCGTGGCCACGCTCGGACCGCGCACCGCAACCCCATGGGAAGTGCGGCAGACCATCGCGCCCGCCGCACCGGAAGCAGAGCTCTACGATGTAGTCCCCGCCGATCTGCGCACCCCCTATGACGTGCGCGAGGTGATCCACCGTCTGGTCGACGGCACGGGCGATGATGAGAGCGGCTTCCACGAGTTCAAGGCCGAATACGGTAAGACGCTGGTCACCGGCTTCGCGCACATCCATGGGCATCCGGTGGGCATCGTCGCCAACAATGGCGTGCTGTTCAGCGAATCCGCCATGAAGGGCGCGCATTTCATCGAGCTGTGCGATAAGCGCAGCATCCCGCTGCTGTTCCTACAGAACATCACCGGCTTCATGGTCGGGCGCGACTACGAGGCAGGCGGTATAGCCAAGCACGGCGCGAAGATGGTCACCGCGGTGGCCTGCGCTCGGGTGCCGAAGCTCACCGTCGTGATCGGTGGCTCCTATGGCGCGGGCAATTACTCGATGTGCGGGCGGGCGTATTCGCCGCGGTTCCTCTGGATGTGGCCGAACGCGCGGGTCTCGGTAATGGGCGGCGAGCAGGCCGCATCGGTGCTGGCGACGGTGCGCGGTGATCAGCTCGACAGCAATGGACAGCCCTGGTCCGCCGCGGACGAGGAGGCATTCAAGGCCCCGATCCGGGAGCAGTACGAATCCCAGGGCAACCCCTACTACTCGAGCGCGCGCCTCTGGGACGACGGCATCATCGATCCCGCCGATACCAGAACCGTGCTCGGACTTGCCCTCTCTGTGTGCGCGCAGGCGCCGCTCGAACCCGTCTCCTACGGCGTCTTCCGGATGTGATCGCGATGCTCAACACCTCTGTTCCTGTCGCATTCGACACCGTGCTCATCGCCAATCGCGGCGAGATCGCGGTGCGGGTGATCCGCACCTTGCGCGCCATGGGTATTCGTTCGGTGGCCGTCTACAGCGATGCCGATGCCGACGCACGACACGTGCACGAGGCCGATACCGCGGTACGCCTCGGCCCGGCCCCGGCCAGGGAGAGCTACCTGGCCATCGACGCGGTGGTGGCCGCCGCCGTGCGCACCGGCGCGCAGGCCGTGCACCCCGGCTACGGCTTCCTCTCGGAGAACGCCGCGTTCGCCGCCGCGCTGGCCGAAGCGGGCATCGTCTTCCTCGGCCCGCCCGCCCGCGCGATCGAGGTGATGGGCGACAAGATCACCGCGAAGAACACCGTCGCCGCGTTCGGCGTCCCGGTGGTGCCCGGCATCGCCACGCCAGGCCTTACCGATGACGAGCTGATCACCGCGGCCACCGAGGTCGGGTATCCGGTGCTGGTCAAGCCATCCGCAGGTGGCGGAGGCAAAGGTATGCGCAGGGTGGACGATCCGGCCGAGCTGCCAGAGGCGCTGCGCAGCGCACGGCGGGAGGCCGCCGCCGCGTTCGGCGACGACACACTGTTCCTGGAACGCTTCGTCACCAGGCCAAGGCATATCGAGGTGCAGATTCTCGCCGACCAGTTCGGCAATGTGCTGCATCTTGGCGAGCGCGAATGCAGCCTGCAGCGCCGCCACCAGAAGGTGATCGAGGAGGCGCCCTCACCGCTGCTCGACGCGGCGACCAGAGCCAGGATCGGCGCCGCGGCCTGCAATACCGCGCGCAGCGTGGATTACGTCGGCGCGGGCACCGTGGAGTTCATCGTCTCCGCCGACCGGCCCGATGAGTTTTTTTTCATGGAGATGAACACCCGCCTGCAGGTCGAACATCCGGTGACCGAGCTGATCACCGGTGTCGACCTGGTGGAATGCCAGGTCCGGGTCGCGGCAGGACAGAAGCTCGCGGTGACCCAGGACGATATCCGGATGGCCGGGCACGCGATCGAGGCCAGGGTGTACGCCGAAGACCCGGCGCGTGGGTTCCTGCCCACCGGTGGCACGGTGCTCGATCTCGACGAACCGGAAGGCCGAGGAGTGCGGGTCGATTCGGGGCTGCGGATCGGCACGCGCGTCGGCAGCGACTACGACCCGATGCTGTCCAAGGTCATCGCGCACGCCACCGATCGCACCGCCGCGCTTGCGAAACTCGATCAGGCGCTGGCCGAGACCGTGCTGCTCGGTGTGACCAGCAATATCGAATTCCTGCGTTTTCTGCTGGCCGACCCGGACGTGGCCGAAGGACGGCTGGATACCGCCCTGCTGGACCGACGGGTGGCCGACTTCCAGCCCACTCCGGTCGGCGATGCCGAGTTCATCGCTGCCGCGGTCTGCCACTGGCTGCGCCGTTGGCCCGCGCCGCCTGCCGAGCCGTGGTCGGTCCCGTCCGGGTGGCGAATCGGTGCCCACGCGCCGACAGCGATCCGGCTCGCGGGCGGCGACCGCATCGAACACGTCTATCTCTCCGGCACCCCCACCGACGGACTGGTCCGAATCGGTGACGGCGAAACCCACACGCTCACCGCGACATTCGCCGGTAATGCCGAGTCCGGGGTGCTCACCATCACCACAGCGGGCCTGCGGCACACCTACCGGGTCGCCGAACACGACGGCCTGCTCTGGGTGGCCGGGGCCTCCGGCATCGCCACACTGCGCGAAGTCGCCGAGGTCAATGTGCGCGGCGCCGACGACCATATCGGTGATGCCGAAATCCGCAGCCCTATGCCTGGGTCGGTGATCACCGTGCCGGTCACCGCGGGCAGTACCGTCGCCGCGGGTGACCCTGTGGTCATCGTGGAGGCGATGAAGATGGAACACTCGCTCACCGCCCCTATCGCCGGAACCGTCGAACTGCTGGTCGAGCCCGGCGCCCAAGTGCGCCTCGATCAAGTGCTCGCGCGTGTCGTCGCCACACCGAACCCGCTGAACCACGCCGAGCCGACCGAATAAGAAGAAGTGCCCAACATGAGCGGTCAGGCCCGGAGACGGCAGCGCAGCATCACCACACAGAGCCCCGCTCATGCTGAAAGCCACACAGCATGAGCGGTCAGGCCCGGAGACGGCAGCGCAGCATCACCACACAAGGGCCCGCTCAGGCGAGAAAGGACACAGCATGACCGACTTCCTGTCCACCGGCACGCTGCCGGAGGAGTACCGCGATCTCGCGCTGACGGTGCGCGACTTCGCGCAGTCGGTGGTCGCACCGGTGGCCGCCGAGCACGATGCGAACCACACCTTCCCGTACAAGGTGGTCGAGGGAATGGCCGATATGGGGCTGTTCGGCCTGCCGTTCCCCGAGGAGTACGGCGGTATGGGCGGTGACTACTTCGCGTTGTGCCTCGCGCTCGAAGAGCTGGGCAAGGTCGACCAGAGCGTGGCGATCACGCTGGAGGCTGGTGTCTCGCTCGGCGCGATGCCGATCTACCGATTCGGCAACGACAAACAGAAGCAGGAATGGCTGCCGCGACTGACCAGCGGTCGCAATCTCGCCGCCTTCGGGCTCACCGAGCCGGGTGCGGGCAGTGACGCCGGCGGCACCAGGACCACCGCGGTCGCCGACGGCGGCGAGTGGATCATCAACGGCAGTAAGCAGTTCATCACCAATTCCGGCACCGATATCACCGCGCTCGTCACGGTGACCGCAGTGACCGGGCAGAGCGGCGGCAAGAAGGAGATCTCGACCATCCTTGTCCCTGCCGACACCCCCGGTTTCATCGCCGAGCCCGCGTACAACAAGGTGGGTTGGAACGCCTCCGACACCCATCCGCTCAGCTTCACCGACGTCAGGGTGCCGGAGGAGAACCTGCTCGGCGAGCGCGGGCGCGGCTACGCGAACTTCCTGCGGATCCTCGATGAGGGCCGTATCGCCATCGCCGCGCTCTCGGTCGGCGCCGCGCAGGGTTGTGTGGACGAGAGTGTGCGCTATGCCAAGGAGCGCGAAGCGTTCGGGCAGGCGATCGGACGCAACCAGGCCATCGCCTTCAAGATCGCAAGGATGGAAGCGCGGGCACACACCGCCCGCACCGCTTACTATGACGCCGCGGCGCTGATGCTGGCGGGCAAGCCGTTCAAGAAGCAGGCGTCCATCGCGAAGCTGGTGGCCAGCGAGGCCGCCATGGACAATGCCCGCGACGCGACCCAGATCTTCGGCGGCTACGGCTTCATGAACGAATACGCGGTCGCCAGGCATTATCGCGATAGCAAGATCCTGGAAATCGGCGAAGGCACAACGGAGGTGCAGCTGATGCTGATCGGGCGGGAGCTAGGGCTGTGACCCGGCGCGCGGTCGTACAGCGCGGCCTGTGGTTCGAGGAGTTCGACACCGAGGTGGTCTACGAACACCGGCCAGGCCGCACCATCACCGAAGCGGACAATGTCCTGTTCACCACGCTGACCATGAACACACAGGCGCTGCACTTGGATGCCGCGTTCAGCGAGCAGCTGCCCCCGTTCAACCAGCGGCTGGTGAACTCGATGTTCACGCTGTCCACCCTGGTCGGGCTGTCGGTGGCGCAGTTGACCCAGGGCACCATCGTGGCCAATCTCGGCTTCTCGGAGATCGCCTTCCCCAAACCGCTGTTCCACGGGGACACCATGTACGCGGAGACCGTGGTCACCGATAAGCGCGAGTCCAAGAGCCGTCCCGGCGAAGGCATCGTGACCTTCGCGCATACCGCGCGCAACCAGCACGGCGATATCGTGGCCACCGCGGTCCGCAAGACCCTGGTCCGTAAGGCCCCGCGGCAGGACGTGTCATGAGCTGGCAGATGGCGGGCCCGGCCTGGCTGTTCTGCCCGGCCGATCGCCCAGAGCGTTATGCGAAGGCCGCGGCGGCAGCCGATGTGGTGATCCTCGATCTCGAGGACGGGGTCGCCGCGAACGATAAGGCCGCGGCTCGGGCCGCGCTCCTGGATACCCCGCTCGACCCGCAGACCACGGTGGTGCGCGTGAATGTGGCAGGCACCGAGGAGCACACTCTCGACCTGGAGACGCTGGCCCAGACCCGCTATCGCCGGATCATGCTGCCGAAATGCGAATCGGCCGAACAGATCACGGCACTGCCGGACTACGAGGTGATCGCACTGATCGAATCCCCGCTCGGTGCACTCGCGGTCGGCAGGGCGGCGATGGCGCGCAACACCATCGGCGTTATGTGGGGTGCCGAGGATCTGGTGGCGGCGATGGGCGGCACGTCGAGCAGACATGCCGACGGCAGCTACCGGGAGGTGGTCAGGCATGTGCGGTCCACCGCACTTCTGGCCGCGAAGGCATCCGGAAAGTTCGCGCTGGATTCGGTGTATCTGGATATTCGTGATCTGGACGGGCTGCGCGCGGAAGCCGAGGACGCGGTCGCCGTCGGCTTCGATGCCAAAGTCGCGATCCATCCGAGCCAGGTGCCGGTGCTGCGCGCGGCCTACACCCCGACGGAGCAGGAGGCCGCCTGGGCCCGGCGTTTGCTGACCGAAGCACCGAACCACCGCGGGGTCTTCACCTTCGAGGGCAAGATGGTCGATGGTCCCGTGTTCCGGCACGCCGAGCAGATCGTCCGCCGCGCAGACCGCGCCTGATCACCCCGTCCACTGCCAGGAGAACCGCGATGCAACCACAATGGGTGCCGACCGAACGAGATATCGCCGAGGCCAGGATCACCGACTTCGCGCGATTCGTCGCCGAACGCACCGGGGTGCGCGCGGCTGATTACCACGACCTGTGGCAGTGGTCGGTCACCGATCTCGCCGGGTTCTGGCATGCGCTGTGGGACTACTTCGCACTCGGCGAGATCGCGGGTGATGTGCTGACGAGCACCGATATGCCCGGCGCGCAGTGGTTCCCCGGCACCAGGCTCAACTACGTCGACCAGGTGATCCGCCAGGCCCGCAGCGACCGGCCCGCGATCAGAGCGCTCAGCGAGAACGGCCCGATCCGCGAGGTGTCCTGGGCCGAGTTGATCGACCATACCGCGGCTTTCGCCCGCACACTGCGTGAGCTCGGGGTGCGCCGCGGCGACCGGGTGGCGGGGTATCTGCCGAATGTTCCCGAAGCCGTCGTCGCGTTCCTGGCCACCGCGAGCATCGGGGCGGTCTGGAGCGCCTGCGGGCAGGACTACTCGCCGAAGGCGGCGCTGGATCGGCTCGGGCAGCTCGAGCCCACCGTGCTGATCACCGCCGACGGCTACCGATTCGGCGGCAAGACCTACGACAAGCGGGACGATATCGCGACGCTGTGCGCGGGCATACCTTCATTGCGGGCCACGGTCGCGGTATCCCGGCTCGGGCTCGACGTACCGGATGCGCTGCCGTGGCACGATGCGATCGCCATGGCCGAGGCGGAGTCGCAAGTGATCACCACCGAGCCCGTCGAATTCGACCATCCGCTGTGGATCGTGTTCTCCTCCGGCACCACCGGGCTGCCCAAGGGCATCATGCACGGCCACGGCGGCGTACTGCTCGAACACCTCAAAGCCGTTGCCCTGCAATCCGATATCGGCCCCGACGACACCTTTTTCTGGTACACCAGCCCGAGCTGGATGATGTGGAACTTCCAGATCGCGGGCCTGCTCGCCGGAGCAACCATCGTCTGCTACGACGGCAGCCCCACCCACCCCTCCCCCGACGCCTTATGGCGCCTCGCCGCCGAAGTACGCGCCACCGTGCTCGGCACCAGCCCCGGCTACGTCCTGGCCTGCAGTAAAGCAGGCGCCGAGCCCAGCACGGAACACGATCTTTCGGCGCTGCGCACGGTCGGTATCACCGGTTCCACCCTGCCCACCTCCTCGGCGCTGTGGCTGAGTGAGCACATCGGCGAACACGTCCAGGTCTGCTCGATCAGCGGCGGCACCGACGTGGTCTCGGCATTCATCGGCGGCGTACGCACCGTGCCGGTATGGCCGGGCGAACTGTCCGCGCCCTACCTCGGCGTCGCACTCGACGCCTACGACCCGGCGGGACAGCCGGTGCGCGGCGAAGTCGGTGAACTCGTGATCACCGCGCCGATGCCGTCCATGCCGGTGCGATTCTGGCACGACGACGACGGAAAGCGTTATCACGACGCCTATTTCGATATGTTCCCCGGTATCTGGCGACACGGCGACTGGATCACCATCACCGACCACCACAGCGTGATCGTGCACGGCCGCTCCGACTCCACCCTCAACCGGCACGGCATACGGATGGGCAGCGCGGACATCTACCAATCCGTCGAACGGCTTCCGGAGATCGCCGAAGCCCTGGTGATCGGCGCCGAACAACCCGACGGCGGCTACTGGATGCCGCTGTTCGTGGTCCTGGCCCCCGGCACCGAACTCACCGACGAACTGAAAGCACGCATCAACAACACCATCCGCACCGAAGTCTCACCACGCCACGTACCCGACGAGATCATCCCTGCCCCCGGCATCCCGCACACCCGCACCGGTAAGAAACTGGAAG
Organism: Nocardia spongicola; assembly: GCF_047200775.1. Classification (NCBI taxonomy): domain Bacteria; kingdom Bacillati; phylum Actinomycetota; class Actinomycetes; order Mycobacteriales; family Nocardiaceae; genus Nocardia; species Nocardia spongicola. Next base: position 635,611 of record NZ_JBJZOO010000002.1, on the reverse strand, counting down.
TGCCGATCAAAAAACTGTTCCAGGGCGCCGACGCGGCCCGCGTCGTCGAACGCAGCGCCGTCGACGACCCCGACCTACTCGACTGGTATAGCGCCCTCCCCCAGACAGGACACAACTGAGCCTTCGAGTCATTCAACAGCTTTGAACACCATCACTCGGACGGGATGAAAAAGCTCGGTGGACAGGCTGAAAAGGCTCGGTCCAGCGAGTATGGTTGGCCGGGAACAGCCGAATCGATGATCTGGGAGAATCCGACATGCTGTTGCGGCGGTTGGGAATTGCGGCCCTCTCGGCAATGGTGGTGGCTACCGGATCGGCGAGTTCGAGTGTGGCGGTGGCCTCCCCGGATCGCGCTGGGGACTACGCCGAGGTGCGGCAAGCCATAGACGAGCTGGTCGCCGGCGGTGCGGCTGGAGTGCTGGTCCGGGTGCGAGACGGGCAGCAGGTGTGGACCCACTCGGCGGGGGTCGCCGAGGTGGGTCGAGCGGATCCAGTGCCGCTGGACGGTCGATTCCGGATCGGGAGTATCACCAAGACATTCGTGGCTACCGTTGTATTGCAACTGGTCGATGAGGGTCGCGTCGGGCTCGGGGATTCGGTCGCCGCATACCTGCCGCAGTTCGGGCTGGACCCGCGAATCACAGTGCGGATGATCCTGCAACACACCAGCGGCCTGTTCAACTATACCGGAGAATTCGGGCCGGACGGGATCGAGCCCGGCATCCTGCCGATCACCGGTCCCGAAGCACTGGAGGCAGTCAACCGCTCCTTTCATCCCGATGAGCTGGTGGGGTTCGCGCTGAGCAAACCAGCGCGGTTCGCGCCCGGTGAGGGTTGGTCGTATTCCAACACCAACTACATTCTGGCCGGTCTGTTGATAGAAAAGCTGACCGGCTTGCCGTATGCCGTGCAGATCTACACCCGCATCATCGTGCCACTGGGATTGTGGAGCACCTTCGTGCCGGGCACCATCCGCAAGATCCCCGGCCCGCACGCCCACGGATACGCCGATTACCTCGGCACCGGCGACCCGAAATCCGCCGATGTCACCGAATTACCAGTGACCTGGGCAGGCGCCGCCGGCGAAATCATCTCCTCCGCTGCGGACCTCGACATCTTCCTGACTGCCCTACTCGAAGACAGGCTGTTGCCCCCACCATTACTCGCCGAGATGCGCGACCGACGCTCGTTCGCCTCGGGGAGTGCACAGTATGGGCTCGGCCTGCTGTATCGAGAAGTCGCACCCGGCTGCACAAGCGTCGGTCACGATGGCGGCGTCCCTGGGTACACCACCGAATTGGCCGGGACCGACGACGGCCGCAAGACCGTCGTCGTGTCGGTCACGAGCGGTCCGACGCTATCTCCCGAGGATCTCGAGGCCGCCGTCGAGTGGGATGCGGCGGTTTCCGAGATCATCGTCGAAATCGTCGGCGCGGCCTTGTGCGACACCACGACCACTCCCTGAACCGAGCGCCACACGCAACCTGAGGTGACAGTGTGTGCTCGATGGCAGCGCGGCACGTTTCGGTTGTGACGATTCGGATCTCGTCGCGGTTAGCGGGTACCCACGTAGACGTGAAAGGCCCTTTCGCTCTCGCCGACGCGGCGGTGATCGGTGACGGTGAATCCGGCGTCCTCGAGGAACTTCGTGATCTCCTGCTCCGAGCGGCTGATCATGCCGTCGCGGAACGGCAGCGCGGCATGATAGGCCGGATCGGCCGCGCCGATCGCCAGGCGGCCACCTGGGGCGAGGACGCGCGCAACCTCTTTCAGCGAAGCCGCCAGTGCTTCGTCGTCGATGTAGTAGACCGTGTTCGCGGTGACTACACCGGCGAGGCCGGCATCAGGCAGGGGCAGGGCATCCATCGACCCGTGATGCAGCTTCAGCCGATCATTGGCGATCGGGTCATGAAACATCTTCCGGGCCTGCGCAATCACCGTTTCGGACAGGTCGATGCCGTAGACGGTGCCGTTGTTACCTACGGCCTCGAGTAAATACCGCAGCCCATGACCACCACCGAAACCGATGTCGGCGACCGCATCACCGGGGCTGGCATGGATCGCTGCTGCTGTGCCGTCCATCAGAGCCCGGTTCGTCACATTGAGCAGCCTGGTTACTGCCCGGCCCGTTGCACCGGTGGGGAGCGCAAGCTGCCTGGCAAACCCGGCCATAAGAGAGGCTTTCACGTCACCAATTCGCATGCGGGCAGTCAATCACAGAACCTATGTGCGGCTCTCTCCAGCGAAGATACCCAGCTCTCCTGATCCACGTGCGGTGACCGAGTCATTTACGGGCCACCGGACTTCTTTCGCGGATCGCACGCATTACCGGCGCAGTGGTTTCGGCGCGGCTCAGCTGAGGCTGCCCCGCGGCGCAACCCAGACATGGGGCTGCCGGGTCACCTCGGCGATATGGTCGAAGTCCGCGCCGTAATGCACCAGCACCGCGCCGTGGAACTCGGCGGCCGCCGCGGTCAGTAGATCCACGATTCCCGCGGCTCGATGATGGCCCTTCCGCGCCAGCAACTGCTGAACTTCTCGCGCACGCTCGGCGATTGTCTCGTTGATCGGTAGATTGACATACAGCGAGCGGCGCCGCTGGGCGATGTTCTGCACATCAGTGAGGTTTCGCCCGGAGTAACCTGCTTCCAAGTCGACGATGTATGAGTAGCAATATCGATGACCCGCATCGGCAGGAAGCGGCTCGATGCCACCGGATACGCTGACCGAGATCACCTATTTCATCGAGTTTTTCGTACATAGCCGTATCCGGCCGGAGCAGAGCGAGATATCGCTGATGAACAGCGGGTAAGCGCGAAAGCCGAGGTGGTCACTCCCCGCGCCGGACGACGATGACACCGATGACGATCAACACACCGCCGAGCAGTTGGATCGGGCGGGGCGCTTCACCGAGCAGCGCCCAGGCGAAGACCAGTGCGGCCAAGACTTCGAAGAGGGCGACGAAGGAGGCCAGTCGGGAGCCGAGCAGCCGGGTAGCGGCGATACCGGCGACATAGGCGATGGCGGCGGTGACCGTGCCGAGTAACAGGAGCGGAACCCACCAGGAGACGGTGAAGTCGTCGAAGACGATCGGATTCGTAGTGGCGCGCAGCGGGAGGATGCCGATCACCCCCAGCGCCAGCAGGGCGAATCCACCGATAAGGAGCCCACCCGCGGCGAGGACGGTGCCAGGCAGCACGCCATTGCCCTGCGCGGACAGCACGAAGTAGCAGGCCGCTCCGACCATGGCGGCGAAGGCCCACGCAATGCCGACCCAGCTGGTGGTCTGACCTGTGCGTATGTCGATGACCATGGCCAAGCCGCCGATCCCGAGCGCAGCGCCGGCGACGGTCGCCGCCGCGGGAGGTTGGCGATGGCGCAACCACAGCCAGCCCACCACAGCGATCGGCGCGGTGAGTTCGATCATGAGGGCCACCCCGACCTGCATATGGGCGACCGCGTTGAAAAACGCCACCTGTGTGCCCGCGATGGCGATAAGCCCATACATCGTGAGCAGAGTGGCGTTGCGGCGCAGTAACTGCCAGTCGCCACGCAGTTGCACCACTGCGATCGGCACGAGTACCGCGGCGGCCAGTAACACGCGCACCGCGACCACAGCCACCGAGCTCCAGCCCGCATTCATCAAACCGCGGGCCAGCGGACCGGATAACCCGAACGAGGATGCGGACGCCAGTGCGCAGAGCAGTCCGGCTCGCCACCGCCGCACGGCACTGTCATGAGTGATAGTCAACATTGCTCATGACAGTATGGCCGGGTTGGTAATCTGTCAAAATGGCTTTCGCTCATGACACAGAAGTGACCATGATCGCCGCGGTCGAACTGGTGAATTCGGCCGAACCGCCGGATACGCTGACCGAGATCACCCAGCTGGACGAGTTTTTCGTCAAGCACTTCTATACCGGCGCGCACTCCGGCGATGCCGCTGAGCTCGCGGCGGTGCGCGCCCTGCGCATGCCGCTGCGCCGGATGCTCACCAGCGACCGCGATACGACAGCACAGCTGGTGAATGAGACCTTGGCGACATATCAGGCCATGCCGCAACTGGTCCGGCACGGCGGCTTCGACTACCACATTCACGCCGTATCCGCAGAGGCTCCGCTACCCGTCCGCATCGCCGTCGAGACCGCGATGGCGCTGATCGATCTGATCCGCTCCGATGAGCTGAGCAGGCTGTCCATCTGCGCCGACAGCACCTGCTCCGGCATCGTTTTCGATTTATCACGTAACCGATCGCGCCGCTATTGCAGCACCGTATGCGGAAACCGCAATGCTGTCGCGGCCTATCGCGCGCGGAAGAAATGACCCCGCGATTCCCGCTTACCCGCGGTAGCGGGCGAACCTCCCGGACCATCCGTGGGAGCAGTATCACCCCATATGGCGAGGACCATCCTCCGATCAGGTCGATACCATGTCGGTCATGAATGTCGACAATCGCCGTACGGCGCGGAAGGCGAGCAGCGGCGACTCGGCATCTCGGGAGATCCGGCGCAGGCCGAAGAATCGCCGGGCCCAGATCGCGGCGGCATCGGCGTCGGCATTCGGCGCGCTCGGATACCACGGCGTGAGCATGGACGATATCGCTTCCGAGCTCGGGATCAGCTCCGCGGCTCTGTATCGGCACTATCCGAGCAAATACGCGCTGTTCCAGGAGGAACTGCTGCGTGTGGGCCGAGCGATGACCGAAGCGGTCGAGCGGTCTGATCAAGATGCGGAGCAGTCAGCCGAACAGCGGCTCCGGCAGGTGCTAGAGGCGCTGATCGCGGTAACCATCGAGAACCGTCCCACAGTGACCCTGGTGCGCTGGGAGGGCAGATACCTCGAACCCGAGGACCAGGCCACACTCGCCGAACAGCAGTCCGTGGTCCTCAGCGTCCTCGGCAGCAGGCTGGCCGGGCTGCGCCGGGAAACGACCGCTGACGACCTGCGCGTACTACGGGCCGCGCTGCTGAGCACCATCACAAGCATTGCCGACCATCATGCCGCTATTCCCGTGAAATCCCTTTCCCAGATACTACTTTCGGCATGCTTGTCGATCACCGACGCGGAGCTGCCCGCGGCACATACGGTCGAGCCGGTGCCCGCGGTGGAGATCCCGGACTCGTTCAAACACGAACTCCTACTCCGCAAAGCGGTAGAGCTGTTCCATGAGCGTGGATATCCGAATGTGAGTGTGGAGGACATCGCCACCGCGGCAGGCCTTTCGGCCGCCTCCGCGGTGTACCGGTTCTATCGCGGCAAGAGCGATATTCTCGCCGCCGCGTTCCGTCGCGCCGCCGAACGGGTTTCCGGGGCGATCGGCCCAGCTGTCGCGGCAGCGCCCGACTCCGAAACCGCGCTCACCGCGTTGATCGAGCAGTACGTCACCGGCTCCTTCGCCGAACGTGCCCTCACCTTCGTGTATTACACCGAGTTCCAACATGTTCCGGCCGATGAGCGCACCGCGCTGCGCAATATCCAGCGGCTCAGCGTCGAAGAGTGGGCTCGGCTCCTACGCGAGGTACGCCCCGAGCTCACCCCCGCCGAGTCACGTGTCCTGGTCCACGCGGCCTTCGCGATAGTCATCGATCTCGGCCGCGCTTTCGGCAACAAACCACTGGCTGCACCCGATCGGGTGCAGCTGTTGATGCAACTGGTGCTCTTCGGACGCCCCTCGCGGTAACGATCTGCCGCATCGAATTCGACTCGAGCTTCCGACCAAAATACCCGGCGATTTACTGAGAGCGAATTATACATATCCACAATCGATTCCACCTCGAAGCAAAACTAGAACCTGTTACATTCCTTCCGATTCGAGGCCTCCGCGCCTCCGTATCGGAAGGTTTTGAGTATGTACAACCGACATCCCTCGACAAACACCGTCGTTCGACGAGGAATGACGCGGCGCACTTTTCTAGCGGGCACCGCCATAGCGGGGGGCGCGATCGCGCTCGGCCCGGCACTGTGGACCGCGAAAGCGATGGCCGCGGAGATCGGCGATGGTGACCATGTGCCGATCCTGATCATCGGCAGTGGTTACGGCGGATCGGTCGCCGCACTGCGGCTGTGTCAGGCCGGTAAGCAGGTGGCGATGATCGAGATGGGGCAGAGTTGGACCACGGCTGGTTCGGACGGGAAGATATTCTGCACCATGCTGAAGCCGGATCAGCGCTCGTATTGGTTCCGGAACAAGACCGATCAACCGGTAAGCCACTTTCTCGGGGTCAATGCCAACAAGTCCATCAGCCCGCGCAGCGCCGGCGTGCTCGACTCGGAGGAATTCGCGGCAACACGGATATATCAGGGCCGCGGTGTCGGTGGCGGCTCGCTGGTCAACGGCGGCATGGCGCCACTGCCGAAACAGGATTACTTCCAGCAAGTCTTGCCGTCGGTCGACGCCACCACGATGTACTCCACCTATTTTCCCAGAGCACAGGCCGCGCTCGGCGTCAACAACGTCGACGAAGGCTGGTTCGAATCCGCGAAATGCTATAAATACGCAAGGGCCAGCCGTAGAACCGCCGAAAAAGCAGGTTTCGCAACCACATTCGTACCCAACGTCTACGACTTCGATTATATGCGGCGCGAACAGGCGGAGGAGGTCCCCCGATCGGCGCTGAACGGGGAGGTGATCTACGGCAACAACTACGGTAAGCGCTCCCTGGACAAGACATATCTCGCGGCAGCGGCGGCGACCGGCAGGCTCAGCATCTCACCACTGCACGAGGTCACCAGTGTGACACCCGCCGCGAACGGCTACAGCGTGGCCATCACCCAGAGCGATGCACTCGGCAATACCCTGGCGAACAAAACCGTCACCGCCGAGACCGTGATCTTCGCCGCGGGTAGCGTCGGTACCAGCAAGCTGCTGGTCACGATGAAGGCGCAGGGCGAACTACCGAACCTGGCCGACGCGGTCGGCACCGGCTGGGGCAATAACGGCAATGTGATGGTCGCCAGGGCCGGATGGGATCTGACCGGCGCGTTACAGTCGACGATTCCGTGCATGGGCATCGACAACTGGGCCGATGCCGAAGGACCTGTGTTCGCCGAAATCGCACCGTTCCCCACAAGTACCGAGAACGGTGTCAATCTCTATCTGGCAATCACCGACAACCCCAATCGCGCCCAGTTCACCTATAACTCGTCCACCGGGAAAGTCGATCTCTCCTGGCAGTCGTCCTACACCCAGCCGTCGATCACAGCGGCCAAACGGGTCTTCGACGCCATCAATTCCAAAGCAGGCACGATCTACCGCACCGATCTGTTCGGTGTCTACAAGATCTGGGGCGACGACTTCGTCTATCACCCCTTGGGTGGCTGCGCGCTCGGGCAGGCCACCGATGATTACGGCCGGCTGCACGGATACGCCGGCCTCTACGTGATGGACGGCTCCTTGATACCAGGGAACATCGGTGTCAATCCCCTCCTGGCGATCACAGCCCTCGCCGAACGCAATATCGAACAGATCATCGCGACCGACTTCGCGTGAGGCCGACCGGGACGAGCGACGGCGGTGCGATCAGCGGACCGCACCGCCTCCTTCCCGCCCGGAGTACTCGGTGTCGCGCCGAGCGCCTGTCACGGCCTGCGACGGCTTCCAACCCAGCCGATACCGCGCGTGCGAACAACGGCGGTGGAGCAGGCTACGTGGGCACACGGCCGAGAAAGTCGCCGAGAATCGTGGCGAAGTGGTGGGGTGATTCATAGAAAGCGAAATGGGCTCCGCCGTCGCTTTCGGCGATGATGCGCAGTTCGGCATCGGGGATGTGCGATGCGAGCCAGGTTTGTGAACCGGAGGCGGTATTGCCTGCCGTGGCGCCGATGAGCAGGGTGGGCATGGTGATCCGAGGCACGAGGTCTCGCCAGTCCTGCATAAGGTGTTCGATGAGCAGGCGGGCGCCCCACGGCATCGGCAACAGCAGGTTCTGCTGGTAGAGCCATTCGAAATCATCGGGGTGGATGTGGTCGGTGAGCATGTCGGCGAGGAACTCACGGCGGGTGCTCGGCGCGGTATCGGTGAGCAGGGAGGCGGCGAACTCACCCGCACCGGGGAAGTCGAAGAGGACGCCTACCTGTTCGGCTTCGGCCTGCCGCAGCCAGGGTTGGGCGATACAAGCGATGGGCTGGTCGACGAGGGTCAGGCTGCGTACCCGGTCGGGGCCGAACAGTTCCAGATAGGACCAGAGCACCGAGGCGCCCATGGAGTGCCCGAGCAGATGGGCGTGGTCGATGCCGAGGTGGCGCAGCAGATGGTCGAGGTCTGCCGCGAGCGCGCTGATCCTGGCGCCGTTGTCGGTGCGGCCGGAACGGCCGTGGTTACGCATGTCGTAGCTGATGATCCGGCGGCCGGGGCGCAGCTGGTCGATCAGCCGATCGAAGACGGCTTGGGATTGGGACCAGCCGTGCAGGAGCACCACAGGGATGTCATGTCCCCCGGTATCGCGATAGGCCAGCTCGCAGCCATCCCGGGTGAGCACGGTGTTGTACGACATGCGCGGCCCCTTCATGCGCTCGGAGTGGATTCGGACTCATCGGAGATTGTCCGAGGTCATGCCCGCCGGAGCGGTGCATCAACGCCACTCCGGTGCATGTTGCGCGTGTCGCGGCCGGGTGCCCGGCAGTCACCGCGCGACCGAACCCGCGCCCGTCCACGACGCAGTAAAGGTTGCCTGCGTTGCTGTTGCCGCAAATCCGGAAGACGCGGCAGCCACAGCAGCGCAGGCAACCATCTTCGTGCTACGCGGTTGCCCGGTCGGACTCCGGTAGCCCGGCCGCCACTGCCTTGCTGTGGCGCCAATCCTCTAGCAGAAGTTTGGCACCCAGGTACCCGAACAGGAGCGGGAAGACCACGTACTGGTACTGCGTCCATACCAGCGCGAGCAGGGTGTCGGCAACACCGCCGGGCATGTTCTCGAAGCCGGCGAACACCTCACTGAACGAGAAGATGAAGGTTGCCGCGGCAGGCATGGCCGCACCGAGCACCGGAACCAGATAGCGCATCGGAGAACGTTTCTTGTTCAGGCGCCAGAAGATCAGGGACTCGGCGAGATTGAGGAAGGCGAGAATCTCCAGCGCGAAGAACGTCGAATTGTGGTTGACCGTCCTGAGGTCGACCGAGCCGAACGAGGCGAGATCCCACCAGTACATGTGCAGGACGTTCTCCCGCATCCAGCCGGTCTGCGCGACGATATCGCTCAACGTGTTCAGATCGTTGAAGACAAAGGGTGAGAAGATCACCCACGGGATCTCCCAGAGCAGATTCGTCACCACATAGGAGACAATCCACAACACCAGGGCCTCGTGTATGAGCACCCTACGAGACCGCTTCCTCGCGCCGGGCAGTAGGAACGGGATGAACAGCCCGTTGAGCCAGATACTGATCGCGTAGAGGGAGACCTTGGTGCTCGTGGTGAAGTCGACCGCCCCTACATAGAAGAGCACCGCGAAGACCGCGGTCGTACCCCAGAAGACCGCCGTCCAGATGCCGAAGGCTCGCCAAGTCCGCGAGGAGACCCGGCGCTCTTCCGCGAGGCCAGGCGGGGTTACGTCGCGGCCGGATTTGGTCAGTGTGCTCATGCGCAGCTCGCAATCATCTCGACAGTCATGCGATCCCCCAGCAGCCGGTACCTGCTGTGCACCGTCATTGCCTCGCTCATCAGTGCCTCCACCGATTTCTTGCTCATGTCGAAATATCGACATATAGTTCGATAATGTGACACAGAAAGTAGCCCCGTCCCCGACCTCGAGTCAAGGCTTGTCAGCGCCAACCGAACGAGTGATCGCGGTGCTGGAACTGCTCGGCCGCGAGCCCGCCAAGCAGTTCTCCCTGGCCGAGATCTGCCGCAGTCTGGACATCAGCCGGGCCACGGGGCACGCCATCCTGACCACGCTGACAGTCAGGGAGTGGGTGATCAGGGACCCCGCGACAGCCCGCTACACCTGGGGACCCGCCATTACCAGGCTGGCCAGGCCGGACAGCACCCGGCTACATCGGGCCGATCTGCAGCAGCTGGCCACCGCGGCCGACACCCAGGTTTCGCTGGCCCGCCAGGAGGGCGCGACCTTGGTGGTCATCGATACCGTCGGCGAATGCCAACGCGGTCCGAGAATCAAGCGTGGTATGCGCACCCCGTTCGTAGCCCCGATCGGACGCGATTATGTCGCATGGTCGAGTGCCGACGCGCAGCACGAGTGGCTGCAGGCAATCGGAACGCCGAGCCGGCAGTTCCAGCAGCGCATGACAGCCGTACTCACCGAGATCCGCCACCGCGGCTTCATCGTGGAACGACTCACCCCGCAGTACGTACGCGTCTATACCGCACTACGCGCGCTCAGCGCCGACGGCGAGGTCGATGAGATCACCACCCAGCTGGCCCGCGCCTACGCCGAGCTCTCCGTCATCGACGTCCTGGAAGACGAATTGGCCGACGGCTCCGCCTACAGCATCGCCACGATATCCGCACCGATCCACAACCCCGACGGCACAGTGACCATGACGGTGATGGCCACCGTCTTCGCCACTCTCGACGGCCCCGCCATCCGCATGCTGGGTGAGCAGGTGCGTCGCACCGCGCAGAACATCGAACAACGCATCGCACGCTATGGCGAGGCCGTCTTACCGTTCTCGGCGTCGGATATCTGATCGCACCCCGTCCAGGCTCCGATACCCGTTGTCGGGCAGGCATTGTCACGTCGAGTGGAATGCGATCGTTGCGGAACCGCCACCGGGGATTTGTTGTGGAACCGCCACCGCTGGCGGGTTACTGGATACAGCGGTGCCACGACATCACCCTCCACCAAGCATCAACCACCACAATAAAATCGACCAACGCTCGCCCTGAAAGGGAAACCAAGAATCGAAATACGAAACTCATTGCTCAACATAGATTTTCGGTGAAACGATGGGTTCATTCGATCTCACGGGCAGGCCCTGAAACGCTTCCCGGCAGGCGCTGGATACAGACGGTTGCACATGTCGAGACGAATGCATCCGAACCCCGATACCTCTTGCCGGACAGCCACTGTCCCTCCCGAGACCGGCCGGTCGCAGATTCGGGGCCGAGATGAAGGGGCGGCCAGGGATTCGTTGTGCAACCGCTACCAGGTATTTATTGCGAAATCACCACCACTGGAGGCTTACTGGATACAGCGGTGTCAAAACCACAACGATATCCGTTGCAGAACAACCTCTCCCGTTCGGAGGCTCCCGATGGCGCCCGTACTCACCTCACTCGACCCCAGTTCCGGCCCCACCTCCGGCGGCAACACGGTACAGATCCTCGGCAGTGGATTCGCCGGCGCCGGCCCGTTGTCCGTGACGTTCGGGGCGACAGCGACCACCTTCACCATCATCTCCGACACCCAGATCAACGCCATCGCCCCACCAGGCACCGGCACCGTCGATGTCACCGTCACCGCCCTGTTGGATGGCCCAAGCAACCCACTGCCCTACACCTACGGCGGCACCGGCCTATTGTTCTTCACCGATATCGCCAACAATGTGTACTCGGTGCCGCAAACCGGTGGCATACCAACCGTGCTGTCCTCCGTCCTGAGCGCTGCCGCCGGTCTCATCCGGGTCGGCAACCTCCTCTACATCTGCGATAACGGAGCCAATGAGGTGGTGACGGTGCCGATCACCGGTGGCACACCGACCACCCTGGTGACCGGTCTGTCGCTCCCTACGGATATCACCGTCTCCGGTGGCACCCTGTTCATCACCAACTCGGGTACCGATCAGGTGGTGACGGCGCCGATCACCGGCACCGCCACCCCCACCGTGATCGCCACCAGCCCCACCGCCGTATTCGGGATCACCGATGGATCACCGATACAACAGGTGGTAGGACCGATCGCACCTGCCCTGTCGGCACCGGTGCTCACCTCGCTCGACCCCAGCTTCGGTCCCACCTCCGGCGGCAACACAGTACAGATCACCGGCAGCGGATTCACCGGCGCAGGCCCACTGTCCGTGCAATTCGGTGCGACAGCGACCACCTTCACCATCATCTCCGACACCCAGATCAACGCCATCGCCCCACCAGGCACCGGCACCGTCGATGTCACCGTCACCGCCCTGCTGAACGGCACCAGCAACCCACTGCCCTACACCTACGGCGGCACCGGCCTGCTGTTCTTCACCGATGACATCGGTAGTGTGTATTCGGTCCCGCAAACCGGCGGCATACCAACCGTACTGGCAGCCGGTCTGGGTTCTCCCCGAGGTCTGGTCCGGGTCGGCAACCTCCTCTACATCTGCGATAACGGGGACAATGAGGTGGTGACGGTGCCGATCACCGGCGGTACACCGACCACCCTGGTGACCGGCGTGGTGGCCCCTACGGATATCACCGTCTCCGGTGGCACCTTGTTCATCACCGACCGAGGCACCAATCAGGTGGTATCGGCGCCGATCACCGGCACAGCCACCCCCACCGTCATCGCCAACAGTCCCACCGAAGTATTCGGGATCACGACCTGAGCAGCAACCCCTGCCGATGGACTGTGTGGCACAACCGACATCCCCTCGGACCGTCGCCACACAATTCCGGAAGAGCCACAGCCGATACAACAAGGTTGGACACCGCCGGGCCCGGCGCGGTTGCGCCGGACCAGGAATTGTTGCGAAACCGCCACTAAGGATTCGTTGCGAAAACACCACCGCCAGTGGGCTACTGGATACAGCGGTGTCAAAACCACAACGATATCCGTTGCAGAACAACCTTTCCCGTTCGGAGTCCCCGATGGCGCCTGTACTCACCTCACTCGACCCCAGTTTCGGCCCCGCCTCCGGCGGCAACACGGTACAGATCCTCGGCAGCGGATTCGCCGACGTCGGCCCGGTATCCGTGACATTCGGTGCGACGGCAACCACCTTCACCATCATCTCCGACACCCAAATCGACGCCATCGCCCCACCAGGCACCGGCACCGTCGATGTCACCGTCACCGCTCTACTGGACGGCACAAGCAACCCGCTGCCCTACACCTACGGCAGCGGCCTGCTGTTCTTCACCGATGGTCTCATCTCCGGCACCGTGTATTCGGTACCGCAAACCGGGGGTACACCAGCCCTGCTGGCGACCGGCCTTGACCGTCCCCAAGGTCTCGTCCGGGTAGGTGACCTCCTCTACATCTGCGAGTCCGGCGCCGGGCAGGTGTCGACGGTACCGACAACCGGCGGCACGCCGACCCCCCTGGTAACCGGTCTGCTCGGCCCTGCGGACATCACCGTCTCCGGGAGCACCCTGTTCATCACCAACCGGGGTACCAGTCAGGTGATGTCGGCGCCGATCACCGGCACCGCGACCCCCACCGTCATCGCCACCAGCCCCACCGGTGCATTCGGGATCACGGACGGGGTACCGATGCAATCGGTGATCACACCGCTGGTGAATGCATTCCTGGCCGCACCGGTGCTCACCTCGCTCGACCCCATCTCTGGTCCCACCTCCGGCGGCAACACGGTACAGATCACCGGCAGCGGATTCACCGGCGCAGGTCCGTTGACCGTGACATTCGGCACGACAGCGACCACCTTCACCATCATCTCCGACACCCAGATCAACGCCATCGCCCCACCAGGCACCGGCACCGTCGACGTCACCGTCACCGCCCTCCTGCACGGCACCAGCAATCCGCTGCCCTACACCTACGGCGGCCTGCTGTTCTTCACCGATGCCCTCGTCTCCGGCACTGTGTATTCGGTGCCGCAGACCGGGGGCACACCGACCCCACTGGCGACCGGCCTCGGCACTCCCCGAGGTCTCGTCCGGGTCGGTGGCCTCCTCTACATCTGCGAGCCCTTGGCCACTCAGGTATCGACGGTGCCGACAACCGGCGGCACGTCGACCCCCTTGGTGACCGGTCTATCGGGACCGCAGGGCATTACCGCCTCCGCTAGCACCCTGTTCATCACCAATGGAGGCACCGATCAGGTGGTATCGGCGCCGATCACCGGCACAGCCACCCCCACCGTCATCGCCACCAGCCCCACCGACACATTCGGGATCACGACCTGAGCGGCGGCCCCTATCGCTGAACTGTGTGGCACGGTCGACATCCCCTCGAACCGTGCCACACGATTCCGGCGGAACCACAGCCGATACAACCAGGATGGACACCGGCTGGCCGGCGCTGTTGCGCCGGACCAGGAATTGTTGCGAAACAGCCACTAAGGATTCGTTGCGAAAACACCACTGCCAGTGAGTTACTGAATACAGCGATGTTGCGAACAAACCGACATCGATTGCAGAACAACCTTTCCCGTTCGGAGACTCCCGATGGCACCGGTGCTCACCTCACTCGACCCCAGCTTCGGCCCTACCTCCGGCGGCAACACAGTGCAGATCACCGGCAGCGGATTCGCCGGAGCCGGCCCACTGTCCGTGCGATTCGGGGCGACGGCAACCACGTTCACCATCGTCTCCGACACCCAGATCGACGCCATCGCCCCACCAGGCACCGGCACCGTCGATGTCACCGTCGCCGCCCTGCTGAACGGCACGAGCAATGCGCTGCCCTACACCTACGACGGCGCAGGCCTGCTGTACGTCACCGATGGCGCCGTCCCTGGCAATGTGTATTCGGTACCGCGAACCGGTGGCGCACCAACCGTGCTGGCATCTGGCCTGAGCGGCCCCACGGGTATCGTCCGGGTCGGTAATCTCCTCTACATCTGTGAGGCCGTGTCCGCTCAGGTGGTAACGGTGCCGGTCACCGGCGGGACACCGAGCACCCTGGTGACCGGACTGTCGAACCCTGCGCATATCACCGCCTCCGGTGACACCCTGTTCATCGCCAACCGAGACACCGATCAGGTGGTGTCGGCGCCGATCACCGGCACCACAACTCCCACCGTGATCACCACCAACCCCACCGGTGTCGTCGGGATCACCGACGGGGTGCCGACACAATCGGTGATCGCACCGTTCGCAGCTGCCCTCCTGGCCGCACCCGTGCTCACCTCGCTCGACCCCAACTTCGGCCCCACCTCCGGTGGTAACACGGTACAGATCATCGGCAGCGGATTCACCGGCGCCGGTCCGTTGTCCGTGCGATTCGGGGCGACGGCAACGACGTTCACCATCGTCTCCGACACCCAGATCAACGCCATCGCCCCACCAGGCACCGGCACCGTCGACGTCACGGTCACCGCCCTGCTGCACGGCACCAGCAATCCACTGCCCTATACCTACGGCGGCCTGCTGTTCTTCACCGATAACGCTATCTCCGGCAGTGTGTATTCGGTGCCGCAGACCGGTGGCGCACCGACCCTGCTCGGGTCCGGCCTGAACCGTCCCGGAGGTCTCGTCCGAGTCGGCGATCTTCTCTATATATGCGAGTTCTTTACCACTCAGGTGTCGACGGTGCCAGTCACCGGCGGGACACCGACCCCTCTGGTGACCGGCCTACTCGGCCCTCAGGGTATTACCGCCTCCGGTGACACCCTGTTCATCACCAATGTGGGCACCCTTCAGGTGGTGTCGGCACCGATCACCGGCACCGCGACCCCCACCGTGCTCGCCACCATCCCCCTCGGCGTATTCGATATCACGACGTGAACCTCGGCCCCGACCGCTGAACTGTGTGGCACGGACTACATCCCCTCAGCTTCACCGCCGATTACCGGGCGCGCAGCAGCGACTGTCAATTGGTCGCGCTTGTGCGATGTGGATACTCGGCTATCGGAGGTAGTCGAGTACCACGCGCTGATGTTCGATCACGGGGCTCTCTCCCCGAGCCGGTGGACCGACCTCGAAGAAAGGACTGGCGAACGACTTCTGTTGCTGTTCACACGCATAGATGTCTTCGATGTTGAAATCGCCGGACGTCAATGGATCCTTGCGACCGGCCGATTCCGCTCTGCTTACCTTGGCCTTCCGCCCTCCGAGCCAGGCCCGAGGGGACAGAAATTCTTCCCGCAGAAATTTCCAGGTCGACTCGGAGGCAATCTTGGTGCGGGTTTCGACGCGCGTGAGATCGGGTGCGAGTGGAGTGATGATATAGGTCGACCACGTGTAATCGGTCACCCCTAATCCGATACCAGGGAAAAGCATGGGAGCCCAAGCGAATCGATCACTCGAATCGCCGGGATCGCCACTGCTATGACGATCTCCGCGCGCCGTGATCATGGGTTCCCGAAACGCATGATGTGGACCATGCCACCCGTATTCCGCTTTCGCGTGGTCGAACATATCGAGCGTCGCGGAGTGCAGATGCGACAGATGGTATACATCCACGAAGTTCTCGACGACAATTTTCCAGTTGGCCTTGATCTCGAAGGATTTCTTCAGCATGGAGATCTCGGTCATTTCCGCGGGCTGTGTAGGCCCCACGTGCGGATCCACAGCACCGAACCATTCCTCCAGCGCAGGCGCCTGATCCGGCGGTTCCGGGTGCACGAACAACATCCCCCGCCAGATACCGACCGACGCAGGCTTCAAACCCAATCCCGACTTGTCGATACCCGACGGATACTCCGTCTCGGCATCCGGAACCGTGAGAAGACAACCCTCGAGATCATAGGTCCAGTCATGATAAGGACACGTAATAGCCTGCTGCACCTTTCCCGTGGTACGAAGCAACTGAGCGCCACGATGACGGCAGATATTGTGGAAAGCACGCAGGCGATGATCACGCCCCATCACGATCAAGATATTGCTCTTACCCGCCTGCACCGGCAGATACTGACCAGGCTTCGAGACCTCCTCCGCGAACCCCGCATAATGCCATACACGAGAGAAGATCCGATCCTGCTCGCGGTCGAACCACTCCTGAGACGTGTAGGCAGCAACCGGCAATTCGTGGTACATCCGATCTACCATGGATCAATCCTTACTTTCGTCATCGATTCGACCCGCCCCGAACCGTCCACAACGGGAAATATTCAGGTGACGGTGTTCGTAGGTGAAACCTTGTGCGGTCGAGGAATGCGTGGTGGAGCCGGTATTCACTGTGGAGTCCTGTCATGCGAGATCGGCCCTGTCTGTTACCGAGGTATATGGATGCGTAGGGGTATAAGCCGGTTCGTCCGGCTGTTTCAGATGTCGTAGGTCAGGTCGAACGTCGTAGCGGCTGGTACGGCTTGGCATGTGAGGACGTATCCATTTGCTACCTCGCGCTCATCGAGCGCCATCTGGCGCCGATGACGGATCTCCCCACTGCGCAGGTGCGCCTTACAGGCTCCGCAGACTCCCGATTCACAGCTGTACGGCGGCTGTACACCCGATTTTCGGGCGGCATCGAGAAAGGTCTGTTGTGCTGCCACTACTACATCGGTGCGGCGGCCATCGAGCGTAATAGCGCCGGTGGAATCCACACTGGACACATCGGTCGTACTCCCTGTGGTGTGTCCATAACTCTCACTGTGGATTCGGGAACTCGGGACATCGAGAGCACCGAGCGCATCGGCGATGTCGTAGTTCATGGAATCCGGGCCACAGATCCAGTAGTGCACATCCTGAGCAGCTGGTGGCGTTTCGGAAAACAGCGCTTTCAGAGCGTCGAGATCTATTCGACCACTACGCCACGCGATTGTTATATCACGAAAACGCGGAGACGACAGAACATGACGTACGGTGCAGCGGCGTGAATAGTCGCTACGCAACCGCTGAAGTTCTTTATCGAAAATAATCCTCCGTCCATCGGTATTTCCCAGGATCATGTGCGCGGATGAAAAATGTTCATCGCGCAGCACTGTCCGCGCCATGGCATAGAGCGGTGTCACACCGCTTCCGGCTCCGATGAAGTAATGCGTGCGCTTGCTGCGCGGTGCGGGCTCGAGCACGAAGCTGCCGTAGGGTCCGAGCACGTCGATACTGTCATCGACCCGAAGGTGGTCGACCAGATAGTTCGACACCGTGCCGCGCCGAACGCGTTTGACGACCACGGCCAATGTCTCACCGGGAGGATTCGTGATCGAATAGCTCCGCCGGTACTCACGCCCATCGATACAGACCGAAAGCGACACATGCTGCCCGGCTTTCCACGTGAACTCCTCGCGGAGGGGCGGTGGAATATAGAATTCGATGGCCCCGGCCTCGCCGCCGATTACCGGGCGCACAGCGGCGACTGTCAATCTGTGCGGCGTCAGCAACACTGAAGGACCCCTCCTGCTCTGCACTGAGAGCATATCGTTGGATACGTGCTCATATGATCACCGTCGACCAGGGCACTTCGAAATTCGCACGCGTACAGTTCATACGAATGGCCATGCTTATGCGATATGGATACTCGACTATCGGAGGTAGTCGAGTACCACGCGCTGGTGTTCGATCACGGGGCTCTCCCCCCGAGCCGGTGGACCGACCTCGAAGAAAGGACTGGCGAACGACTTCTGTTGCTGTTCACACGCATAGATGTCCTCGAGGATCACGTCGCCGGACGCCAACGGATCATTGCGACCGGCCGCCTCCGCTCGGCTTACCTTGGCCTTCCGCCCTCCGAGCAGGGCCAGAGGGGACATCCGTTCTTCCCGCAGAAATTTCCAGGCCGATTTGGGGGAAATCTTGGTGCGGGTTTCGACGTGCGAGATATCGGGTGCGAGCGGAGTCATGATGAAGGTCGACCAAAAGTAATCGGACACCACGAATGCGATACCAGGGAAAAAACATGGAGACGATCCGGCAAGACTGCTCGAGTCGCCCGGCTCACCGCTACTACGGCGGCCTCCGCGCATCGCGCTCATGGGTTCCTGGATCAAAAAATGTGGACCGTGCCACCCGTATTCCGCTTTCGCGTGGTCGAACATGTCGAGCGTCGCGGAGTGCAGATGTGCCAGATGGTATACATCCACGAAGTTCTCGACGAGTACTTTCCAGTTGGCCTTCACCTCATAGGATTTCCGCATAAAAGGTATCTCGGTCATTTCCGTGGGCTGCGCCGACCCTATCTGCGAATCGACAGCACCGAACCATTCCTCCAGTGCAGGCGCCTGATCCGGCGGTTCCGGGTGCACGAACAACATCCCCCGCCAGATACCGACCGACGCAGGCTTCAAACCCAATCCCGACTTATCGATACCCGACGGATACTCCGTCTCGGCATCCGGAACCGTGAGAAGACAACCCTCGAGATCATAAGTCCAGTCATGATAAGGACACGTAATAGCCTGCTGCACCTTTCCCGTGGTACGAAGCAACTGCGCACCACGATGACGGCAGATATTGTGGAAAGCACGCAGGCGATGATCCCGCCCCATCACGATCAGGATATTGCTCTTACCGGCCTGCACCGGCAGATACTGACCGGGCTTCGAGACCTCCTCCGCGAACCCCGCATAATGCCATACACGAGAGAAGATCCGATCCTGCTCGCGGTCGAACCACTCCTGAGACGTGTAGGCAGCAACCGGCAATTCGTGGTACATCCGATCCACCATGGATCAATCCTTACTTTTATCATCGACTCGACCCGAGCGGCAGCCCGAGTCGTTCACAATGGGAATAACAGATAATTTTGCGTACGCTCGCAGCTCATACGTAATTTCTGAGCACAAGAAATATATCGACACCGACCGTCACGGCATCGAAAACAGCGAAACGCAAAAAGAATGAAAGAGTGCGTTCAGAGCGATAGATTTCTGTGAAGAGAAAAATCTACCGTTCCACAATGTGGGTATGACCCATCACATGAAGAGCGGGGCCATGGAAACTGGGCACCTATCCAGATTGCTACAGCGAATATGACCGGCACCACATAGGCAGCGAACTACGACAGCCAGGCCCCCGCGCCGCCGATGCGTCCGGCGAACCAGGATGCGTCGTCATGCATTCATCCCTCCGTCGATCGTGGGTGGCATTCGTGCCGCCCGTTGACACCACGGTAGCCACACAAAGGTTTATTGTCAATATTGACAATAAACCTAGAGCTGCTGCGGTAGTACAACGGAACAGGCCTGCACAGCATGAGACACAGACAGGGCCGCGACACCGCCCACGGGACCAGCCCCGTGCGGTGACCACTCGTAACCCTCGCCGACCGCCGCTCATGAGCGCGGCTCACCCATAGGCAGCACACTCACCGGCTGTATGGGTTCGGCGCAGAACAGCAATTGACAGGAAACAGGAAGCCTGCTAAGCACACCGGTTATGCCGCGACCGAGCATGCAAGCACAGCGTTCCGAAGAGATTCTCGCAGCGTACGTCAGATGTATAGCGCGATTCGGCCTGGAAGGCGCGACTCAAGAGCGCATCGCCGATGAAGCGGGAGTCAAACGCCCCATGCTGCGGCATTATCTGGGCAACCGCGAGCAGATGATCGCGTCGCTGACCCGCTACGTCACAGAGCGCTTCACCAGGGAAACACGCGAACTCGAAGCCGAACTCGCCTCCACAACCACGCCGACAGACCTCATCGACATGATCTTCCTATCCCAAGGAGCAAGCGAAGCAGATCTTTTCCTCGCATATCAAGCCTTGATCGTCGCGGCGGATTCCAATCCAGGCATGCGCGAGCCGCTCGTGGACTGCTTCCAGCAGTTCCTCGACGCCATCGAAAACACTCTCCAGCGCTACTATCCACGTATCCCCGCCCAGAGAATCCGCGCTGTTTCCCAAGGCCTCGCCGCAATGTACATGTCCATGGACGGGTTCATGCCGCTGAACCCACCGAAGCAATGGGAACAGGACCTGAGGGCAGCGGCCGCCATGTTGATGGCCACCCTCGATTCCTGATCCGAGGAGACTTCCGGCAAAACACCACACCAGGACCCCTGATCTCGGATCTGCTCCGGTGCACCAACTCTCGGCACCAGGATTCCGACTGCACACCATCCGGGCCCCGATACCCACTGCCGAGCAACCACTGTCACCCCGAGTGACCAGTCGTTCCGAGAGCTGGATCCGAGACGGACAGTGAACCGGGATTGATGCGCAACCGCTACCGGGATTCGTTGCGAAACCACCACCACCAGTGGGTTACTGGATGCAGCGATGCCGAGACCACCTCGACATCTATTGCAAGACAATCCTCTTCTCCCCGTTGGGAGGCCCCCGATGGCGCCCGTGCTCACCTCACTCAACCCCAGCTCCGGTCCCCCGGCCGGCTTCGACACCGTGCAGATCTTCGGCAGCGGGTTCGCCGGGGCCGGGCCGTTGACCGTGCGGTTCGGCGCGACGGCCGCCTCCTTCACCATCGTCTCCGACACCCAGATCGACGCCATCGCCCCACCCGGCACCGGCACCATCGAGGTCACCGTCCAGGCACTGCTCAATGGCACCAGCAACCCACTGCCCTACACCTACGGCGGCGCCGGTCTACTGTTCTTCACCGATGGCGTCACCAATGTGTATTCGGTACCGCAAACCGGGGGCATACCGACCCTGCTGGCAACCGGGCTGGTTGTTCCCACAGGTCTCGTCCGGGTCGGCAGCCTCCTCTACATCTGTGATTTCACGGCCGCCCGGGTGTCGACGGTGCCGACCACTGGCGGCACCCCGACCCCCCTGGTGACCGGCCTGTCGCTCACCACGGATATCACCGTCGCCGGTAGCACCCTGTTCATCGCCAACCAAGGTACCAATCAGGTGGTGTCGGCGCCGATCACCGGCACCACCACCCCCACCACGATCGCCACCAGCCCCACCAGCGTCTTCGGGATCACCGACGGAGCGGCGACCCAATCGGGGTTCGCGCCGTTCGCGGCGGCCCTGCTGGCCACACCCGTGCTCACCGCGCTCAACCCGATCTCCGGTCCCGAATCCGGCGGCAACACCGTGGAGATCTTCGGCAGCGGATTCACCGGCGCAGGCCCGTTGACCGTGCGGTTCGGCGCGACGGCAACCACGTTCACCATCGTCTCCGACACCCAGATCAACGCCATCGCCCCACCCGGCACCGGCACCGTCGGCGTCACCGTCACCTCCGTGGACGGCACCAGCAACGCGCTGCCCTACACCTACGGCGGCCTGCTGTTCTTCACCGACGGCATCGCAGTCACCGGCAACGTGTATTCGGTGCCGCAGGCCGGGGGCACACCGACCCTGCTGGCGACCGGCCTGGACGATCCCGAAGGTCTCGTCCGGGTCGGCAACCTCCTCTATATCTGCGAGCGCGGGGCCGCTCAGGTGGTGACGGTACCGGTCACCGGCGGCACCCCGACCCCCCTGGTGACCGGCCTGTTGAGCCCTGCGGGTATCACCGCCTCCGGCAGCACCCTGTTCATCGCCAACACGGGTCTCGCTCAGGTGGTTTCGGCGCCGATCACCGGCACCGCCA
This sequence comes from Nocardia spongicola, assembly GCF_047200775.1. Lineage (NCBI taxonomy): Bacteria > Bacillati > Actinomycetota > Actinomycetes > Mycobacteriales > Nocardiaceae > Nocardia > Nocardia spongicola. Next base: position 613,393 of record NZ_JBJZOO010000002.1, on the reverse strand, counting down.
CCCCCACCGTGATCGCCACCAGCGCCACCGGCGCATTCGGGATCACGATCTGAGCGGCGGCCACGACCGCTGAACTGTGTGGCACGGCCGAGATCCCCTCGGACCGTCGCCACACAACCCGGCGGGACCACAGCCGAGACAACGAGAATGGCAGCCCGGCGTAGTCACGGTGCCGGACACGGTCATGTTGGGCACCAGCACTCGCCGAGCCCATACCGACCGTATCCACACCCGCGACACGAACCCGGATCTCGACAGTAAAGGCAGGCCGCTACGCCGAAGATCGACAGACACTTACTGGGCCTGCATGTACCCCAACACCATTCCTCCGCACAACAGCACCACCGGCCATCGCTTCGAGTCAGTGCGACACGAAGAGTGCACGCATCGGACGCGGGTGATCAGTTCACCGTGTCCGGCACGGCGTCGATAAGCGACTTCGGACGCATATCCACCCAATGATCCTGCACATACTGCAGACACGACGCGCGATCGGCGGCGCCATGAGCGATGGTCCAACCACCGGGAACGGCGGCGAAGATCGGCCACAGCGAATGTTCGCCCTCCTCGTTGATCAGAACGTAGAACTGGGCGTCATCGTCATCGAACGGGTTGTTCATTCGAGCTCCTCTTTCCTGGTCGAGTCAGTGTTCTGGGAATCGAGTCCCGGAGAATCAGGCCGGGAGATCTAGGACCGGTCGGCATCGGACAATGCCTCGGCGAGGACATGACCGATCCTGGCCAGCGCGTCCTGCGAGGTCATCCGCCAGTGCGAGGCGTGCACCGCGTGATTGTGCACGGTGCCGTCCACCACATCCGCCCAGCTCGCCGCGCCGGTGGCGCCGGTGGGATCGTCGAGCGTGGCGGTGAAATACACGAGATTGCCCTTGTACGGGCGCGGACGGTACCGCGTGATCAACTCCAGTGATCCGGCCCCCGCGGCCAAGACCCGATCGAGGCGATCGGCGCCGAAGGAGGCGAACGGCTCCGGCAGCTCCGCGATCCGGCGCGCGAGCTGGGGCAGGTCCAGCTCGGCATCATCATCGTCGGCCGCTTCGCCGAGCAATCCACCGAGCAGATCGGCGACCGGGACCACCGCATCCTCGTCCACGGTGATACGACGCCTGCTGTCCATCATCGCCAGTACCGCTACCCGCTGTCCCTGCTCTTGCAGTTGTACGGCGACAGCGTGGGCGAGCACGCCACCGAGTGACCACCCGAGCAGGTGATACGGACCCTCCGGCTGCACAGCGCGAATCTCCTGGACATACCGACGTGCCCAGGCGTCGATGGACTCGGGCAGGGCCACCTCGGCATTCAATACCGGCGATTGGATGCCGTACACATCCCGATCGGGGTCGAGGTGGGCCGCGAGACCCGCGAACGACCAAGCCACGCCACTGGCAGGATGGATGCAGAACAATGGCTCGCGTGTACCACCGGTACGCAGCGGCAGCATCACATCGAACGCGGCGGCCGCATCGACCCGGCCGCGGCCGGACCGGTGTTGCTCCAGGTGGGCGAGTAAGCGGGCCGGTGTCGGCGCGGTGAACAGCCAGAGCACCGGGATCTGTTCGCCGAGCGCGGTACTCAGTCCGTTTGCCAGCCGGGTGGCCAGCAACGAATTACCGCCGCGTTCGAAGAAGTTGTCGTCCAAACCGATCCGCTCAGTGTTGAGCACCTCGGCGAAGACCGCGCACACCTGATGTTCCAGCTCGGTATCGGGGGCGCGGAATTCGGTTACGCCGAGATCGGGTCGTGGCAGCGCGGCCCGATCGACCTTGCCGTTCGCGGTGAGCGGCAGCGATTCCAGTTGCCGCAGTACCGCGGGAACCATATAGCTCGGCAAGGTATCCGCCAGTGCGGTACGCAGTTCGCCCGGATCGAGTCGCCGCGCCGCGGTGAAATAACCTGCGAGTACCGCGTTGTCGCCGCCGGTGTCGTACGCGATGACGATTGCCTCGGCCACTTCGGGACGGGCGCGCAACGCGTGCTCGATCTCGGCGAGTTCGATGCGGTAACCACGCACCTTCACCTGGAAGTCGCGTCGCTCGACGTATTCGAGGTTGCCGTCGACACCCCAGCGCACCATATCGCCGGTCCGGTACAGGCGCGTGCCAGTGGCACCGAACGGATTCGCGATGAACCGCTCCGCGGTGAGGTCGACGCGGCCGTGATAGCCGCGGGCCAGCTGCGCACCGCCCAGATACAGCTCACCGGTCACTCCGGTGGGAACGGGGTGCAGCCGGTCGTCGAGTACGTAGACCTGGTTGCCGGATTCCGGTGTGCCGATCGGCGTCACCGTGTGCTTACTGCCCGCACTGGTCCGGAACCGGGTCACCGATACCGCGGCCTCGGTCGGCCCGTAGAGGTTGTCGATCCGAGCCGAGGTGAGCGCCTCGATTCGCCGTACTGTCGCGGCGGGCAACGCCTCGCCGATGACCAGCACCCTGCGCAACGAGGTCGGCAGCGGTCGCGCACCTGACGCTTCGGCCAACATCGCCAGCAGCGACGGCACCAGAGTCAGTGTGGTCACCGACGCTCGGCGCACCAGATCGAGCAGCCCCTCCGGATCGCGCTGCGCGTCCTGGGGCGCGAGCACGATCCTGGCTCCGGTACGTGGTGCCAACCAGTACTCCCACACCGACAAGTCGAAGGCAGCGGAGGTCATCAGTGTGATCGCGTCATCGGAGCCGAGCGTGTATTCCGCTTGCATCCAGTCCAGCTGATGCGCGATCGCGGCGTGCGGCACCGCCACGCCTTTGGGGATGCCGGTCGATCCGGAGGTGAAGATGATGTACGCGGTATTCGCCTGCGACAGCGGTGCGATCCGCTCCTCGTCTCGGATCGGACGATCGGCGCGAGTGTCGGCGACAGTTGAAATATCAAGCACCACACCGTGTTCCGCCGACATCGACAACATCGGCGCGCGCGCCGATGTGAGTACCAGCTGCGGGCGCGCCGCGGCCAGTACGCTCGCGGTGCGCTCCCGCGGATGCGCCGGATCCAGCGGTACGTAGGCGCCACCCGCTGTCACTACCGCGTACATCGCGACGAGCAGATCGACGCTACGCGCCATAGCCAGCGCCACCCTGGTCTCCGGGCCGATACCGCGCCCGATGAGTACCCGGGCCAGGCGGTTGACTCGCGCACCGAACTCCCGGTACGTCACCGTCCTTGTACCGTCGACGATCATGATCGCCTCCGGTGTCCTGGCGACCTGCGCCTCGAAGGCCGACAGCAGTGTGGCCGGGGCGAAGCTGCGCTCGGCCCGGTTCCAGGTGACCACCATGCGCTCGGTCTCCGCCGGATCCAGCCAGCTGAGATCGCCGACCGGCCGCTCGGGAGCCGCGCAGACCGCGAGCAGCAACCGCTGCAGACGAGTGGCGAAGCCCGCGACGGTGGCCTCGTCGAACAGGGCTGTGGCGTAGGTGATCGAGGCGGCCATGCCCGCGGGGGTCCCGTCCGCGCCGTAGCGGTCGGTGATGACCAGGTGCAAGTCGAACTGGGAGATCTCGGACTCGAAATCGGCGGCGGTGGCGGTCAAGCCGTCCAGTACGAAATCGGCCTCCGCCTGATTGTGGAAGGAGAAGCCGATCTGGAACAACGGATGCCGCGCGGTGGAACGCTCCGGGTTGAGCACCTCGACCAACCGCTCGAAGGGCACATCGGCATGGGCGAAGGCCGCGACGTCGGTATTGCGGACCTGTCCGAGCAGATCGGCGAATCCGTCGCCCGCATCGACCTGTGCGCGTAGCACCAGGGTGTTGACGAACATGCCGACCACTTCGTCGAGTTCGGGGGCTCCGCGCCCGGCGACCGGGGTGCCGACCGCGACATCCCCTGTACCGGACAAGCGGGCCAGCAACAACGCGAACGCGGCATGCATCACCATGAACAGGGTCGCCCCCGATGCCCGGCCGAGTTCGATCAGCTGGGTTTGGACCGCCGCATCGATCGTGAAATCGACATGCTTGCCCCTGGTGGAGACGATGGCCGGGCGCGGGCGATCGGTCGGCACGGTCAGCTGTGCCGGCAGATCCGCCAACGCCTCGGTCCAGAACTGGATCTGGCGCGACAACAGCGAATCCGGATCGTCCTCGGCGCCGAGTAGTTCGCGCTGCCACAGGCTGAAGTCGGTGTACTGCACCGGCAGCGGCGCCCAATCCGGCGCGGTGTGCTGTTTGCGCGCGGCGTAGGCGACCATGACATCGCGGGCCAGCGGCACCAACGATGAGCCGTCCGCGGCGATATGGTGCACGACCACCACGAGCACATGTTCGGTAGTCCTGGTCGCCCGCTCGGCATCGGCGTGGTCGTCGACCGGGGCGAACAGCCTGGCGCGCACCGGGATGGTCTCGGTGACATCGAAACCGCCGCCGACGAAGTCTGCGACCGCCGCGCCGAGATCATCGACGGGAACCGTGATGGGCACCAGGACCGGTGTGTTCGTCTCGGCGGGCAGCACCACCTGCACCGGACCGGTCTCGTGCTGCGGGTACACCGTGCGCAAGACATCGTGGCGGGTGACGACATCCCCGATCGCGGCGTTGAGCGCGGCCACGTCCAGTTCGCCGGTCAGCCGCACCGCCAGCGGGATGTTGTAGGCGGTGGACTGCCGATCGAGCCGGTTGAGGAACCACATGCGCTGCTGGGCGAGGGAGAGTGGCGCCGGACCGGTGCCCGTCCGCCTGCTGAGCGCGGGACGCGCACCTTCCCCGGATGCGGTCGCCAGGGCTTGGGCCAAGGCGGCGACCGAGGGGTGCTCGAACACCAGCCGGACGCCGACGCCGACGCCGAGCCGGTCCGCGAGCCTGGCGGACAGCTGGGTCGCGGTCAGTGAGTTGCCGCCGCGGGCGAAGAAGTCGTCGTCCAAGCCCACCGCCCCGTCGAGGCCGAGCACCTCGGCGATGGTCTGCGCCACCGCCTGTTCGACCGGGGTGCGTGGTGCGCGGAATGGCGCGGCACTCAGCTCGGGCCGCGGCAACGCCTTGCGATCCAGTTTCCCGACCGGCGTCAGGGGCAGCTCGTCGAGGACAAGCACACTGCTCGGCACCATATACGCCGCGAGCGAGCGGGCGGCATGGGCGAGCAGATCGGCGGTGTCGATCGTCCGGCCCGCCGCCGCGACGACATAGGCGACCAGGGAGACCGTGCCGGAGGAATCGGTATGGCCCACGGTGACCGCGGTATCCACCGCCTCGTGCGCCGCGAGCACGGCATCGATCTCACCGAGCTCGATGCGCAGCCCACGCACCTTCACCTGATGATCGGAGCGCCCCACGTACCGCATGGCGCCGGAGCGGGTCCAGCGCACCAGATCGCCGGTCCGGTACAGCCGCCCGCCCGCAGGACCATAGGGATCGGCGACGAAGCGGGAAGCCGAAAGCCCGGCTCGCGCATGGTATCCCCTGGCCAGACCTGGGCCACGCAGGTACAGCTCGCCGGTGACACCGACCGGCACCGGCCGCAGCCTGCTATCGAGCACCACCGCCGACATACCGTGGATCGGCGTACCCAGCTCTAGCGGATCCTCCGGCCGCAGCGCCGCGCTGATCGTGGTGATGATGGTGGTCTCGGTCGGACCGTAGGTGTTGTAGAACGAGCGCCCGCTCGCCCAGCGCCGCACGGTGTCCTGGCCATAGGACTCGCCGCCGACGGTGAGCTGACGCAGCCCGCCCAGTTCGGCCGGATCGAGCGTCGACAGCACCGAGGGGGTGAGGAACGAATGCGTCACCCGCTGATCGCGGATGAGCGCGGTGAGCTCGGCGCCGCCGTAGACACCAGCCGGTGCGATCACCAGCGCCGCGCCAGCGGACAGAGCGAGCAGCAGTTCCAACATGGAGGCATCGAAACTGGGTGAGGCCACATGCAGGACACGAGCATCCGCGGTGACCTGGTACCGATCCCGCTGGGCGCGAGCCACTCCGGCGAGGCCACCGTGGGTGGCGAGAACTCCCTTCGGGGTTCCGGTCGAGCCGGAGGTGTAGATCATCCATGCCGGATTCTCCACCCGTACCGGTCGGATCAGTTCGGCGGCGCTCAGCGCTGCCGCGCTGTGCCTGCGCATCCGTTCGACGCATGCCGACGCGTCCAGCACCAGCCAGTCGACCGCACCGGGCAGCGCGTCCCGGCAGGCGGCGATGGTCACGCCGAGCGCAGCGCCGGAGTCCGAGAGCATATGTGTGATGCGCTCGGCCGGGTAGGTCGGATCGACCGGAACGAACACGGCGCCGGTCTTGGCCACCGCCCAGACCGCGACCATGGATTCGATCGACCGTGGCACCGCCACCGCCACGACATCTTCTGCGCCGAGGCCGTAGCCGATGAGCATGCGCGCCAACCGGGACGACTGTTCGTCCAGCTCCTGGTAGCTCAGCTGCCGTTCTCCCTCGATGAGCGCGACCGCACCGGGATCGAAGGCCACCGCCGTGGCCATCGACTCGGCCAGCGTGTACTGCGGCACCGGGGTACCGCCCCTGCGGCCGAGTACCTCGGCGCGTTCGGCAGGCGACAGCAGATCGGCCGCCGCGATCGGCGATTCGGGCGCCGCGGTGAGGGAGCCGAGCAGTCTGCTGAAGCGGCGCAACAACGCCGCGGCGGTGTCCGCGTCGAACAGATCGGTGGCGTAATCCAGTTCGATCGCGAGGTGACCATCGGCGTCCGGTTCGGCCGCAACGGTGAATTGCAGATCGAACCGGGCCACCGGCTCGTCGAATTCGACCGGGGTGAGCGCGAGACCGGGCACGCTGATGGTGCCCGCACCGGTGTTCAGGTAGCTCAGCGCCACTGTGAACAGGGGATGCCTGGCTTGCGAACGTTCGACACCGAGTTCATCGGCCACCCGATCGAACGGCACGCTCGCGTGCCCGAACGCGGCGAGGTCGGCCGTCCTGGTCTGCTCCAGCAGGTCGAGGAAAGAGCGGTCCTGGTCCGGCCGGGTACGCAATACCACGGTGTTGACGAACATACCGACCAGCTCATCCAGCGCCGCCGCACCGCGCCCGGCCACCGGCGTACCGATCGGGATGTCATCGGAGCCGGTCAGCCGCGCCAGCAACACCGTGAGCGCCGCGTGCACCACCATGAACGGCGTCGCATCGTGCCGCGCCGCGAGCTCACGCACCCGGAGCGCGACCTGACTACCGATCCTGGCCCGTACGCTCGCGCCGCGTTTGCTCGCGACGGCAGGACGCGGACGGTCGGTGGGCAGTTCGAGGTCGTCGGGCAGGTCACGCAGCGTTTCGGTCCAGTACGCGAGCTGCGGTGCGCTCGCGGTCTCCAGCTCCGCGGTCTGCCACAGCGCGTAATCGGCGTATTGCGCCTGGAGCGCGGGCCACTGTGGCTCGGTGCCGAGCGTGCGCGCGAGATAGGCCGCCAGCAGATCCCGCAGCAGCGGGCCCATCGAGTAGCCATCCGCCGCGATGTGGTGCACGACCGCGACCAGGACATGACTGGTGTCGTGTTCGCGCAGCAGTATCGCGCGCACCGGGACTTCGGCGGTGACATCGAAACCCGCGCCGAGGAATTCGGCGATCCGGTCGGCCACCGGACGACCGTCGAGTTCCTCCACCGCCAAACGCACCCCAGCGGCTGCCGGAGGCAGGATCACCTGATGACCGATCCCAGCCGCGTCGACCGGGTATATCGTGCGCAATGTCTCGTGCCGGGCGACAACATCGTCGAACGCGGCGCCGAGGGCCGCCGTGTCGATCACACCCGCGATCCGCAGCGCGACCGGGATATTGTGCGCGGGCGAAGCCGGGTCGAGCCGGTTGAGGAACCACATACCGCGCTGCACCGGCGCCAGCGGAATCCGTTCCGGCCGTACCCCAGCGACCAATGGCAGCACCTGCTCGGTCGCGGTGGCCTCCGTGGTGAGCATCGCGGCGAGCGCACGCACGGTGGGCGCCTCGAACAACAACCGCACCGGAACCCGGCGGCCGAGCCGATCACCGAGCCGGGCCAGCACTCTGGTGGCGCTGAGCGAATTACCGCCGAGAGTGAAGAAATGGTCCTCGGTGCCGACCGGCCCCGCCCCGAGAACCATCTCGAAGGCTTCGGCCACCAGCCGCTCGGCGGGGGTCACCGGGGCACGGTAGGCCACCCGATCGAATACGGGGTCCGGCAGTGCCTTACGGTCCAGCTTGCCGGAGGCGTTGAGCGGGAACTCGGCCATGGTGACCAGTGCCGAGGGGAGCATGTACGACGGCAGCGTGGCCGCGGCGGAGCGCAGCACCTCGGCATCGGATACCGTGCCGCCAGGTACGGCGGTGAGGTAACCGACCAGGTGATCGTCGCCGGTAGCGGTGGTGACCACCCGTGCGGCGGCTTGCGCCACACCGGGCGCCGCGGCGAGCGCGGCCTCGATCTCGCCGAGTTCGATGCGCTGGCCGCGGAACTTCACCTGGAAGTCGGTCCGGCCCAGATACACCAGCTCGGCGGTGTCGCCGCCGCATTCCCAGCGCACCAGGTCGCCGGTGCGGTACATCCGCTCGCCTGGCGCACCGAACGGGTTGGCCACGAAGCGGTCCGCGGTCAGATCCGGTCTGCCGTGGTAGCCGCGGGCCAGCTGAATACCCGCGAGATAGAGCTCACCGGCCACCCCTGGCAGGGTCGGACGCAACCGCGAATCCAAGACGTAGACCCGGCTGTTCCACTCCGGAATGCCGATCGGCAAGACGGTGCGCTCATATTCGCCGGTGACATCGCGATAGGTGATACTCACCGCCGCCTCGGTCGGCCCGTACAGGTTGTGTAACCGGGCGGCGCTCACCGCACCGAAGGCCCGTACGGCTTCGGCGGGTAGTGCTTCACCGATCACGAACACCATGCGCAACGAGTCGAGCCGCGCCCGCTGCTCGGCGGCGGCGACATGTCCGGCGAAGACACTGAGCATCGAGGGCACGAAATCGGTGACTGTCACCTGTTTCCCGGCGATCACCTCGGTGAGATAACCGGGGTCGCGGTGACCGTCCGGTGCGGCGAGCACCAGGGTCGCGCCGATCCGCAGCGGAAGGAAGTAACCCCACAGCGATACATCGAAGGTGGTCGCGGTCTTCTGCAGATAGACGTCCTCGGCGGTGAGCTGGTATTGCGACTGCATCCAGGTCATCTGATTGACGATCGCGGCATGCGAAACGCTCACACCCTTGGGTTTACCGGTGGATCCGCTGGTGAAGATCACATAGGCCGGATGCTGTGGATGGATCGGCGCGATGCGCTCCTCGGCCACGATCGGCTCGGCGGAGTAACCGTCCAGCACCGCTCGGTCGACCAGGACGGTCACGGGGGTATCACCCGCATCGATCCGATCGGTCGTGGTGGTGAGCAGGGCGGCCGGTCGGGCGGAATCGAGGATATGCGCGATGCGCTGCGCCGGATGATCCGGATCGATCGGTACGTACGCGGCACCAGCCTTGAGCACAGCGTACATCGCGACCACCAGCTCGGGTGAACGCCGAATCGCCAGCGCGACAAGCGATTCCGGGCCGATACCCGCTGCGATCAGATGGCGGGCCAGCTGATTGGCGCGCTGATCCAGTTCGCCGTAGCTCACGATGCGCTGATCCTGCAGGCCCGATGCGGTATCGGGGACGAACACCAGCGCGGGCTCATCGGGGGTCGCGACAGCCTGCGCCTCGAATTCGTCGAGCAGCATTTCGGCGACGAACGCGGTGTGCGTGGAATTGTTCCACTCCACGACTACGCGGTGCAGCTCATCGGTGCCGAACAGATCGATATCGCCGACCACCTGATCCGGATCAGTGGTAACGGCGGCGAGCAAGCGGGTCAGCCTGGTGCCGAAGGTCTCGACCGTGGTGGTGTCGAACAGATCGGTGGCGTAGGTGAAATGCAGCTCGTCGCCGCTGACGGTCAGCTGGAGATCGAACGGAGTTGTCGCATAGTCGTACTCCTGCTCGGTGACGGTGATGCCCGCCATCTCCGCGGTGATCGGCGCGAGGTTCTGATAGAACAGCGCGATCTGGAACAGCGGGTGTCGCGCCTGGGAGCGCGGTGGGTCGAGCGCCTCGACCAATCGCTCGAACGGGACGTCGGCGTGTGCGAAGGCATCCAGATCGTCCGCGCGCACCCGGCGCAGTATCGCGGCGAAGGTATCGGTGCCCGGCACCTCGGTGCGCAGCACCAGGGTGTTGACGAACATACCGACCAGATCATCCAGCGCCGCGTCGCCACGGCCCGCGACCGGTGCGCCGATGGCGATATCGGAGGTACCGGACAGCCGGGCGAGCATCGTGGCCAACGCGGCGTGCACCACCATGAACGGGGTGGCCGCATAGCGCGCGGCCACCTCCGCGATGCCAGCGCTGACCTCGTCCGGCAGTGCCATGGTCAGGCTCGCCGCCGCGTGTGAGGCGACCGCGGGGCGCGGCCTGTCGGCGGGTAGATCCAGCTGAGCGGGCAAGGCGCGCAATGTCTCACGCCAGTACCGCAGCTGGCGCGCGGCCACCGAATCCGGGTCAGCCTCGGCGCCGAGCACCTCACGCTGCCAGAGCGCGTAGTCGGCGTACTGCACCGCGAGCTCGGACCAGACCGGTGTAGTGCCGGTCGCGTGCGCCGCGTACGCGGCGGCGAGATCACGGGCCAACGGTCCCATGGAGAAGCCATCGGCCGCGATGTGATGCACCACAAGGGCGAGCAGGTGGTCCTGATCGGAGCCGGTGACCAGGCCGACGCGCAGCGGTACCTCGGTGGTCAGATCGAATGGGGTCGCGATGAACTCGGCGACCGCGTGCGCCCCCTCCAGCCGCTGGATTTCCTGCACCGGAGCAGGCGGGAGAATGCGCTGGTAGCCGGTGCCGTCGAGATCCGGATACACCGTCCGCAGGGTTTCGTGCCTGCCGACCACAGCACCGAGAGCCGCGGCGAGCGTGTCCAGGTCGAGGGCGCCGGTGAGCCGTACTACTACCGCGATGTTGTACACGGTCTCGGCGGGATCGAAGCGATTGAGGAACCACAGTCGCTGCTGCGCGGGTGAGAGCGGGATCCGCTCGGGACGTGGTCGGGCCACCAGGGTGGGCTTACCACCGGTGCCGATGAGCCGTTCGGCCCTGGCGGCCAGCGCGGCCACCGTCGGCGCCTCGAAGAGCAGGCGGACCGGAATCTCGGCATCCAGCTCGGCCCCGAGCCGGGCCGCGACCCTGGTCGCGATCAGCGAATTACCACCGAGGGCGAAGAAGTCGTCGTCGGCACCGACCCGCTCGATACCGAGCAGCTGCGCGATGATCTGCGCGGCAGCCACCTCGGCGCGGGTGACCGGAGCACGATATTCCGCGGTCTCGAACACCGGCGCGGGCAGGGCCTTGCGGTCCAGCTTGCCGGAAGCGTTGACCGGGAATTCCTCCAGCACCACCCACGCCGCGGGCACCATATACGCGGGCAGCTCGGCGCGCACTGCCGCGCGCACCTCCTCGATATCGATCGAATGCCCCTGCGCTGCGATCAGATAGGCGACGAGCTGGTCACCGAGCCGCTCGTCCGCGCGCACCGACACCACCGCCTGGGCAATGGCATCCAGCGCGGTGAGCGCCGACTCGATTTCTCCGAGCTCGATACGCAGACCACGCAGCTTCACCTGGAAATCGGTGCGGCCGAGGTATGCCAGCTCACCATCGGGGCGCCATACCACCAGGTCCCCGGTGCGGTACATCCGCGACCCTGCCGGTCCGAACGGGTCGGCCACGAACCGCTCCGCGGTCAGCTCCGGCCGCGTCACATATCCCTGAGCCAGCTGGATACCCGCCAGATACAACTCACCCGGCACACCGACCGGCACCGGCCGCATCCGCGCGTCCAGCACCAGCACCCTGGTGTTGGCCACCGGCCGCCCGATCGGCACCGAAACCAGATCGGCGTCGGTCACCTCGTGATAGGTGACGTCGACAGCGGCCTCGGTCGGCCCGTACAGATTGTGCACCCGCGCACCGATCAGCTCGCGCGCCCGTTGCGCGGCCACCGCGGGCAATGCCTCGCCGGAGGCGAAGACCGTGCGCAGCGTGGTGCACTCCGCGGCGCGCGCCTCGGCCAGGAACGCCCCGAGCATGGCGGGGACGAAGTGCACCGTGGTAACGCGCTGTTCGCCGATCACCCGCGCCAGATAGGCGGGATCGCGGTGACCGTCCGGCCGCGCCACCACCAAGCGCGCACCGAAGGCCAAGGGCCAGAAGAACTCCCAGACCGATACGTCGAAGGTGGCGGGTGTTTTCTGCAACACCGCGTCGTCCTCGGCCAAGGGATACATCGATTGCATCCAGCTCAGACGGTTCACGATCGCCGCGTGCGAGACCGCCACCCCCTTGGGACGACCGGTCGAGCCCGAGGTGAAGATCACGTACGCGGTGTGGCCTGGCTGCGGCATACCGAGCCGGTCGAGCGCGGTCAACGGCTCGGTGGAATATCCGGTCAGCTCCAGTCGATCTATCCTGACCTGCCGCACCGCGCCTGTCTCCAGGTCGAGACCCGAGGTGAGCACGCACACCGGCCGAGCCGTGGTCAGCACATAGTCCAGCCGATCGACCGGATGATCGGGATCGAGCGGAACGTACGCACCGCCAGCGAGGGTCACCGCGTAGATACCGAGCACCAGATCCAGCGAGCGCCGCATACCGAGCGCCACCGGCGTATCCGGACCGACCCCCTGCTCGACCAGCCAGCGTGCCAGCTGCCTGGCCCGGCCCGCGAATTCGGCATACGTCAGTGTCGCGTAGTTGTGCTCGGCGGACGGATGATCCTGGCCGAGCACCTCGATGGTCACCGCCTGCGCATGCGGTGTCCTCGCCACCTGCGTCTCGAACAGGGAAAGCAGAGTGGCCGTGGAATCCACCGGCGTATCGGTGTCGTTCCAGCGGTCGAGTACCAGTGCGCGCTCCGCGGCGTCGAGCAACTCGATATCGCCGACGCGGACCGAAGCGTCGGCCACCACGGTCCGCAGCACGCGAACGAAACGAGCCCCGAACGATTCGATCGTGCCGCGGTCGAACAGGTCGGTCGCGTACCGCAGCACACCGCGCATCGCGGTGCCGTTCTCCTCGGCCTGGTATTCGGCGAGTTCCACCGCCAGATCGAACTGCGCGACCCGGTTGTCCAGCGGGTAGGCCGAGACCGTTAGGCCAGGTAGGCGCAGCACGGTGTCATCACGGTGCTCGAAGGTCAGCAGGGTCTGCACGATCGGCGAATGGGCCTGCGAACGCACCGGGTTCAGCTCTTCGACCAACCGTTCGAAGGGCAGATCGGCGTGCGCGAAGGCACGCACATCCACCTCACGCACTCGGCCGAGCAGCTCAGCGAAGGATGTGCCCGCCGCGACCGGAGTACGCAACACCAGGGTGTTGACGAACATGCCGACCAACTCGTCCAGCGCTTCCTCGCCACGGCCCGCGACCGGGGTGCCGACGGCGATATCGTCGGTGCCCGCCAGCCGGGCGAGCAGCGTGGCGAAGGCGGCGTGCAGCACCATGAAGGTCGAAACACCGTGCCGGTGCCCGAGTTCGGCGAGCGCTCCGGTCAGCTCGGCGGGAATCGCGAACTCGACAGTGGCGCCGCGACCGGAGGCCACCGGTGGACGCGGACGGTCCGTCGGCAGCTCCAGCACCGGAGCCAGTCCGGTGAGTTCGTCTCGCCAATAGCCGATCTGGCTCGACAGCACGGAATCCGGATCGGCCGCCGAACCGAGTGCCTCGTGCTGCCACAGCGTGAAATCCGGGTACTGCACCGGCAGCGGTTGCCATCCTGGCGCCTGCCCGGCGATCCGCGCGGTGTAGGCCGTCATCAGATCGCGGGCCAGCGGTGCGGTGGACACACCGTCGGCGGCGATGTGGTGGACCACAACGACGAGCACATGGTCATCGGGCGCGGTGCGCAGCAGGACTGCCCGCACCGGAATCCGGGTACGCAGGTCGAAGGCTTCCGCGGCCACCTCGAGCACCGCGTCATGCACTTGCGGCTCGGTCACCTCGACCGGATGCAGCGGCAGCTCTGGCACCTCCGCGTCGGCGAGCACCACCTGGACCGGCCCCTCGGCGTCGGCGGGGAAGACGGTGCGCAGCGATTCGTGCCTGCCGATCACATCGCGCACCGCCGCACCCAACGCCACGTGATCGAGGGCGCCGGTGAGCCGGATGGTGATGGGGATGTGGTACACAGCCGAATCCGGATCGAGCTGATGCAGCAGCCACATCCTGTTCTGCGCCATGGACAGCGGAATACGGGCGGGCCGCTCACGCGGCGCGAGCACCGGCCCGGCGGCCGCATTTGGCCGTGTCGATCGCGTGACCAGCACCGCGAGCTCGGCCACGGTCGGCGCCTCGAACACATCGCGCACGGTCAGCGCACAGCCGAAAGCGGCATTCGCCCTGGCGATCAGCCGCATGGCCAGCAGCGAATTACCGCCACGGGCGAAGAAGTCGTCGTCCGCGCCGATCCGCGCCGCACCGACCAGATCGGCGACCAACGTGGCCAGTACCGCCTCTGTTCCTTCCCTCGGTGGGCGGAACCGCACCTCGGTGCCGGTGAATTCGACAGCGGGCAGCGCCGAGCGGTCCAGTTTGCCGACCGTGGTCAATGGCATCTCGTCGAGCACAACCACCTGGGCGGGCACCATATAGGCAGGCAGGTGCGCACGCACTTCGGTGAGTACCGCCTCGGCGGACAGGCCCGCGCCGGTGACATAGCCGATCAGGGATTCGTAGCCCGCGCTGTCGGCGGCAACGAGCACCGCGGCATTGGTCACTCCGGTCGCGGCGGCGAGTACGGCCTCGATCTCGCCGAGCTCGATCCGCTGGCCCCGCAGTTTGATCTGGAAATCGTTGCGGCCCAAGTACACCAGATCGCCATCGCGATTCCAGCGCACCAGGTCGCCGGTGCGGTACATCACCTGGCCCTGCCCCCCGAGCGGATCGGCGACGAACCGTTCGGCGGTGAGCCCGGCACGGGCGTGATAACCGCGGGCCAACTGCTCGCCCGCCAGATACAACTCGCCGATGACCCCGACCGGCACCGGGCGCAGCCGTGCGTCCAGTACATAGGCCCTGGTGTTCCAGCACGGTCTGCCGATAGCGACGTCCCGGCCCGATTCGACATCGGCCGCGGTGAACTCGTGGTAGATCGCCGAAATCGCCGCCTCGGTCGGACCGTAGGCATTGTGCACCGCCCCGTCGAAACTGCCGTGCAGCGCCGCGAGCAGATCCGGGGTGAGCGCCTCACCACCGCAGTGCAAATGCCGGAACGAGCCGAGCGCGTCGCCCATCCCCTCACCGATCAGAGCGGCCAGCACCGACGGTACGTACTCGGCGATGGTGATCCGGTGCTCGCGCAGCAGATCCGCGAAGTACGCGAGATCCAGATGCCCGCCCGGCCTCGCGATCACCAGCGGCGCACCGACCGCGATCGGCAGGAAACACTCCCAGACCGATACGTCGAAGGTCAGCGGCGCGCGCTGCAGGATGCGATCGGCCGCGGTGACCTGGTAACGGAATTCCAGCCAGCGCAGCTGATTCATGATCGCGCGGTGGGTGACCGCGACACCCTTCGGACGTCCGGTGGAACCGGATGTGAACAGCACATAGGCCGTGTTGTCCTGGCGCAGCGCGCCGATCCGCTCGGCATCGGACACCGGCCCATCGGCGATGCCGTCGAGATCGAGTTCGGCGAGGTCGAGTACGCGCACCCCGTCCTGGCCGGACAGCGTCGCACCACCGACGGTAAGCACCAGTCGCGGGGCCGCGGTCTCCAGCACCTGCGCCACTCGATCGGCCGGATGCGCCGGGTCGATCGGCAGATAGGCCCCGCCCGCGCGCACGATCGCGTACATCGCCACGAGCATGTCGATACTGCGCAATGCGACAAGGCCGACAATGGCCTCAGGACCGACGCCCGCCGCGATGAGCACGCGGGCCAGCCGGTTCACCCGAGCGGCGAACTCCGCGTAGGTGAGTTCGGCGCCTTCATAGCGCACGCAGATCTCGCCGGGCGTGGCCGCGACCCTGGTGGTGAGCAGATCGTCCAGTGTCTCACCGGGCAAGGTGCGCGCGGTGGCGTTGCGGTCGACAAGGATCAGATCGCGTTCGGCCACCGACATCAGTTCGACATCACCGACCAGGGTGCTGGTGTCGTGCAGCACGGTGCGCAGCACCCGCTCGAACGTGGCCAGGAAACCGGCGACGGTCGGTTCGTCGAACAGATCGAGCGCGTAATGCAGGTGGACGTCGATGCCGTCAGGGGCGCCCTCGGTGGTGTAGCGCTCGGTCAGCGTCCAGTCCAGATCCAGCTGGATCGGCGCCGGACCGACTTCCAGTGCGGCGATGGCCAGCTGATCCAGCCGGAATTCCGGCGCGGCGTGGTTCTGCAGGGTCAGCGCGACCTGGTACAGCGGGGCGTGCGCCTGGGAGCGGACCGGGTTCACCACCTCGACCAGCTGCTCGAACGGCACCGCGGCATGATCGTAAGCCGCCAGATCGGCGGCGCGCACGGTGGCGAGCAGTTCGGCCAGAGTCGCGTCCGGACGGACCTCGGTGCGCAGCACCAGCGTGTTGACGAACATGCCGACCAGGTCGTCCAGCGCCTCCTCGCCGCGTCCGGCGACCGGTGCGCCGATCACCACATCGGCGTCGGCACCGTAGCGGCTCAACAGTACGGCCAACGCGGCATGCAACACCATGAACGGGGTCACCCGATGCGCCGCGGCGAGATCCTGGATCTGCTGGTGCATGGCGGCGTCGAGGCGTCCGGTGAGCGCGCCGCCCCGGTTGGTGGCGACCGCGGGGCGGGGCCGGTCCGACGGCAGAGTCAGCACCTCTGGCACCCCGGCCAGCCGGTCGGTCCAGTAAGCCAGCTGGCGGGAGAGCAGCGCGGCCGGATCGTCGGCGGAACCGAGCGCGGCCCGCTGCCAGATCGCGAAATCGGCGTACTGCACCCGCAGCGGCTGCCACTCCGGAGCGGCACCCGCGCAGCGCGCGATATAGGCATTGGCCAGATCGCGGGTCAACGGCGCGAAAGACCAGCCGTCGGCCGCGATGTGGTGCACGACGAACAGCAGGATATGCACCTGTTCCGCAGCGGTCTCCTCGGTGGCCTCTGCCTGCACGCGCAGCAGCCGCACCAGCAGCGGGACCTCGGTGGTCACATCGAAACCGGTCTGCGCCGCAGCGGCGACGAGTTCCGGTACCGCAGCCGCGGTTACCGGCTGCGCCGCCAGGTCGACCAGCGTCGCCTCGGCCGGGAGCACCACCTGTGCCGCCACGCCGTCGTGTTCGGGATAGATCGTGCGCAGGGTCTCGTGCCGGGCGAGCACATCGGCGACAGCCGCCGCCAGGGCAGGCACGTCGAGCGCCCCGGTCAGCCGCAAAGCGAATGGGATGTTGTATCCGCCACCGGCATTGTCGAACCGGTTCAGGAACCACATGCGCTGCTGGGCGATCGACAATGGGATAGCCGCACCGCGCTGCTGCGGTGTGAGTGGCGGCACGGCGACGGATTCGCTTTCCTCCGGCCGCGCTGTGGTGATCCGGCGAGCCAACGCGCGCACCGTCGGCGCGTCGAAGATCGTACGTACCGCCACCTCGGCGCCGGTGGCCTTGCCGAGTCGTGCGGCGAGCTGGGTCGCGCTGAGCGAATTGCCGCCGAGGGCGAAGAAATCGTCGTCCGCGCCGACCTCGTCCACCCCGAGCAACACTGTGAACGTCTGCGCGACAAGTGTTTCCGCCGGTCCGCTCGGCGCATGGAATTCTGTAGCCGTCGGCGCGGGCTCGGGCAGCGCCGCGCGGTCCAGCTTCCCTGATGCGTTCACCGGGAACCGCTCCAGCAGCACGAAGGCCTGCGGCACCATATAACTCGGCAGTCGCTCGGCCACCGCGTCCCGCACAACGGCGATATCGACCGGCTGTTCGGCAACCAGATAAGCGACCAGCTGCTGTCCGGTACCCCGATCGTCCCGCACCAGGACAGCCGCCTGGGCGATATCCGGCGTCGCGAGCAGGACCGACTCGATCTCACCGAGTTCGATGCGCAGGCCGCGCAGCTTCACCTGGAAATCGGTGCGGCCGAGGAATTCCAGCTCCCCTGCCTGGTTCCACACCACCAGATCGCCGGTGCGGTACATCCGTTCCCCCGCCGGACCGAACGGGTCGGCGACGAATCGGTCACCGGTCAGATCGGCGCGATCCAGATAGCCGCGCGCCAGCTGGACGCCGGCGAGATACAGCTCACCCGGCACCCCGACCGGCACCGGCCGTAACCGTGCGTCGAGCACATAAGCCCTGGTATTCCAGATCGGCTTACCCATCGACATGGTCTCGACATCGGTATCGGATACCTCGTGGAAGCTCACCTCTACCGCGGTTTCGGTCGGACCGTAGCCATTGTGCACCCGCGCCCCGGTGAGTTCACGCATCCGCTGGGCCGTACCCGCGGGCAAGGCCTCGCCGGAGCAGAACACCTCACGCAGCGACGGCACCTCGACCGGATCGGCCACGAAAAGAGCGAGCATGGACGGTACGAAATGCGCGGCGGTAACGCCCTCACGGCGGATGAGCTCGGCCAGATAAGCCGGATCACGATGCCCGTCCGGCCGCGCCAGCACCATCCTGGCCCCCACCTGCAACGGCCAGAAGAATTCCGGCACCGACACATCGAAAGTGGCAGGAGTCTTCTGCAACAGCACATCGTGCGAGCCGAGCGCGACATACTCCGACTGCATCCAGCGCAGCCGGTTCACGATGCCGCCATGGCTCATCACCACGCCCTTCGGCCTACCGGTCGAACCGGAGGTGAACAGTACGTACGCGGTATGTGCCCGGCGCAGCGGCGCTCGCCGGTCGGCATCGGTGAGCGGAGCGTCCGAATAGCCGGACAGCTCGAGCCGATCGATCCGTATCTCGGTGATGCCGCAGTTCAGCTCGGCCCCTGCGGTGAGCACGAATACCGGTTCGGCGGTGTCGAGGATGTGCGCGGTGCGCTCGGTGGGGTGATCCGGGTCCAGTGGTACATAGCCGCCGCCCGCGACCGTGATCGCGTACATACCGACCACCAAGTCGAGCGAACGCCGGATCCCCAGCGCCACCAGCGTCTCCGGACCGACTCCCTGGTCGACGAGCCAGCGGGCCAACCGATTGACCCGACCGGCGAACTCCCCATAAGTAATGGTCGCGGAGCTACTCGATGAGGGGTGGTGGTCGGGCGACGGGTGGGCGAGCGTCACGGAGCTACTCGACACCTCGAAGGTGATCGCGGGCGCATCGGGTGTCCTTGCCGCTTGTGCGGTGAACAGTGTGGCGAGCGTGTCCGATTCCTCGACCTGGTGGCCGGTGGCGTTCCACTCGCGCAACACCCGTGCGCGTTCGGTGTCCGAGAGCAGCTCGATATCGCCGATCGGCATATCCGGGTCGATGGCGACAGCGGCGAGGATCCGCCGGAAGCGGGCGAGGTACGACTCGACGGTCCGCGCGTCGAACAGATCGGTCGCATACCGCAGGCTGCCGGACAATCCCGCCGACCCGGTCTCCTCCTCGATGACCAGGTGGAGATCGAATTTCGCTCCGGTATCGGCGATTTCGACCGGACGCACCGTCAGCCCCGGCACCCGCAGCTCCGCACTACCCAATGTGGGCGTCGCGGTCGCGAAGCTGAACATCACCTGGAACAGTGGATGCGCGCCGGAGGAACGATCCACCGTCATCACATCGACCAAGCGCTCGAACGGCAAGTCGGCATTGGCGAACGCGGCCAGATCGCTGTCGCGCACCTCGGCGAGCAGCGCTGCGAACGGCGCGGCACCGCTGACCTGCGTGCGCAGTGCCAGCGTGTTGACGAACATGCCGACAAGCGCGTCCAGTGCCCGCTCGCCGCGCCCGCCGACCGGGGTGCCGATCACGATATCGGTGCTACCGCTCAGCCGGGCCAAGGTCGCGGCGAATGCCGCGTGCAGTGTCATGAACAGGGTCGCGCCACCGCGGTGCGCCACATCGCGCAGCCCGGCCACCACCTCGGGCTCCAGTACGAAATCCACAGCGGCACCGTGCTGCGATGCCACAGCGGGCCTCGGGCGATCGGTCGGCAGCGGCAGCTGTGGCGGTGCGCCGTCGAGCACCGCGCGCCAGAAGCGCAGCTGCTGGTAGGCAAGATCGCCTGGAGTGTCCTCGGCGCCGAGCACCTCCCGATGCCACAGGCTGTAGTCCGCGTACTGCACCGGCAGCTCGACCCAATCCGGTCGCGTACCGGCCCGCCGAGCGGCGTAGGCCTGAATCAGATCGGTGCTCAGCGGGACCATCGACAAAGCGTCGGCGGCGATATGGTGCACAACGAACACCAATACGTATTCCTCGCCGGTGCCGTCGGGCCGCGTATCCGCTTGGTCGATGGCCAGCAGCGCGATCCGGACAGGCGGCTCGGTGGTCACATCGAACCCGGTACGGACGATCCCGGCCACGGCATCCGCCACCGCGGCGGAAGCGACCGGCACCGGTCGCAACGCGCGGCCGATATCGACGGTATCCAGCACGGACTGATAGGGACCACTTTCGGTATCGGGGTAGACCGTGCGCAAGGTCTCGTGCCTGGTCAGAACATCGAGCACAGCGTGTTCCAGCGCCGGGACGTCGAGCTGCCCGCTCAGCCGAAGCACGATCGGGAGGTTGTAGACGCTGTCGGTGCCGTCCTGGCTCTCGATCCGGTTGAGGAACCACAGGCGCTGCTGGGCAGGCGAGAGCGGCACCCGTTCGGGGCGCTCTTGACGGACCAGCGCACGCCGGGGTGCGCTATCGGCGCTCAGCCGGGTGATCGCGGCGGCGAAATCCAGCACTGTGGTCGCGTCGAACAGCGTGCGCACCGGAATCCGCACCCCGATAGCTTCGCCGGTACGTGCGGTGACCTGGGTGGCGTCGAGTGAACTGCCGCCGAGGGCGAAGAAATCGTCGTCCACACCGACTCGTTCGAGCTGCAGCACCTCCGCGAATACCGAGGCGACCAGCCGTTGCGGCGCGGTCACCGGTGCGCGGAACCGCTCGACCGCGACTACCGGAACCGGTAGTGCGGCACGATCGAGTTTGCCGCTGGTATTCAGCGGGAATTCGTCCAGCTCCAGTACGGCCGCAGGCACCATATAGGCGGGCAGACGGTGGGCGAGTCCGGCTTTCAGCGCCTCGGGATCGAGGCTCGCACCCGGCGCGGCGATTACATAACCGGCCAGGAAATCACCGGTGGGGCCGCTGATCAACCGGGCAGCCGCCTGGCTCACCTCTGGCGAGGCCAGCAGCGCGGTCTCGATCTCGGCGAGTTCGATCCGCTGCCCGCGGAACTTCACTTGGAAGTCGGTGCGGCCCAGGTAGATCAGCTCACCGTCGGAGCTCCAGCGCACCAGATCGCCGGTACGGTACATGCGCGCGCCCGGTTCACCGAACGGGCCTGCGACAAAACGGTCGGCGGTGAGATCGACGCGGCCGTGGTAGCCACGGGCCAGTTGCGCGCCCGCCAGATACAGTTCGCCAGGCACCCCGATCGGCACCGGCTGCAAGCGTGCGTCCAGCACATAAGCCTGCGAATTCCATTCCGGCTCACCGATCGGCACCAGCGGTGCGTCCGCCTCGGTGACCTCGCGGTAAGTGATGGACACCGCCGCCTCGGTCGGACCGTACAGGTTGTGCAGCCCCGCGGCGGATACACGACCGAATGCCGCCACCGTCTCCGGTGGCAACGCCTCGCCGATGACGAATACCGCACGCAGCGTGTCGAGTTCGCCTGGCTCCGCGTGCGCGGCGAATACCGCGAGCATCGACGGAACGAAGTCGGTGAGCGTGACACCGTGGCGAGCGATGGTCTCGGCGAGGTAGCGCGGATCGCGATGTCCGTCCGGCGCGGCCAGCAACAGCGTCGCGCCCGCGCGCAGCGGCAGGAAGTAGCCCCACAGCGACACATCGAAGGTGCTCGCGGTTTTCTGCAAGTAGATATCGCCGGCGCGGATGCCGTATTCGGCGTGCATCCAGGCCAACTGATTGGCGATGGCCTGGTGGCTGACCGCGACGCCTTTCGGCTTCCCGGTCGACCCGGACGTGAAGATCACATAGGCCGGATGCTGCGGATGCAGTACGGCACGGCGTTCCCCGTCACCGACCTTGCCTGCTGAGTATCCCGAGAGATCGAGCTCGTCCAGGTAGTACACGGTGGCAGGGGGTGCTTCGGACGTAGTGGCCGCCGCGTCGAACCCGGCCGTCGTCGTGGTGAGGATCGCGTGCGGACGAGCGGTATCGAGGATGTGCCCGATCCGCTCGGCCGGGTGCGCCGGGTCGACCGGAACATACGCGCCGCCCGCTCGCGCCACGGCGTACATGGCCACGACCAGCTCGACGGTACGCGGCATGGCCAGCACCACCAGTGCCTCCGGGCCGACACCACATTCGATGAGCATGCGGGCCAGCCGGTTGGCCCGGTCGGACAATTCGGTGTAACTCCACTGCTCGGTATCGGTGCGCAGGGCGATGGCATCCGGAGTGCGACGCACCTGTGCGTCGAAGCCCTCGTGCAGGAACCGGTCAGCCACCTTGTGGCCGCTGGCATTCCAGCTGGAGAGGACATAATCCAGCTCCCCGGCGTCGAGCAGGGGGATATCGCCGACCGGCGCGTCCGGTGTCCGTACAGCCGCGCTCAGCAACCGGATGAACTTGGCCGCGAATTCCCGCACGGTCGCGGCATCGAACAGATCGGTGGCGTAGGTGAATTCGGCACGATACCCGGATGCGGTATCCGAGACGGTGAGCTGGAGATCGAACTTCGCGAAACCGGGATCGAAGTCGACCAGCTCGGTCTCCAGACCGGGCATGGTCAGTGCGACCGGCCCGATATTCTGCATGAACAACGCGACCTGGAACAGCGGATGCCGCGCCGAGGAGCGCACCGGATTCAGCGCCTCCACCAGCTGTTCGAACGGGATATCGGCGTGCGCGAAGGCACGCAGATCACGGTCGGCGGTCTTGGCGAGCAGCTCGGCGAAGCCGCGGGCACCATCCACATGTGCGCGCAGCACCAGGGTGTTGACGAACATGCCGACCAGATCGTCGAGCGCGGCCTCGCCACGGCCGGCGATCGGTGTGCCGATCGCGATATCGGCGGTGCCGGATAACCGGGCGAGCAAGGTCGCCAACGCCGTATGCCACACCATGAACGGGGTGACGCGGCAGCGGGCCGCGAGAGCTTCCAGGTCGGTACGCAAGGCCGCGTCGACAGCGAACTCGAAGGTCGCGCCACGATACGAGGCGGCGGCCGGACGCGGGCGGTCGGCGGGCAGCTCGAGTTGGGCAGGCAGCCCAGCCAATTCGGCACGCCAGAAAGCGAGTTGCCGCGCGGCAAGGGAATCGGCATCGGATTCCACTCCGAGCACCTGCTGCTGCCATAGCGCGTAGTCGGCGTACTGCACTGGCAGCGGCGTCCACTCCGGTGCCTTACCGTCATGCCGTGCGGCGTAGGCGGTGGCCAGATCGCGCATCAATGGGCCGAGCGAAACCCCGTCGGCGGCGATGTGGTGGACGACGAGCACCAGGGTGTGGTCCTGCGGCCCGCACCGCAGCAGCCGCACCCGCACCGGGATCTCCTCGGCGACGTCGAATCCCTGCCCGGCCACGCGGCCGATCGCCTCGGCGAGCCGCTGCGGCGGCACCTCCGTCGGCGTCAGGTCGAATACCGCGTGTACCCGCCGCACCAGTTGCGCGGGCCCGGCCAGCGTATGCGGATACACCGTGCGCAGTACCTCGTGCCTGGCCACCAGATCGGTGATCGCGGCAGACAACGCGGAGATCTCCAGCGGCCCACGTACGCGCAGCGCTACCGGAATATTGTCCACGGCCGCGGTCCCCAGATCGCGATCCGTCTCGGGATCGGCGCCGAACCGATTGAGGAACCACATCCGCCGCTGCGCGGGCGAGAGCGGAACATGCTCCGGGCGCGGGCCTGCGACCAGCGCGGGCCGCGGTGTAGTCGGGGCCGACGAGGTGGCGTGCCTGGCCACCGCGGCCACGGTCGGCCGATCGAAGAAGTCGCGTACGTCCAACGCGACGCCGAGAGCCGCAGCGACCCTGGCGATAGCGCGAGTCGCCAGCAGGGAATTACCGCCGAGGGCGAAGAAATTGTCGTCGGCCCCCACCCGCGCCGCGCCGAGCAGTTCGGCGAAGATCGCGGCGACCGTCTGCTCCGCCTCGGTTTCCGGTGCGCGGTATACCGTCGCGCCCGCACCGAATTCCGGCTCGGGCAGCGCCCGGCGGTCCAGCTTGCCGTTGGCGTTCACCGGCATCTCGTCCAGCGGAACCAGCACTGTTGGCACCATGTATTCGGGCAGCTCGCGCTGAACGGAGTCGAGCACATCGGCAGTGTCGGCCACCTCGCCGACCACATAACCGACCAGATGATCTCCGCTGGTGTGCCGGTACAGCACCACCGCGGCCTGCCGTACCCCTTGATGCCGCAGCAGCGCGGCCTCTACTTCGCCCAGCTCGATCCGCAGCCCACGCAGCTTCACCTGGAAATCGGTGCGGCCGAGGTATTCCAGTTCGTCCGGCATACCATCGGTGCCTGGCGCCCAGCGCACCAGATCGCCGGTGCGGTACATCCGCTCCCCCGCCGGTCCCTCCGGATTGGCTACGAATCGCTCCGCGGTCAGACCCGGCCTGGCGATATAGCCGCGGGCCAGCTGCACACCGGCCAGATACAGCTCGCCGACCACACCACGCGCCACCGGCCGCAAGCTGTCGTCGAGGACAAGCAGCTCGGTATCGTCGGCGGCGATACCGATCGGAACCTGGGTGGCATCAGCACCGGTCACCTCGTGCGCGGTCACATCGACCGCGGCCTCGGTCGGCCCGTACAGATTGTGCAGCGTCGCGCCGCTGAGGTCGCGGAAGGCCGCCGCTGTCGCGGCGGGCAACGCTTCGCCGGAGGCGAAGACCAGCCGCAGCGAATCCACTGCCGCGGCCTGCGCCTCAGCGGCGAATACCGCGAGCATGGACGGCACGAAATGTGCCACAGTAACGCCACATTCGTCGATCACCCCGGTCAGATAGGCCGGGTCCCGGTGCCCTTCCGGTGCCGCGATGACCAACCGTGCCCCGATCTGCAACGGCCAGAAGAACTCCCACACCGATACATCGAAGGTGAACGGGGTCTTCTGCAATACCACGTCATCGGCCTGCAACCGGTACAGCCGTTGCCGCCAGCGCAGATTCGCCACGATCGACCGGTGCGATACCGCCACCCCTTTGGGTCGGCCGGTCGAGCCGGAGGTGAAGATCACGTAGGCGATCTCGTCGGCCGAGCGGGTGAACGCGGGGGCGTCCGGCGTCGGCAGACCGGCGAACCGGTCAATCCGCAGGGTCGGGATCTCGGTGCCGAGCTCGGGCTCATCCGACGTGGTGGTGAGCACGAGCACCGGTTCGGCGACCTCGAGCACATAGGCGATGCGGTCGGCCGGGTGATCGGGATCGATCGGCAGATACGCACCACCAGCCTTGAGGATGGCGTACATGCCGACCAGCAGGTCGAAAGACCGTCGAACGGCCAAACCGACCAAGGTGTCCGGCCCGACGCCGCAGTCGATCAGGTGCGCGGCCAGCGCGTTGACCCGGCCGTCGAACTCGGCATAGGTCAGGGTTTCGCCCGCGTATTCCAGCGCGACCGCGTCCGGGGTGCGCTCGACCTGTTCCTCGAACAGGCTCACCAGTGTCTCGGTCGGCGCCACTGCGCCGGTCAGGACGTCATGCGCCGCGGTCAGCGCGTCGTCGAGCAGTGCGTCGAGGACCGTACCGAGCGCGCCTGCATCGGTTTCCAGCAGTTCGGGGAGCCTGCCGGAGATCACCACCGAGATCAGCGCGTCCGCGGTGAGTCCGTCGCCCATGGCTTCGGAGAGCATCGCGAGCTCTTCCGCGAGCTCCGCGTAGCCGACGGTGATCTCGCCGTGGCGCAGGGCCACCCGCAGCGGTTCCCGTTCGGCGACGGCCGCGACGAGGACGGGCAGATCATCGATACCGTAGCCGCGCCGCGGCGCGGCGCGATCCCCCAGGGTGGACTGCGCGCCGATCGAGCTGGACGCAACCGAATCTGCGTGGGTCATCAACGGTTTCCTTCCGAATCGAGCGCCGACTCCGAATCGGCGAGTACCGCTTGCGCGGTGGCGAGCAGGGTCTGGAGGAGAGCTGCCAGGCCGCTACCGCCGAGGGCAGCGAGAATGCCAGGCACCAGTCCGGCGAGCGAAACATTGATCAGGGTTTCCGGGGTGGCGGCCGCGCCCATGGCTTTGGTCACCGCGGTGAGCTTGGTGTGCAGCTCACCGAAACAGACCACCCGATCACCGTGTTCGAAAGCGTTGGCCTCGGGTGCGCTAGCCGCTGCCCGCGCCACCAGTGCGGGCAGGTCGGCCACCGTCGCGGTTGGCTTCGGGCTACGTTCGGTGGCGGACCTGATGTCGATGGCGCGGACCGCCACCTCAGGATCGGCGGTCACCGTATCCAGCACCCGCACCAATCGGTCGCCGAATTCGTGTGCGGACGTCTCGTCGAAAATGTCTGTCGCATAACCGATATGCAGATCCAGACCGGTACGAGCACCGTCGGCGCCGAAACGTTCGAGCACCGTGAGCTGTAGGTCGAACTTCGCCTCGGTCAGGGTGAGGTCGAGCGGTTCGACCGCGAGCCCTGGCAGTTCGACCGAGCCGCCCGGCATGTTCTGGAAGGTGAGCAGCACCTGGAACAGCGGTGCGTAGGAGCCGGAGCGTGGCACCGCCAATGCCTCGACCACCTGCTCGAACGGCACATCGGCATGGGAGAGCGCGGCCAGATCGCGCTGTGTGGCCTGCCGCAGCAGTTCCGCGAAGCTCGCACGCGGATCGACCTCGGTCCGCAATGCCACCGTATTGACGAACATGCCGACCAGCTCGTCCAGTTCGCGGACACCACGCCCGGCGACCGGGGCGCCGACCGTGATGTCCCCGGTGCCGGACAGTTTCGCGAGCAGTACCGCGAGCGCGCTGTGCACCAGGGTGAACAGGGTGCCGCCGTGGGTACGGGCGAGCCGGTCGAGCCGATCGACGCGCGCACCGTCGACCTCGACCACGACGGTAGCGCCGCGGCCGTCCCTGCGGGCCGGGCGCTGGCGATCGGTTGGCAGGGCGAGCAGTTCCGGCGCACCGGCCAGTTCACGCTGCCAGAAGGCGAGCTGACGGGCGAGCACACTATCCGGATCGGCGGCGGCGCCGAGCAGTTCCGAATGCCACACGCTGTAATCCCGATATCCGATCGGCAGCGGGGTCCACTCCGGTGCGTGTCCTGCCGCCCGATCGAGATAGGCGCGCACCAGGTCTCTGGTCAACGGAGCGACCGAGTACCCGTCCGCGACGATATGGTGCAGCACCACGACGAGGACGTAGTCATCGGCCGCGGTCGCGAACAGCGCGGCACGCACCGGTGGCGCGGCGGTGAGATCGAAGCCGGGGGAAACGAATGCGGCGATCCTGGTGTCGAGTTCGTCGTGCGGCACCGCGATCGGCGTCAGGTCCACCTCTGGCGCGGCCACCACCTCTTGGACCGGCCCCTGCTCGGTATCCGGGTATCTGGTGCGCAATGTTTCGTGCCGGTCCAGCACATCCAGGACAGCCAGAGTCAACACCGCGACATCCAGTGCGCCGCGCAGCCGCAGACCCACAGGGACGTGATAAGCCGATGAGTCCGGCGCGAGCCGGTTGACCACCCACATACGCTGTTGGGCAGGTGCGAGCGGCACCGGCCCCTCGTCCGTGCGCCGGACCAAGGCGGGCCGGGCCGCATCGTGATCGATATGCGCGAGCCGTTCGGCAAGCGCGCCCACCGTCGGCGCCTCGAACACCGTGGCCACCGGGACGTGTCCGCCGAGTGCCGCGCCGAGCCGGGCGGCCAGCCTGGTGGCCATCAGCGAATTGCCGCCTCTGGCGAAGAAGTCGTCGGCGGTGCCGACGGCGGCTGTTCCCGCCGAATCCAGGCCGATGACCTCGGCGAAAGCAGCCGCGACCAGACGCTCCAGCTCACTGGCCGGTGCGTGGAAACTCGCTTCGGTGAAGACCGGTTCGGGGAGCGCGGCGCGGTCGATCTTGCCATTGGCGGTGAGCGGCAGCGCCGCCAGCACGACTACCACGGCGGGGGTCATATAGCCGGGCAGCCGCGCCGCCAGCGCCGTACGCAGCGCTACCGCCAGTTCGGCATGAGTGTCCGTATCCGCCTCCGGCACGGCGGCATACGCGATGAGCCTGGCTCCGGCCCGCTCATCCGCCCTGGCCACCGCGACCGCCGCGGTGACACCGGGCTGCTGCCGCAATGCGGCCTCCACCTCGCCGAGCTCGATCCGGAATCCGCCGATCTGCACCTGGAAGTCAGCGCGTTCCAGATATTCCAGCGTCCCGTCCTGCCGCCAGCGCACGATATCGCCGGTCCGGTACATCCGCTCGCCCACGGCAGCATCACCGGTCGCGAACGGGTCGGCCACGAACCGATCCGCGGTCAGCGCGTAGCGGCGCTGATAGCCGCGCGCGAGCTGGGCACCGGCCAGGTACAGCTCGCCGGGCACCCCGATCGGCACCGGCCGCAGCCGCGCGTCCAATACGTAGACCCGGCTGTTCCAGGCGGGCGCACCGATCGGAACAACATGCTCCTGCTGCGCGCTGACCTCGAACGAGGTGATCGATACCGCCGCCTCGGTGGGGCCGTACAGGTTGTGCAGCACGGTCGTGCCCTGATGCCTGCGCAGGAAGTCCGCAGCGGTGGCAGGGGGCAGGGCCTCGCCGATGGCAAGCACATGCCGCAACGATTCCGGCAGTGGCAGCTCGGGCTCGACCGCGAGCAACATGCCGATCAACGAAGGCACCGCGTGCAGCACCGTCACACGGTGTTGCCGCAGCAGCAGACGCAGCTGGTCCGGATCGCGTTCGGCGCCGGGTGCGGTGACGATCAGCCTGCCGCCGGTGACCAGCGGGGACCAGAACTCCCACACCGACAGATCGAAGGTCGCCGGGGTCTTCAGCAGCACCCGGTCATCGGCGCCGAGCGTGAACTCATCGGCGAGCCAGGCAAGCTGGTTCATCACCGCCGCATGCGGGACCGCGACCCCCTTGGGCAGGCCGGTGGAACCGGAGGTGAAGATCACGTAGGCCGGATGCTCCGGCCGCAGCGGGCGAATCCGCTGCGCGTCCGTGATCGGCGTCGTATCGAACTCGGTCCGGTCGAGCCGATCGACCTCCAGCACGGTGCACTCGGTGTCGATCGGCAGCCCGTCACGCGAGGTGGTCAGTACGACCTCGGGTGCGGCGACCGCCATGATGTGGCCGATCCGTTCGGCCGGATGATCTGGATCGATCGGCACATACGCGCCGCCCGCCCGTACCACGGCGTACATCGCGACGACCAGTTCCAGCGAGCGGCGCATCGCCAGCACCACGGTTGTCTCCGGACCGACGCCTGCCGTGATGAGCCTATGCGCCAACCGGTTCACCTGTGCGTCGAACTCGGCGTAGCTGAGCTCGATTCCGCTTATCGCGTCCACCAGTGCGATGACATGCGGGCTGCGCGCGCACTGTGCGCTGAATAGATCCGCCATGGTCGTTCGCGGCAGCGGGTGCCGCGTCCGGTTCCAGTCGGCGAGTACCAACGACCGATCGGCGCCGAGCAGATCGATATCACCGACCGGCAGCTCCGGCCGGGCCACCACCGTTTCGAGTACCTGGCGCAGCTGGGTGACGAAACGGAGCGCGGTCGGCTGCTCGAACAGATCGGTGGCATAGCCGAGGGTCAGATCGATGCCGTCGGGTTCGCCATCGTCGGTGTAGTGGTCGACGGCGAACAGGTGCATATCGAATTGTGCTACTCCGCTGTCGAATTCGATCTCCCGCACCTCTAGCCCCGGTAGCCGCAGCTGTCCGCGCTCGTGGTTCTGGAACGAGTAGCCGATCTGGAACAGCGGGTGCCGTGCGGTCGACCGCACCGGGTTGAGCACTTCCACCAGCCGTTCGAACGGCACCGTGGTGTGCTCCAGCGCCGCGAGATCGGCCGCACGCGCGTGGGTCAGCAGCTCGGCGAAGGACTCGGCACCGTCCACCCCGACGCGCAGTACCAGAGTGTTGACGAACATGCCGATCACATCGTCGAGTTCGGCGGCGCCACGACCTGCCACCGGTGTGCCGACCGCGATATCACCGGTACCGGACCAGCGAGCGAGCAGCGCCGCGAACGCCGCGTGCACCACCATGAACAGCGTGGCACCGTGGCCGCGGCCCAATGCGACGAGCTCCGCGTGCAGTCGCGCGTCGATCGCCGAGGGCACTTTCGCGCCGCGCAGGCTCTGGGTGGCCTGGCGCGGATGATCGGTAGGCAGCGCGAGCTGATCGGGCAGCCCGGCCAGCGTCTCGGTCCAGAACGCGATCTCACCGGCCGCCACCGATTCGATATCGTCCTCGGCGCCGAGCAGATCTCGTTGCCACAGTGCGTAATCGGCGTACTGCACCACGAGCGGCGCCCAAGCAGGCGCGGCACCATCGCATCGGGCGGCGTAGGCGATCATCAGATCGCGGACGAACGGCACGATCGACGAACCATCGGCGGCGATATGGTGCAGCACCGCGGCGAGCACGAACTCCCCGTGCGCGGGATCCGATTGTGGCTCGGTTCGATCCACCCGCAGCAGCCACATCCGCACCGGCACCGCGACGGTGACATCGAAGCTGGTCTCGGCCAGCTGCCTGATCCGCTCCGGCAGCTGCGCTTCGGGAACATCGATCGGTTCCAGTGCCGGAGTCACCCGCGCGGCAGGCTCGATCAGTTGTACCGGGGCGCCGTCGAGCTGCGGGTAACGGGTGCGCAGCGCTTCGTGCCTTGCGACCACATCACCGATCGCCGCCTGCAATGCGGGCACATCCAAAACACCGGACAGCCGCAGGGCGACGGGAATGTTGTACGCGGAGGAGGAGCGGTCGTACTGGTTCAAGAACCACATCCGCTGCTGCGCGGGCGAAAGCGGAATCCGCTCCGGACGCGGCCCTGCCACCAACGCCGGGCGCGTATCCCCCATCGGGACCGCGCCGACCGCCGCGGCGAGATCGGCGACCCGCGGCGCCTCGAACAGCGCGCGCACGCCGACCGTCCGGCCGAGCGCCGCGCCGATCCTGGTGACCGCCTTCGCGGCCAGCAGAGAACTTCCGCCGAGCGCGAAGAAATCGTCGTCGGCGCCTACCCGACGCTCCGATCCGAGCACCTCGGCGAACACCTCGGCCACCACGCGCTCGCTCGCCGTGCTCGGCGCCCGATAGGCGGTCGATTCGAACAGCGGGGCAGGCAGTGCGGCCCGGTCGAGTTTCCCGTTGACCGTCAACGGGATGTGGTCCACCACCACGATGGCGGCGGGCACCATATGTTCGGGCAGCCGATGGCCGACCGCCTGGCGCAGCGCGGTGGTATCGAGCGCGTCCTCACCTGCCACCACGTATCCGACAATGCGCGGTTCGTCCACCAGATCGGTGCGGACCACGACGGCCACCTCACGCACCACCGCGGATACCGCGAGCAGCGCGGCCTCGATCTCGCCCAGTTCGATCCGGAACCCGCGCAGGTTCACCTGCTGGTCGGCCCGGCCGAGATATTCCAAATCGCCATCGGCAGTCCAGCGGGCCAGATCACCGGAGCGGTAGGCGCGGGAGCCATCGCTTGCGTAGGGATCGGCGACGAACCGGCCCGCGGTCAGCTCGGGCCGCCGCAGGTAACCGCGCGCCAACTGACCGCCGGAGACGTAGATCTCGCCGGGGACCCCGACCGGAACGGGCCGCAATCGGTCGTCGAGCAGGCGAACGGTCAACCCTGGCAGCGCCGCGCCGATCACACTGGCGGAACCGGTTTCCGCATCGATTTCCCGGTAGGAGACATGCACCGTGGTCTCGGTGATGCCATACATGTTCACCAGCCGCGGAGTGTCCCGGTAGCGCGCGAACCACCCGGTCAACCGTTGCGGCTCCAGCGCTTCGCCACCGAAGATCACGGTGCGCAGGGCGAGCTCAGCGGGCTCGGGCTCGGCCGCGTCGGCGGCGACGAGCTGGTAGAACGCCGACGGTGTCTGATTGAGCACGGTGACCCGTTCGGTGCGCAGCAGTTCCAGGAACTGCTGTGGTGAGCGGGCGGTGTAGTAGTCGACCACCACGAGCGTGCCACCGGTCAGCAGCGCACCCCACAGCTCCCATACCGAGAAATCGAAGGCATAGGAGTGGAACAGCGTCCACACATCCGCGGGGCCGAAGGCGAAGTGCCGGTGGGTGTTGTCCAACAGCCGCAGCACATTGCGGTGCGGCACCACCACGCCTTTGGGCCTTCCGGTCGATCCGGAGGTGTAGATGACGTACGCGGTATGCGCGCAGTGCAATGGCGCGCGCCGGTCCGCGTCGGTGACCGGCGCCGCGCTGTACGCGGCGAGCTCGCTCGCATCGACATCCAGTACCGGTCCGGTGAACCAGCCGGGCGGCAAATCGGTTGCGGTGCCTGCGACCGCGCAGATCGGGCGGGCATCGTCGAGGACGTACTCGATGCGGTCGGCCGGATAGGCCGGATCGATCGGTAGATACCCGCCACCTGCCTCCAGCACCGCGAGCAGGGCGACCACCAGCTCCACCGACCGAGGCAACGCGACGGCCACCAGTGTTTCCGGCCCGACGCCTGCGGCGATCAGCCGCCGCGCCAGCCGGTTGGACCAGTCGGCGAGTTCGGCGTAGGTCAGCGACCGCACCCCGTCGCGGACCGCTACCGCGCCCGGATCGAGCGCGGCGACCCTGGTGAACCGATCGGCCAGGCTACCGGTGACCTCCACGACACCGGGACTGCTGACCGCCCATTCGTACAGCGCTCGCCGCTGCTCCTCGGCGCTGAGCAACTGGATATCGCCGACAACCACGGTGGGGTCCGCGGCAATGGCGGCGAGGACCTGGGTGAACCGCCTGCCGAGGACCGCGATGGTCGCCGCGTCGAACAAATCGGTGGCGTAGCGGATCTCGATCTGCATACCGTCCGCGCGACCGTCTTTGTCGTTCGACTCCAACACGGTGAACTGGATATCGAATTCGGCGGCAGGCGAATCGAAATCATGCATCGATACGCGCAGTCCCGGCAGCTCGATATCGGGTAGCGCGAAGTTCTGGAAAGTCAGCGCCACCTGGAACAGCGGATGCCGGTTACGCGCACGAGCGGGTGCGAGTACCTCGACGAGCCGTTCGAACGGCACATCGGCGTGCGAGAGCGCATCGATGTCCTGATCGCGCACCGCGTCGAGCACGGTCTCGAATCTGCTCCTGGAGTCGACGGCACTGCGCAGCACCAGGGTGTTGACGAACATACCGATGAGCCGATCCAGCGCCGCCTCACCGCGGCCTGCGACCGGGGTGCCGATCGCGATATCCGAGCTGCCGGACAACCGGGCCAGCAGGATAGCCAGTGCCGCGTGTACCGTGCTGAACAGTGTGGTCTCCCGCTTGCGGGCCAGCTCACGCAGTTCGCTGTGCAGGTCGGAGTCGATCCGCAGGCGATGGGTCGCGCCACGGTAGGACGACACCGGTGGACGCGGACGGTCGGTAGGCAATTCCAGTTGTTCCGGAAGCCGGTCGAGTGTGCGACGCCAGTAGTCGAGTTGCCGCTCGGCGTCGCTGAGGCCTGCCTGCCAGAGCGTGTAGTCGATGTACTGCACCGGCAATGCCGTCCAAGCGGGCGCCGTCCCCGCCCTGCGGGCGGTGTAGGCGGTCATCAGGTCTTCGGCCAACGGCCCGAGCGAGAACCCGTCCGCGGCGATATGGTGCAGCACCAGGGCGAGCACATGCTGCGGCCGCGGTTCCCCGGTGATTTCGAAAAGTACGGCGCGAAGCGGTGTTTCCGCGGCCAGATCGAAACCGGGAGCCGCGATCTCGCGCAGCCGGTCGGCCAGCGCGGTGTCGGGCACTCGTTCGACCGAGAGGTCGGGGGACGCCTCGGCCAGCACCACTTGTTCCGGGCCGTCGGGACCGTCCGGATATATCGTGCGCAGGGTTTCGTGCCGAGCCGCCACATCGGCGAGGGCTGCGGTCAGTGCCGCGATATCGAGGTCACCCGACATCCGCAAGGCGATGGGGATGTTGTCGATCGCGTCCGCGGGGCCGTACTGCGCATCGGCATGGAACCGGTTCAGGAACCAGATGCGCTGCTGCGCCGGGGACAACGGAATCCGGTCCGGGCGCGGCTGCGGGTGCAACGGTGCGCGGCCACCGGCGCCGCGGTGTGTCTCCGCATAAGCGGCCAGCGCGGCGACGGTCGGCGTATCGAACAGTGCCCGTACCGGGATCCGGGTGTCCAACGCCTCACCCAACCGCGCCACTACCTGCGTCGCGACCAGCGAGTTACCACCGAGGGCGAAGAAATCGTCATCCAGACCCACCCGGTCCACACCGAGCACCTCGGCGAAGACACCCGCCACGATCTCCTCCACCGGCGTGGTCGGCGCACGGAACACCGCCGCCTCGAACACCGGTGCGGGCAACGCCTTCCGATCCAGCTTGCCCGAGGCATTCAACGGGAACTCCTCGAGCACGAGGTACGCCGCGGGCACCATATACGCGGGCAGCTCAGCGGCGAGTCGCGTGCGCACGTTGTCGATATCCACCGAATGGCCCGCGGTCGCGATCACATAGGCCACCAACTGGTCGCCGAGCCGCGCATCCGAACGCACCACGACCACCGCCTGGGCGATCGGTTCCAGCGCCGTGAGCGCCGACTCGATCTCCCCCAACTCGATACGCAGACCACGCACCTTCACCTGGAAATCAGTACGACCCAGATACTCCAACTCACCGGCAACCGTCCACGCGACAAGGTCACCCGTGCGATACATCCGACTACCGGACACACCGAACGGATCAGCAACAAACCGGTCCCCGGTCAGATCCGGACGCGCGACATAGCCACGCGCCAGCTGCGCACCCGCCAAATACAACTCACCCGCAACCCCCACTGGCACCGGACGCAACCGCCCATCCAACACATACACCCGCGTGTTGAACACCGGCGCACCGATCGGCACCGACACCACGTCCTCGTCGGTCACCTCATGGAAAGTCACATCCACCGCGGCCTCGGTCGGACCATACAAATTGTGCAACCGCGCCCCGGTCAACTCCCGCAACCGCCGCGCGGTCACCGCGGGCAACGCCTCACCCGAAGCGAACACATGCCGCAAACCGGTGCACTCCACCGCCCGCTCCTCGGCCACGAACACCGACAACATCGACGGCACGAAATGCACCGTGGTCACCCGCTCGGCGACAATCAACCCGGCCAGATACGCAGGATCACGATGACCGTCCGGCTTCGCCACCACCAACCGCGCACCCACCTGCAACGGCCAGAAGAACTCCCACACCGACACATCGAACGTCGCAGGCGTCTTCTGCAACACCACATCATCAGCCGCCAAACCGTACTCGGCGTGCATCCACACAAGACGGTTCACGATCGCCGCATGCGATACCGCCACACCCTTCGGCCGACCCGTCGAACCCGACGTGAAGATCACATACGCGGTATTCGCCGGACGCAACGGCTTATGCCGATCGGCATCCGTCAGCGGCGCATCCGAGTAGTCCCCGGTATCGCACCGATCGACCTCGAGCACCTGCCACAGCGGCGTGCCCCGGCCGGGTAGCTCGAGTGCGTCCGAGGAACGGGTCAGCACGCAGACCGGGCGCGCGGTATCCAGCACCTGGGCGATACGCTCGGCCGGATGCTCCGGGTCGAGCGGCACATACGCGCCGCCTGCCGCGAGCACCGCATAGAGTGCGACAACCAGGTCCACCGACCGTGGTATGCCCACCGCCACCGGCGTTTCCGGCCGCACCCCGAGCGAAACCAGCAGTCTGGCCAACCGGTGCACCCGGCTCGCGAACTCCGCGTAGGTGAGCGATTCGCCCGCGCAGGTCACCGCGATGGCCTCCGGCGTACGGGCCGCCTGCGCCGCGAACAGCCCGGCCAGCGTCGCGGTCGCGTCCACCGGATATGTGGTGGCATTCCAGGTATCCAGCACCAGGGCGTGTTCCCCTGCGGTCAGCACATCGATCGCCCCGACCGGAACGTGCGGGTCGGCCACCACCGCGTCGAGCACCCGGCCCAGGCGCAGCGCGAAGGACGCGATCGTGGCCGAGTCGAACAGATCGGTCGCGTATTCGAAGACCGCGGCGAGGCCTGCGGTGTCCCGCGCCTCGGCCAGGGACAGCTGCAGATCGAATTTCGCTGTCCGCGTATCGATATCGAGCCAGGTAGCGGTCAATCCGGCCGGCGCGAGTTCGACCCGCGTGGTGTTCTGGAAGTCGAGCATCACCTGGAACAGCGGATGCCGCGCCGCCGACCGCTCCGGGCTGAGTACCTCGACCAGCCGCTCGAACGGCGCCTCGGCGTGTGCGAAAGCGGCGAGGTCACGGTCGCGCACGGCCGCGAGCAGATCGATGAACGACAGCTCGGCCCTGACATCGGTACGCAGTACCACGGTGTTGACGAACATGCCGACCACGTCGTCCAGCGCCGATTCGCCCCGGCCTGCCACCGGAGTTCCGATCGAAATATCTTGCTGGCCGGAGAGTTTGGCCAACACTGTGGCGAACGCGGCATGTAAAACCATGAACAGCGAGGCGTTCGCCTCCTGTGCGATCTCCCGCAACCGCTGCAGCGTCTGCGCATCGATGGTGAATTCGTGACGTGCGCCGCGTCCCGATGCCTCGGCCTGCCGTTGACGATCAGCGGGCAACGCCAGCACATCCGGCAGATCAGCCAGCTCATCGCGCCAATACCGGATCTGTTCGGCCAGCACCGATTCCGGATCGTCTTCGGATCCGAGCGCCGCGCGCTGCCACAACGTGTAATCGGCGTACTGCACCGGTAGCGGTGTCCAGTCCGGGACGCTACCGGTGCAACGGGCGGCATAAGCCTGCAGCAGATCCCTGGTCAGCGGCGCGAGAGACCATCCGTCGGCGCTGATGTGGTGCAGTGCGACGACGAGAACATGCTGGTCGTCGCCCAGCCGCAGCAAGGTGAGCCGGACCGGCGGCTCACGATCGACCAGGAAAGGGGTGGCCACCAGTTCGCGAATCCGTTCGGTCACCCGTTCCGCGTCGACCGCTTCGGTATGTAATGCGATCCGTGCCGCGTCGACCGGAAGCACCCGCTGATACGGGATACCCGCCACCGCCGGGTACGTGGTACGCAGCGATTCGTGCCGGGTGATCAGGTCGGTGACCGCGTCCGCGAGAGCGGTATGCTCCAGCATCCCTCGTAACCGGATCGCCGCGACCAGATTATTCGCCACCGATGCCGTATCGAACTGGGCGAGGAACCAGATCCGCTGCTGTGCGTACGACAGGGGAACCAGTTCGGGACGAGGCCCGGCGACCAAGGGGAGCCTGCTCCGCGCCCGGCCACCATCACCGAGCCGCGCGGCGAGCGCCGCGACGGTCGGATACTCGAACAACGTACGCACCGGGACATCGGTATCGAGCGCGGCCGCCAGCCGCGCCACGATCTGCGTCGCTACCAGCGAGTTTCCACCCAATGCGAAGAAGTCGTCATCGAGGCCGACGCGCTCTGCCCGCAGCACCTGCCCGAATACCTCGGCGACCGTCCGCTCCGCTGCCGTGCCCGGCTCCCGGAACACCGTGCTGACCGGCACCGGATCCGGCAACGCCTTACGATCCAGCTTGCCCGAGGCGGTCAACGGCATCGCGGGCAACTCGACATACAGCGAAGGCACCATATACGACGGCAGCACCAGGCGCAGCCGCTGCTCCAGCTCCGCACCGATCCGATCGGGCGCGATATCGCCGACGATATAGGCGACCAGCGCCTGGCCCGCCGGCTGCGCACAGACCCGCACCGCTGCCGCGCGCACATCATCCATCGCGAGCAACGCCGCTTCGATTTCGCCGAGCTCGATCCGCTGACCGCGCAGTTTTACCTGGAAATCGCCGCGCCCCAGATACTCGAGCGCACCATCGCGGCGGCGACGCACCAGGTCTCCGGTCCGGTACATCCTGGCACCCGCCTGCCCGAAGGGGTCGGCGATAAAACGCTCGGCAGTCAGCTCGGCGCGGCCATGATAACCACGCGCCACCTGGACACCGGATAAGTACAGCTCGCCGGCCACGGTGTCCGGTACCGGCCGCAGCCTGGTATCGAGCACCATGGCCCGGCCTGCTTGTACCGGATGGCCGATCGGGGCCGGACCACTGGTCGCCGGATCCACCGGGGCGTACGTGGCATGCACAGTGAATTCGGTCGGACCATAGAGATTGTGCAGCACCGCCGGGCTCACCGTGGCGAACGCGGCAGCGGCCTCACCGGTCATCGCCTCTCCCGCGACAAGTACGGTGCGCAGCGACGCGATGGCCTCCGGCGTGACCGCGTCGGCGAACACAGTGAGCATGGAAGGGACGAAGGAGGTCATGGTGACCCGGTGCGTGGCGATAGTTGCCGCGAGGTAGCCGGGATCACGGTGTCCGTCATGCTCGGCGACAACGATCCGCGCCCCTCGAGCCAGCGGTGCGAACAACTCCCATACCGAGACGTCGAAAGCCGCCGGAGTCTTGAAAAGCACCACATCCCGCGCGTCGATCCGGTATTCGCCGGCAATCCAGTCGATTTGATTGACCACTGAATTATGTTGCACTGCAACACCTTTAGGAGTTCCAGTGGAACCGGAGGTGAAGATGACATAAGCGGTGCCCGCCGCGTGCAGCGGAGCACGGCGATGCGCGTCGACCACCGGGGCGGCGGAGTACTCCACCAAGCCGGGCGGATCGACCGCGATGATCGGTGTTTCCGGACGTGCCGCGCGAGCACACCGGTCGGCCAGTTCCTCGGTCAGGTGATCACGGGAGCGGGTCAGCACGCAGACCGGACGCGCCGCGGCGATCACCTGCGCGATCCGGGCCGCAGGCTGATCCGGATCCACCGGCACGTAAGCGCCACCCGCGGTCAGCACCGCATAGGCGGCGATGACGAAATCGATCGAACGCCGCATACCGAGCACGACCAGCTGCTCCGGGCCGACGCCCGCGTCGATCAGCAGACGCGCCAGCCGATTGACCGCATCGGCGAACTCCGCATATGTGAGCAGGCGCTCACCATCGAGTACCGCAGGTGCGTCCTGGCTGCGCCGCACCTGCGCTTCGAAGGCGGTGAGCAGCGTATCCGCCGAGTTCACCTCGGTGGCGGCGGCCTGCCCCGCCGCGATCACCCGCCGCTGCTCATCGGCATCGAGCAAAGGCAGATCGAGCACCGCGATATCGGGGTCGGCGACGCATGCGCGCAAGAAGCCGATCAGTTGCCGCGCGTATCCCGCGATGGTCGGCTCGTCGAAGAGATCCGTGGCGTAGGTGAACTCGGCTCGAATCCCCGCTGATGCCGAACCTTCCTCGTGTCCGGCACCAGCGGAGTTCTCGGTGACCGTGAGCTGCAGATCGAGCTTGGTCACTCCGGTGTCCACGGTACTGGTATCGACCGAGAGGTCTGGGAGCCGGAAGGCTATTGCCTCGGCATTGTCGAAAGCGAGCAGCACCTGGAACAGTGGGTGCCGAGCCTGTGAACGCGGTGGATTGAGCGCCTCGACCACCTGCTCGAACGGCAGCTCGGCATGTTCGAAGGCAGCCAGGTCCCGCTCGCGCACATGGGCGAGCAATGCCGTGAACGGCGCGGAGGCATCGATGCGGGTGCGCAGCGCCAAGGTATTGACGAACATGCCGATCACGTCGTCGAGCGCGCGCTCGCCCCGGCCCGCGACCGGCGTGCCGATCACGATATCGTCGCTGCCCGACAGCCGCGACAGCAGCGCGGCCAGTGCGGCATGCATCAGCATGAAGGTAGAAACACCCTGGTCACGTGCGATGTCCGCGATAAGGGCCGCCAACTCGCCCGGCAGCTCGAAAGCGAACACCGCACCCCGGCCGGACGCGGCCGCCGGACGTGACCGATCCGCGGGCAGGTCGAGCTGGTCGGGCGCCCCTGCCAAGGTATCGGTCCAGAACGACACCTGACCGGCCAGCGGCGCCGCCGGATCATCCGCGGAGCCGAGCATCTCGTGCTGCCACAGGCTGTAGTCGGCGTACTGCACCGGAAGCGGAGCCCAGGCGGGCGCGCCGCCACCGTGGCGTGCCCCATAGGCGGTCATCACATCGCGTGCCAGCACCCGCAGCGATAAGCCATCGGCGGCGATATGGTGCAGGACCAGGGCGAGGGCGTAGCTGTCATCGTCCACTTCGAAGATCTGGGCCCGAATCGGGAGCTCATGCGTCACGTCGAAACCGCGCGCGGCGAATGCCGCCAGCCTGGCATCGAGTTCAGTAACGGCGATCGGCTCCGGCGCACTCGCGATCTCGGTCACCTCGGCCGCAGGCAATACCCGCTGGCACGCAGCGGGCCCGGTGCCATCGCCTGGCGGCAGTGCGGGGAAGACCGTGCGCAGCACCTCATGCCGGGCAACCAGATCCGCGAGCGCCTGCCGCAGTGCCCCGGTATCTACCGCACCGCGCAACCGCACCACGAACGGCATGTTGTAGCTCGCGCTGGATCGTTCGAACCGGTTGAGGAACCAGATGCGCTGCTGTGCGGGCGAAAGCGGAATCAACGCAGGCCGCGGCCGGGCCTGTAGCCGCGCGACAACCGGCGTGTCTCCGGAGCCACCGGCCTGTTCGATGAGTTCGGCGAGTTCGGCGACCGTGCTGGCGGTGAACACCTCACGCACTCCGAGCGAACAGTTCAAGTCGGCACCGAGCCGGGCGGCGACCTGGGTCGCGACCAGACTGTTGCCACCGAGGGCGAAGAAATCGTCATTGCGCCCGACTCGCTCGGCATCGAGCACTTCGGCGAAGACCCGCGCGACGGCCTGTTCCACGGCAGTGGCGGGCATGACATAGTCGACCGAGGGCCGAGCAGGAGCGGGCAGCGCACCGCGGTCCAGCTTCCCCGACGCGTTGACCGGCAAGGTGTCGAGCACTACATACGCGGCAGGCACCATATATCCGGGCAGTGCCCTGGTCGCCGCGGCCCGGAGCCGGTCGGGCGGTACCGCACCCGGCTGCGCCTCGAGAACATAGGCGACCAACTGTTCACCGACGCCGAGATCATCACGCACCACAACCACCGCGCGCAGGACCGACTCGACCGCACCGAGCACAGCTTCGATCTCACCGAGCTCGATCCGCAGACCACGCACCTTCACCTGGAAGTCGGTGCGGCCGAGATACTCCAGCTCGCCATACGGGGTCCAACGCACCAGATCACCGGTGCGGTACATCCGGTCTCCCGCCGCGGCGATCGCATCCGGACCGCCAAATGGATCGGCTATGAACCGCGCCGCGGTCAGCCCTTGGCGCGCGAGATAACCCCGGGCGAGCTGCACCCCCGACAGATACAGCTCACCCGGCATCCCGATCGGTACCGGACGCAACCGCGAATCGAGCACATAGAGCCGAGTATTGAACACCGGCGCGCCGATCGGCACCGAGACCACGTCCGAGTCGGTTACTTCGTGATAGGTGACGTCGACCGCCGCCTCCGTCGGACCGTACAGATTGTGCACCCTGGCACCGGTCAGCACCCGCAGCCGCTGCGCGAGCGCACCGGGCAGCGCCTCACCGGAAGCGAATACCGAGCGCAATGAACTCTGTCGGGCCACCGGCTGCGCGGCGAGGAAAGCCTCCAACATCGATGGCACGAAATGCGCTGTGGTGACAGCATATTCGTCGATCACCGCGCGTAGATAGTCGGGATCCCTGTGCCCGTCGGGCGCTGCGAGTACCAGCGTCGCACCGACCTGCAACGGCCAGAAGAATTCCCATACCGAGACGTCGAATGTGGCCGGGGTCTTCTGCAGCACGACATCGTGTGCGGACAGCGCGTAGGTCTGCTGCATCCATACCAGCCGGTTCACGATCGCGCGGTGGGTGATCGTGACCCCTTTGGGGAGTCCGGTCGATCCGGATGTGAAGATCACATAGGCCGGATGCTCCGGTCGCAGCGCGGCGATTCGTTCCCGATCCCACACCGGTCCGGTAGCGCCGTTCTCCTCGAACTGATCCACGCGCAATACCGGGATACCGGGCAGATCGGGCTCCGGGCCCTGACCAGCGACCAGCACACACGTCGGACGAGCCGTGGCCAGAATATGCGCGGTACGCTCGGCCGGATGGTCGGGGTCGAGCGGCAGATAAGCACCACCGGCGGCGAGGATCGCGTAGATGGCGATCACCAGCTCCGGTGACCGGCGGATATGCAGTGCGACCACGGTTTCCGGCCCGACACCGAGCGCGATCAGATGCCGCGCGAGCCGGTTGCTGCGCGCGGCGAGCTCGCGGTAGGTCAGATCCGGCGCACCGGCGGCCCGCAGCGCCACCGCGCTCGGCGTACGGGCCGCCTGCGCCTGGAACATCGAAACCAACGTCGCCGTGGATGCCTGGCCTGCGCGATACCGCGCGAGCTCGGCTTCTACATCGAATCCCGTCTCATTCCAGATCCGGGTGCTGACCTCGAGTTCCAGCTCAGTGGCGATATCGATAGCGGAGAGCGGAGTGTCCGGCGTAGCGGCGAGCAGACGCTCCAGATAACGCAGAAACCGGGTGTGGTGCCTGGCGATATCGTCGGCGGTGTAGAGGTTCGGATTGGCCTCGAAGTCGATATGCACCCGATCGCGGTCGCCGTAGTAGACGTTGAGGCTGAGATCCTCGACCGGACCGGTGGACAGCACATGGTAGCGCCCCTCCGTCGTCCCGAGGGTGAGGTCGCTGCGGAACAACATGATGTTGGCCAGCGGCCCGAACAGCCCGCGCCGCGTGGGCCCACCAGCGCGTTCGGCGTCCCGGTGAATGTCTTCGTGCCGGTAGCGCTGGTGGCGTAGCGCACCGGCGACCTCGATCCTGGTTGCCCGTAACAGTTCGCCCCAGCTCGTATCGAGCCCGAGACGCAACGGCACGATATTCGACAGCATGCCCGCCGAGCGCCGCAGCACCGCAGTGGTGCGCGCGGTCACCGGCAGACTCAGCACTGCCTCATCCCGATCGGTCAACCGGCCGAGATAGGCGGCGAATGCCGCGAGCAATACCACTGATGGTGTCGAATCCTGACTCGCGGCCAGGGCATTCATCCGGTCGGCCTGCGCAGAGGCGAGTGCTTGTCCGACGATCAGATTCGTCGCACAGCGTGGCGCACTGTGGCCGTGCAAGCTCGTTACCGCGTCCAGCCCCGCCACCCGCTCGGTCCAATGCGCGCGATCTGTCTGATATCGCGTGGTGTCCCGATAGGCGAGTTCGGCTTCGGTGAGCGCGGTCAGCGTACCCGGCCGTACGGCCTCGGGTTCGGTGCCGAGCACCCGCGCGGTGTAGCGCTCGGCCACTCGCATGGTGTTGGTCAGCGCGCCATAGCCGTCGAGAACCATATGGTGGGCCCGGAGGTACCAGAAGTACCGGCGCTCGGCGACGCGCAGCGCGGCGCCCGCGAACAGCCGATCGGTCAACAGATCGATCGGCGCGCTCGCATCGGCGCGCATCCATTCGTGTGCCGCGGCTACCGGATCATCGTGATCACGCAGATCGATCAGCGGAATATCGACCGAAAGCCCGAAGTCCACGTACTGGTGCGGCACACCGCCGGATTCACCGAGGCGCACCAGCACCGACTCGTACTCACGGGCCGCCTCGACCGAGACCTCTTGTAACAGCTCGACGTCCAGTTCACCCGGCACATCCACGTACTGCGCGACGTTGATCGGCACATCCGGGTCGAGCAATTGTGCGTACCAGATGCCCAGCTGGGCAGGCGCGAGCTCGAACGGTTCCGGTGCGCTCGATGCCTGCTCCCGCTCAGTGGTTCGCTCCGGTAGCGCGCTGAACCCACCCAACTCAGTACCCTGCTGCACCAGAGCCTCCTATCCGGCAAAAAGCTGTCCGAGCGCTTTTGGACAGCACAAATCAGCCGCTGCGCCCGGCTGCGACAACCGGGGCGCATGGCGTCAGCCACCACATGCGTTTCGGCGAGAGGCGCGAGCGGTGACACCACGCTCGCGCGGATCCGACAGATTTATGAAGAAGAGATCGGTGACCGGCTGGTCACCGCCGTGGTGAGTGCGTAACCCACAGACGGTCTCGGCTAGCTTTTGATCGTTCCTCCAACGTCATGGCCGTGGCTCACTGACCACGGCTATGTCAGTTACATCACACAGATGTTATCCGTGCATTACGCACACTAGGCGCTCCGTTATTAAAACGGTCCCATTTCATCCAAAAATCTCTTAAAGAACTCACAAGAAGAGCATTTGGGCCGGAATTTCAGGCACAACTGTGTGCGCGACCACATTTTTGCCGCGCGAGCGCCCTGTCGC
Organism: Nocardia spongicola; assembly: GCF_047200775.1. Lineage (NCBI taxonomy): Bacteria > Bacillati > Actinomycetota > Actinomycetes > Mycobacteriales > Nocardiaceae > Nocardia > Nocardia spongicola. Next base: position 568,975 of record NZ_JBJZOO010000002.1, on the reverse strand, counting down.
GCTGTTGGACCAGCACCCTATGCGCCAAAACGTTGCATCTGCGTTGCATCCGCGCCCAGTCGCAGGTCCAGCACCCGAATTTTGGCCTCTATCTGCGCATACATCGGCGAATTTCGATCGATGGTCGCGCGATAGGCCGCCCATGCCGCAGCATCGTCGCGGCCTTCCGGACCCGCCGTCCAGCGACGTAGCACCTCGGAATCGCCCGAACTCAATACCGCCGTACGCAATCGCACCCGCAATTCATCGCGAATGTCTATAACTCCCGGCGCGGTCGAACGGGGTAGCACCGGTCCCGCGTAGAGCCGTAATGCGGAATCGACATCACCGGAATCGAGTGCGGCCCGCAGCGCCTCGACATCAGTAGCGATCGGAACACGCAAACGGTAGGGCCGCGAACCGACGACTGTCGCACCGACCACCGCACGCAGACGCGACATAGCTGCCCGGATAGTGCCGTTGCCGAGATCGGTGTCGTCGAGCAGCAACGCGAGATGGTCGGCGCCGAGCCCTTCCGGATGTTCGGCGAGCAGGAGCAGGATCTCGGCGTGCCGTTGCGATAGTGGCACGCGATCATCCGCGACGCTCAGTTGCGGCTGCCCGAGACCGAGCACATCGAGCCCTAGCCTGCCCGCCGGGTGCGGACGCGCGGTGTCGGACTCACCCGCCGTACGCTCCCCGGAACGCATCGCCATGAGCAGTAAGTCCATCTCCGCGGCGGTAGCCGCCGCCTTGACCAACGCCAGGATCTCCGGTTTGGCCACGCGAACACCACCGGCGATCATCAGCACGCCGACCAGCCTGCCGTCCGGATCGTGCACCGGGGCCGCGGCGCCGGTGATCAGATGCATCCGGTGCAGGAAATGCTCCGGGCCGTGCACCCACGCGGCGCGACCGGTACGCACGACCATGCCGACCGCGTTCGTTCCTATCCGGCGCTCACTGAGGTCGTTACCCGCTCGCAGGCCGATTTCCGCCACCGCCGCTTCCTGTTCGGCGTTACCGTGCACCGAGAGCACCCGACCGAATTGATCGGCGACCACGACGATCAGACCCGTTCTGGCCGTATCCTGCACCAGCAGCTTGTCGATCAGCGGCATCAGCGCGGCAATGGGATGCGTCTCCCGATAGCGCTGCAGATCCGCGCCGCGCAGACCGCGGCCGCCGAGCACGTCCATCGGGTCGACCCCGCTACGTATGCTGCGTAACCAGGATTCGAGCACCGCAGGACGCAGCAACCCGGCGAGCCGGGGAAGCTGATCGCCACCGATGCCGAGATATCCGTGCGCCTGGGCTGCATAAGCCTCTAATGCACCGAGCTGGGCGTCCGGCTCGGTGCCATACCGTGGAGAGCGACCACCCGCGATGTTGCCGACCATTCGCCTTTCTTTCCGCACCAAACCATACCGGCGCATATAGAACGGCAACGGCGGATACTGCGGTTTGTCCGCCATGTCACACCCCATACCTCAGGCAAAGAAATGTGACCTAGTCGTATTTCACTTCATGTGGCGAGGTATGCGGCCGCTTTTTCCGCAATCATCAGCACCGTGGCCTGCGGCCCACGGCCCAACGGAACAGGAACCACGGAGAGATCCACAATGGACAGCCCGGTCACTCCGTACACCCGGCACCGCTCGTCCACAACAGCCGCCGGATCGTTTTCCAGCCCCATTCGGCACGTTCCGGATAAATGCTGCAAAGTATCCAGATTCGCGTATAACCAAGCATCGAGATCCCCCCGTTCCGGAATCGAAGCAAGAGGCCTGGCATTCATACGCCGCAGTAGTCCAGCAGCTATCGGTACCGCCGCGCGCAGCCGGGCGCGATCCCGCTCTTCGGTGAGATAGTGGTGCTCCAGCACTGGCGCGTCGGCCGGATCAGCCGTGCGCAGGCGGAGCACACCGGATGAGTGCGGGCGCATCAGCCCGACACCGAGCCTGCGCACACCCGGCGTAAACGACATCGCGTAGGGCCGGATTTCGATATCACCGACTTCGAGCACTGATTCCAGCGCGACCGCGGGCGATTCCGCCGCGTCGGAAGCGTAATCCGCGTCGAGCACATAATCGAGACCGATCTCCAGATGGTCGCTGAACCCGGTACCGACCCCGGCGGCATGCACCACCGGTATACCCAATGCGCGCAACCTGTCCGGATCACCGATACCGGAGCGCAACAACAATGCGGCCGACTCGATCGCACCGGCGCTGAGCACAATACGGTCCGCCCACTCGGTGCCGAGTTCGCCGTCACGCACATAGTCGACTCCGACCGCCCGTGACCCGTCGAAGCGGATGCGGGTGACATATGTTCCCCCGGCGACGTTCAGGTTCGGCCTGTCGAGGGCGGGCAGCAGATAACCGAGCGCAGAGCTGATCCGCCTGCCCTGGTAACAGTTGCACGGTACCGCGCCGACCCCGTCACCGGCCGTGGGTGCGTTGAGGTCGGGCACCTCGGCGAATCCGGCGGCCAGACATGCCGCGGTGAATGCCGCGCTGACCGAGGACGGCACCGCCGAGCGCTGCACCGGAATCGGGCCGCTGCTGCTGTGCCAGGGCTGCTCGCCGAAGTCCGAATCCCGCTCGATACGGCGATACACCGGAAGCACAGCGTCGAACGACCACTCCGCGCACCCGCCGAGTCGCCTGCTCCATGCGGCGAAATCCGCTGCGGTGGCCCGAACGAAGTAACAGCCGTTGACCGCTCCCGAACCACCGATCACCTTGCCGCGCACTATGGACGCAGGCACCGGTGGATCGTCGGCCAGAGTTACCGGGTAACGCCACAGCCACTCCACCTCAGGGCCGATCGGCAGCACCGCCGCGTCCAGCAATTCGGCAGGGACAGTCTCGGTGCTGGTCCACAGCGGACCCGCTTCGAGCAATCGCACGCTATGCGCCGGATCCGCGCTCAGCCGCTCGGCGAGAACACTGCCCGCGCTACCGCCCCCGACGATGAGTGTGTCGGCCATACCGATTCCCTTCTGCCGCTCGGCACAGTACGCACCATCGGAGACCCACACACCGACAGAACGAGAAATACCCAGCTCATCGCTGGCCTATCCGAGTGATCAGCGGGATGAGGAGGTGGGCTTCAGCGCTTGCGTACTCCTGGCGCGATAGGCCCCGAGCCATAAACCGGTGCCGTATGCGATGTCGTCGAGGCGCTTGTAGGCCACGTACCGCACGGGATCCAACCCGCCCGCATCCCGATGGGTGAACCAATCGGCCAGGCCATCCGCGACGGCCATGGTGATCGCGATGCGCCTGATCCGCCGGGAGAGCAGCACAGCAAGCAGTGTGATGGGCCAGTAATGCCTGCACATCGCCGAGGCAAGGCGCCAGAGCCCGGCGCAGAAACCACGCGTGAGATAGATCGCGGCGATCCGGGTCGGATTGTCCAGTTCGGTGAAGACGCGACGCAACCGGATCAGCACCGTGAACAAGGTGACGACCCCGCCGAGCAGTCCCCATCGGGTCAATGTGGCGAACAAGACCGCGGCCAGCACCGTCCACGACGGCACCGACAGCGGCGAGACCATCCCCGCATGCCGCTCTCCCAGCGGTGCGGCGCCGGTGCCGTAGAACAGTTTTCGGCCGAACCAGGCACGGAAGCTGACCCGGTGGTCGTGCGCCACATGGGCGGCTGGCTCATAACGTAGCCGCCAGCCCGCCCGCTCCAGTCGCCAACACAGGTCGACATCCTCGGCCACCCGCATCGACTCGTCGAAACCGCCTTGGGCAAGCAATGTCCTGCGGCGCACCAGCAGTGCCGCACTCGGCACATAGGACACCAGTCCGCGTGAGCGCACGGCCGACTCCCGCCTGCCGAGATCGAGCGAGGAACGGGTGTGCTCGTAGCGCGCCAGTGCATTGGACTCCGGGTCCAAGGCGACGATCCGCGGCGCGACCAGCGCCACTCCTGGGTCGCTGAAATGGCCGAGCATCACTTCCAGCCAGCCACTGCGCGGCACCACGTCGGAATCGAGGAACGCGACGAAATCGGTCGTCGCCGCGCGTAACCCGGCATTGCGAGCGGCGGCGGGCCCTTTGGCGCGATCGTGCCGAAGCACTGTCACCCGGCACCGCGTACCGCGTTGACTCGGTATGCGGACCGGCTGATCCGAACCGTCATCGACCACGATCACGTTGTGCCCGCGCAGCACGGCGAGCAACCGTACCAACCCCTCGGGATTGTTGTGCAACGGCACGACGATGGTGACATCCTCCGGCGAAGGCAACAACCGCGGGCGTGGATTACCGACACCCGAGTCGAGCAGCCGACGGGCAACGCTGGCGGATTTCGGGCCGTTCACCTCGAAATACCCATCACCGATCAGCTCGACGGCTTCCGGGGCAAGTCTTAGCAACCGAGCAGGAGAACCACCGATCAGGACTCGACCTCCGGAATATGCGCGTACCCGAGGGTCGATCCGCACCCCGAATCCATCGGGCAGGCGATCATGGCGCATTCCTGGCATGGTAGGCGGAGATTCGCGCGAGAACATCAACTGTCCGCACGAACCGGCCGAATTCCGGCCCGCACCGGGTCGCAGGCGGAAGCCACCCGCGCGATACCAGGGGCACGCCGCCGGGAAATCCGCATCGTCCAGCATTCGGCAATCAGATAGCTATTTCCAGGTCGCAGACCGGACATCAGTCAGTTCCACACTTTCGGCAAATCTTTGGCAAACTCAATGATCTCTTATCACCGGGCTCTCTTCACAAGCCCGGGCAGGCGGATACGGTGATACCGATCCGGCCGGGCGCGTCGCGCTCAGGGTCAACGGGACCGGTCCGGATCCACGCCCGCCCGATCGCGGTACCGCCCGGCGCGAGTGGTCGACCGATGAGCGCGGGATCATCCGGGTGGTATCGGCCAGTGCCGCCTCTCCATAACCCTGCACACATTCCGGATCCGGACCATCGGCAGGCAACCCGGTGAAGAATTTCGCCGCCATACAGCCGCCACGGCAGGCGTCATAATGACTGCACGAGGCACATGCGCCTGCCCCACTCGGCGCACGTAACTCGGCGAACAGCTCCGAGGAACGCCATACCGCGCCGAAACCACCGTCGGCCACCACATTCCCGGCGAGAAACCGGTCGTGGATAGCGAATGGACAGGCATAGACATCACCGACCGGGTCGACCAAGCAGACCACCCGGCCCGCCCCGCACATGTTCAGGCCGGGCAGTGCCTGGCCGTACGCGGACAGATGGAAGAACGAGTCCCCGGTGAGCACACCCTCACCATTGCGCAACAACCAGTCGTAGAGCACACGCTGCTGCTCCGGTGTCGGGTGCAGCTCATCCCATACGTCCGCACCACGCCCTGATGGACGCAGCCTGGTCAACCGCAATGTGGCGCCATACCGTTCGGCGATGGCAAGGAACTGATCGAGCTGCCCGATATTGTGCCTGGTCGCCACCACCGACAGCTTGGCATCCCTGAACCCGGCCGCGGCCAGATTCTCCAGCGCGCGAAGGGCCATATCGTAGGAGCCAGGCCCACGCACGGCGTCATTGACCGCCGCGTCCGCGCCATCCAGCGATACCTGTACGTCCACGTAGTCGCTGGCCGCTAACCGCGTCGCGACCTCGGGCGTGATCCGAACCCCGTTGGTGGAGAATTTCACCCCTACCCGGTGGGCGGTCGCGTAGTCGACCAGTTCCCAGAAATCCGGACGTACGGTGGGTTCACCGCCACCGATGTTCACATAGAACACCTGCATGCGCTCGAACTCGTCGATCAACGCCTTGCACTGCTCGGTGCTCAGCTCACGCGGATCCCTGCGCCCGGAGGAAGACAGGCAGTGCACACAAGACAGGTTGCAGGCGTAGGTGAGCTCCCAGGTCAGGCAGATCGGCGCGGCGAGACCGGATTCGAAGCGATCGACCAGGCGTACGGCGCGGTCCGACTGCGTGGCCCGGTCCGAGGACGACGACGGCGCGGCCACCCGCACCGCAGCGGAGGCCACCGGCGCGTCGGCAGGCGCACCGATGATCATCTCCGAATCCGCCAACTGCGTCAGTGCTGCGAGATACGGCGCGGCGTTGCCCTCCGGCACCCCCGCCGCGTTCAACGCGGCCCGGACCGAGACATGCCCCGGCAATGATCGCACGAGCTCGACCATCCGCGGGTTCTTCAGAAACGAAAGCTTGCGCGTACCGAAGTGGTAGAGCAGCGCACCGAACGGCTCCGGCCGCACCGCGACTCTCGGATGCAGCTGCCAGCGCGAATCGAGCTCTAGCATCGCAGGCCGCCCGTCAGTAGACGCCACACATGCCGTCGATGGACACCTCTTCGATGAGGCTCTCCTCGACCAACGGTGACTCCTCGGCCGACCGTACGGCGACGGGGTCCACCCGCCCGGCGTTATCGGTATCGGTATGTCCGTTGGATCCGAATTCCGGCATGGTCTACCTCCGAAGAACTATCTGTGCGCGGCACCGTCCACTGTGGCCCGCGCTCACACGATAACGTCATCAGCTGACAAAAAGGAACATGTTTCACCCATCGAAAAATCGCGGCCGGACCCGCGCACGCCGAGGACAACGACTCCGGCCGGACGCCACGGCGAGCGGGTGACGATCGGACCGGCCATGGCGCTCTAGACTGCGGATGGAAAGCAGCTGAACAGAATGTGACGGGCGATACCCGCCCGCGGTGGTCGAGGTGGCATGGGAGTCGGACGAATGCAGGGGAATGGGGGCGGCGGCACACTATCGGAGTCCGAGATCGTCGAGGCCGCATTGCGGGTAGTTCGCGAGGACGGTGTGGAAAAACTGTCCATGCGACGACTATCTCGCGAACTCGGCGTCTCCCCGATGGCGCCGTACTATTACGTCGCCGACAAGCGGGAGTTGCTCGACCTCGTCGCCAGTGCGGCCTTGACCGGAGTCAGGACACCACCACCCGAATCCGGGCCGTGGCAACATCGGCTGCGCGTCCTCGTCGACCAGATCGACGAGAAGTTACGCAAGCACCCCGGCCTCGGCGACATTCTGATCGAACAGATGTTCGGCAAACAACTGGATCTGATCGCCGCGGTAATGGATGTACTTGTCGAGGCGGGCTTCGACGATCGCGACGTACTCGCCGCCTACGCGACGATCCATACCTACCTGTTCGGTCGCAGCCGAGTGAATCCGCGAGACCATTCCGCCCCAGCCGACCTGACCCTGCCCCCCGTGGTCGAACGAGCCCACCGATACATCGGCGACCTGCGCGGACGGTATTCCTACGACTTCGGGATGGACGTGCTGATCGCGGGCCTGGAAGCCGCGCTTGTCCGGCGGACAGCGACCGACGTACCATGAAACTGAAACACGTTCTAGTTTTGCCGCTGCGCGGCGCCCGCACCAGGTTCGAGAGGACGATATGACCACTGTCGAGGTTCCACACGGCTCGCGCTCGGTGGTGCTGCGAATATCCGCAGTCATCGCCGAGACGGCCGACACCCGTTCACTGGTCTTCGACATCCCCGACGAACTGGCCGAGAAGTTCCACTATCAGCCTGGGCAGTTCCTCACGCTACGCATTCCCAGCGAAAAGACCGGATCGGTAGCCCGCTGCTACTCGCTGGCCAGCTCGCCGCATATCGACGATCACCCCAAGGTCACCATCAAGCGGACCGAAGGCGGCTACGGGTCGAACTGGGTATGCGACAATGTGCAGCCCGGCGACCAGATCGAGGTACTGCCGCCCGCCGGCGTCTTCACACCCAAGAATCTGGATACCGATCTACTGCTGTTCGGCGCGGGCAGCGGCATCACCCCGGTGATGTCCATTCTGAAATCAGCGCTGGTACAGGGCAATGGTCGCATCGTGCTCGTCTACGCCAACCGCGACAACGAATCGGTGATCTTCGCCGATGAGCTGCGCGAGCTGGCGGACAAACACCCGCAACGACTCCTCGTGATCCACTGGCTGGAACAACTCCAGGGCCTGCCGACCGCCGATGCGCTGGCCACCCTGGTCGCGCCGTATCACGGCTACGAGGCGTTCATGTGCGGCCCGAAGCCCTTCATGGACCGGGTGCACGACGCGCTCGCCCAACTGGGCGTACCACGGTCACGCACCCATGCCGAGGTGTTCAACTCCCTTGCCGGAGACCCGTTCACCAGCAAACCACCGATCGAAACGCCCGAGGCCGAACTGGCCGATGCCGCGACCGTCGAGGTCGAACTCGACGGCGAAGTACATGAGCTGGCCTGGCCGCGCACCCAGACACTAGTGGACATCATGCTGGCCAAAGGATTGGATGTGCCCTACTCCTGCCAGGAAGGCGAATGCGGCTCCTGCGCATGCACAGTGCTGGAAGGTGCGGTGGAGATGGATAATGCCGAAATTCTCGATCCGGAGGATATCGAGAACGGCTATATCCTCGGCTGCCAGGCACATCCGGTAACCGATCACCTGAAAATCCAGTTCTGATCCGGCGGATAGCCTGACGTCCGTACCCGTGCCAGGAACAACACTCCTCAGCGAAGGCTCGCTGCGCCGCCACCGAGTCGGCGCCCACTCCGGCACCAGCCACCCTTCCCATTCCGAAAGGCTCTTCTAGAGTTCCGAACAGATCGGCAAGAGTTCGTTCTCGCGTTTCCAGTTCTCACGCACCCAGCATGCGGCCGGACTCGAACACCATGGCGGCGGCAGGCAGCACACCCGGCCTGCCACTGTTCAACACCCGGATCGCGCCGTTACCGGTAGTGGGGCGACCGAGCGCATCGATCCGCCGGATGGTCTGCGCGGCAACTGCTTGCGCGCTGTCGAACAAGCGCACCCCGGCCGGGAGCGCGGCCACGATCGCATCGGTCACCAGCGGGTAGTGCGTGCACCCGAGTACCACACCCGTGACATCCGGCGGTGTCCGCGCGACAGCATCGTCGATCGCGGCGCGCGCGGCGCCCAGATCGCCACGGTCGATCGCATCCGCCAGTCCATGGCAGGCCACGCCGGTCACTTCGGCATCGCCGCCGAACCTCGTGATCAAATCGGCCTGATACCGGCTCACGGTGGTCGCCGCGGTAGCCCAGACCGCTACCGAACGGCATACCGCCGCCGCGGGTTTGATCGCAGGCACGGTGCCGACCACCGGAACACCGGCACCTACTTCCGCACGGACATGCTCCAACGCTGCGACGCTGGCGGTATTGCACGGCAGTACGATCACCTCGGCGCCCGATCGCAGCGAGGTCCGCGCGGCATTCACCACCCGCTCGACCAACCACTCCTCCGGCTTCGGCCCCCACGGCGCGCCATCCGGGTCCAGCTGCAACAGCAGATCCACATCCGGCCGCAACTTACGCAACCATGCCGAGGTAGGGAGTAACCCAAGCCCCGAATCGATGAGCGCGACAATCACCCGACCACCGTATTACAGCCCGGTACGCCTCCCGCACACCATCACGGCCACGCCAGGTGCGTATGACCAGCTTCGCGGAGCCACACCGCCCGGCCCGCGTTCAACGCGGCGCGAGCAATTCCGTCACCGAGGTGGGTGCGACGAGTGCGGCACGCGCCTTCATGACCTGACCGGTCATCCCCGCACCCACCACACCGGTCAGAGTGCCGCCCCTGGAGTAGTAGGCGAGGAATTTCCGGCCGTCGTCGGCCACGATGTGCACATCGTCGGTGGGTTTCGGGATACCGAGCGCCTGGATCTTGACGTCGTACTGGTCGCTCCAGAAATACGGGACCCTGGCCGCCGTGGGAGGCTCGACCCCCAAGAGCGCACAGGCGAGCAGTTTGGCCTGTTCACCCGCATTGGTCCAGTGCTCTATCCGGCGGTGCGCTCCGGTCTCGTCCGGCCAGGCTGCCACATCGCCGACCACCCATACCCCGTCCACATTTGTGCGCCCGACCGCATCGGCGCACACCCCACCACCGGATGCCGGGTCGGCCAGCGCGATAGCGGAGCCACTCAACCATTCGGTCACCGGTGTCGAGCCGATCCCGAGCACGACCAGATCGGCGGTGATGTCCGTGCCATCGGAGCATCGTGCGCCGCACACTCGCCCAGCGGTATCGCCATGGAGTGTGTCCAGGCCGATACCACAGCGCAGCTCGACTCCTTCGGCACGGTGGCGCCGCGCGACCAGCGCACCGACTTCCTCGCCGAGCACCGAAGCCAGCGGCGTCGCCTGGGGTTCGAGCACGACCACATCGATTCCGATCGCCCGGAAGCTCGCGGCCAGCTCACAGCCGATGAAACCCGCTCCGATCACGAGCGCCGTCGCGGCGCCGCGCGCGTCGGCGTACAGCGCGACGGCGTCGGCATGGCTGCGCAATATATGCACCCCCTGTAGCTCGGGCAGACCTGGCAGCTGCCGTGGGCGCAGCCCGGTGGCGATGACCAGCTGGTCGTAGTCCAGCCCGGTGCCGGAAGCGAGGTGGATGCGCCGCGCCGCGGTATCGATGCCGACGGCTTCGGTACTCAGCCGCACGTCGATGCGCTTCTCAACATAGAACTCGCTGGGACGCAACGTGGTGTCGTCGGTTTCACCGCGCACGAATTGCTTGGACAGCGGCGGACGGTCATAGGGCAACCGCGGCTCGTCACCGAGGAGCACGAGCTCACCGCCGTAGCCCATCCGGCGCAGTTCCTCCGCAGTGCGCAAGCCGGCGAGACCGGCCCCGACGATCACGATCGGCGCAGTCATCGGCCATCCTTTCCTGGAATACGACCGTCGATCCGGTGCAATCGGCGGCACCTCGCAGCCACCCTAACCTTTGCTTGGTTTATCAATATGTGATGAATATCACGTTTATTTACCAAGTATTACCAGCTCAATCGTAGTCATCCCGATATTGATCGGCCGGTCAGTCAGGTCTATACCGAAGTCAGGAGATATCCCCAGCCCGAGGAGGCACCTATGTTCACCGAGAGCCGCGCACAAGATTTCCTGGCTGTCGTGCTCGGGATCTTCGCCGCACTGTCACCCATCTGGGTGGATACGACCACCAACGCCCGCTGGGCGCTGATCGTACTCGGCGTGCTCATCGCCCTCACCGGCTTCGCGCAGATGGCCCGCCCCACTATGGCGACAGCGGACTACCTGATGGGCCTGTGCGGCGTGCTGCTGTTCCTTTCCCCCTGGGTCATGGACTTCACCGAGTACCGAGGCGCGTCGTGGACCGCATGGGTGATCGGAGTCGTAACAGCGGTGACCGCGGTAGCCGCGCTGCCGGTGGTATCGGGACGGATGCACGGAACTGCCGCACATCACTGATATCGCTTATCCCACACAGCGATATCACGCACTGCGATATCACTGACACCGCACGCTACTGACACATATGTCATTGACACATATGCCGAAACCCCGGCACGCCGGGCGTCGCCGCAACGCCAAAGTCGACGGTGACGCCCGGCAACTCATTCTCGATGCCGCGGAAAAACTTTTCGCGGCACAAGGTTTCGACGCGACCGCGACAGCAGCTATCGCCGCGGCCGCCGCCGTACCCAAAGGGCTTGTCTTCTACTATTTCCCGACCAAGGAATCGATTCTCTCCGCGTTGATGTCCGAGCGAATACCCGTGCGGCCGATCGATGATATCGGCACCGTAGTCGCGCAGGGCGATCCGGCGACAAGCCTGGTCAATCTCGACGCCGCCGTGAATCTGCGCGCCAACCACTCCTCGGTGCTGCGAGTGATCATGTGGCGGGAAGCCGATACCCACCCCGACGTCCGACGCCAACTGCGCCGCCTGCGCGATCAGCTCCTGGAGATGACCACCACGGTATTACAAGCGAGCACGCCTGTTCCGGTCCGTCCAGGCACCCTGCGTGCGTGCGCCACCGCATGGGTCTCGGCCATGTTCGCCCTTGCCAGTACCGAACGGTGGCACGCACTGGACGATATGCCACTGCCCACTTCGGAAGAAGTGCTGAACATCGCCCAGGTAGTCGCCGCGGGGATGGCCCAGCTGGGCTGATCGCACTCCGCCGTTGCCGACAGGAGCACTCGATCCGGCCCGTAAGGTAACGGTCATGACACCCACCGAGCGGTCCGAACTGGTGCAATCGGTTGTCGAGTCCATCCTGCTCGACGGCACCCGCCGATACAGCCGCACCGAGGTCGCCGAGCGGTCCGGTACGACGACACTGCTCACCCAGCGATTGTGGACGGCCCTCGGTTTCCCGTCGAGCGCGAGTGACTCCGCAGTCGACTACACCGAGGCCGATATCGCCGCGGTCAGCAACTTCCAGCAGCTGAGCGTTCCGTCCACCGCCGACCAGCGTACGCAGGCCGCGACCGCGCGCACGCTGGGACAGGAGATGGCTCGCCTGGCGGAATGGCAGATCGACCTGGTACTGACCGAGATCACCAAGCGCATCGCCGAGGCAGACCCGGCAGCGGATCAGAACGAGACGGTGCGCGCCGCCGCCGAAGGCACCATTACCACGCTGGAGCAGTTGAATGCTTACGCATGGCGGCGACATCTCGCGGAAGCGCTGTCCCGCTCATTGGATCCGGGGACAACCGCGGGCGACTCGGTGCGCGAGCTGGCCGTCGGATTCGCCGATATGGTCGGCTACACCCGGCTGACCAGGCACCTGCACCCCGATGAGCTGTCAACGCTGCTGGATGCATTCGAGTCGACCACAGCCGCGGCCATCGCCGAGAACGGCGGATGGGTGATCAAAACCGTCGGTGACGAGGTTATGTTCGCCGCGGAAAACATCGCGGACGCCGCCCACATCGCCCTGGCCATCCAGGAGTCGACGATGATGGTCGGCGGTACCCCGGAACTGCGCGTCGCCATTGCCTACGGCCCCGTGCTGCAGCGCTTCGGCGATCTGTACGGCTCGGTGGTGAATACCGCATCCCGGCTCACCGGCGTCGCGCGGCCCGGCACCGTGCTGATCGATGACCAGGCTGCCACAGCCCTGGAGAACGACCCGGAGTTCAGCATCAAGCACCTGCGCAGCGTCCGGGTGCGCGGCTTCAACCGGCTGCGGCCGCATTTGCTGCGCAGGTGCAGCAAGAACGAGCGATAGTCCCTACCGAGACCACGTGCCGAAGCGCGGGGTCGACCATCTTAGGCTCATCCGGTGGATATGGATTGGGCACAGCTGCGTGCACGTTGCCTCATCGAGGAGGACCCGAGGATTCTGGCATTGCACAAGCCTGCCGGAATCTCCGTCACCGGCGAACGCCACGACACCGATATCGTGCAGCTCGCTGCTGCCGCTGGCGAGACCCTGTACCCCGTACATCGGATCGACAAAGTGACCTCCGGTCTGATCCTGTTCGCAAAGGAACTCGGCGCACACGGCGAACTGACCAGGCAGTTCAACAAGCAGACCGTCGAAAAGGCCTATCTGGCCATCGTTGCGGCCACCGGGCTGCCCGACACCGGTGTGATCGACCTTCCGCTCAGTGTCGGGCGTAAGAACCGGGTGCGGATCGCCGCACCGAGGGAACAGATCCAGCGCGAGGAGCATCGGTGGTTCGTCGACGATGCCGATCTGCTTCCCGCCAAGCACTACCCGTCGCGCACCCACTTCGTAACGGTGCTGCGCGGCCGAGCGCATACCGCACTCGTGATACGCCCGATCACCGGACGACGGCATCAGATTCGCGTCCATCTGGCCTGGACCGGACACCCGATCGTCGGCGACCCGCTGTTCGACCGGTCCAGCGCGTACCAGCGGACCTACCTGCACTCCTGGCGTCTCGGGCTGACCGCGTCATGGCGTACGCCGACACCCTTGGCGTTGGCGGCCGAGCCAGACGCCGAATTCTGGCACCCTGTCGACGACTCCGGTACATCCGGCAATTCCGATAGCGAGGCGGTGCTAGCGCGCGCCACCGAACTCCTGCGCACCATCCGGTAGCCGCGCCAGGCGGCTGCGGTCACCCTGCGCATTGTCTCCGGACTGAGACAAACCTCAGCCGCGCTCCTGGTGACGAGCGCGACAGCGGCGAACGATACGCAGGTCAACTAGCCTGATAGCGATCCGCGGCTTTGCTACGGATCGCTCCGCCGCACTACTGCGAATTCCTAGCGAAAGCGAATGCCGATGATCCTGGTGGCTCAGGTCAGCGACACCCATTTCGATCTCGGCGCCCGCAACGCCGAACGCGCGCGCCGGGTTATGACTTTTCTCGACGAGCTGCGCCGCAAACCCGATGTCATCCTGGTGACCGGCGATATCACAGAGTCAGGAAAGCCGGAACAATACGCCGAGGCCGAGCTGGCCTTGGCCAGCGAGATCCCGGTGTGTTTTCTCCCCGGCAACCACGACGACCGTACAGGCCTGCGCACCGCCCTGCTCGGCGAGCCCGCGGGCAGTGCACCGATCAACCGCGTTCATCGCGTCGGTGAGCTGCTCCTCGTCCTACTGGATTCGAGCGTTCCCGGCGCGGCGGGCGGACAGCTCACCGACGACACCTACCAATGGTTACGCGAGGTGCTCGCGACAGCGCCCACCGGCAAGCCCATTATGCTCGCGCTGCACCATCCGCCCGCACCACTGCACAGTCCGATCATCGACGAGATCGCGCTCGCCGACCCCGAACGGCTCGCCGACCTGATCAGCGGCGACGACCGGATCGTCGCGGTACTCGCCGGGCACGCGCATTCCGCCGCGACGACCACGTTCGCGGGCCGCCCGCTCCTGGTGGCGCCGAGCACCGCGTCCGTGCTCGGCGGCGTATGGGAACTCGACCCACCCGACCACGTGATGGACTACGCGCCCGACCCCATGATCGCCCTGCATGTCCTCGCGGATGACGCGCGGCTGACCACCCATTTCCGCTCGGTTCCGCTGCGGGGCCGGATCAGTGTGGCGCCGGTCTGAGATCGGTTTACCCGGCATCCGCCGGGGCAATCGGGAGGCACACAGGACGTCTACCCCGAGGAATCGCCATGGTCGACTTATCTACCGCAGTGGTGAAGGGCACGTTCGCCGCCGGAGCGCGGATCCGGCATGCCAGGGTGTTCTACCCGAACGGCCTGCACTTGGCCGGCCGTTTGCACGCGGAGACCGAATTCGAGCCACTCTTCGGCAGCGGCGACCGCGCGGTCATCGCACGATTGTCCAAGGGCGCGGGCACACCGGGTGGCCTACCGGATGTGCTCGGATTGGCATTCCGGGTACTCGACCGCGAGGACAATCCGTGGGATTTCGCTTTGGCCACCACCGGCCGCGGACCACTCGGCCGGCTTGTGATCACCCCGGCCCGTGGCTGGGCGAGCGCCCGCTACGGCTGCCTGCTGCCCTATCGGATCGATAGCTCCGCACCGATCTGGTTCTTCGCCGAGCCCGACCCGGACCAGCCCCTCTCGGCATCGCTCGAAGCGATGGCTACCCATCTGGGCGAAGACCTGGTGAGCTTCACCCTCACCGCCAGCCGCATCGGCGCCCCGCCCCAACGACTCGCCGAACTCACCCTGCGGCATGCCGAATCGGCCGAGTATCGAACGGACTACTTCGATCCGATGCTCAATCATCCGCCGGAGGTGGAAATCTTCCCCAAAGCTATCGGCCGGATTCGCGAGCTGGCCTATATCGGCAGCCGCAGCGGCCGCGGGGAAAGGGGCTGATGCGCCGTAGTGCGTTCGCGACGGTAGGCCGCGGGGGTGCTACCGGTCCACCGCTTGAACGCGAAGATGAACGTCGACGCTTCGGCGTAGCCGAGCCGGATCGCCACATCACTCACCGATAACGGTGTAGTGATGAGCATCTCCTCTGCCAAGGTATGCCGAACTTCGTCCAACAGAGCCCGATAACTGGTACCAGCGGCGTCGAGGTGGCGGCGCAAGGTACGCGTGCTCATATTGAGATCACGAGCGACGGAGTCGAAGCCCGGCGGCGCGACGAATCCCGCTGATCCATCACGAGGCAGCAATAACTCCCTGACTTCGGCCGCGATGCCGGTGCGGGCCCTGCGGCGGTGCACCATGGCACGGCATTGCGCCAGGCACATCGCCCAGGTGTGGGCATTGGCCTGCGGTAATGGCTGCTCGAGCAGTACCTGATCGAAGGCGAACAGATTGTCCGGCATACCGAATCGGGGCGGCACCGTCGTCACCTCCGCGATCCGGTCCGCATAGCCGGGTTCGGGGAAGCGGAATTCGGCCCTGGTCAGTGGCGGGCGTGAGCCGAGCAGATCACTCATCACCTGATACATCGCGGTCACATCACGTTCGACAAGGAATTGGCGCACATCCGCGGGTACCGAATCGTCGTACACCACAGCGACGAATTCGCCATCGCGCCACTGCACAACCGGCAGACAGAAAGCGAAACTGAGATCCAGATAGCGCAGCGCGAAATCTATCGCCTCCCCGAGCGTCGGGCTGCTGACGCAGGCGAAACCGAAGATACCGAAGGTGGTGATCCGGTAGCGGCGGCCGATCTCGACACCGAGCGCGGGACGGTCGGCCAGCTCGCGGAGCATATTGCGGATCACTGCCAGTTCGGTATGCGCGTCGACCTGCGTATCCGGATCACGCAATTGCTGTTCCGTGAGTCCGGACCGATGCATTATCCGCGCAGCGGGCACACCGGACTCGACCGCATAACCGACCATCAGCGCCACACTGGCCACCCCGCGTGCGAAATTCCAATCGCGTATTCCGGGATCCCGCACCCGTTCCACGGGGCCATTATGGACAACTCCTCGCTACCCTGTGTAAGGAACCCTGAAATAGGAGCCCAGATGTCCTGTGAAAGGTGTCACATGACAGCTATGCGAAAACCGTCGATCATTATCATCGGCGCCGGATTCGGCGGTATCGGAATGGCTGTCGAGCTGCGCGACAAGGGTTTCGATGAAGTCACCATTCTGGAGCGATCCGACGATCTCGGCGGAGTATGGCGCGATAACACCTATCCCGGCCTCGCATGCGATGTGCCGTCCTCGCTCTACTCGTACTCGTTCGCCCCCAAGTCGGACTGGCGACAACGATATTCCGGGGGAACGGTCATCCACGACTATCTGTGTGACGTCGCCGGACGGTACGGGGTGCGGGACGCGATCCATTTCGGTGCCGATGTGACCGACGCGGAATTCGACGAAGCCACCGGCCGCTGGTCGGTCCACACCGCAGATGGCGCTGTCCGGACCGCGGATGTCCTGATCCCGGCGGTCGGTCAGTTGTCACGCCCGGCGATACCAACCATCCCCGGGATCGATACCTTCGCTGGCGTGTCGTTCCATTCGGCCGAATGGGACCACAGCGTCGAACTCGCGGGCAAACGCGTCGCCTGTGTCGGCACCGGGGCGAGCGCCATCCAATTCGTCCCCGCACTCCAGCCCGAGGTCGCTCACCTCACGCTGTTCCAGCGCACACCGGCCTGGGTAGTTCCGAAAATGAGCAATGCCTACCCACCGGCAGAGCTCGAGCTGCACGCCCGAGTGCCGGGCATATTACGTTTCGAGCGGTTGCTCTGGTGGATTTTCTTCGAGACCACCGCGCTCGGTCTGGTCGATCTCTCGGTGATCCGCTGGATCACCAAACGCGTTGCCTCATTGCACCTGGCCAAACAGGTCGAGGACCCGCGGCTACGGGCCGAGCTCACTCCGGACTATCCAGTCTTCTGCAAACGTGTGCTGCTCTCCAACGACTACTATCCGGCGTTGACACAGCCGAACGTACGGGTGGAGACCACCCCGATCACCGAGATAACTCAGGACGGCGTGCGCACCACCGATAACGTCGTGCACCAGGTCGACGCGATCATCTACGGCACCGGCTTCAAGGGCGCCGAGTTCCTCTGGCCGATGAATATCTACGGCCGCGGCGGCCACAAGCTGGCAGATGTCTGGGCCGAGGGTGCGCACGCCTACTACGGCATGACTGTGCCCGAGTTCCCGAATCTGTTCCTGCTCTACGGGCCGAACACCAATCTCAGCGTAGGTTCGATCGTCTACATGATCGAGTCGCAGACCCGCTACATCAGCCAAGCCGTTCAGCTGCTCGCCGACCATCCCGGCCACTACCTGGATGTCAGGGCCGATATCGAGGAGCGGTACAACACCACGCTGCGGCAGCGGCTCGATCGCTCCCCGTGGAGTCTCTGCTCCAACTGGTACCGCGATTCCGCAGGCCGCATCACCAACAACTGGCCAGGAAGCCCAGCTGTCTACCGCTATCGCACCCGCCGGTTCCGCCCCGGGGACTACATCCTCGTCCCGGCCGCCTGACCGATCGGCCCACACCGAACCATGCGAATCGCCGCGGCCGAGCCCATACCCCGGACTGGCAGACTTGTGCTGTGAGTGCACTGGCCCGTGCGGGCGAACCGGGAGAGCATGGACCGCTACGGCCGATCGAGCTGGCCACCGGAGCCGTGCTCGGCGGGGCCACTGTCGGGTTGGTGACTGTCGGCTCGATCATCCCGTTCGCCGCCGCACTGCAATTGCTGGCCGCGGTTCCTGTTGGCTTGATCGCTCAGCGCTATCGGCTGCGTGCGCTGGCGAGTGCGACCATCGCGGCCACACTGGTCACTTTTGTCGCGGCGGGCATGATGTCCGCGCTCGCGCTGCTCGCCACGGCGACGACGGGCGGGATCATCGGCATCGTGAAGCGCCGAGGTGGGGGTGTGTTCGCGGTATTCGGCCTCGCACTGCTGACCGGACTCGGCTGGGCGGCGTTCTCGGTCGGATTGCTCCTGCTGTTCGCCAGAACTCGCGAGTTGATGTTCGACAACATCCGCAACGCGTCACGTGGTGTGCAGGATCTCGCGGCGCGCCAGTCGCAGCTGGAACCGCTCGGGCGGCTCGCGACGGAGCTGGCCGATTCGGTACTGCGCTGGTGGTGGGCATGGATCGGCGGCAGCGTCGCCCTCGGCATGATCGTCACCGGGGTGGTCTCCTGGTACGTCCTCGGCTCGGTGCTCGACCGGCTCGACTGGCTGCCCGGACGCGACCGGCTCGACGCACCACCCGATGACCGGCCCATCGGACCGCTGCCCGTCACGCTGCGCGGCGCCGGATACCGCTATCCGGGTGCGGCCGAGAACACGCTGCACGATATCGACCTGACCATCGAACTCGGTGAATTCGTCGCCGTGGTCGGGCACAACGGATCGGGCAAGTCGACACTGACCCGATTGCTCGCCGGGTTGCCGCCCACCTCCGGAGCTGTGCACCGGCCCGGATCGGCCGGCCTCGGGCAGATCGGTGGAACGGCACTGGTATTACAGCGGCCGGAAAGCCAGACCCTCGGCGTGCTCGTCGCCGACGATGTGGTGTGGGGACTACCCGCCGAGCTCGCCGCCGAGGTGGATGTCGACGGACTACTCGGCGAAGTCGGGCTCGGCACGCTCGGCGGCAAGGAGACCGCCACCCTGTCCGGCGGCCAGCAACAACGCCTGGCGGTCGCCGCGGCGCTGGCCAGACGCCCGGCACTGCTGATCGCCGACGAAGCGACCTCGATGATCGATCCGGACGGACGCCACGAACTCGTGGAACTGCTCGCGGCACTGCCCGAGCGGCACCCGATGGCCGTCGTGCTGGTGACCCATCACGAGGCCGATACCGAGGCCGCCGATCGAGTTGTACACCTGGCCGGGGGACGTTCGGTCGCGCAGCTGCCCGCCTGGCCCCGTCCGGCGCTCGATACGCGGCGCAGGCCCATGGGCGAGCCGATTCTGGAACTACGCGATGTCCGGCACAGCTACAACACGGGAACCCCGTGGGAGGCGCCCGCACTACACGGCGTCGACTTATCGGTGCGGCGCGGCGAAACACTGGTCATCGTCGGTGGAAACGGCTCGGGGAAATCCACCCTTGCCTGGATCATGGCCGGGCTGCTCACTCCGAGCTCCGGTCGCTGCGAACTGCGGGGAAAACCGATCACCAAGCAGATCGGGCGGGTCGCGCTGGCCTTCCAGCATTCCCGGCTGCAGTTACAGAAGCAGACCGTCGGCGAGGAGATCGCGGACTGGGCCGGGCACGCGACCGGTTCTGGCATGGCCGGTCGAGCACTGGACGCGGTGGGCCTCGACCGCGCACTGGCCGCGCGCTCTATCGAGGAGCTCAGCGGCGGACAGGCCAAACGTGTGGTCCTTGCCGCGATCGTGGCCAGCCACCCACAGGTGGTCGTACTCGACGAACCGCTGGCCGGACTGGACCCCGAGGGCAGGGCCGATATCGTGGAACTACTCGCGCGACTGCGGGACTCCGGACTGACCCTGATCGTGATCTCACACGATGTGGCCGATATGGCGGTGGTGTGCGACCGTATGGTGCGACTGCAGTCCGGACGCATACCGGCCGATGAGCCGGTGCGCGGGGTCGCGCCGATTCCGGCCGGGCCCAGCGTGCCGCTCTGGCCCGGCGACGATACAGGGCGATTCGCACACGGCGGTTCGATGCTGTCGGGCTATCCGGCAGGTCGCTATCCGGATGATCGCGGGATGGGAGATCGCCGATGAACACCGTGCTGTTGCGTCAGGTTCCCGGTATCAGTCCGGTGCATCGGCTGTGGGCAGGCACCAAAATGATCGGGGTATTCCTGATCAGTGTGGTGCTGATGTTCATCCCATCCTGGCCGGTACTCGGCGTGATGGTCGCGTTCCTGATCTTCGTCGGAGCACTCGCCCGGTTACCGCTCGGCACACTGCCGCGGCTGCCGTGGTGGTTCTGGGCGCTGCTCGCGGGAGGAGCCCTGGTCAACGCCCCGGTCGGCGGTGAAGCGGTGCTTCGTTACGCGCAGATAGTGATGTTGGGCCTGATCCTGGTGACCGCCGCGCTGCTCATCGCATGGACCACACCGATGAGCGATATCGCGCCCGCCCTGGCCACCTTGGGTGCGCCGTTGCGCAGAATCCGGGTTCCCGTGGACGAATGGGCTGTCGTGGTCGCACTGACTCTCCGGGGGCTTCCGCTGCTCATGGAGGAAATCCGGATCCTACGGGCGGCACGCAGGCTCCGGCCGAGAGCAGGCCTGTTCTCCCGTGCCGCCGATAACACCATCATCGATATCCTCACCGCGGCCATGGCGGTATCCACTCGCCGCGCAGGCGAACTCGGCGAAGCGATCACCGCCCGCGGCGGAACCGGACAGCTCACCGCGCACCCGGGTGCCCCAGGTCGCCGAGACGCACTCGCGCTCGCCGCGGTCCTCACCGTCTGCCTCGGCTCCGTCGCCCTGCACCTACTGCTGTGAGCCGCATAGGCGGATGAAATCCGGCCACCGGCCGCCTGCGCGTGGTCGGCAGCGCCGGCTCCGGCGCGGCGGCACCGGCTCTCCCCTCGCCGTCCAAGTCTGTTCAAATTCTTACTATTCCGGCTCAGCCACTGTACAGTTACCTTGCTGGAAGCAATCGTCTTCCAGAATCACTTCACGGACGCACGCGCCGGGGGGAAGGGATTCGGCGCACGCCATGTTCCGCACGTTCGAAACCTGATGAAGATTGGACACCGAGAAATGATTCTCCGGAGAATCACTGCTGCCGCCATGCCGCTGGTCGCCGCGCTGACAGCGTTGACGGTGGGGTCGAGCGCAGCACACGCGCAACCGGCCCCGGCCTCGATCCCGGATATCGGATACAAGGCCGAACTGATCGGAAACACGATCGTCACAACGCTCACCGATGGCACCTTCACCGCCCGCGGTAGTGCGGTCGACATCCAGGATCGCGCCGGAAACACCGTGGTCACCATGCCGCTCACCTTCCGACAGGATGGGCTCGAATTCCCCATGCCCTTCGCGCTGCGCGAGGCGGGCCGGGTACTGGAGCTGACCGTCGTCAAGAACATCGCCCAGGCGCACCCGGTCGCCTCGACGTACGAGAACCAGCGCGCGATGAACGCTTTCGCATCGCAGTTCGGCATCGCCACCGCGGTCGGCGGGTTCATCGGCACCATCGTCGGCGGACTTATCGGGCTCACCGGTATCGTCGCGGGCCCCACCGTCATCGCCAGCGTTATCGCCGGTGCGAGCGTGGGCGCCGTCATCGGCACCATCGTCGTCGGTGGCCCCACGCTGGTCATCGCAGGTATCGACCTGATCGGCACGCTCGCCGCCGCGCCGGGGACCACCAAGTGGATGGACTCCGCCGACCTGGAGTAACACCCGCCCACCGAACAAGAGAAAGGGATGTGCTCCCGACCACATGCGGTCGGGAGCACATCCCTTTCGATAGCACTACTGCCGCAAGGCTACTCGGCCCGCTCCTGGCCGGTACCGCACCGGACCCACAGTGCCGCAGCCACTTCCGGTTCTCCCACTGTCCCAGGCGTGCGGCGCGATAGCGATCGGCTCAGGGCCGCGGTCCGGATTGGTCCGGCGGGATCAACTTCTTGGCGGCCTCTTTACCTTTGGTGATCTTGTCCGAGTACTTGCCCTGCGTCCGCTGATCGACGAAGTCACCGGCCTTGTCGAGCGCATCGTTGATCTTGTCGGAGTTCTTGGCCGCTGTGTCCCTGCCCTTATCGACCAGGCCCTTGAGGGTGTCGGTGAAACTCATCGCCGTCAATCCTTCCCGATAACCGATCAGCTGGAGCTGTTCACCCGATATTCTCCCACCAAAAATCACCGGGCGGGGCACTCAGTAGGTCCACCCGCTGCCCCGGCATCGGTACCGCGACGGCGGTGCCCGCCTCCCGTGCCGCCGTCAGCATCCGTCCGACCGGCTCGGACCAACCGTGGAAGGCGAGATTGAATGTCGCCCAGTGAATCGGCACGAGCAGTCCGTAGCCGGGGTCACCGGCACAGAGATCCGCATGTGCCCGCACCGCTTCCTCCGGATTCATGTGCACATCCGGCCAGCGCTCGTCATAAGCGCCGATGGGAAGCAGCGTCAGATCGAATGGCCCGAGCGCTGTCCCCGCCTCGGTGAAAGCCTTCGTATATCCCGTATCGCCACCGAAATAAGCCCGTCTGGTCGGCCCGGCGATCGACCACGATGCCCACAGCGTGGTATTGCGCAATAGGCCACGGCCGGAGAAATGCCGCGCCTCGGTACAAGTGATCACCAGATCCGCGCCGTCTCGCGCCGCACCGAGGTCCGCCAACGAGATCGAACCGCCCCAATCCAATTCGACGATCCGATCTTCCGGGACGCCCCAGTGCCGCAAGTGCGCACCGATGCCGATCGGAACAAGAAATGGCGCACGCTGCCACCGTACGAGTTCCCGAACCGTGTCCTTGTCCAGATGGTCGTAATGGTCATGGGAAATGATCACCGCGTCGAGCGCGGGCAATTCCGACAACGGCTGCGGCATCGGATGCATTCGGGCGGGCCCGACCAAGGCCGAGGGCGAAACCCGTTCGCTCCATACGGGATCGGTGAGAATCCGGTACCCGTCGAGCTCGATCAGCGTGGTGGCGTGGCCGTACCACGTGACAGCGACATCAGCCGCCGCGCTCGGCGGCCGCGGAGTCTGCAGTGGTATGACCCCGCGCGGCCTGCCCGCAGTGCGCTGGGTCAACATCGAGATCAACAGCGATCGCGCCGACCCAGCAACCACTTGGCTACTCGGCTCGGTGTTGTGGAACTGGCGGTCACGGTAGCTTGTCGCGCCCGCCGCATACGGCTGGATCGCCGAAATCGAAGCACCCATCGCCGAGGGAATGTCCCATATCGCCCGAACCAGCCAGGTAATGCCGAGCGCACCCGCGGCAGCACCTGCGATACGTCGAATAGTCATCATCGACCAACAAACTTCGCGGCGCGCTTCTCCTGCCTGGCCAAACGACCTTCCGCGGCATCCGCACTCGCCCAGGCCGTCTCCAGCGCCGCGCGCTGTTGCGCGCTGTCCGGCCGCCGCGTTCCGTCATCGTTGAGCACCAGTTTCATATGCCGCAGCGAAAGCGGCGCCAACGCCGCGATCTGTTTCGCCCAGTCCTGCGCTTCGGCGAGGTCGCCGATCCGGTTGGCGAAACCGAATGTGTAGGCATCGGGAGCAGACACCGATTCCGCACCGAGCAGTACGGCCCTGGCCGGACCACCGCCGATCAGCGCGACCAGTCTGCGCACGGTCCAGCCATCCACGGTAACTCCCAGTTTCGCCGCGGGAATCGCGAGGTACGCGTCCGGCGCGACCACCCGTAGATCCGAAGCGAGTGCCAGCTGCACGCCCGCACCGATCGCGGCGCCGTTGATCGCCGAGATCACCGGGATCGGCGCCGATTCGATGGTGTGCAGCATGTCCAGCAATTCGGACAGGAAACCCTCGGAATGTGCTCCGGACAGATCGGCACCCGCGCTGAAGATCGGACCACGACCGGTCAACACGATAACCCGTGCCTGCTCGGCGACAGCGGCGAGAACCGCTTCGCGCAGCTGCGTCACAAGTTCGCGATTAAGCGCATTACGGCGCTCCTCCCGCTGCAATTCGATGGTGACCACGTCACCATCACGGCTGACCCCGAGCATCCGACCTCCCCAGCTGAACAGTCCGTCTGGTTTCTCTATCACTCTGCCACACCCAGCCGCCTGCTCCGCAGTGAGCGATATCATCACAGCGATGCCGACCGATTTCGCGATTCTGGTCATCGGCGCTGGTCAGGCCGGCTTGTCGGCCGGTTATCACCTCCAGCGCCTCGGGTTGCGCGCCGAGCGGGACTTCCTGTTGGTAGACCGATCCCCCGGGCCAGGTGGTGCCTGGCAATTCCGCTGGCCTTCGCTGACCCTCGCGACGGCCAACAAAGTGCATGACCTCCCCGGAATGTCCTTCGCGGAAACACTGCCCTCGGATACCGGCTCCGCACCCGCCGCTACCGCCGTTCCGCAGTACTACGAGCTGTACGAAAACCGTTTCGACCTACGAGTGCGCAGGCAGGTGTCGGTCACTGTGGTCTGTGACCGCACCGTCGATGATGGAACCGGCCACCACGATGCGGTACTCACCGCGGAAACCGATACGGCGGGCACCCTCCGAGTACGCGGCCTGATCAACTGCACCGGCACCTGGGAACGTCCGTTCATCCCGCACTATCCCGGGGCGGAGACCTTCGCGGGCAAACAGCTGCACACCCGCGACTACCACAATGCCGAACAATTCGCGGGCAAGCATGTCGTCGTGGTCGGCGGTGGCATCTCGGCAGTACAGCTGCTCGATGAGATCTCCGAGGTCACCAGCACCACCTGGGTGACAAGGACTCCACCGCGGTTTCGCGAGGGTATCTTCACCGCGGAGATCGGGCGAGCAGCCGTAGCGATCGTAGAAGACCGGGTGCGGCGCGGACTACCGCCGGGATCGGTGGTATCGGTAACCGGTCTGCCTCTGGATGACCGGTTACGCGCGGCCCGAGCCCGCGGTGTGCTCACCCGGCTGCCGATGTTCGAGCGCATAGAACCCAACGGGGTGCGCTGGGCCGATGGCTCCTTCCAGCAGGCCGAGGTGATTCTCTGGGCTACCGGGTTCCGCAGCGCCCTCGACCATCTGGCGCCGCTGCGGCTACGCGGTCCAGGCGGTGGAATCACCATGACGGGGCGGCTGGCCACCCAGGTGGCCGAAGATCCCCGTATCCATCTGATCGGTTACGGCCCCTCGGCGAGCACTATCGGTGCCAATCGCGCGGGACGTGCCGCGGTGGTCGAGCTCACCGAGCACCTCGGCTTACGCTGACCCGCCGTACAGCGGCTCAGTCGATCAGGCCTATCGTGAACGCCTCCGGATCCGGGCCGATACGCGCGCCGGTATCCAGTGTGTCGATCGCCGCCATCTGCTCCGCGGTGAGCTCGAAGCCGAAGACATCGAAATTCTCCGCGATCCGCGCCGGTGTGACCGACTTCGGGATGACGATGGTTCCTCGCTGCAGGTGCCAGCGAATGATCACCTGCGCCGCAGTACGCTGGACCTCGGCGGCCACCGCGGTGATGGTGCCGTCGTCCAGCAGCGTGCCCTGACCGAGCGGGCTCCACGCTTCGGTGGAGATCGCGTTCGCGTCCTGGAACTCGCGCAGCTCCCGCTGCGCCAACCGGGGGTGCAGCTCGATCTGATTCACCACCGGGATCTCCCCGGTTTCCGCCATGAGCTGCCGCAGGTTCTCGACCGTGAAGTTCGATACCCCGATCGACTTGACCCGCCCCTGCGACTTCAACGTCTGGAAGGCACGGAAGGTATCGACAAAGCGGCCCGCGGCCGCCACCGGCCAGTGGATCAGGTAGAGATCGAGGTAATCCACGCCGAGCCGGTCCATGCTCGCGTCGAAGGCACGCAGCGTGGAGTCGTAGCCCTGTTCGGAATTCCACAGCTTGGTTGTGATGTAGATCTCATCTCGCGGCAGGCCGGATTCCCGGATCGCGCGGCCGACACCCTCTTCGTTGCCGTAGACCGCCGCAGTGTCGATGCTGCGGTAGCCCACCTCCAGCGCGGTGGTGACCACGGAGAAGACATCCTCGGCCGGCACTTGGAACACACCGAAGCCGAGCTGCGGGATCACATTCCCGTCGTTCAATACGATCGGGGGAACGGCGCTGGTCTCGCTTCTGAATGCCACATTCCGACGGTAGAAGTGTGATGGCGAACCGTCAATCACACCTCATGGCGTGTTGACCGACTCGGCGGCGAATCACCCCGCGGCACCGGGCAACCCCAGTCTTCGATAACGCGTCTGCCGCTGCGCGCGTATCTCCGATTTCGGCCTGGCACGCAGAGTTTCGAGTTCCTGTGCGATCGCGGCGACCATCCGGCGGGCGAAATCCACTGGCTCATCCGCGGCATCCGGACGTTCCGGCACGATCCGGTCGACCACGCCGTCGGCGAGCAGAGCGCGAGCGCCGATCCGCTGGGCAGCGGCGAGCTCTGGGGCATGGTCGGTATCACGAAAGACGATGACACTGGCCCCTTCCGGCGGTAGCGGAGCCAGCCATGCGTTGGTAGCTGCGAGTACCCGGTCGGCGGGCAGCAGGGCCAGCGCGCCACCACCGGTTCCCTGGCCGATCAGCACTGAGACCGTAGGAGTATCCAAGGTCACCAGATCCGCTATACAGCGGGCGATCTCGGGAGCGAGCCCGCCTTCCTCCGCCTCCTTCGACAGCGCCGCACCCGCCGTATCGATGATCAGCACCAGAGGCAACCGCAACTCCTGCGCAAGCGCCATACTGCGCCGCGCCTCACGCAGCGCGGCAGGGCCCATGGTGTTCTCACCAGGCTGTCCGCACCGATCATGCCCGAACACCACACACGGTTGCCCACGGAACCGCCCGAGCGCGAGTACGGTCGCGCGATCCGACTCGCCCTGCCCGGTCCCGCTGAGCGGAACTCTTTGTGTCACGTGGCGTAGCAGATCCCGGATACCAGGGCGCTGCGGACGGCGCGAGATCAACACCGACTGCCACACCGGATTGTCTTCATAGTGGCCAGGCGCCTCATCGGCGCGAGAACGCGCCGTGCTGTGCCCATCCGAATCCGCGGCGGAAGGTTCCGCCGCTACCGGTGTCGATTGCGGCAACCGCGGCCATGGATCGGCCTCCAGCACTGTGGCCGGTTGCGCGCCGATACGTTGTCCGGCGCCGACAGCGGGGAATTGGGCGCCACTGAACACACTCAACGCACGATGCGCGATACGGCGGAAAACAAGAACCGACAACACACCGTCGATCACGCCACGGTGGTACAGGTTCTCCGCAGTCTGCACACCTTCCGGAAATGGTTTGCCGTAGAGGGCCTGGTAGACCCGCGGACCGAGAAACCCGATGAGCGCGCCCGGTTCGGCGAAGGTGATGTGCCCCAACGACCCCCATGAGGCGAAGACCCCACCCATCGTAGGGTTACGCAAGTAGACCAGGTACGGATACCCGGCCGATTTATGCGCCGTGATCGCACCGGCGATCTTCACCATCTGCACGAAGGCGATCGTGCCCTCTTGCATCCTGGTACCGCCCGAGGTAGGCGAAGCGAGCAGTGGCAACCCGAGTTCGGTGGCACGCTCGACCGCCGCGACGATCCGCTCGGCCGCGGCGACCCCGATCGAACCAGCCAGAAAACCGAACTCACAAGCGATCACCGCCACTGGGCGACCACGCAACAGTCCCGTTCCTGTCAGTACTGATTCATCGATACCGGCCAGCTCCGCGGCCTTGCGGAGATCATCGTGATACCGCTGGGTCACGGCCACCGCTACCGGCGGCCGATCCCAGCTGACAAACGAGTCCCTATCGAGCAGTTGCTCGAGTAGCTCTCGCGCCGAAGTCCGCACCGGACAACCCTATCCGGCCGTGTCCGGTACTTCGGCATACCACGCGAGCATTCAGTGCCCCTGCATCACCTTGCGCAGGGCATATTCGGTGAGCGAGACCAACGCGTGCTTGGCAGGTTCACGCCGCCGTGCGTCAAGGGACAGAATGGGTACATCGGCGGGCACCGCGAGCGCCTGCCGGATGTCCTCCAGCGGGTATCGCGGCGCGTCGTCGAACTCGTTGAGCGCGACCAGGAACGGCAGGTTGCGCGCTTCGAAGTAGTCGACAGCCGCGAAACTGTCCTCCAGCCTGCGGGTATCGACCAACACCACAGCGCCGATGGCGCCGCGGATCAGGTCGTCCCACATGAACCAGAATCGATATTGGCCGGGCGTGCCGAACAGATACAACACGAGATCATCAGCGAGGCTGATCCGCCCGAAGTCCATCGCCACGGTAGTAGTCGACTTCATCGGGACGCCGGTCAAATTATCGATTCCGGCGCTGGCATTGGTCACCAATGCCTCGGTGCGCAGCGGAACGATCTCCGAGACAGCACCGACCAACGTGGTCTTCCCGACACCGAAGCCACCCGCGACCACGATCTTCGCCGAGGTCGGTTTGCTGGTACGGGTGTCGACCTGCGCCGTGGAATCAAATACGCCGGAGTCCACTGAGAACCCTTTCGATCAGCTCGCGACGTTCATCGTCGCTGGAATCGTCTTTCAAAGTCGCCGACACGCGCACATGTCCGGCCTCTATCAGGTCGGCCACCAACACCCGCGCCACCCCGATGGGGATACCGAGTCGGGCTGCTACTTCGGCAACGGACGGCGATTCTCTACACAACTCCACGATCGATGTCTCGATGTTGGTCAGTTCGAACTGCCGCTCCAAGGCGACCGGATGCGATGCGACGAGGGCCTCCAACGCCAACTCGACCGCGGGCCTGGTCCGGCCCGCTGTCAATGAGTATGGGCGGACCAGGCTCGGCTCGACACTCCCCATGTGGAAATCTTCTATGTCCATCCCACCATCAGGAACCCATCGTGACGCGTGGTGTGGCCTGAACAGTTTGGCCAACCCGCTCGACCAACAAAGCCATTTCGTAGCCGACCTGACCGATATCACACGAGGTGTTGGTCAGCACAGCGAGATAGGAACCGTCACCGACTGCCATGAGCAGCAGGTATCCGTGCTCCATCTCGACGACGGACTGCAGCACAGTGCCGCCCTCGAACAGGTTCGAGACGCCGACCGAAAGGCTGGCCAACCCGGCCGTCACCGCCGAGAGCTGTTCGGCGCGGTCGACCGGCAACTGGGCACTGGCGGCCATGAGTAGACCGTCGGCCGAGACCAGGACGGCATGGGCTACCCCAGGAACCTCGTTGGCGAAGTTCGAAACCAGCCAATCCAGCTGACGATTCGTACCACCTAGATCGGGGTTCATCGGTCTCCTTTATCTCCAGTTAGGTTCATTGCTCTCATTGCGCGGCCATCCCGGACGCCCTGCTGGTGACGACTCAAGCTGGACCTGATCGTTTCTGGATCGCGTTGCGGCGCCCGGTCCGCCACACCGCTGACACCACCCGGGACCAGCCTTCCGCCTGGATTGCGTTGCGGCAAGCCCGCTGCCGTCTTCGTCTCGGTCCGTGCCTCACTGGCGCGTCGAGCCGCCTGCCACCCTTCGTCGCCCGCCGATTCGAAGGAAGCTGCCGCATGAGACCGATCCGCATCGGTATCCGAAAGCCATGCCGACATCATCTCAGCGAAAATCGGCGTACCCACCGCCGGCTCCGCATCCACCGCCGGCTGCAGCCTGGTCTGGAAGAACGAGGCAGTCTTCGCCGGGTTGGACCGGAAACTGTGCTTGCCGGGATCGCGGCCCGCTGTAGCGGGCGGTTGCGCGTCGTTCGCCGCATGCTGCCCACCACGTTCCCGCTGTGGCAAGCCGACTCCCTGGGGTACGGACTGACGGTCCGGTGCCTGAGCGCCCGGCTGCCGCTGCGGCAGGCCGGTCAGTCCACTACCACGCTGCGGCACACTATCGGCGTCCGATGCATGGCGCGGCAGAGCGTTACTCGCGGGCAGCGTGCCGGAATCCGGTTGCCGCTGCGGTGTCCCCGGCCCGGGCTGCCGCTGCGGCACATCACTCGAACCAGGCTGCCGCTGCGGCAAACCCAACCCGGGCTGCCGCTGCGGCACATCAGTAACACCAGGCTCCCGCGACGGCACACCACCCGCCGCAGGCTCCCGCGACGACACACCACCCGAACCAGGCTGCCGCTGCGGCAAACCCAACCCGGGCTGCCGCTGCGGCACATCAGTAACACCAGGCTCCCGCGACGGCACACCACCCACCGCAGGCTCCCGCGACGACACACCACCCGCCGCAGGCTCCCGCTGCGGCAAACCACTCGAACCAGGCTGCCGCTGCGGCAGGCCGGCGGAGTTCACCTCACGCGGCGGCAGACCCGCGCCTGCCTCCTCCGGATGATCGCCTGGTTTGCGCGGCGGCGGACCGCCAGGGCTCAGGTTGCGCTTGGGCAAGCTCGCCGCGGCCAGTTTGCCCAGCTGCGGACCACCCGATGTCCGCGGGCCCTGCGGTGGACGCAGGCTCGCGCCCTGTTGCCGGTCGTCCGGCCGCGAACCGGATGACATCGTGGAACCCGGCTGCCGCTGGGGCAGCCCGCCGGGGCCTGTGGCAGCGGTTGGGCTCGGCGGTCCACTTCGCTCCGAGGGGCCGGACGAGGCGGAGTTGTCAACTGGAATAGGACCACTCACTCCAGGATCGACAGTGACCATGACATTTCCCCCAGGGGTCGGGGTTATCGCCCGCGTCTGCATGGACGACGGTGCCGCGGGTCGCTGCGGTGCAGCCGCCTGCGGCGAGGGCTGTGGGGTGACGGGCTGCGCCGCGGGCGTTTTACTCGCGACGATCAGTCCGACAGGCACATGCACGGTCACCGTCACACCCGGATCGCGGGCAGTGTCGAAAGTGGGACGCAACCGTACCGTGAGACCGTGCCGCTCGGCGAGGCGGCCAACCACGAAAAGACCCATGTGGCGAGCCGTGTCGGGGCCGGGCTCGGCGCTTTCCTGAAGTCGATGATTGATATCGGCCATCTCGGCCGGCGGCATACCGATGCCGCGGTCGGCGACCTCGATCAACAGACCCTGGTCATGTGCTTGCGCGAAGGTGAACTTGACGTCGGTCTCCGGAGGCGAGGCACGCAACGCGTTGTCCAACAGCTCGGCGAACAGATGCGCGAGATCGGAGGCGGCCGGTTCCCTGAGCGAACCACGTGGAGTGGCGCCGAGCTTCACGCGCTCATAGTCCTCGACCTCGGAGATCGCGGCGCGCAGTACATCGGCGATCTCGACGGGAACGGACCTGACGCGACGCTGCTTGGTACCCGCGAGAATGAGCAGGTTGTCGCCGTTTCGACGCATACGCGCCGCGAGATGATCCAGCCGGAACAGGTTCTCCAGCAGACGCGGATCCTTCTCGTCGTACTCCATCGCCTCGATCAAGCTGAGCTGATGGTCGACGAGCGACTTCGATCGCCGCGCCAGGGTTTCGAACATATCGTTGACCTGCGAACGCATTTTCGCCTGTTCGCTCGCCAAACGCAGTGCCTGACCGTGGATATCGTCGACAGCGCGGGCCAGCTGACCGATCTCCTCTGCGCTGCGCACCGGCATCGGCTCCAACGGAACCTCC
Organism: Nocardia spongicola; assembly: GCF_047200775.1. Lineage (NCBI taxonomy): Bacteria > Bacillati > Actinomycetota > Actinomycetes > Mycobacteriales > Nocardiaceae > Nocardia > Nocardia spongicola. The sequence goes on along the minus strand of NZ_JBJZOO010000002.1, from coordinate 537,149 downwards.
TCCGGCGAAGCACCGTTGCGCAGCTGCGCGACCTCATGCGGCAGATCGCTCTCCGCCACCCGCAGCGCGGCCAGACGCAACCGGTGCAGCGGGACGATCATCGAACGCGCGACGAATACGGCGAGCAGGAGCGCGGCGAGAATAGTCATGATGACCACCGCGGTATAGGTCCACGCGCCGCGCTGCGCGGCGGATACCAAGGATTGTGTCGCGGAGTCGATATCCCTGGTGGCCTTGGCGACCACACCCTCGTAGACCGCCAGGCTCTCGGTCAGCGACTGCTTCAGATCACCGATCGGGATCTGGCCCGCTCTGGCCTGCGGACTGCTCAACAGCGCGGTCCTGGTATCGACGCCGGTACGCAGATCGGCGACCGCGGTGTCTCCGTCGGGGAAGCGATGCGCGAGCAGGTTGATCATTTCCCGCTCGGTATTCGCCGCGATCAAGAAGGACTGCACCCCGGTCTGCGGATTACGGAGCAGATCAGGGACCGTAGCGAGCTCGCTGGACAGCGTGGCACGGGTGTTGAGCGAGTCGACCAGCCGCAGTTTGGGGGTATCCACCGCGGTATTGCTGATCCGGCCGACCGTGATCTCCACGATCCGCACACTGTCGTTGCGGACCCTGTCGATCACCGCGAGGATGTCCTCGCTCGGTCCGGTGAAAACCTCTTTGCCCTGTGCGCGGATGGCTTTGGCCTCGGTGAGCATGCTGTCGAGGGCCGCCCGGACGCTCGGCACACCGGAGAGCCGACCGGCCATCGCCTCGGCATTGGCGATCGCCGCGTCCAGATCGGCCAGGTTCTCATCGGTCACCACCGACTTGTTCGGCTGCAGCGCGATCATCTGCGAACCCGCGGTCGTCGCGGTCTGCGCGCTCAGCGCGGTGACCACCGGGAGGGCGGCAACACTCTCGGCGACGTCGGCGAGCCGATTCGCTTCGGTGAACTCCGACGAGATCCTGGTCACGCCGAGCCCGACCGCGACTGCCAACGGCACGGCGAGTACGGCCGTCACCTTCCAGCGCAAGTCCCAGTTGCCGAGTGCCCAGCGCTTACTGCTGGACCTAGCGGCGTCACGCATCTCCCACTCACTTTCCAAACTGGCCTCTACCACGCGCCATCACCGAACCTCCACAATCGCGTGCATGGCTCGACAGGTGGAGCTGGCCGAGAACTGCGGCTGGCCGAGAAATTGCGTCTACGATGGCCCAAATAAGTGACATCAGATTCTAACGGATCAATAACTTCTTGGGTGACTCCGTGCAAAGTCGTAACCTTTGACCTGCCCTTTCCGGACAAAACCAAAGGTCGCGGCACCCAGCCGGGCGTCGCGTGAAGTCTGCCACAATCAAACAGATCTATCGAGGCGGGCATCGAAGCAAGGCTAGGGAGTCACGGGGTTGAACGTGCGGCAGGGTTACCGACCGGCCTATCAGAGCAGCTTGGTGGATTCCGCTGCGTTCTGGGCTCGTGCGGCCGAAACGATCGACTGGGACGTCCCGCCGGAGCAAGTCGTCGACACCACCGCGGGCTCGACGGCCCGCTGGTTTCCCGATGCCCGCCTCAACACATCCTTCAACGCACTCGACCGGCATGTGCACCCTGCCACCGCGGAGACAGCGGATCGCGCTGATCAACCCGCGCTGATCTACGACTCCGCCAGCACCGGTGACAGTGCTGTGTACACCTATGCCGAGCTCCTCGCCGAGGTATCCCGGTTCGCGGGAGCGATGGTCCGTCTCGGTGTCTCGGCGGGCGACCGTGTGGTCATCTACCTGCCGATGATCCCGGAAGCGGTGATCGCGATGCTGGCCTGCGCCCGCATCGGCGCGGTGCACTCAGTGGTATTCGGCGGCTTCGCCGCGCCGGAGCTGGCCGCCCGCATCGACGACGCGGAGCCGGTCTTGATCATCACCGCGTCCGGTGGCATCGAGCCGGGCAGGCGGATCGAATATCCACCGATCGTGTTGCGGGCATTGGATCTTGCCGAGACCACCGCACCGCGCACGGTGATCGTCAAGCAGCGAGCGCAGTTCGACACTATTCCGTTCCCCGCTCCGCAGCCTGCTACCGAGTCTCTGCCGAGTTCGGCGGAGACCGTGGTCGCACAGTGGCTGGACTGGGACGACACTGTCCGTGACGCGCCACCGGCCGATCCGGTATCGGTCGCGGCGACCGATCCGCTGTATATCCTCTACACCTCTGGTACCACCGGAAAACCCAAGGGTGTCGTCCGGGACAACGGTGGGCACGCGGTAGCCCTCGCTTGGTCCATGCGCAACATCTACAACCTGGCCCCGGGCCAGGTCATGTGGGCGGCCTCCGATGTCGGCTGGGTGGTCGGGCACTCCTATATCGTCTACGCCCCACTGCTGGTCGGCGCGACCACTGTGCTGTACGAAGGCAAGCCGGTCGGCACCCCCGACGCCGGGGCGTACTGGCGGGTGATCGCTCAGCACAAAGTGAATGTGCTGTTCACCGCGCCGACCGCGCTGCGAGCCATCCGCAGAGCCGATCCCGACGCACAGCTGGCTCGTGACTACGACCTGTCCAGCCTGCACGCGCTGTTCTGCGCGGGCGAGCGACTCGATCCGGCTACCTACACCTGGGCCGACGAGGTCCTGCTCGCCGATCGGTCCGATTGCCCTGTGGTCGATCACTGGTGGCAGACCGAGACCGGCTGGCCGATCTGCGCGAACCCACTCGGCCTACAGCAATTGCCGATCAAGCCGGGCTCGGCCGCGGTGCCGGTGCCGGGTTACCGGCTCCGAGTACTCGATTCCTCCGGCAATCCGGTAGCACCCGGCACCGAGGGCAATATCGTGATCGGACTGCCGCTACCACCGGGCACACTGACCGGACTCTGGCATGACGACGCCAGGTACCAGCGCTCCTATCTCTCCGCCTACCCCGGCCACTATCTCAGCGGCGACTCCGGCTACTTCGACGAGGACGGCTACCTGTTCGTCCTCGGTCGCAGCGACGATGTGATCAATATCGCCGGGCACCGGCTATCGGCAGGCAGTATCGAGGCCGCCATCGCCGGGCACGACGTGGTAGCCGAATGCGCCGTCATCGGGCTGCCCGATGAACTCAAGGGGCATAAGCCGCTGGCCTATGTGGTGCTGAAGTCCAGTGTCGACGTGGATCCACGACAGTTACGCGATGAACTGATCCAACGGGTGCGGACCCAGGTCGGCGCGATCGCCACCCTCTACGATGTCCTCATCGCCTCGGCACTGCCGAAAACCAGGTCCGGCAAAATCTTGCGCAAGACCATCCGGCAGCTCACCGCAGGCGAATCGTTCGAGGTCCCCTCGACCATCGAAGATCCGGCAGTGCTCACGACACTGGGAGAAGAGATCCGCGCAGCACGCCCCGAGTGGCTGGAAACGGTGCGGGCCGATACCGAGAGCATCGACGAAACAGTGACTCCCGCCGAGCCCGCAGTGGCTCCGGCCGACGCGGACCCGGTGGCACCTGCCTGAGCACGCGGCGCGCCGGCGGCATTCTCACCATCTCCACAACGGACATTCACCGCATTGCCAACGACTCGGCATAGCCTTGCGATCGCCGTACCCCTCGACGATCTGGAGACAATGCGCCATAGAGCGTTCCGCCCGCTGTCCCGCCGCGGCCTCCGCGCGCGGAGGCGGCTCGGCCACGATATCCCCGAGCCCGGTGCCTGCCACCGGCCCGAACCATACCGCGAACCCGGTAAGCCACAACTACCGGACGACACTATGCCCGATGCGGGACCGGATACCGCGCCCGCGGACGGCAGAATGAACGACGTGACCGAACGGAGCGTGAACCCGACCGTCCTCATTGTCGACGACGACGAAGATGTGCTCGCTTCGGTCGAGCGCGGGCTCCGACTATCCGGTTTCCACGTGGTGGTGGCCAGAGACGGCGCGCAGGCGCTGCGCAGTGTGAAAGAACACGCACCGGATGCCATCGTGCTGGATATGAACATGCCCGTGCTCGACGGCGCCGGCGTGGTTACCGCGTTGCGTGCGATGGGCAATGAGGTGCCGATCTGCGTACTCAGCGCCCGTGCGTCGGTGGATGACCGTATCTCCGGACTCGAGTCCGGCGCCGACGACTATCTGGTCAAGCCATTCGTGCTCGCAGAGCTGGTGGCGCGGATCCGTGCGCTGCTGCGCAGACGGTCCGATGCCACGCCGACAACGACGCAGACCGCGATCACCGTCGGTCCGCTCGAGGTGGATATCGCCGGGTACCGTGCGCTGCTACACGGTCGCGAGATCGATTTCACCAAAAGAGAATTCGAGCTGCTGTCCACCCTGGCCAGGAACATCGGCGTGGTACTGAGCCGGGAGCGGCTACTCGAACTGGTATGGGGCTACGACTTCGCCGCCGATACCAATGTGGTCGACGTGTTCGTCGGCTACCTGCGACGCAAGCTGGAGGTGGGCGATACGCCCAGGCTGTTGCACACGATCCGCGGTGTCGGATTCGTGCTGCGAGCGCCGAAATGACTGAGTTCACTGCCCCCATCCCACCACCGAAGAGCTTATGGGGACGGTCGTTTTCGCTGCGTAGCCGGGTCGCAGGCGCAACGGCCGCAGGCGCGATCATCATCGTGACCTTGATCAGTTTGATCAGTGTCCGCGCCATCGAGCGCAATAATCTGCAGCAGGCCGACCAGCAACTCACCGTCGCGTCGCGACTGATACTGATCGAGCCCCAGGTCGCGGTCCAGTTCATCAAGGTGACCGGACTGACCAACGATCTACAGGTCACTGTGCGCGATAAAGGCGAGGTCATCGCGAGTACCTACACCGAACTCCCCCCGCTGCCGTCCGGCTCCCGTACCGTGACGGTATCCGGCACTCCGTACCGGATTCTCACCACTATGGAGTATCAGCCTACGGGCCGAGTCGTTTCACTCGGTATCCCAGCCGCAGGAGCGGCCGAGGCCACCGCGCAGCAGCAACGATGGGTACTCGTCGGCGCCCTGCTGTCCATTGCCGCCGCCGCGGCACTGGGCTGGTTGCTCGCGGGCGCGGCGGTGCGTCCGATCGTGCGGCTCACTCAGCAGGTCGGCGCGCGCAGCGCGTTCCCAGACCCGCGCAATCCACAGGCACCAGTGCGGGAGTCCGGCGTGCGCGAAGCCGAGAAACTGGCCGAAGCGGTGAACACCATGCTGCACCGCGTGGATCAGGCACAAGCCCAGACCGCCGCCGCACTGGAGACAGCACGCGACTTCGCCGCCGTATCGGCCCACGAATTACGCACCCCACTCACTGCGATGCGCACCGACCTCGAAGTGTTGCGCACCCTCGATCTCGATGCGGCACAGCGCGCGGAGATTCTCGACGACCTGCAGCGCAGCCAAGGCCGGGTGGAGACCACGCTCGCCGCCCTGGAACGGCTGGCCACCGGCGATCTGACCGATGAACGCGATCATGTCGCCACCGACGTCGGTGATCTGTGCGACCAAGCCGCGCACGATGCCATGCGGCATTTCCCCGGCCTCTCCGTACGTATCGACTCCGACACCGAATTGGTGACTCGCGGCCTGCCCGCTGGGCTGCGCCTGGCAGTGGATAACGCCCTGACCAATTCGGTCAGACATGGCGCAGCCACCGAAGCATTGGTCTCCGCGCACCGGAAAGCCAACGGCCACATCGTCATCTCCATCGACGACAACGGCCACGGCATCCCACCCGAAGAACGGGAGGCTGTCTTCAACCGCTTCTTCCGTGGTAGTCAGGCCAGTAAAGGCGGCTCCGGCCTCGGTCTGGCCCTGGTCGCACAACAAGCCCAGCTGCACGGTGGCCGAGCCTACTTCGATGAAGGCACGCTCGGTGGCATCCGACTGGTTCTCGAACTACCCGATCGCACCGCTGACCGACCCTTAAACAAATCTCAGAGAATTGCCAGGGACCGGGGCATAACCGACGTCTAGGGTCTGCGTGCGTGATCGGAAAACACGCCCGCTGGGCTCTCCGTACCGTCGCCATGGTCTCCGCGGCGGCCCTTGGGGCCGGAATCACCGCATGCGCCGGGTCCGGCCAGGCTCCGAGCGGAATCGCAGTGGTCAACGCCGATACCGGGCCGACAGGTGCGCGCGTCGTCCAAGCGCTCCAGGAGGCAGGTGGCCATGAATGGGCTGCCGTCTCGGCGGATGAGGCGAACACCGATGACTACACCGCGGTGATCACCCTGCCCACCGACCTCACCGAATCCATGAGCACCCTGGTCGGCGACCAACCGAAACGGGCCGAAGTCACCGTGCGCACCCATGAAGACGCCGACACCGCTGTGGTGGACAGTGCGGTGGACGAGGTAACGCATCAGATCGGCGCCATCGGCGTCGATGCCGCGCTCACCGCCACCGCGCAGGCCAGATCCCAGATTTCGCAAGTGCATTTCACCGCCCAGCTGCTCAGTGCGGGTGTCAACGCGGCGGCCGCTGGAGCCGATCAGTTCAGTTCCGGTGCCGATCAACTGCTCGGCTTCCTCGACTTCGCCAAAGAAGGCTCGGCACAGCTGACTTCAGCCATCGCACTGCTCGAGTCCACCATGGACGGCGCCGCCACACAGGCGAATCAGCTTGCTGACGCCCTGGATTCGACGGGTATCACGATCGGCCAGGTGGAACAGACAGCGAGCACGGTGAGTAGCGGGCTCGACCAGATACTGCCACTGCTACGCGCTCTGCCGTTCGCGAACGATCCGGCGCTTGCCGATATCATCGGCAAGCTGGAAGGGCTACACGCTGTGGCGGGCCAGGCAGGTCCCCAGCTGAACGACCTCGGCGAGCTCGTCGGTGCCGCGACCGACCCTGATACCGATCTCGGCACCCTGCTTCGCACCGTTGTCGACCGGCTGACCGGTGCGAGCGCGCAACTCTCCGAAGCCGCGAAGCTCGCAGAGGGCCTGCCGCAACTCGCCGAGGAGGGCGGCGCCCAGCTGGTGAGTGCCATCAGTCAACTCACCGGCGGGGTCGACCAGCTGCAGCGCATTGTCGGCAACCTGAACACCCAAACCGACAAGGCGGTCGCCGCCATCCCGCAGCGCAGCAGCGCACAGCAATCCGCATTGGCGCTGGCGCTCACCGACCCGGTCGACATCGTCAGAAAATAGCGCAGTCCTCGGGCAGTCCGGCGGATGCCATATCGACACCTGCTGCCGGACAACCACTATCACTCCAGGAGACCAGCCGGTCGCAGATCTGGGGTCGAAACGGAAAACCCGCCAAGAGGATTCGTTGCGGAACCGCGACCGGAGATGCGTTGCGAAACCACCACGACCAGTGGGTTACTGGATATAGCGGTGCCGCAACCGCCATGACATCCCTTGCAAGACAAATCTTTTCCCGTTCGGAGGCCACCGATGGCGCCCGCGCTCACCTCGCTCAACCCCAGCTCCGGCCCCACCTCCGGCGGAAACACGGTACAGATCATCGGCAGCGGGTTCACCGGCGCAGGCCCACTGGCCGTGCGATTCGGGGCGACGGCGACCACGTTCACCATCGTCTCCGACACCCAGATCGACGCCATCGCCCCACCCGGCAGCGGCACCGTCGAGGTCACCGTCGCCGCCCTGCTGAACGGCACCAGCAACCCGCTCCCCTACACCTACAACGGCGCAGGCCTGCTGTTCTTCACCGATGGCGTCAGCGATGTGTTCTCGGTACCGCAAACCGGTGGCATCCCGACCCTGCTGGCGACCGGCCTGAGCTCTCCCTTTGGTCTCGTCCGGGTCGGCAGCCTCCTATACATCTGTGAATTCTTCGGCGCTCGGGTGTCGACGGTGCCGATAACCGGTGGCACGCCCTCTCCCCTGGTGACCGGACTGTCGCTCCCGAGGGATATCACCGTCTCCGGCAGCACCCTGTTCATCACCAACGGAGGTACCGATCAAGTGGTGTCGGCGCCGATCACCGGCACCACCACCCCCACTGTGGTCACCACCAGCCCCACCAGCGTCTTCGGGATCACCGACGGGGTGCCCACCCAACCGGGGTTCGCGGCGGTCGCGGCGGCTCTGTTGGCCGCACCCGTGCTCACCTCGCTCAACCCGATTTCCGGTCCCGAATCCGGTGGCAACACCGTGGAGATCTTCGGCAGCGGCTTCACCGGCGTCGGCCCGTTGACCGTGCGGTTCGGGGCGACAGCGACCACGTTCTATATCGTCTCCGATACCCAGATCAACGCCATCGCCCCACCGGGCACCGGTACCGTCGGTGTCACCGTCACCTCCGTGGACGGCACCAGCAACGCATTGCCCTACACCTACGGCGGCCTGCTGTTCTTCACCGATTCCGTCAACCCGGGCGGCAATGTGTATTCGGTGCCGCAGACCGGCGGCATCCCGACCCTGCTGGCGACCGGCCTGAGTCAGCCCAATGGTCTCGTCCGGGTCGGCAATCTCCTCTACATCTGCGATGCCGTGGCCAATCGGGTGGTGACGGTGCCGGTGACCGGCGGCACACCAACCCCCCTGGTAACCGGTCTGACGCTCGCTCCGGGGATCACCGCCTCCGGCAACACCCTGTTCATCACCAACATAGGCACCTCTCAGGTGCTGTCGGCGCCGATCACCGGCACCGCCACCCCCACCGTGATCGCCACCAGCCCCACCGGCGGCGTATCCGGTATCACGACGTGAGCAGCGGCCCCGAACGCTGGACTGTGTGGCATGGTCGTCATCTCCTCGGACCGTCGCCACACAGCCCGGCGGGGCCACAGCCGACACAACAGGAAAGACAGCCTGGCGTGTCGCGGCAGCGGACACGGCTATCACGCTATGGCGCCCCTCGGTGCGCATAACGTGTAAATCCACTACCCCGCAACAGCTCCGGACCGGATACGGCCACACCGCGAGCGGCGCGGACCACTACGACCCGCACCGCTCGTACCATGCGGTTCCGTGATTGTCCGAACGGGCCTGCAATACCCCGATCCGCGGCTACCGCCGAGAATCGGTTGGTGATGTGCCTTACCGCTTGTCACGGGAGAGCAACGACAACTGGCATCCGGTGGCGACGATGTACCAGTGTGGTTCCTGAACGTCGGCGAACACACCTACACGACGTCGATATCCGGCGTAGAACCCGCGCCGGAACCGGTGCGCCTCGCACGAGTATCGGTGCGCACTGCACCGACTATGCACTCGCCGAAGCCGGATGCCGATGAAACCAGGTTTCGACTGTGGTCACGCCCGAGACGGGCGCCGCCACAGTTAATTCGCGTTCAGCAGGTCGATCACGAAGACCAGCGTCTTACCCGACAGCGGGTGCCCGGAACCGGCAGGCCCGTAAGCCAGCTCCGGCGGGATGGTCAGCTGACGACGACCACCGACCTTCATCCCGGGGATGCCGTCCTGCCAGCCCTGGATCAGACCACGTAACGGAAAGCTTAGGGACTCGCCGCGGTTCCAGGACGAGTCGAACTCCTCACCGGACTCGAATTCGACGCCGAGATAGTGCACCTCGACCGTGCCGCCCGGCACGGCTTCTTTGCCCTCCCCCTCGATGATGTCCTTGATCACCAGCTCGGTGGGCGCGGGCCCTTCCTGGAACTCGATCTCCGGTTTGGTCATTCGGTTATCCTCTTCGATTAGGTACTGGATGGAGCCGGTCAACGATTGGCGATCTCACGATAATCGCGAGCGCCGTAGCCGGTGTAGATTTGCCGCGGGCGACCGATCTTCAGTGGTTCGCTGTGCATTTCCCGCCAGTGCGCGATCCAGCCGGGCAGCCTGCCCATCGCGAACAATACGGTGAACATGCGGGTCGGGAAGCCCATCGCCCGGTAGATGACGCCGGTGTAGAAATCGACGTTCGGGTACAGCCGCCGCTCGATGAAGTAATCATCGGTGAGCGCGGCGTCTTCCAGCGCCTGCGCGATATCGAACAGCTCATCGGCAGCGCCGAGCTTGCTCAGGATGGCATCGGCGTGCTTCTTGGCGATCGACGCGCGCGGATCGTAGTTACGGTAGACGCGGTGCCCGAAGCCCATCAGCTTCACGCCGTCTTCCTTGTTCTTGACCTTGCGGATGAACTCCTTGACATCGCCACCGTCGGCCTTGATGCCGTCGAGCATCTCCAGCACGGCCTGGTTCGCACCGCCGTGCAGCGGACCCCACAGCGCGTTGATGCCGCCGGACACCGAGGTGAACAGGTTGGCATCGGAGGAGCCGACCAACCGCACGGTCGAGGTGGAGCAGTTCTGCTCGTGATCGGCATGCAGGATCAGCAACATGTCCAGGGCCGCGGCGACCTCGGGATCGACCTCATAGGGCTCGGCAGGGAAACCGAAGGTCATCCGCAGGAAGTTCTCCACCAGGCTCAGCGAATTGTCCGGGTAGAGGAAGGGCTGTCCGACCGACTTCTTGTACGAGTAGGCCGCGATGGTCGGCAGCTTGGCCAGCAGCCGGATGGTGGACAGTTCGACCTGCTCGGGATCGCGCGGATCGAGCGAGTCCTGGTAGTAGGCCGACAGCGCGTTCACCGCCGAGGAGAGCACCGGCATCGGGTGCGCGTTACGCGGGAAACCGTCGAAGAATCGCTTGAGATCCTCGTGCAGCAGGGTGTGCCTGCGAATGCGGTCGGTGAAGTCTTCCAGCTCCGCCTTGGTCGGCAACTCGCCGTAGATCAGCAGGTAGCTGACCTCGATGAAGGTCGAAGCGGCGGCGAGCTGATCGATCGGGTAGCCGCGGTAACGCAGGATGCCTGCCTCACCGTCGATGTAGGTGATGGCCGACTTGGTCGGAGCGGTATTCATGAAGCCGGGGTCGTAGGTCACGTACCCCGTACTGGCCAGGAGCTTTCCAAGCTCTATCCCGTCGTTGCCCTCGACGGCCCTGGTAACCGTCATAGGGAACTCCCCGCCGGGATAGGACAGAACCGGCTTGGCGTCGTGATCGACGTTGATAATGTTCTCAGCGGGCACTGAAGGATCCCTCTCAGGCTAGAACCATAGGCAACGGCACAGTGAGCGCAGTGCGCCTTCCTCAACGCTAGCCGTTCACCGACGCGGACAAATATGGAGGGTAGTCCTGCGGCGGCTCACAAACCCGTCCTGGCGCGGCGTGGCCCCTTACTGAAGGCCGAGTTCGGGCCCACCCAGCTCTCGGTGCAGGTCACGGCCAGTGCTTCAGCATGAGTGCGAGCGACACGCTAACGCCTGAAGGCCGGGAAAGTGACTGCCGCGATCCGTATGCCCACCACTACGGGCACACTTCCCCCGGCAGCAGCTACAGCTGTACCCAAGGCCGCCACCACAAAACCATGGGAAACATCACCGATGCGTGGACCGCCCGCGCATGTCGTCGGCGGCAAACACTCGGCCTTATGGCTGTAACCGCTCGACCTCGACCGCACCTTCGGCAATGCGTACCAGAATCCGGTTGTGCAATCGACCGCGCCGTCCCTGCCAGAACTCGGCTTCCTCCGGGCGCAGCAGGAATCCACCCCACTGTGGCGGTACCGGGATCTCGTCGACATCGGCGAACCGTGCCGACGATTCGGCCAGTGCCCGGTCCAGCTCCGCTCGCGAACCGATCGGCGCGGACTGCCGTGACGCCCAAGCGCTCAGCTGCGCATCACGCGGCCGGGAACGCCAGTAGGCCGCCGTGGCCTCGGCCCCAACCCGCTCGACCGCACCGCGCAGGTGTACCTGTCTGCCGAGGGCAGGCCAGACAAAGGTCACCGCGGCATAGGGGATGGAGGCCAATTGCGCCCCCTTGGCCGAGTCGTAGTTGGTGTAGAAGACCACCCCGGCCGGAGAGAGCCCCTTACACAGCACGGTCCTGGTAACCGGTCGCGGCCTATCGCCTGCCGACGACACCGTGGCCAGCACCATCGCATTGGGTTCGGCGACACCGAACGCAGTGGCCTGTTCGATCCAGTGGCGCAACAGCGGCTCCCAGCCACCTGCCAGCCAGCTCTTGTCCAGGTCGGCGTCTTCGTCACCACCTGGCGATACGCCGTAGTCGATCCGCATAGCGGAAAGATCCATAGGGGGGAAGAACTCGGCCCGTTCCTGGCCATGAAGCGAATCATCCAGGTCACGCATGGGCCAAATGTTACTCCGCAGTAGCAGGGGGCTAAAGTTTTGTAAGGTTTTGGTGATCGACATGCGCTCGTCGGTTCCGGCGTTTTCTCATCGACGAGCGCATGGGACCTCAGCGCAAGGAGAGTCGTAATGGCTACTACCAGCCCCGTGGTTTCGGGAGAGCAGGCCGCCGTGCCCGACGATTTCGTCAGTGGCTTGGAGGGTGTGGTGGCCTTTACCACCGACATCGCCGAACCCGATAAAGACGGCGGCGCCCTGCGCTACCGCGGTGTCGACATCGAGGATCTGGTCGAGAACCGGGTCACCTTCGGCGACGCGTGGGCACTCCTTGTCGATGGATCGTTCGGCCATGGCCTACCGCCCGCCGAGCCGTTCCCGCTTCCTGTGCACACCGGCGATGTGCGCGTCGACGTTCAGGCCGCTTTGGCGATGCTCGCGCCGATCTGGGGCTATCAGCCGCTGCTCGACATCGATGACCAGACCGCGCGGGAAAATCTGGCCCGCGCCTCGGTAATGGCATTGTCCTATGTCGCGCAGTCCGCACGCGGTATCTACCAGCCCGCGGTCCCGCAGCAGAAGATCGATGAGTGCGCCACGGTCACCGAGCGCTTCATGACCCGCTGGAAGGGCGACCCGGACCCGCGGCACACCGAGGCCATCGATGCCTACTGGGTCTCCGCCGCCGAACACGGGATGAATGCCTCCACCTTCACCGCCAGGGTGATCGCCTCGACCGGCGCCGACGTGGCCGCCTCGCTGTCCGGCGCGATCGGCGCCATGTCGGGTCCGTTGCACGGCGGCGCGCCCGCCCGCGTGCTCCCGATGATCGAAGAGGTCGAGAAGTCCGGCGACGCACGCGCTCTGGTCAAGGGCATCCTGGACCGCAAGGAAAAGCTGATGGGCTTCGGCCACCGCGTCTATCGCGCCGAGGACCCACGGGCCCGCGTGCTACGTGCCACCGCGAAGCGCCTGGCCGCGCCGCGCTACGAGGTCGCTGCCGCTCTGGAACAGGCCGCACTCGCGGAGCTGCGCGAGCGACGTCCGGACCGCGCCATCGAAACCAACGTGGAGTTCTGGGCCGCCGTGATCCTGGACTTCGCCGAGGTGCCCGCGCATATGATGCCCGCTATGTTCACCTGTGGTCGCACCGCGGGCTGGTGCGCTCATATCCTCGAGCAGAAACAACTCGGCAAACTGGTCCGCCCCGCGGCCATCTACACCGGGCCGAACGCACGCAAACCCGCCGATGTGCCGGGCTGGGACTCGATCACGCACATCTAGTCCGGCCTCACCTCGACCGCGGCGGGAGACAACCCCGGCTGAGGGAAAACACAGCTGAGCTATTCCGCTAGCGAGGCCACCCAATCCACGGCGACCGTTTCACCGCGGTCGACCGCGAAGAAGGCCACCTCCAGATGCCTGCCGAGGTCAACCATTCCGATGGCGGTCAATGGCACCGGCTGAACCAGGCGGACCCGCCACGGCTCTGGCTCGTCCCAAGCGCGCAATTCGAGGTCGAGGCGCAATACAGGGTCGTCGCGCCCGGAGTAGTCGACCGCGGTCGGGGCGGCGGCGAGCACAGTGGCGTCGGCGCGCCTGCCGTTGGCGAGGACCTTCGCGATACTCGCCCGGCCCTGCTTCTCGAGCGCGGACGCGAACAGCACCACCCGGTCGCGATCGCGCGGATCCACCCGGCAGCACACGACATCACCCGGCCGCATCCATTCCAGGTCCCCCGCGGGCACCCGTTGCCGCACCCTGGTCCGGTAGGGGAACTCCGCGGCCAGCTGTACCTGGACCCAGAACACGTAGCCCGGTTCGGAGCGGCGCGACCGCACCCGGAGGATCGTCGCCGACCCGGCTTCCCCGCGAATCAGCAACTCCCGCCGCATGGCATCCGAAACCGTCGCACCACGTAACCGGAATACTCGAGGTAACCGGAATGCTCGAGGTAACCGGACCACTCGGGCGCGCGGTCGTAGTCGCCACCCCGACTTGACTGAGGGCATGGTCATGGGCACTTACGTTAGCTGGAGTGTGGGCGACGTCACAGCAATATCACCGACTACCCTGTTCGCCATGACCACTGCGTTTCCGACCATTCCCGACGATCTCAAGCCTGCCGACGGACGGTTCGGCTGCGGCCCATCCAAAGTACGCCCGGAGCAGTTGCAGTCCCTGGTGAACGTCGGCGCCTCGGTGTTCGGAACCTCGCATCGGCAGAAACCGGTCAAGGACGTGGTGGCACGCGTACGTTCCGGCCTGCGCGACCTGTTCGGGCTACCGGACGGCTATGAGGTCGTGCTCGGCAACGGTGGCACGACCGCGTTCTGGGACGCCGCGGCCTTCGGCCTGGTCCGGGAACGCTCGCTGCATCTGACCAACGGTGAGTTCAGCTCGAAATTCGCCGCTGTCACCAAGGGCAACCCGTTCATCGCCGACCCGATCGTGGTCTCGGCCGAGCCGGGCAGCGCACCGGAGCCGGTAGCGGACCCGTCGGCGGACCTGATCGGCTGGGCACACAATGAGACCTCGACCGGTGTCTCGATCCCGGTACGACGTCCGGCGGGCTCGGAGCACGCACTGATCGCCATCGACGCCACCTCCGGCGCCGGCGGCCTCCCGGTGACCATCACCGACGCCGATGTCTACTACTTCGCGCCGCAGAAGTGCTTCGCCGCCGACGGTGGCCTGTGGGTCGCGTTGATGAGCCCGGCCGCGCTGGCCAGGGTCGAGGAGATCAAGGCATCGGGTCGCTGGACGCCTGATTTCCTATCGCTGCCGATCGCGATCGACAACAGCACCAAAGACCAGACCTACAACACCCCGGCGCTGGGCACCCTCCTGCTGTTCGCCGATCAGATCGAGTGGCTCAACCGCAACGGCGGCCTGGACTGGGCGGTCAAGCGGACGCTCGACTCCTCCTCGCGGCTGTATTCCTGGGCCGAATCGAGCGAATACGCGACCCCCTATGTCGTAGACCCCGCACATCGCTCCCAGGTGGTCGGCACCATCGACTTCGCCGACACGGTCGACGCGGCCGCCGTGGCGAAGGTGCTGCGCGCCAATGGCATCGTGGATACCGAGCCCTACCGTAAGCTGGGCCGCAACCAGTTGCGCATCGGTATGTTCCCGGCGATCGACCCGGACGACATCACCAAGCTGACCCGCGCCATCGACTGGGTCGTGCAGAATCTGGACTGAGTATCGCGGCTGACCGACCATCGCGAATCGCCTGGTCCCGGTCATCGCCCGACCTGTGCCAGCACAGTGTCGTCCCCATAGGCCGAGTACTGCTTTGTGCCGAGTGGAACGTAGTCGCGGGCGTGGGAGTCTCTTCGGAGATTTCCGCGCCCGCTGTTCGTAGCGGCCCTGAAACAGTGGACGAGGACGGTCCGCTTCCGACTCTTCCAGTACTTACCGGCAGTTGATCGGTGCGTACGAAGCGAAACACCACGATGCCGTGGTAACCCGGTGCGTAAATGCGGCCGATGTACCCATCACGGCAGCGTGTTCGACCACTCGCACAGGTCCTTCCGGGTACGGTGGTTCCGCATATCGACCGCATATGTTCGGCGGACGAAATCTCTTTCGACCGGAATCCCTTATCTCCAGTGTCATTCGGAGTCATATCACCGATTGCACTGCACCCGCTCAGCACATCGCGCCGACTGCCACACGGCCACCGGCTCGATGGATCTCACCGAGACCCCGCTCCCATGCGATCTCACGTACCGAACGCTCGAAATCAATTACCCGATATGTCGTATCTGCCCGATGCTCAAGAGAATACAATCGCCTCGGACAAGTAGAGGGTGAACATCTCTGGGCAGACCAGGATCCCGCAATCTCGTGTGCGCGTTACCGCAGATAGTGCCCCACCGCCACACGAGCCTCGAATGTGCACTACTCTTTTGGAAAGTAGCCGGTGTCGCGAGTCGACGCGATAAGGAGGTAGCGGTGCGTGAACTTCGAGTGATCGGTGTAACGCCCGACTCCGCGCATATCGTGTGCGTCGATACCGAATCCGGCCAGAAGTTCCGGCTTCCCGCCGACGACAAACTACGTGCCGCCGCGCGCGGGGACCTTGCCCGATTCGGCCAGATCGAGATCGAAATGGAGGCGACTATGCGTCCCCGCGATATCCAGGCCCGTATTCGTGCCGGAGCCTCCGTTGAGCAGGTCACCGAAGAATCCGGTATGCAGGCAAGCCGGGTCGAACGGTTCGCCTATCCAGTGCTTTTGGAGCGTGCGAGGGCAGCCGAGCTCGCTCAGAAGGCGCACCCAGCCCGTTCCGACGGCCCCGCGACCGAAACTCTGATCGCTGTGGTGACCGCCGCTTTCACCGCGCGGGGACACAACATCGAAGGCGCCGAATGGGATGCGTGGAAAGACGAGAAAGGATATTGGGTCGCCCAATTGCGGTGGCGGAACGGACGCTCCGAGATCGCCGCGCACTGGCGTTATCAGCCGGACGCGCACGGCGGCTCGGTCTCGCCATTGGATGACCCGGCCTCCGACCTGATCGATCCGGATTTCGGTCGCGCTTTGCGCGGGCTGGCGACCATCGTGCCGGTCGAGCCGGAACAGGCCGCACCGCCAACGGAGCAGGCGCCCCCGCCCCGCCCCGCGTCGGCAGGCCCGCCCGCGCGCACCTCGGCCAAACACGACCAGCCCACCCTGGACGACTACTACGAACAACGTGCCGCCGCGGCCGGTGGCAATGGCACCGCGCTCGTACCGAACCCCGGCGCATCGGGCACCGCCGCCGGCAATGCCATGCCTGTCGGCAACGTGACGACGACAACCGCCTCAGGACCTACCGCAGATACCGATCCACTCGAGCCCCCCACTGTGGACGAGCCGGCGAAGCAGGCGGCCAAGGCCGCCCCGGCCAAGCCGAACCGTGGCAAGCGCGGCAAGGCCACGATGCCGTCCTGGGAGGACGTACTGCTCGGAGTGCGCAGCTCGGGTCACTGAGTTCACCCAAGCCACCGCAGCAGTGCGGCTCAACGTCACTGTGCGTTGCTCGAAGTTCGCGGGTTCGATTCGTGCGGCTATGGGGAGGTACCGGAAATGCTGTCCAAGGCTTGGTCGCTCTGGTACATCGATGCACCCGACCCGGCAACGGTCCTGCGTATGAACCACGACCCGGACCCAGAAGCCGCACTGGCACTGGCCGAGCAGTTGCACGACGACCTCGAGATACTGCCCGGCTCGGTCGGCACACTCGCCAGTTGCGCTGGACCTGCCACCGACGAACTCCGCATCGGCTGTTTTCCCGGCGTGACCGTGCTGTGCACCCCCCAGGCCGCGCGCATCCATCCGACCGAACTCCCCGAGCTACTGGTACGCCCACTGGCTTCCGAACACACGTATCTGGTGTCGTTCGATACAACGCACGGCTGGGGTGCCTTCGCGCACTGGGAACGTGGCGAATTCCGCAGATCGTTCAGCTCTACCCGGGTGAATATCCTGGAGGACGAAGGACTTCCGCTGGTATGGGAACGACCGTACTGGGCCGGAGAACATCCGGTTCGCTGGCAGCCAGGCGAATTACCCGATCCGGATACGCTGCCGTTCGATCCGCCGGAGTTCGCCGAGGCCGCCGGTAAAGAATGGCTCGGCTTCCGCTATCGCGCACTCGCCACGGACGATGCGCTCACGCCAGACGATATTCCCGTCTGCGGCTTCACACTCCACCCAAGGGGCACAAGCCCGACCGAGCACGAGGCGCCCACGGCACGGCGCAGGCGCGGACTGTTCGGCCTATTGCGTGGATCCGGCCTGCGTCCATGGGCGCCGTAGGCGATCGACGCTTGGAGCAGGGCGCCGCTAACCGATGAGCAGCCCGCCGAGCAGCCCGGTCCACCCGAGCAACACGCCGACCGCGATACCTGCGAGCACCCACCGAACGACCGGGGTGCAGCGCCACCGCCACGCGGTCGGCGCGGCACCGCCCACCGCGACCAGATTCACCGCCACCGCGAGCAACGGCTGCACTTCGGCCAGGGCGGCGCCGAAGGAGTACACCGCGACTGCCGAAAGCAGTGCCACGATGGTCGTCACGGTGAGACCGGCGCCCCACGGTGTCGGATCCCGATAGGCCGGGTCCGGCCGACGACCGGTCACGCGATCCGCACCCGTTCGTAGAAGGCCATCGCCGCCGCGGTCGCGACATTGAGTGAATCGGTGCCCGGTGTCATGGGGATGCGCGCACGGACATCGGCTGCCCGCATGGCCGCCTCGGTCAATCCCGGTCCCTCGGCCCCGAGCAGTAATGCCACCCGCTGCCCCCGCATCGCCGTCGCGAGACTCGTCCCGGACGGGTTCGGAGTGAGCGCGATGACCTGGAAGCCCTTGTTTCGCACTATCTCCAGGCCGGCAGGCCAGTCGGGTACCGCCGCGAAAGGAACCCGCAGCACATGCCCCATCGAAACCCGCACGGAACGACGGTAGAGCGGATCGGCGCAATGGTCGCCGAACAGAATCGCGTCTGCCCCGAGTCCGGCGGCATTGCGGAACATAGCACCGAGATTTTCGTGATCGTTGACACCTTCGAGTACCGCGATGGTCCGCGCTTTCTCGGTCACTTCCTCGATACCGAGCGCAGCGGGGCGATGAGCCACGGCGAGCACACCGCGATTGAGATGAAATCCGACCACCTCGGCCATCACCTCGGCCGTGACGCGGTAATACGGGATGTCGACGGCAACCAGATCATCGGCGAGTTCCGCGCGTCTACGCTCCACCCCGAGCAGGGCGACCGGCGCAAATCTCGAATCGAGCATTCGCTGCACCACGACGACACCCTCAGCGATCACCAGCCCCTTGCGACCGGGCAGATCCGGTCTGCGGTCGGCTGACGCGAGATGACGGAAGTCGTCGACCCGAGGGTCAGCAGGGTCGTCGATATCGATCACTTCGGCCACCCCCCTATCCTGCCGTGCGGCGGGGATCGGGACCGAACCGGTGCGCACGACCGCGCGGAAAAGCAGTACAACCGCGGGTGCGAACGTGAGATGGTCGAGACATGCCCCTTCCGGGAATCACAATTCGCCCCGCGGACGAAGACGACAACGCCGCGATCAAAACATTAGTGGAGACCTCCTTCGGCAGCCGTTACGATCCGATGGAACGGGATCGGACTCTGTCACTGTTCCCTCTGGAGGATTCGATCGTCGCGGTCGAGAACGGACAGATCGTCGGACATGTCCAGTCGACCACGATGACGGTGACCGTACCCGGCGAACGAACCGTTCCGGTATGCGGCATCACGGGTGTCTGCGTAGCGCCGACACACCGGCGGCGCGGCATTCTGCGCGCCATGTACACCGAACAACATCGGCGTGTCGAGGCGGCAGGACTGCCGCTGACCATGTTCACCGTCAGTGAAGGCGGCATCTATGGCCGATTCGGCTACGGTCCGGCGACCTGGGAGAACGCCGTCGGCATCGATCGCAAGCTCGCAGAATTCCGATCCTCGGCGCCGGATCCCGGTGGGGTCACACTATGCGCGCCGAGCGATATACGCGCCGCGGCGGAAGCAATCTATGATCGCTGGCGCAGGCTGACTCCCGGTGCGCAGACACGCCCCGCGGCAAGCTGGGACATCCTGTTCGACGCCCCACAGCGCTCTCGCGGCCATGACAGCGACCTGTTCGCTATGCGCCACGCGGACGGATACGTCCTGTATCGGTTCCACTCCGAAGGCTGGACGAAGACGATCGATATCGTCGAACTACGCACAGTCACCACAACGGCACACGCGGCACTGTGGCGGACCCTGCTCGGCCTCGACCTGGTCCAGCAGGTACGGGGCACGCTCACCGACCACGATCCGCTGCTCTATCTGCTGTCGGACTCCCGGCTGGTGCGCACCACGGCGCGCTACGACGTACTGTGGCTGCGCCTCATGGACATTCCCGCCGCGTTGATGGCGCGCACGTACATGAACGACCTGGATGTGGTGGTCGATGTCACCGACCCCTTCCGGAACGCGGGCGGAAGGTTCGCACTGCGCGTGCGGGACGGCAAGGCGACCTGCGAACCCACTGGCCGCGCCGCCGATCTCGAGTGCGGTATCGATGTCTTGGGCAGCATGTACCTCGGTGCGCATTCCGCGCGTGTATTCGCCGCGGCGAACCGTTTGCGGGCCAAGGATTCCGCACGACTGCACGCACTCGACGCCGCCTTCCGCGTGGAGCGGGACGCGGCGCTCGGTTGGTTCTTCTGACCACCTATTACTTCTGACTGCGCAGGCCGCGATACCCACTATCGGAAAGGAACAAATGCCCTGAATGCGACCCGAGGCTGGCATGCTGGTGTCATGAAGCCGATTCAGCTGGTTCTCAACATCGTGTGGTTGCTCTTCGCCGGACTCTGGATGGCGCTCGGCTACATCGTCGCGGGGATCATCTGCTTCCTGTTGATCGTCACAATTCCCTTCGGGATCGCGTCCTTCCGAATCGCGATCTACGTGCTGTGGCCGTTCGGGCGGACGACAGTGGAGAAACCCGGTGCCGGCGCGGGGTCGTTGATCGGCAACATCATCTGGTTCATTGTGGCCGGATGGTGGTTGGCGCTCGGCCATCTGCTCACCAGCATTCCGCTGTTCCTCTCGATCATCGGTATCCCGTTCGGCTGGGCGAATCTGAAGTTCATACCTCTTTCGCTGTTTCCGCTCGGCCGCGAGATCGTGGACAGCGACCAGCCGTTCGGCAGGCGATAGACCGTGCCGGGCTGCCTGGTTCCACCAGCCGAGTCCGCGCAGTTAGGCTTGGGGCTGTGACGCAGAATGTCCCGCGACTTCCGCCACGCCTGACCGATCCGCGCCCGGTACTCGCGGTCGGCAATGCGTTGTGGTTGATCGCCACGATCGTGGTGTGGGCAGGCGGCGAGCGCTGGGCGTCGGCTCGCCCGGTCTGCCTGATGGGGCTGGTGGTCGGCGTACTCGCACTCGCGATCTATCTGATCCAGCGCCGCAGCGCGCGCCGCGGGGACAAGGGCGCGCAAGCGGGCTTGTAGCCGAGCCGGACCGCGCTCAGCCCACCTCGAATTCATCGGTGGTCCCGGTGAATGCGACCAGCGAGCCGTCGGGACCGAGGCGGGTCGCGTAATGCTGGAAGCGATAGCGACCCGGTGCGGCATCGGCAGGGATGTCCCAGGTGAATCGAGCCACCGACTCGGCAGCGCCGCGCTTGCTCCAGTAGTACTTCACCGCCCACTCGCCTTCGTTGGCCACCCGCACCCATGTACCAGCGGCATTCCTGCGCTGCACGGCCAAGAACGTACCGTTGCGGCGGGTATCGTGCTTCGGGTGCGCCGAGACGAATTCGGCCGCTACGTGTCCGCCACGGTGGTAGAGCGGGGCAGGCTGTACCAGCACATCGCCGAAGCTACGGCCGGCGGCAGCCATATCAGGGCCCGCGCCCGGCTGAAAATTCGGCTGTAGCTGAGACACATCGCGCGGGGCCGGGCCACGCGGCACCTGTTGCGCGGCGGCGAACGCGGTGGCCAAACGGGTGAATTCTTGTTGATAGGCGCACAGCGTATAGCGGCCGAACAGCGTCGAAGCGCCTTCGTACTGCTGCGAGTCGTACTCCTCCGGTGTGGTCGCATATCCGTGATAGGCGTTCGCGTATCCCTGTACGAGCACCTGCTCCAATGGAACGTCAAGCGCTGCGGCGACAGCCCGGCGGATACGTAGTCCCGCGGTGATGGTGAATTCACCTCCCGCGGCGGCCAAGTAGAGCTCTCCGATACGCACCAGCTGGATCGGCAGCACATTCGGTACCCATGGCACCGGAGGCAGCAACCCGAGCGGCGCCGCGATCGCTTTGGGTGCCTGGGCGTCGGCCAACCAGGCCGGGGCGGGCTGGTCGGGGTTACCGAGAGACTCGAGGAAAGGGTTGCGTACCCCCTCCGGCACTCCGGGTATTCCGGGGCCGTCCTCGACGCTGCCCGCGAAGAGGGAAACGCCCACGGCAGCAGGAGCGGTATGCCGTGGTTGGCCATCCGGGGTGAAACGACCGGCTACGGCGATATCGGCCAAGTCGATATAACAGAGCATCGCATCGACCGGACCCCCGATCGACTGCGCGTGCGCCACCGCTTCTTTGGATGCCAGGTATTGGCGCTCACCGATGATGCGGGTGTTGTCGAAATCGTCCTCGGTGGGGCCGGAACCCGGCCGCAGATCCAGGTTCGGGGACATATCCCCCGCGTTGGTCTGCGCGAAGGCGGCGAGGAATGTCGGCTTACCGTCCAGGTAGCGCACGCCGTGTTCGAGGTGCTCATAGGAGAATGAGGCGTAACCCTTGTTGTCCCCACTGATCAGATGGTTGGTGTTGGTCATAGAGGTGCAGTGGGTGGCGAACCATGTGATAACCCCTACCGCCACGCCGTTCTTACGCAAGGTGAGCGCGGTAACCGCCGGATCGATGGCATCGGGGAAGTGTTCTCTGTCGGCAGACGGATTGAGCTCCCAAGCCACCCTGGAACGATTCACGCTCGCATCGTGCAGCTCACTACGACCGAGTGTGAGCGAGCCGGGACCGAGATCGTTGTGCGCGGCCTCGATCGCCTCGACGATCCCGTTCACCTCGGCGTCGTACACCTGCTGCTGAAACCCGAGGATGGACAAGTTGTAGGCGTAGTCGTTACTGGATCCACCGCAGGTCGCATGCGAATGTGTCGAGGTGAGCAGTACGTTCTGTTCGGTATACAAATCGCCGAAGCGGCGGGCCAGTTCGAGCAGCACACCACGGTGCACGGATTGGAAGATCATGCCATTGTCGGCGACCACGAAAACAATACGGCGCCCGCCACTGCCGATGATGAATGCCCTGGCCCTCGGCCGCAGGTGGATACCAGCGGTCTGCTGCTCGACCTGGGAATAGCCCATCATTCCGCATTCCGCGGCAGGCCCGGTGATATCGGAGAGCCCGATGCCGATTTCGTATCCGCCGGAATCCGGCGTAGCGACCGCCGCGGCGCCGAGCACATCGCTCATCCCTGGCATCGTCGCGGCCGCGAGCGTAGCGGAACCGATCGCGGTCCGGGACAGAACAGTTCTGCGCGACAGCGACATGCTCATCGTCCTTTCGTCGGATGTAGCGAACCACACAACTGGTCACTCGTCCAGTGAAGATGTTTCCGAGTGGGCAATTGACTGCACGCGCCACGAGCGCTTAACTCCATGAGTGTCCTCCCGACTGAGCGTCGAAGAACGACGGGCCCACCTTATCGAGGCCGCGATCGGCCTTGCCGAAAAAAAGGGTGTAGCGGGCGTGACCACGCGCGATGTCGCCCAGGCCGCAGGCGTCTCACTCGGTGTGGTGCATTACTGCTTCGAAAACAAAGACGCGCTGATGACCGAGTTGGTCAAAGCATTGTCGACGGAGTTACGTGACGCCATCGATGCGAACGAAGCAGTGTGGCAAAGCGTCGGAAGCGGAAAGGAAGCCCTTCGGAAATTGGTCCGTGGCGGCCTGGAACTCCTGTGGCTCAATATAGAAGAAGCTCCTGAACGGCAGCTACTCACTTATGAAACCACTACATACGCACTGCGTGCAGGCGGAAAGACGCCCGCCAAACTCGCGATAGCACGCGAGCAGTACGAGTTCAACGACTCCACCGTCGCCGATATGCTGAAACACGCACGTGACGCTACCGGTACCCAATGGGCGGTCCCGGTAGCGACACTGAGCCGGTTCACCCTCAATCTCATCGACGGCATCGTATTGCGGTGGTTGGTGGACAACGACAGCGATAGTGTGCGTAAGCAACTGGATCTGTTGAGCGAGATTCTCACCGGGTACGCGGAGTACTGAGTCGCCGCTCAGCCGCGCACCTGTGGCGCACGGAGGTGCACCGTGGCGCCGTCCTGCCACCAGGGCACCTCGACCGTAGTCTCGATAGCGCCGCTCAACCGCACCAGTAGATCCCTGTGCACAACCAGTTCGGTCTCGGGTGCGAGCTGAGGAGATATCAGACGCAGCACGATACCGAGCGGCTCGGCCGCCCAGGTGGTGCGGCGGCCGGGGCCGATCACCTCGGCAGTGACCGCCTCGGAGATCAGCGGCACATCGAGCAAATCCGCAAGAGCCGAGGCGGTTTCGATATCCCCCGCTACCAACCGGTCCGGTGGTACCGCCAAACCGAAGCACGGCTGATCGAGAACGAACGCATCTCCCGCGACGACCACCGCCCCGGAGAGCGCACGCACTCGATCGGGCAGCTCCAGCTCGGCGAGATCGAGCAGGCCTGCGGCGACCGCGGCGCCCAATCGCGCATGCGTGCCCGACACTACCTCCGGCACCGGAACTTTCGCTGGATCGGCCAGTGCTTCCAGTAATGCGGCAGCCAGCTCATGAGTGATCGATCCGGCCTGGGCGAGGACAGCGCGGAAGGCATCCGGATCGACACCCGCGACAGCGAACGCGGGCAGCAACCCGGCGAACGCGGTGCTACCCGGATGCCGGAACAAGCCGAGCGGAGTGCCATCGATCCGCGCGTATCTGCGCAACCACCATGCGGTGTACCCGTCGGCATCGGCAAGCAGCCGACGCAGGCGCGGTGTTACGGCCAAGTGCCGCAACGCTTCCGGCCACGCGGCATCATCGACCAAGTCCAGATCACGGACCGCGGCCAGCTCCGGCGGATCGTCCGGCAGTGTCGCCCACCAGTCTTCCTCATCGTGCAGATCGTGGTCAGGACCGGTTGGATCGGCCTCGACGAGCACACCGAAATCCCAGCCGACTCCGACCGCGCGCAGCGGATCCGCTCCATAACGGTCGACCAGGTCCTTATCGACCGTCCCGAATGGGGCATCGGGCACGAGTAGATCACGCAGTGGGGCACCGGGCAGCAGTAACTGATCAGCGGGCAATACCCCGCCTTCGGCATCGGGCAATTCGAGCAACCCGAGCCAGGAAGGCAATGCGGCCGGATCGGCGTACGCGGCAAGCCGCAGCACAGCCTCGGCGGTATCCGGATCGCCTGGGTGGTCCTCCAGGTCGGCGTGCAACCCTGGGTCGCCGAGGAGGTCCTCGACGGTAGCCGACCGCGCACCGAGCCGAGCCAGCAGTGGGTGCGCGGCATCCGGATGCACGAGCCGTGCCCAGTGCACCGGGATCGGGATATCCAGCTGATCGTCGAGCACTACCGTCCGTGGCCCGGTGACGAGCCTGCCATCGGCCAGCGGCACCGCCAGCGCCCCTAGTTCCTCTGCCGCAAGCGGATCAAGTACAAACGGCTCCAATGCCGTATAGAATTCCCGCCACCAGGTCGGCGGGCGCTGCAGACCCACCGACAATTCCGCGAGACGCGCCAACCCAAGCCGGTGCACATCCAGCACACCCATCGCCTCGGCCTGTGTCCGACCGGAAAGATCCGGAATCACCAACGGACCTGCCACCTCATCGAACAGGCAGGCCATCTCCTCGGTCAGACCGGTGAAGACGGACGCGTGGACGGGAATCGCGGTGCCTGGTGGCCGGGCTGGAGGTGTGGTGATCGACGTGTCGTCGAGGCAGGCATCCAGCTCGGCGGAGTCGAAACCGTCCGACCGCACACTCTGCGCAGCGGCAACGACCGGAAGCCAGGAATGGGTTTGCAGTTCGCGCACCAACGCTTCACGCAATAGCGCATCGGCCACACTACGCGCGAACCCAGGGGCAGGGACCAGCACAAGGCGCTCACGGGGCGGAAGCGCGCGAGCGAAATCCGCATAGCCATCGGCCAGCTCGTTCAGCCTGGCACCAGGTAACAGTCTGCGGCGATCCGGTTGCATGGGGATATCGGCGATGAGCAGCGCGGGCAAGGACAGCGTCTCATCGGATCTGGTCGGTGCGCGTAGTACATCCGCGGCAGCGGCCACCGGCCTGCCATCCCGCACCGGTAGCAGCCAACGCGCCCGCCGCGCGCGGTACTGCCACCAGGTCCGTCGTTCGGCACCTGGACCGTCGACAGATACCGCACTCAGGCCGCCGCCCAAGTCCTCGGCGCCGCTGAGGAATTCTTCGGTGCCGATCCGGATGCGCCGTAAGGCCGGAAGTTCCAGAAGTAGGTCGACAGCTTCGGCACGCATCGCGGCCAGCAGCGCGGCGGCATCTATCTCGGCACCCAACCGCAGCACGATCTCGGTATCGAGGTCAGCGGCGGGCCGAGCCGGGCTCGGCCAAGCCAATCGCAGTACTGGAGGGGCGAATTCACCTACCTCGACGTGCGGAACCCTGATCGCACCCGCGTCGAGTGCCTGCCTGGTCAGAGTGCGGGAAAAGCGCAGCGATCCGGTGGTCGAACGCACCTCGATGTCGTCACTCACCGCGAGTACCGCGGTGAACCCGACCCCGAAACGGCCCACCGTGCCGGTACCGGGCTGTTCCGGCATGCCTGGCTTCTCCGACGCGCGCAGCGCGGTGAGCGCGTGCACCCCGGACCGGTCCAATGGTGCGCCGGTATTACCTATTCGCAGCTCACGGCCTTCCAGCTGGACCGAAAGGAGCCCATCGATCCCTGCTCCTGCCGCGGCGTCGGCCGCGTTCTGCGCCAATTCGGTCAGTAACCGGTCGCGGTAGCCCGCGCGCACCAGGTCGCTCTCGGTGGCGGCATCCTCGCGTAGCCGCGTCGGCGAATCACGCCATGCGGTGAGCACCGCCGCACGCAGCGCCGAAGTGCCGAAGGGGTCGGCAGCCTCGGTCAGCTCCGCGGCGATGAGGTCGTCTCACTCTCCGTAGCGGTTTCAGTAACCTCGGCACCCTCAGCCGCTGCGGGGAAAACGGATCGGCCGCGCATGCGCTCGGTGGCCTCTTCTACCTGGTCCGTACCCGCCGGCACCATGCTCGGCTCGTCTGTACCTGCGGTGACCGCGCAGTCGGTGACATCCTCGTCCGCCGGATCGGACACCGTCTCCGTGCGGTCCGCGGCCTCGGCCGGATCGGTGCTCTCGACAGCCGCGACACCGGTATCAGGACCGTCCCCGGTGCGCGGGGCCTGCTCGGCCGCCCGGCCGTCCAGAGCGATCACTTCGATGGCCGCGTCGTCATACGCCTCGTACAGCGGAGAACCGCTACCACTGGGGAGCACGGTGTCGGAGTGCGCGCCACACCCATAGGCGATGTGGACGACATGTCCATCGGCGCCCATGGCATTACCGCACACGCCGAACGCGGCGCGCAGCGACCCTGCCAGCGGCAGATAGAAACCGCAGCGCCCACAGGTGGACGGCGCGGCCTTGGCCATATCGGAATCGGGGCCCCATTCGGTATACCAGCGTTGAGCGGCCTCTTCGCGCCCCTCTCTGCTCATCACCTTGGTGCGACCGAGGCCGACCTCGTAGGCAACCTCGTCGACCACCGGATCACCGGTCGCGATATAGCCTGGCACCAGGCGCGCGTCATCGACGGCCGGGGCCAGCAGGTCTCCCGGCGCGAGGTCTCCCGGTCGAATCCGCTGCTCCCATGGCACGAAGTCGGGTGCGGTCAGGGCATCGGGCCCCGGCAGCAGCGCGGACTCGCTGACCGTCGCGTGCTCCGCTCCCGGTGCTGCGGCCAGTACGACCGCCCACTGCCACCCGCGATAGCCGGGCAGTGTGGCCTCGAACCGGTGCGTCGCCGCGTTCTCGTCCTCGGCGATCACACCGAGGTACGCGCCAACGGCATCCGGCTCCAACTCCAGGAGCGCACGGCGGGCCAGATCGACAGAATCAGCCAGAATCGGCCGCACGCTGGACTCCGATACAGAAACTGCGCTCACAATCTACATTTTGCCGTATGGAACGCAATCGGCGTTCGTGGGCCGTCGGTGTCCTGGCAGGTCTGCTCTTCATGAGCGGATGCGCAGGCACCGAGGACGCGATACCACGGATGAGCATCGAGGTAATCGACACCAGACCGCATGATCCGATGGCATTCACACAAGGGCTGGAAGTCGAGGGCGACATCCTTTACGAAGGCACCGGACTGCCCGGCGCCTCCAGCGTGCGCGCGTCGCGGCTCACGACCGGAGTGGAGCTGGCGCGGGCGGACCTGCCCGCCCCGTACTTCGGCGAGGGCATCACACTCACCGGCGCCACCAGCACCGAAGTTCCACATACCGAAGCCATCCTGTGGCAACTCACCTGGCAGGACGGTGTCGCGATCAGCAGAGATCCGGTCACTCTGGCCGAACGCGGCAGGGTGCGCTACGACGGAGAGGGATGGGGATTATGCGCCCAGGCCGGGCGCCTGGTGATGAGCGATGGCACCGATCGACTCACCTTCCGTGATCCCGTCACCTTCGCTCCGAACGGCTCGGTACGACTGACCAGCAGGAACAGCTCACGTTTGAACGAGCTGGAGTGCGCGGCGGACGGCTCGGTCTACGCCAACGTCTGGCCCACCGACACCATCCTGCGCATCGACCCGGACTCCGGCCGGATCCTGGCGACCATCGATGCCGCAGGGCTACTTCCCGCGACCGTACGCGCCACCACCGATACGCTCAATGGCATCGCCCAACTGCCAGGCACCGATCGTTTCCTGATCACGGGTAAGAACTGGCCGACTATGTTCGAAGTCCGCTTCACCTCCTCGTGAGCGAACCAGAGCACCGCGGCAGCGGCCTTACCCCGACATCCAGGAGCGCGAGTGAACGCCCCTCGCGGAAGTACGCCAGAATTAGGGGCGTGCCTACTTCCCGCGAACCTTCCGGTCCCGACCGTGATCGGTGGGAAGGCGAGGAGCTCCCGCCACTCGAACGGCACCCTGGTTTCGACCGGTACCCACCGCCCAACACACCACGCGGTCATAATCCACTGCCTCCACTGCCCCCGCTGCCCCCGCTGCGCTCGAAAACACCGCGCCGCACCGGGCGCTCCGGCCGGTCGGAATCACCGATGCCCAGCCCCGGCCACGACACATCGCCACCCCCTGAGCACCCGTCCCGGCGGCTCTTACCGCATCGCGCGAAACCACCACGGCACACCGATCCACCGGAACAGCCGGAAACCACGGTCCAGGAATCGGCCGATCCGGCCGAAACCCCGACTCTGCCCGGTACCCAACGCATCCCCCGCAAAATCACTGTGACCCGCGTCGCCGCTATGCGGAGCAGGGAACTCACCGAGAAGGGCATCGCGACTTTCCAGCGCGCGGCGAAAGCGGACGGCGCGGACAAATCGGGGCTCACCGCGCTCACCTACGCGACCATGGCGAACTTCGCCCTCGACGCGGCCATCGCGGTATCACTGGCGAATACGCTGTTCTTCGCCAGTGCCACCGCGGAGAGCAAAACGAAAGTCGCCCTGTACCTGCTGATCACAATCGCACCGTTCGCGGTGATCGCCCCGCTGATCGGCCCGATGCTCGATCGCCTGCAGCGCGGACGCCGTTTGGCGCTGGCCACCTCGTTCGCCGTGCGTGCGATCGTCGCGGTCGCGTTGATCATAGAGTTCGATACCTGGGCGCTCTATCCGCTCGCGCTGTGCATGATGATCGGCAGTAAATCTTTCTCCGTGCTCAAAAGCGCGGTAACACCGCGGGTACTGCCGCCAGATATCGACTTGGTCCGCACCAACTCCCGGCTCACGGTTTTCGGCCTCGTCGGCGGCACCATCGGCGCCGGAGCGCTGGCGGGGCTGATCGCCGCGATCGCGGGCTCTGGTGGCGCACTGGTTCTCGCGACCACGATCGCCGGTATCGGCACGTATCTGAGCCTGCGCATCCCGTCCTGGGTCGAAGTCACCGAAGGTGAGGTGCCCGCGACGCTGAGCTATCACGGCGCCGACGCGCACACCGAGGTGCTGTCATCCGATAAGGAATCCGCGGTGCCGCCGCGCAAGCGCAGGCAACCGCTCGGCCGCGCTGTGGTAACCGGGCTATGGGGCAATGGCGCCATTCGCGTACTGACCGGGTTTCTCACCTTCTATATCGCGTTCGTCGCCAAAGCGACCGAACATCGGCCGATGCAACAAGCGGCCATGCTCGGCGCGGTGGGGGTAGCCGCGGCGATCGGTAACTTCGCGGGTAACGCAACGGGCGCCAGGCTCACCCTCGGCAGACCCGCGCTGATCGTGCTCGGCTGTACCGCGACATGCGCATTGACCGCGCTGTTCGCGACGTTCGCTGACAATCTGCTCGGCGCCGCTGTCGCCGCTGCGGTCGCGGCCGCCATGAGCGCGTTGGCCAAGGTGTCGTTGGACGCCGCGATCCAAGACGACCTACCACCGGAATCCATCGCCTCCGGCTTCGGACGTTCGGAGACAGTACTGCAGCTGAGCTGGGTCATCGGCGGCGCGGCAGGCGTCCTACTTCCGACCGAGTACTGGAAAGGCTTCGCGGTGATCACCGCGGTGCTCGTACTCGGATCGATACAGACTCTGCTTACTTTCCGCGGCCACTCACTGCTGCCCGGCCTCGGCGGCAACCGCCCGCAGCATGCGGAACAGGAAGTTCCGACGTCCCGGTCACACGGAGATCCCAGGCACCAACCGCATGCACATGCCCCGGCGCCGCGACACACCGGCGACACCGCACACATCCAGCACGGACAAGGAGACCCCATCTGGTGAGTAGGCTCAACGTACGCACGATTGTGGCGCTGATCGCGGCCGCTACGCTCACGCTCACCGCCGCCTTCGCCGGCGTGCTCACGGTGTTGATCCGCAACGCCGACGAACCCGACGTCACGCTCACCGCCTACGCGGATGGCGAAGCGGTCACGGTCCGTCCGTTCGGTTACTGCGCGGTGACCATGCAGGACTGCAGTATCTTGCCCGAACAGGCCGCGGAGGGCACCGTGTTCGCGGCGCTCAGTTGCGCCCCAGCCACCCCGGACTGCCATCGCGGCCGCACCGTCCAGCTCGAGGTCCCGGCCGGGCTCCCGCTGCAGCTGTCGCTGCCCAGCCGGATAGCGGACGCGCCTTGGCTCGCTCAGCTGATCTACGCCCAGCCCGGCGGCGGCCGAGTCGAGCGAGTGATCAACCGTAACGACTACTCCGACCGTGTCCTCGCTGTCACCATCGACTCGGAACCAGAGCCTGGGCTGCGTCTGCTCGGCGTCGAACTCCAGCTGCCGATCCTCGCCCGCGACGAAATGGGAAACGAGTTCTACGTCCCGCACGCCGCGTGGTCGATCGACACCACGCCGAACGGCACCGAATAGCCCCTGCCCTGCCGGGTGCGGCCCCGTGTCAGGAGAGGCCCGTACCCGGCGAGCCGGCTACCTGTCGAGTTCGCGGGCCACCGCGCGGACGACCTCCGAAATGCGCTGCGCGGTCTTGCGATCCGGATACTTCCCCTTGCGCAAGTCCGGCTGCACCTTCGCCTCCAGCAGCGTGATCATGTCTTCGACCATGCCGTGCAACTCGTCCGGGGTGTGCTTGCGCGCCTGCGGCTCTTTACGCGCGGCGCGGTCCTGGCCCTGCCGGACCGAGGGCGGTGCTTCCAAAAGCTTGAGGCTCAAGGCCTGAGGGCCGCGGCGACCGGCTGCCATGCCGAACTCGACGCGCTGCCCCGGCTTGAGACCCTCGACGCCCTGCGGCAGCGCGGACGAGCGAACGTAGACGTCCTCACCCTCGTCCTGGGAAAGGAAGCCGAAGCCCTTTTCGACGTCGTACCACTTCACCCTGCCGGTCGGCACTGCGCTCACCCGTTCGTCATCGAAAACTCGGACCGCTCCGGCCCGAGTCACATCATCTACCCGACCGGTTCCGCGGCGGTGCCACGACCGGTCCCTGTTCTGTGCGAAAATAACGCGCCCAGCAGGATTGCAGGACGCGATTACCATTGAGTCTACCCCGCTGCGAATAACACAAGCACACCAGTTTTACCGTCGAGCCGTGACGAACCCTTCCACTCCACCCGCGCCCGGTGGCGCGCCGCGCCGCCGTGGCGATTGGTTACTGCAGCTCGCACTGTGCTTATTCGCACTGGGATTGCTGGCGGTCGCCGCCATTTTCGCGATTCCGATTCTCACCGACGACACGCCGGGACTGTGGCTGTATTTCGGGGCGCTGCTCACACCACTCGGATTCATCCTCGCCCTCGTGTTCGCGCTCCGTTCGGGCCGGAGATCCCGCTGACAGCTCCCCGGAACGACCTCTAGGAAAAACGGAGAAGATACCTCCGATGCAGCGGAAATCGGGCATCTGACGCAATCATTACCCGTGTTGTTATGTGATCCTTATCACATAACGTGTAGGTCACGTAACGGCAATGTCACATTCCGAACCCGGCCGCAATGTCTCTAGCTGCGATAAAAGCGCTTCCCATGTGATATCGGGCCGAGACTCCGCCGTACCCACTGGTTACCAAATAGTGATTTTTCCTGAGGATCGTCGTACCGTCTTACCCAGCTGGGAGACCCGGCAATCACCGGCCCGCCGCACCGAACCTCGCCCCGCGGGTACGGCACCCGACAGCAAAGCAGGGGCGAGGGCGGAACGGACGACCTCTCAGTCCGACCCGAAACAGTCCGACCCGAACAGAAGACGTCGCAGGTGCGTCGAGAGGAAGACGAACCCGATATGAGTGGACGCCATCGCAAGCCGAGCGCGACCGGACAGACGGTAGCCAAGGTCGCCGTTACCGGCGCGATCATCGGTACCGCCGGTGTGGCATTAGCAGGCAACGCCAGCGCGGCACCCGACTCCGACTGGGATCGACTCGCTCAGTGCGAGGCCGGCGGCAACTGGGGCATCAACACCGGTAACGGTTACCACGGTGGACTGCAGTTCTCCCCGAGCACCTGGAATGCCCACGGCGGTCAGCAGTACGCCCCCACCGCCAACCAGGCCACCCGCGAAGAGCAGATCGTCGTCGCCGAGAAGGTCCTCGCCTCACAAGGCTGGGGAGCTTGGCCCTCGTGCTCCGCCAAACTCGGCCTGAGCAGCTCACCCACCCTGCGTAGCGCGCCGACCACCCCGGAAGCCCCCAGCTGGGAGCCGGCCATCCCTGAGATCGAAGCCCCGCAAATCCTCGACGGCACTCAGCAGGTGTTCTCGGCCGTCGATCGCGCCATCGAGGTCGTACAGAGCCAGGGCGTGCACGTACCGAAGGAAGCCCTCGATTTCTTCGATGCGGCCAAGGCCAGCGGAGTCCAGCTCGACCCCGCGATCATCGACTTCTACGAAGCCAACAAAGATCTGCTGCCTTCCTGACATCTCCGAAGCTTCAGCACACTACGCGGAAGGGCCCCGTACGCACACCGTGGCGATGCGGGGCCCTTCCGCGTAGTCGCACATAATCCGACCACACACTCAGCGGTTGATCACCGTATTCGGGTGCATATAGGGCAGTTGCTCAGCCGGGACCGGGAATTCCGCGTCCTCACCGTAGGGTGAGAGACCTCCGGAGCGGGCCGAGGAGAGTTCGGTAACCACATGATCACCGTCGGCGACCTCGGGCCAGCCATTGTCGACATAGGGTTTCTTCGATTTGTTCACCACGGCCCCATTTTGACATGACCGCCCGAACCCGTGCCGCGCGTCCGGTACCAACGAGCCCACCCCGTTGCCGACCTGGGCGGGTAACCATCCGGCATCGTAGGCTGGACCGGATGACCGCGACCGACTCCCTTGCCGGATGGCTCGGTGCCCGCAGTGACGCCCAGCTCATTACGCTGCTGCAGCTTCGGCCGGACCTGGCTGTCCCCCTGCCTTCCTCGATGGCTGTGCTCGCCGCTCGTGCTGAACAACGCGCGTCGGTGCTGCGGGCCACCGAAACCCTGAACACGCTCGAGTTCGCCCTCATAGAAACTCTTGCGGTGCAGCGAGTGCCACATACCGACCGAGAACGCGGCACACTCCATTCCGCCGAACTCCCCGCACTGCTGGGCGAACGAGTGGCACCCGCCACGCTCGATGCCGCGCTGGAGCGTCTGACCGCCCGCGCTCTGGTCTGGCTCGACACAGAGCAGCACATGCATCTGATTCCGGCGGCCGCCGAAGCGCTGCCGTGGCCGATCGGCAGCGCGACCGAGCTCCCCGACGCACTCACCGAACCCGAAGTAATCGCCGCGCTCACCGAGCTCACGCCCCCCGAGCGCGCCCTGCTGGACAAACTGGCCACGACCGGCCCACGCGGGCGCACCAGAGACGCCGCACCTGGTACCCCGGCCGACCGTCCGATCCAACGGCTGCTGGCACAGCGACTGTTGCATCATATCGATGCCGAGACCGTCGAATTACCCGTCACCGTCGGTCAAGTGCTGCGCCGGGAACCGGTTACCCATCCCTATGCGCTGACCCCGCCGCAACCGCCACTGCGCAAACACCGGCCCACCGAAGTGAACTCGGTCGCGGCAGGTGAGGTCGGCGAGCTGCTGCGCCACTGTGCGGCGGTGCTGGAGACACTGGGCCGGACCCCGGCTCCCGCCTTACGCGCGGGCGGCCTCGGGGTGCGCGAATTACGACGTATCGCCAAGCACGCCGGGGTCGACGAGCCGAGAGCGGGTCTACTCGTCGAATTGCTCGCGGCCGCGAAACTTCTGGCGAAAGGCTTGCCCGATCCACCCCCCGATATCGATTCGACCGACGACTTCTGGGCACCGACACCAGCGGTCGACGCATGGCTGGATTCGCCTCCGGCCCGACGCTGGGCCACACTCGCGCACACCTGGCTGGAATCGGATCGGATGCCATGGATGATCGGTATGCGCGATGCCAATGACAAACCGCTGGCGGCGCTGTCGCTGGAGTTGCGCACCCCATACGCGGCACGCGACCGACAGGCGATCCTCGATCTACTCGCGGAATATCCGTCCGGCACCGCACTCGACCCTGCCGATATCGGCCGGGTGCTTGCCTGGCGGCAGCCGCGTAGACGCCGTAATTTCCGATCGGAAGTGGTCGAACAGACCCTGGCCGAGGCAGCCGCGCTCGGTATCGTC
This sequence comes from Nocardia spongicola, assembly GCF_047200775.1. NCBI lineage: Bacteria > Bacillati > Actinomycetota > Actinomycetes > Mycobacteriales > Nocardiaceae > Nocardia > Nocardia spongicola. The sequence goes on along the minus strand of NZ_JBJZOO010000002.1, from coordinate 502,223 downwards.
GGCCGCGGCGCGCTCAGCTCGGCGGCACGCGCACTACAGCATGCGGCGGCGACCAGCACGGCCGATGCCGAAGCGGAGATGACGGCAGCGCTGCCGGAGCCGGTGGACCATGTGCTGGTGCAAGCGGATCTGACCGTGATCGCGCCCGGTCCGCTGACCACAGATCTCCAGCATCGCATCGCGATGGTCGCCGACGTCGAATCCGCCGGTGCGGCCACGGTGTATCGCATCGGCGAATCCTCCGTGCGCCGGGCCCTCGACGCCGGGGCGACCGCGGCCGAGCTGCACAGCCTGTTCGCCGCGCATTCCCGGACCCCCGTGCCACAGGCGCTGACCTATCTGATCGATGACGTGGCCAGGAGACACGGTCAGCTGCGGGCAGGCATGGCGCAATCGTTCATCCGCAGCGATGATCCGGCGCTGCTCGCCCAGGTATTGGCCGCGCCGGTGGCGAGTACCCTGGCACTGCGTTCCATCGCCCCGAGCGTCGCTATCGCGCAGGCGCCGCTCGGCGAGCTGCTGGAACAGTTGCGCGCGGCCGGCTTCGCGCCCGCAGGCGAAGATTCGGCGGGAATGATCGTCGATCTGCGCCCGCGCGGTGCGCGGATCCCGATACAGTCCGCCGCGCGAGCACCGTATCGTCCGGCGCCACCCAGCGCCGAACAACTGGAATCGCTCGTCGCGGAACTACGTGCGGGCGAAAGAGCCGCGAACGCCCGTTCCGGCCATGCGGTGCGGCCGGACGGCACCCGGACCAATACCGCGGCGACCCTCGCTCTGCTCCAGCTGGCCGCGCGAGTGCACCGGCCGGTGGCTATCGACTATGTCGATGCCAAGGGAGTCGCCACGCGACGCGTAGTGGAGCCGCTGCAGGTCGGCAACGGACAATTAGACGCGCTGGACCCGGTGACCGGCGCGGTCCGGCACTTCACCCTGCACCGGATCGCGTCGGTTGCCCTGCTGGAGTGATCAGCTCTTCAGCTCGGTGGTGCAGAAGGTGATCTTCGGATCGGACTCGATCAACCGGAAGCTGGTGGACTCCATACCACACAGCAACTCGTCGGCTTCACCGTCGATCCGCTTCAGCACGCGGAAACTCACCTCCGACGAACCACAGTCGACGTACTTGTATCCGGTCACGCTGTTCTCGCTGTAACAGCTGCCTTCCTTGAAGTTCGGGACCAGGCACAGAAACGCGGTGGTACCACCGCCGAGCGTCTCCTCATACGAGGTATGGTCCGCGGCGCACTCGGTCTTCTCGTTATAAGCCTGCGCGACCTGGTACACGGCGGTGTCCGATGAACAGTCGACCGGTTCGGTGGCGGAATCGACCGCCGAACTCTCGATGACGCTGATGCAATCGCCGACCTCGGCCTTGGCCGTATCCGACTTGCTCGCGGTCTCGATCGTCGAACAGCCGACCGTCATCACCGCCACCACAGCCGCCGCGATAAGCGCGAGCACACCCCGCACCATCAGTCTCGCTCCTGGAAACTTCACCTGAAAACCTCTCTCACCGAACATGTCCACCAGCTCATGAACTCGGTGAGGATACTCGCACGACCACAACGGCCGCATGAGTTCGGTGGTGTCGGAACGTGATACCGCGACTACATCTGCAGGGCGTAGAGGCCGATGACCGAAAAGCCGATGATACTGGGAACCAGTCGCCCGAGCAGCTGAAACGCGGAGTAATTCACGGCAACACCTTTCACACATCCATCAACCGGACTTTTGTCCGGTATGCGAGATGTTTCGTTGGACGGAAGCACATCGTTACGTGTGACCGTGCGCACTTCTACTCAGGCGGTATGGACAGCAAAACTACTTGCCCACAAGATATCCGGCAGCAGTGACCTACCCTGCCCGGTAGCCGGAAACGGGCTCAGTCGCGCAGCGGGCCAGGAAACAGGTACTCCTCCGGTGGCGGTGCGGTGCGGTGCAACCACGCGTCGAAGAAACCGGTCAGCGCCACCGGCGATCTGGACTGCACGAACGCGCGGAACTCCGGCATCGAGGCATTGCCGTACGCGTATATCGCGAGGAAGTCCCTGGCCGCCGTGAAGAACACCTCGTCACCGATCTGCTTGCGCAACGCGTGCAGGAACAGTGGGCCACGCCAGTAAACGGATGTGAATTCGTTTCCGGCACCAGGGTTTCCCAGTGGAACTTCCCAGAAACTCGGGTCGTCACGATACTTCCGGATGGTCTCCCGGTAGAGCTCGTCGATGTCTTCGCCCTGCACTCGCTCCGGCCACAGATAGTCGGCGGTATAGCTGGCGAAGCACTCGTTGAGGCAGATGTCCGACCAATGCCGTAGCGACACCGAATCACCCCACCACTGATGGGCGATCTCATGCACGACGGTCCGCAGATCAGTTCGCGACGAGTAGATCGGACGAGACTGGGTCTCCAACGCGAACCCGAGGTCGGCGTCCAGGTAGATACCACCCGCCGCGTTGAACGGGTACCGGCCATAGAGCGCTTCGCCGAAATCGAGGATCTCCGGCAACCGCTGCTCGATCTCCCGGTAGCGCCCCGCATTCGGCGCGAACGCGCTCAGCAGCGGGGTGCCATCGGCCCGGCGCTGCTCGAGGTAGTCGAATTTATCGATCGCGATGGTCGTCAGATAGCCGATCACCGGCTCAGCGGTCACCCAGCTGACCGTCCGCTTATCGCCGCGCACGGCGTTCTCGGTGCGCACCCCGTTGGACACCACCTCCCATTCCGCGGGAACAGTGGCGTGCAATACGAACGTGGCCTTGTCCAAGGGAGTGTCGTTGAGTGGATACCAGCTGGTCGCCGAATGCGGCTCACCCGCGGCGAACGCACCGCCGCTCGGCGCGAAGGTCCATCCCGCACCGTCGGTATCGATAGCGGGCCCGGCGTAGTCGACAGTGATGGTGAACGGCAAGCCGGGCAACAACAGAAGCATCGGCGTCACGGTGAGTTCATGTTCACCATTACGATCGAACCCGGCGGGCTGGCCGTTCACCATCACCATACGCACCTCCGGCCCCGCGAAGTCGAGGTTGAACATGCGCAGCGGCTGTATGGCGACAGCACTGATCGTTGTGGTTCCGGCCAGCCAACGGCTCGGTGGGTCGTAGTCGATGCCGACCTCGTAGTGCTGGACGTCATAACCACCGTTGCCGTCCAGCGGATAGTACGGATCACCAAGGCCGGGCGACCCGACCAGCGGGTCCGCGAGCGGCGCGGCATACGCGGGGGCAGCGGCTGCCGCGAGGAACGCACAGGCGACGGCAACGCATATCCGATCGAACACTCTCATACCACCGACCACCCTCTGTACCCGCCGCTCCTCGGTATTGATCTTGTCGGATGGTAATCGCTTTCCCGGCACCGGCGCCGATACGCGCCATCGGCACGCCGGAACCGATGATCGGCATTCGATCCGGCACGTCGCGTACCGCGAGCCCGCGTATCGGCGGTGCCGGACGGAACTCCACACCGCCGACCGGGGCCAGGTGCTCGCACCTGGCCTCAGGAGCCGATTTCCCCCGGTAGCTGCTGTGGATCGAGCAGAAGACGCTTCGCGGCACTCCGCGATACCTTCTCCGCAAGGGCGAGATTGTCGGTGAGTAGCCGCCATTCGGCCTCGCTGATCGCCGCGCGGGCCCGCTCGATCACCGAACTATCGGTGGTGCCCCAAGCGATCGGCATCGCACTCACCGACTGCCAGCGCTCGCCCACCTGCCCCGGCGCCCGGTCGGTGCGCACCGCGACCGAGGGCACCCGCTCCCCGAGTTCGGCCCTGTGGCCGGGTAAGGCGCGGACTTTCCTGGTCACCAAGGCATAGCGCGGAATCTCCGATTCCGGAGCCGATACATCGACCAAAGCGAGCAGCACCATCCCGGAGGTAGTAGCCGCCGAGACCACCGAGGGAACCAGCGCACCGTCCGCGTAGAGTCTGTCGATACTGGAATGCCACGGTGTCCACAGCGCTACCCAGAGCGCGGTCGCCGCTCCCAGCGCGACCGCGACCGCGAGCAGATACGCCCAGGGATGGTCCAGCCAGATCAGAAACGCCGTTCCCAGCGCAGCGATCATCGCGGTGACGGCCGCCAACCGACGAAGCCGACGAAGACCAGCGAAGACTTCGTTGACCGCGTGGGCATGCCCGCGGTCTACCGCGAATTCGAAGCTACGCACGCCCTCATTCCTAGCACAATTTCTGGAGCCGAATCCTCCACTTATCCGATCGGCGGTCCGAGCAGGTCATCGGCATCGGTGATGCGATAGGCGTATCCCTGTTCGGCGAGGAAACGCTGCCGATGTGCCGCGTATTCGGCATCGAGGGTGTCGCGTGCCACCACAGAATAGAAATGGGCCTGACCACCGTCCTGCTTCGGGCGCAGCAACCTGCCGAGCCGCTGTGCCTCCTCTTGGCGTGACCCGAAAGTGCCCGATACCTGCACGGCCACCGACGCCTCCGGCAGATCGATGGAGAAGTTCGCGACCTTACTCACCACCAGCACCGGAATCTCACCGCGCCGGAAGGCATCGAAGAGTTCTTCCCGCTCTTTGGTCTTCGTCGAGCCCTGGATCACCGGGGCATCGAGTGCGGCACCGAGCTCGTCCAGCTGTTCCAGATACGCGCCGATGACCAAGCTCGGCGCGTCCGCGTGCTGCGCCAGAATCGACTCGACCACTGCGATCTTGGTATGGGCGGTGGCGCACAGCTTGTAGCGCTCCTCCGGTTCGGCGGTCGCATAGGTCATCCGTTCCGCATCGGTCAGGGTGACTCTGACCTCGACACAATCGGCTGGGGCGATCCACCCCTGTGCCTCGATGTCCTTCCATGGCGCGTCATAACGCTTCGGGCCGATCAACGAGAACACATCCCCCTCCCTGCCGTCCTCGCGAACCAGGGTCGCGGTCAGGCCGAGGCGGCGACGGGATTGCAGATCAGCGGTCATCCGGAAGACCGGAGCCGGCAGCAGATGCACCTCGTCGTAGATGACCAGACCCCAGTCGCGGCTGTCGAACAGTTCCAGATGCTTGTACTCGCCCTTGCTGCGGCGGGTGATCACCTGATAGGTGGCAATGGTGACCGGACGGATCTCCTTACGCTCGCCGGAGTATTCACCGATCTCCTCCTCGGTGAGCGAGGTACGCGCGAGCAGTTCACGCCGCCACTGCCTGCCCGCCACCGTATTGGTGACCAGGATCAATGTTGTCGCCTTCGCCTTGGCCATCGCCGCGGCGCCGACCATCGTCTTGCCCGCACCGCAGGGCAGCACCACCACGCCGGAACCACCAGCCCAGAACGAATCGGCGGCCATCTGCTGATAGTCCCGCAGGTGCCAGCCCTCGGTCGCGTAATCCAGCTCGATCGAATGCGCCTCGCCATCGACGTACCCGGCGAGATCCTCGGCAGGCCAGCCGATCTTCAGCAGCATCTGCTTGATCCTGCCGCGTTCGGACGGGTGCACCACCACGGTGTCGGCATCGATGCGCGCCCCGAGCATCGGCGCGATCTTCTTATGCCGGAGCACTTCCTCCAGCACCGCGCGATCCAGGCTGACCAGCGTCAGCCCGTGCGCGGGATGCTTGACCAGCTGCAGCCGTCCGTAACGGGCTATGGTGTCGACGATGTCAACGAGCAACGGCTGCGGCACCGCGTAGCGCGAGAACCGGACCAGCGCATCCACCACCTGCTCGGCATCATGCCCCGCCGCCCGCGCGTTCCACAGCGCCAGCGGGGTCAGCCGATAGGTATGCACATGCTCCGGCGCCCGCTCCAGCTCGGCGAACGGCGCGATCGCCTGCCGCGCCATATCGGCCGACTCGTGGTCGACCTCCAATAGCAGCGTTTTGTCACTCTGGACGATCAGCGGCCCGGATTCCTGGTCACCATCGTGCGGCATCAGTCCACGATAACGAGGCCGGGCAGCGGCCGCCGTATGGGCTCGGCCACGCCGGAACGATCCTGGCACCACATCAGCTCGCCCGGCGGACTCGCGGTAACGCATCCCCGGTCTGCTCAGCGAGGGTCGAGCGCCCGGTCGGCGAGTGCGCCGAGGAACGGGCCGAGCGCCTCGGCATAACCGACGGTGAGGTGATTGTCATCGCGATACACCAGACCACTGCCGACGATGAGGGGACAGCGCGCGGCAGTACAGAACAGTTCGGTCAGGTCGGCGTAGCGCCCGCCGCCTGCGATAACCGCCGCCTGTTCGGCCGCGATCCCCGCATCGTTCACCGCGACCGGCCGCGCGGGAGTGCACGCCAAGGCATCGTCGATATGCGCGGACAAGCAAGCAGGCACAACCGTGTGCGGATCCGGGATCGCCCCGAGCACGAGGACGGCCGAGCCGAATGAGCTCAGCTGAACCACCAGGCGGTTCAGGCTCTCGATCCAGGCATGGTCGTAGGCGACGAAGCCGAAATCACCGCCGTAGCGCCGGGACATGCTCACCACGATCAACCGTGGCCGTTCGGCCCGCAACCTGGTCATGATCTGGCCGCGCCACTGCGTGCATTCGGTGTAATCCCGGCCCAGATAGGGGCTGACGATGGGCAGATCGAGCAGCGGACAGGTGACCTTGGCCATGGTTTCCAACCGCCAGTGCCGCGATACCGCGATCCGCTCGAACGCCGGATGCCACATCGCGGCATGCGAATCGCCGACCAAGGCCACCGTGGTGGCCGATTCAGGAGCGCCGGAGGCACACTCGGCCTGGCCGACCTCCAGCCAGGACCGCACACAACCATTGCCGAAAACCACCGCTTTGTCACCGGGCGCGGCAGCCAGTGTCGGGGTGAGATTCGAAGGAATGTCCCGGATTTCGTCCGATGCGACAATCGCCGAGTGCACTTGGGCTGCCAGTCGCTCGATCGCCGCATCGCGTGGATCGACAGCGGGTGCGGCGGAGAGCGCTGGTGTGGTGAGTGCCAGGGCCTGCGCCGCCGCACCGCGGCCGACCGGAACGGGCACAGTCGCCAGCAAGACCAAGACCACCCCGGCGGCGAGCACAGTACTCACCCCGCCCACAGTGAGGCTGCGCCCGGCCGAATTACGCAGCGGGGCGGCGAACCGGATCGGGTTCTCGACCAACCACTGGGTGAGTACGGCGAGCCCACCCGCTACGGCGACCGCCACCAGTGAGCCGAGCAGCCCGAGCTCACGGTCGAGCGCCACCGGCGCCAGCACCAATACCGGCCAATGCCAGAGGTACCAGGCGTAGGACACCGTACCGATCGCCCGCAGTTCGGGCACGGCAAGGACGCGGCCGACGCAGGAACGGGTTTCCACACATCCGGATATCAGTACCAGCGCGGTGCCGATCACCGGCACCAGTGCCGCGGTACCTGGATACGGCGTCCGCTCGCTCAGGTGCGCACAAGCCACGATGATCGAACCGAGCCCCAGCCATCCGGCGCCCGAGGCCACCGATTTCGGCAGCCTGGACCACACTGATACCGAGAGCGCCACCATGCCACCGGCGGCCAGCTCCCAGGCCCTGGTCGGCAGCGAGAAGAACGCCCACGGTGGCAGTGTGCCGGTCCAATGCAGCGCGACCGCGAAGGAGAGCGTGACGACGACCGCGAGGACGAGCAGATAGGGCCACGTCGCCACGGCACTGCCACGGCGACGACGTATGAGCCAGGCCACCGCGATAATGAGCACAGGCCACAGCAGATAGAACTGCTCCTCGACCCCGAGCGACCAGAAGTGTTGAAACGGTGACGGCGCCGCCTCGCCGGCCAGGTAGTCGGTGTCGCGCAGCGCGAACCGATAATTCCCGGCATACAGCGCGCCCGCGATCCCGTCACCGAGCACTTCCCTGGCCGATAGCGGCGGCAGCAGCACGACCGCGGCGATCGCGGTAGCTATCGTCACCAGACCCGCGGCGGGGAGCAACCTGCGGGCGCGCGCACCGTAGAACCGAATCAGGTCGATGGCGCCGGTGGCCGCCGCTTCACGGCAGAGCATTCCGGTAATGAGAAAGCCGGAAATGACGAAAAATACGTCCACGCCGACGAATCCACCGGATATCCCGGGCACACCCGCATGGAACAATACGACAGCCGAAACAGCGACCGCCCGCAATCCCTGGATATCTTGTCGAAATCCCTGCCTCGGTGACGCATTGTGCAGCCGGTCCACCCGCTGATTTCGCAACCCGCTTCCGACCGTGGCCGTCATGCGCAGCATTGTTCTCGTTCCAGTCGGCCATGTCGCGCCGACTCGCCGCCTGTCAGGCATCCTGACCTGGATGTTTATGACGATATGATTACTCCGGTAATCGGCTGGACGATGAAGCTTCCGACTACTGGGAATAACACTCGACACCACATCGATCAGCGGCGATATCCGCTCCGTACGCTGACCACGAAGCCCTGTTCTCAGCACCTGCGCACAGCGCGCATATATCGCTCTCGCCCACAATATCGGCAGCAGGTGCCACTTCGACCGCAGCTGACCGGTATTCGATTTCCGCACCCGAGGCGATAACGGTTGCGCCGAACCGAATAGTCGTCATTCGTATTCGTATTCCGATATCCCGGCGCACTCGCCCCGCACCCGCCTGTCCGGCACCGGACGATAAGGCCCGCGGCGAGTCCGCCTCTGCGACGAATCAGCCGAGACGTAGTCTGCGAACCCCTTCGTCCAGTGTCTCGTCACGCTTACAGAAAGTGAAACGCACCAGATGGTTCCACGCGGCGGCATCATCGGCGAACACGCTGACCGGTACCGCCGCGACTCCGAGACGCTTCGGCAGTTCCCGGCAGAATGCCAGCCCATCCGCGGCCCCGAGCGGAGTGATATCGGCACATACGAAATATCCGCCCGCACTGGCCAGCACCCCGAGCCCGGTATCGGCCAGCGCGGCCGAGAGGCGAATACGCTTTTCGGACAATTCATTCCGGAGTTGCGCGACCCAGTCCAGTTCATGGTTGATCGCATACGCGACCGCGGGCTGGAATGGTCCGCCCGCAACGAAGGTGAGGAACTGCTTGGCCGCGAGCACGCCGTCGATCAGTTCGGCGGGCCCGCAGGCCCAACCAGTCTTCCAGCCGGTGACATTGAACGTCTTGGCCGCACTGGACACCACGATGGTGCGCTCGGCCATCCCCGGCAGGGTGGCCAGGCTGATGTGCTCGGCGTCGTCGTAGACCAGATGCTCATAGACCTCGTCGGTGAGCACAAGGAGGTCGCGCTCGCAGGCGATATCGGCGATAGCCTGCAGATCGGCGCGTCCGAGCACCGTGCCGGTCGGATTGTGTGGTGAGTTCACGATGAGCAACCGGGTCGCCGGAGTGAGCGCGGAGCGCAGACTGTCCAGGTCGAGGACGAAACTGTCGCCGTCGGCTACCAACCTGGCCGTGCGCCGCGTGGCGCCGGCCAGTGCCACCGCGGCGGCATAGGAGTCATAATAGGGCTCGATCAGCACCACCTCGTGGTTCGGCTCGACCAATCCGAGCACCGTGGCTGCGATCGCCTCTGTCGCACCCACCGTCACCAACACCTGCGAATCCGGGTCGTAGTGTGTCCCATAGCGCCGAGCCCGATCCGCGGCGACGGCTTGGCGCAGCACTGGCATACCGCGCCCCGGCGGGTATTGATTGAGCCCTTCGGCGATGGCACGGCGCGCGACCTCGAGCATGCTCGCAGGTCCATCGGTATCCGGGAATCCCTGGCCGAGGTTGACCGCGTGATGCCGGACGGCCAGCTCCGTCATCTCGGCGAAGATGGTGGAGGCGAACGGGCGCAGGCGGGCAACGGTCTGAGATCGCGAGGGCATACCCGGAGACTAGCCGGGCCGCAGATAGCCATCGGTGACGATGAGCCGCCACTTCCATGGGCGAGCTCGCCTCCGGTGCCGCCGGATCCGGCACCGTGAGCAGCTCAGTGCCGAAAGATATTGCCCCACAATAGCGAACATCTATGTTTCACATTTTATCCATACTCCCGCCATACGGTTGTCTGTTCTCCCGATGAGAGCTAGTCTCGCCGTGTTCTACCTCACATACCGCTCTTCGCGGGTATCTCGAAAGGGGCGTTCAATGGCCTCCTATCTCGACCTCATCGCCGATCCGGCTACATCGGAGATCGCCGGATACGCACTGGACTTCCTCCGGCACGCCGCGCATGAACTAATCGGGAGCCAGGGATTCGGTTCCTCGACGCCGGACTGGTTCCTCGGCTCCTCGACCGGCGACGCCGGGGTCGGCTCCTCGACACCGGACTGGTTCCTCGGCTCCTCGACCGGCGATGTGGCAGTCGGTTCCTCGACGCCGCTCGGGTTCCTCGGCTCGTCTACCTGAAATCTGTCCGCACCGACTCGCCCTGTCCGCTGCCCCGTCCGCGACAACCGGCGGGGCAGCAACCAGGACGAATCCCGTCCTACGGCGGGCAATCCCCGCGCGGCGGCCGCGGTCGGATGAGAGAAACCGGGTGATCGGGCAGCCCGCTCCGTGACAGCATGACGCGATGGATCACTGCGTGCTGTCGAACGAAACGATCTGGCTGTCGGCGCCGACCGCAGACGATATCGACACCATCACCGAATGCTGCCAAGACCCGACCATCGGAGAATGGGTCACCATCCCGGTGCCGTATACCCGAGACGACGCCATAACCTTTCTGGACGGACTGGTGCGCCCTGGCTGGTCGGCCCGTAGCCCGACCTGGGCGGTGCGGCTGCGCCCCGATGGACCGGTCGTCGGCATGATCGGCCTCCAGGAACAGGACGACCATGCCGCCGAGATCGGATTCTGGCTCAGCTCGGCACAGCGGTCACGCGGCCTGATGAGCCAGGCGGTGAACCTGGTATGCGACTTCGGATTCAGCGCCGTCGGCCTGAACTTACAGCGAATCAGCTGGCGCGCGTTCGTGGGTAATTACACCTCGGCGGCAGTTGTGCGACGCGAAGGCTTCCGGTACGAGGGCAGGTCCAGGCTGGGCAGCGTGCAGCGCGGCCGACGCCGCGATCACTGGCTTGCCGCCCGCCTGTACACCGACCCACCGGGGCCTGCCGACGGCTGGCCCACCGAGTTCGACCGCAGCAGGCCACCGACCGCGCAGACGCGCGATGTCCCTGGCCGCATGTCGTAGCCCGCGCGGACCACTGCCGAGGAGCAGTCAGCGGGCGCGGCGGCGCTGTACCGCATCGGCCAGGCTGCGCAACTGGCCCGCAGTGGTCTCCCAGTCCAGGCACGCGTCGGTGATGGACTGCCCGTAGGTGAGGTCGTCGGCGCGCCCGAGGGTGAGGTCTTGACGACCAGCCACCAGGAAGCTCTCCAGCATCATGCCGACCACCTGGGTCTCTCCCGCCGCCAACCGGTGCGCGATATCGGTGACCACGTCGACCTGCTTATTGTGATCCTTATTGCTGTTGCCGTGGCTGGCGTCCACAACGATCCGCTGCGGCAGCCCGGCTTTCTCCAGCCGTAAGCACGCTTCGGCCACCGAAGCCGCATCGTAGTTCGGTCCGGTGCTGCCGCCACGCAAGATCACATGGCAATCCGGATTGCCGGTTGTCCGGATCAGCGCGGAGTGACCGTCCAGATCGGTGCCGGGGAATACATGACTGGCCGCCGCGGCACGCACCCCATCCACCGCTACCTGGACATCGCCATCGGTGCCGTTCTTGATGCCGACCGGCATCGATAGCGCACTGCTGAGCTGACGGTGCACCTGACTTGCCGCGGTCCGTGCCCCGATCGCACCGTAGGACACCAGATCCGCGATGTATTGCGGAGTGATCGGATCCAGGAACTCACACGCCACCGGGAGGCCGAGCGCGGTGATATCGACCAGCAGTTTACGGCCGAAGCCCAAGCCGGTATTGACGTCGAACGACCCGTCCAGGTGCGGGTCGTTGATCAGCCCCTTCCAGCCCAGGCTGGTCCGCGGCTTCTCGAAGTAGACCCGCATCACCACATGCAACCGGTCCCCGAGTTCGGCGGCAACGGCCGCAAGCCTGCGCGCGTAGTCGAGTGCGGCGACCGGGTCGTGCACCGAGCACGGTCCGACGATCACCATGAGGCGATCGTCGGTACCGTTCAACACATCGATAGTGGCCTTACGCCCGGAACGGACGGTATCGGCGAGCGCATCGGTGATCGGGTGCACGCGACGCACTTCCGCGGGCGAGCGCAGCGGGCTGACGGCAAGGGTGCGCTGATCATCCAGATCGGAATGCCGTGCGTCGATGTCGGCTGCGGTTGTCATATCGTGGGTTCCTTTTCTCCGGCCGACCCACGGATGCGATACCCGTCGAGCCGGTCCATGATCCGGCTCGGGGTGGAATGTCGTCAGCGCGCGTGGTTGCCGCAGACCAGCCCACCCGGGGCCGGCTTGCTAAACCAGAAATACACGCACTGCACGACAGGCACAGTACCAGCCCCCGCGCCGTCGGATGAACTCGTGGTGCCGCAACACACAGTCTCCGAGCCACGGCAGTGGCACGGCCCGCTCGCCCACCGCACCCGCTGAGCAGGCACGCAGCCCCTCGGACTTATTCCATGAAGGTGTAGGTGACGCCGGTCAGCTTCTCCGAAAGCTCCCAGAGCTCGCCCGCGATCTGCTCATTCTCGGATTCCTTCGACGAAGCCGATGGTCCCGGATAACCACGCATACCACCGAACCCGGTCGGGCCGTAGTAACCGCCTGGCTCCACCGCAGCGGTCGCGGCGTACAGCGTCGGCAGCGCACCCATGGCAGCGCTTTGCGCCAACAGCCGATTACCCAGCCACATCACCTTGTCCAGGAACGACTCTGTATGCGACTGCAGTTCGGTGGCCGCATAGCCGGGATGTGCGGCCACCGAGATCTGCCGAGAACCCGCCGCGCTCAACCTGCGCTGCAGCTCACGCGCGAACATCAAGTTGGCCAATTTGGCTTGTGCGTAGGCGGACCAGCGCTGATACGGGCGCTGTTCCCAGTTCGGATCAGCCGAGTCCATCGTGCCGAACTGGTGCGCGAGGCTGGCGACGGTGACGATCCGGTCGGAGATCTTGTCCAGCAGATATCCGGTAAGCGCGAAGTGACCGAGATGATTTGTGCCGAACTGCATTTCGAACCCATCGACAGTGCGCCCCTCTGGCAGTGCCATCACCCCGGCGTTGTTGATCAGCACATCGGCCCGGTCGATGCCCTCGGCGAATACGCGCACCGAGTTCAGATCCGCCAGATCCAGTTCGCGCACCAGGACCCGTTCGAGTTTCGCGGCCACGCGCTCTCCTTTGGCCACGTTCCGGCAGGCGAGCACCACCTCAGCTCCCGCCTCGGCCAGCGCACGCACGGTCTCCGCCCCCAGCCCACTATTCCCCCCGGTCACAATGAACGTTCGGCCATTCTGGTCAGAAATATTCGATATGTCCCACCTGCTCATGGCGGCAAGCCTAGTCCGAATCCTTTGGCCCGCACAGGACTACGAACCCGGAAAGCGCGGCACGCTACCCGATGAGCACGGCTTCTCACCGCACATCCACTCAGCGGACAGAGCAATGATATAGGGTTGCCTAACCTACCTAAGGAATACCTCAGTTCGAAATCATTGCGAGGCAGACCGTGACTTCCACCCCTTCCGCGTCCACAGCGCATCGCGTCGGCTATGTACCTTTTCCCGAGCCAACGGCCGCGGAGTATCGGGCCGCGGGATACTGGGCCGGGCGACCACTCGGCGATCTGCTGCGCGCGAGCGCGCGTAAGTACCCGCTGCGGCCCGCACTGCTCGACACCGATGGTGCGCACACCTACGCCGAGATCGATGCCGCGGCGGATCGGATGGCCCGCGGACTGCTCGCGCTCGGCCTCGCGCCCGGCGACCGGGTAGTGGTCCAGCTGCCGAATGCGCCCGAGTTCCTGACCGTATTGTTCGGCCTGCTGCGCGCGGGGATCATCCCGGTCCTGAGCCTGCCAGCGCACCGAAGGGCCGAGATCGAACATCTGGCACGGCAAGCCGAAGCGGTCGGCTACATCATCGCCGACCAGGTCGGCGAATTCGACTACCGCCAGCTGGCCGACACCGTACGATCCTCGGTGCCGCAGCTGCGCCGGATACTGGTGCTCGGCGACCCAGGCCCCTTCACCGACCTGCGCTCGATTCCGTGCGATAGCGGCGAGCTTCCCGAGATCGACCCGAGCGATATCGCCCTGATGCTGGTCTCCGGCGGCACCACCGGTCTGCCGAAGCTGATCGCGCGTACCCACGACGACTACGTCTACAACGCGACCGCGAGCGCCGAAGTATGCGAGCTGACCGAAAACGACATATATCTGGCGACTCTTCCTGCCGCACACAACTTTCCGCTGGCTTGCCCCGGCATTCTCGGCACCATCGGCGTCGGTGGCGCGGTCACCTTCCTCGGTGACCCGAGTCCGGAAGCCGCGTTCCCCGCGATCGAGCGGCACCGGGTCACCTGCACCGCAGTGGTACCACCACTGGCCCAGCTCTGGTGCGCCGCTACCGAATGGGAAGAGGCCGACCTGAGCTCGCTGCGCCTGCTCCAAGTCGGTGGTGCCCGATTGGCCGAAGTCAACGCGAAAGAGGTGACCCCGGCACTCGGAGCGACCTTGCAGCAAGTGTTCGGGATGGCCGAAGGACTGCTCAACTACACCCGGCTCGACGATCCGGCCGAACTGCTGCACACCAGCCAGGGCAAACCGCTGTCGCCTGCCGATGAGATCCGTGTGGTCGACGCCGAGGGTAACGATGTCGCCCCCGGCACCGAAGGCGAGCTGCTGACCAGGGGGCCCTATACCATTCGCGGTTATTACCGCGCGCCCGAACACAATGCGCGCGCGTTCACCCCGGACGGCTTCTACCGCAGCGGTGATCTGGTCCGCCGCCTGCCCAGCGGCCATCTCGTGGTCTCCGGCCGGATCAAGGACGTGATCAACCGTGGTGGTGAGAACATCTCCTGCGATGAGCTCGAAGAACACCTACTCGCCCATCCCGCGGTCCGGCATGCCGCCGCCGTCGGACTACCCGACCCCGCACTCGGCGAGAAGGTCTGCGCCGTTCTCGTCGTCGACGGCGAGCTGCCCGCACTGGCCGAGATCAAGACCTTCCTCGCCGCCCGCGGACTGGCCACCTACAAACTGCCGGATGTCCTGCGCAGCCGGGACAAGCTGCCGATCACCGCAGTAGGCAAGATCGACAAGAAGGCGCTGCGCGCCGAAGGTTGAGCCGCGGCATACGCCGAACCGGCAACGCATCAGCACCGCGCTGCCGGTTCGGCTCGGCCTCAGGCTTTCACCACATAGGGAGCGATACTGCCCAACTTCTCGCAGGTCTCTTCGAATTCCCGTTCCGGCCTCGACTGTCCGACGACACCGGCACCCGCACGCAACCAGGCCCCCTCGGCGTTCTGGTATATCGCCCGCAGCACCAGAGTCGCCTCGAGCGCACCCGTCGCGGACAGCGTTACCACCGCACCGGAATACAGGCCACGCGGATCATGATCGAGCCGGAACACCGAGTCGACGCCTGCGCGCTTGGGGATACCAGAGGCGGTCACCGAGGGGAACAGTGCTTCCAGCGCATCCCAGCTGGATCGATCGGCGGCCAGCCGCCCACGTACGGTGGACGCCAGATGCTGCACACTGCCGCGCTCGCGCACCGCCATGAAGTCGGATACGGCGAGGGTCCCCGCATCGGCGACGGTCGCGATCTCCGACCAGGAGGTCTGAACCGAAATCGCGTGCTCGACGATCTCTTTCGGGTCGGTGAGCAGATCTGCCCTAGCCACCGAATCGGCCGCTCGGCCACGGCCGAAAGCGCGGGTACCCGCCAGCGGTTCGGTGGTCACCACCCGCTCATCGTCCACAGAGGCCACCAGCTCCGGGCTGAAGCCCGCGGCCTCAAGACCGCCGAGCCGCAGCAGGAACGACCGCGCCGGGGTGTTATGCGCACGACCGAGCCGATAGGTTGCCGGAATATCGGCTACGAACGGCAGATCCACCTTCCTGGACAGGATGACCTTCTGGTACTGCCCGGCCTGGATCTCACCGACCGCCTCGGCGACCCGATCGCGGTACCCGGTCGGGTCGATGCGGATATCGACCGGATGCGCTTGCGGGAGCTCGAGACGCTGCGACTGCGCGATCAGCTGATGGATATCGCCGGTCTCCGCGAGTGTGGCGCCGGATATCCGGATACCGAATTCGCCGACTCGCACCTCGATCCTGGGAATCATCAGATGGGCCAACGCAGTACGCGGATCTACCCGCCCGGTTACCCCGAGCGGCCAGGCGCAGAACTCGAAACCTATCCAGCCGTATACATTTCGCCCCTCCAGGGCAAGTGTGCCGAGCGCACAGTCGAGCACCCCCGCCGGATTTCCGTCCCAGGGGCCGGTCGTCGTGTGCCCCGCCCAGGTGACTCGCAATTCCCGCGCGTCCAGTTCGATACTGCCGAGTGGATCGGCGGCGAACACCCATTCCCCCGGACGCTCGTATATCACGTACTCGCCGAACTGATCCGCGGCCGCCAGCTGGGACATCGCCGCCACCGGATCGGTCACATATTCAACCCGCAGGCGTTCCGTGGTCGACAACGATCCTCCAAAGGTTACCCTGACCTAAATTTCAGAAGTAAGGTTAGCATTACCTGAATCATAAGCGGGAGCCGCTGCGGGACAGTTCCGGCGATGCACCCACCGCTATATCGCATATCCGGAAGACACCGCGGCCGAGTTCACAGAGCGGATATCACTCGGTTCGGTATCACTCAGGAAAGCAGCTGGGCCGCAATGAATTCAGTATCGGAACCCAAGGATCGCGGGTACCCACCGAAGCGCTCCGGCTACCCGCAGCCGCGCCGAACCTCGCGATACGCATCGGGAAACCTGAACTCACCATGCCGAGTGCCTGCGCGGAATGCACCCGGCGAGATTGAATAGTGGGGAGCGTCACCTGCGGAGGGATGAACATCGATGATCGATCACCGCGGCGATTCACCTGCGATTGCCCAACCGAGGACCACACCGGAATCGGTGGTGGCCCTGATCGATGCCGCGTCGAGTGTGGAACGCGAACTCATCGGCACCTGGCTGGCCGAGGGCGGGATCGGCGCGGAATTGGGTATCTCGGCCCCGGTCACCCAATTGGACCTGGATGCGAGCGCCGTCGCCACCCAGCTCATCGGCAGACGCGACGATCCGTTGGTAGTGCCGGTACGTGTGCTGTGGTTACCGCCGGAACGCGACGGCGTGCGCCGCGTCACCTTCGCCGATCTGGCTCTGCTGACCAACCCTCGCAAACCCAACCGATTGGTGCAGCGCAGACTGCTCACCAAGGCACCGGACCGCCATCTCGTGCTGACCGGCGCACCCGCCAGACTCAGCGAACTGCGCGCGAACAACCCTGAGGCCGCGGCGCTGTTCGAGAAGAACACGACCGAGCCGTTCGCCCGCGCCATTGTGCGCGCGGCGGTCGTAGCACTCGAACGCGCCGAACGAACCGTCATCGGGGACCGGTACAAGGTACCGCGGCTCGTGGCCGAGGAGATTCTCGATTCTCCCGACTTCCTCCGCAGACTGGAGCTGATCGCCGACCAGATCGGGGCGAGTTCACCGGAGGTGTACCGACGTGCGGAGAAAGCACTCAACGAATTGGTCGCCGCGCAGAGCAGGCTGATCTCGGACCTGTTCACCCAAGCCATGCGGCCGGTACACACCTCGGCGTGGAAGGTGGACTCCGATGAGTCCGGCCTCTCCGCGCTGCGCGATCTGAACCGACGCTTCCCGCTGGTGTTCCTTCCTTCACACCGGTCCTATGTCGACGCCTTCGTGCTCGGCGATGTGCTCGCACGCAACGACTTCCCGCCGAACCATGTGATCGGAGGCGCGAACCTGAGCTTCTGGCCGATGGGGCCGATCGCCCGGCGCACCGGGACAGTGTTCATCCGGCGCAGCTTCGGCGACGACGAGGTGTACAAGGCCGTCGTCGAAGAGTACTTCGCCTACTTGCTCGTCAAACGCTTCAATCTGGAGTGGTACTTCGAAGGTGGCCGTACCCGCACCGGGAAACTGCGGCCACCACGCTACGGATTGCTGAACTATCTCGCCGCGGCGGTACGGTCGAATCGTATCGACGACGTCATGCTGGTTCCGGTCTCGATCACCTACGAACGGCTCAATGAGCTCGGCGCCATTGCCACCGAGCAGGTCGGCGGTAAGAAGAAGCCCGAGGGACTGGCCTGGCTCGCGCGCTACATCCGTAGCCAGCAGCACTCCGCAGGACATGTCTACGTGCGGTTCGGCGAGCCGCTGTCGGCCCGCGACCGCCTTGCCGCGTATGGCGATCCGCTCACCGCCCCGCCGCTGACCATTCCGCTACACCGCACCGAGCGGCTGCCATCGGATTCCACCGAGATGAGCACAAGCACGGATCAGTCGGCGGAAACTACCGAGCGAGAACGAAAGGCAGTGCAGCGGCTGGCCTTCGAGGTCGCGGTCGGCATCAACGCGGTCACACCGATCACGGTCAACGCACTGGCCACGCTGGCGCTCTTGGGCATCCATGGACGCGCCCTCACCCTCGGCGAGGTACGCACCGCGATCGCGCCGGTGCTCGGCTACCTCGATAAACGTGAGCTGCCCGGTGGTGAACTAGAGGCCCTGCGCGATGAACAAGGCGTGGCTGTCGTGCTGGAGCAGCTGTCACTGGCCAAAGTGGTCACGGTGTACCGCGGCGGGCTCGAACCGGTGTATTCGATCGAGCCGGGCGCACACCTCGAAGCCGCGTTCTACCGCAACAGCGCCGTGCACTGGTTCGTCAATCGCGCCATTCTCGAGCTGGCCATCCTCGCCGCGGTCGACAGCGGCGACGCCGATGCCTTGCGGACCGGATGGGACGAGGCGTTCCGGCTGCGCGATCTGCTCAAGTTCGAGTTCTTCTTCCCCGAACGTAGCGAGTTCGCCGAGCAGATGGTGGCGGAAATGCTGCTGGTGGATCCGGACTGGTACAGCCATACCCGCAGGGACACCCTCGGTACCGACATCCTGGCGAAGCTCACCGCCTCGGGATTCCTGATGGCCCACCGGGTATTGCGTTCGTTCATCGACGCACAGCTGGTGGTGGCCGAGCGGCTCGCCGCCCGCGACCCGAGTGACGACATCGACCGCAAGGGGCTGATCACCGAGTGCATCGCGGTCGGCAAGCAGATGATGCTGCAGCAGCGGCTGAACAGCCCGGAATCGGTCGCTGCCGAGCTGTTCACCAGCGCACTGAAACTCGCGGACAACTACCGCCTGCTGGAAACCGTACCGGACAATGCGGAACAACCCCGTGCGGAATTGATTCAACGCCGAACGGATTTCGCTGAGCGCCTGCGCGATATCGGAGCCCGCATCACCCGGGCCGCCGCACTCGACCCGTCCAATATGGAGACATGGTGAGCGATCCGCACAACAAAGCCGCGATCGCCGCCATCCACTCCGGACCACAAGGCCCTGCCGTCGCCGCGATCTTCGACTTCGCGGGCACCGTGCTCGACGGGCCGGGAACACGGCGGCGCGCACTACGGCGTCGCACCCCCGCAGGGGTACTGCTCGGGGGCATCCGTAACAACATGACCGACCGCGAGTACCACCGGTTCCTCCGGCAACTCCCCCGTGCGCTGGCCGGACACTCCGCACCGGAACTGGACGAACTGGGCAGGCGGCTGTTCCAGCGCAGCATCTATGGGCATCTGTACCCCGAAGCGTGGCAGCTGATCCGAAGCCATCGGGACGCCGGGCATACGGTCGTGTTGATCAGCTCACTCACCCGGTTCCAGGTACTGCCCGCGGCAGCGCAGCTCGGCATCGAGCATGTGTACTACACCCCGATGGCCGTCCGCGCCGGGGTACTCACCGGCTACCCCGACGGGAAGGCACTGTGGCACCGAGACAAAGGTGCCGCGATCGCCACGATCGCCGCCGCGCACCACCTCGATCTGGAACACAGTTATGCCTATGCCGACTCTAGCGCCGACCTGCCCATGCTTTCGTTGGTCGGCCACCCGGTGGCGGTGAACCCCGACGAGGCGCTGGCGCGAATCGCCGACCGGCAGCAGTGGCGAACAGTGCGGTTCCGCCCCCGGCGCAGGCCGCGGGCGAGCGATTACTTCCGCACTGCGGCGGGGTTCGCCGGGTTGCTCGGCGGTGCGCTCTTCGGTGTGGTGTCGAAGGCGTCAACCAAGGACCGGCGACAGATGGCCGACGCGCTGATGTCGCATGCGACGCGCCACACGCTACGCAATGCGGGTATCCGAATACGAGTCACCGGTGCCGACAACGCGAAATCACCTCGGCCCGCGGTTTTCCTGTTCAATCACCAAAGCCAGTTCGACATCGTCATCGTGCCCGCGGTGCTCGGTGGCGGCGTAACCGGCATCGGAAAGAAAGAACTCACCAAGAATCCGGTGTTCGGGCCACTGTTGCGCTTTGCCGGAGTGACCTTCATCGATCGCGCGGACACCACGCAGGCCAAGGCGGCATTACGGCCGGTGGTCGAGACCCTGCGCAGCGGATTGTCGATCGCGGTGTCTCCAGAGGGAACCCGCTCCTACACCCCCGAGATCGGCCCGTTCAAGAAGGGCGCGTTCCATATCGCGATCCAAGCCGGAGTACCGGTGATCCCCATCGTGATCCGCAATGCGGGCGAAATCTGCTGGCGCAATGCGATGGTCGCTCGTGCAGGAACGGTGGACGTGGCGATCCTCGATCCCATCGATGTCAGCGGATGGGATTCCGCCGATATGGACAATGAGGTGGCGCGGGTACGGCAACTGTTCATCGACACCCTCTTGCATTGGCCCGAATGAACCTCGAAGTGTCCCCAGCACCGCGCGACCAGCGAGCCGCTGCCTCGCAACAGCACCGGCCGCCGCTGAAACCCGGACCAGCGCTCGATACTCAGGCCGAGCGACCGAACAGCAGTTTCCAGGGCATCAGCGCTGACTCGAGCTGCACTTTGAGGCTCATCTTGGAAGCACCGAGCGTGCGCTCCTCGAATCGGATCGGAACCTCGGCGATCGAGATGCCCTTCTTGATCGTGCGGTAGTTCATCTCGACCTGGAAGGAGTACCCGTTGCTGCGGATCGACGCGACGTCGATAGCGCGCAGGGTGTCGGCCCGCCAAGCTTTGAAGCCCGCGGTGGCGTCTTTGACACCCAACCGCAGAATCAGGTTGACATAGAAGTTCGCCCAGGCCGACAGCGCTTTGCGATACCACTTCCACTCGGCGGCGGTCGAGCCGCCAGGAACATAGCGGGAACCGAGCACCACACCCGCATCCGTGGTCGCCAGCTTCTGCAGCATGGCAGGAATGACATCGGCGGGATGCGACAGATCGGCATCCATCTGGATCACGACATCCGCGCCCTCGTCCAGCGCCCGGGTGATACCTGCGACATACGCGCGGCCCAGCCCGTCCTTCTCGGTCCGATGCAGCACACCGACCACATCCGGTAGCTCGGCGGCCAGCTTATCCGCCACCTCACCGGTGCCGTCCGGCGAGCTATCGTCCACAACGAGCACATGCAGGTCCGACACCGGCAGCGCAGTCAGCTGCTCCACCGCGACCGGCAGATTATCTCGCTCGTTGTAGGTCGGCACAACAACGGTAACTCTCAAGGGTCGCCCTCCCTGCTGATCCTGGTTTCCGCTCGCAGCCCACACCAGGACCACCAAGCATTCGACGAGTTCTGGAGAACGGTACTCGATGCGCCTGACCACCAGCTGAGCGGCTGCACCCGAGACGAAGCCTGGCAACCCACCGACCAGCGTCTCTAGATCAACTTCGATGGCCGGGCAGCGGCTCCGCCCCGCCCTGTCCCGCACGGCGACAGCGTCGCCACCCGCGTATCAGCGCGGCGGAACACCAGGAACGGCCGCCGGAAACCGGTTGCCGCGCAGTACCGTACGCCTGCCGATGTGGCGTCTCACTCCCCGTCCCGCCAGGCTCGGTCCCTGGCATCCTCGCGTTCGGTGCGAGCATGCGCGATATCCAGCGCTCGCTCCGCCGTCGCTCGGTCCGGATACGGTCCCATACGATCACGGAACCAGCACTGCCGTCCTTGCTCAGCCCGATTGTGCTTCAAGCAGTAGTACCAGCGCTCAGCCATACCTCTAGCATCTCATCAGGCACAACCCTCCGTCGGCATATCGCGTCCACCGACTGTGGTCCCGCCTTCGCAGACAATCCCCGACCATATGCGCTGGCGGGGTATGGATACGAAAAATCCCCCCGAGCAGGTGCTGCGCCGAGGGGAGATGGTGGCCAGGGCCGGGATCGAACCGGCGACCTTCCGCTTTTCAGGCGGACGCTCGTACCAACTGAGCTACCTGGCCGCAGGCACCCGAGGTGAATGCCATACGTGAAGCGCCGGATACCTCCGGCGCTCACTGGCGACCCTGACGGGACTCGAACCCGCGACCTCCGCCGTGACAGGGCGGCGCGCTAACCAACTGCGCCACAGGGCCATGCTCTGCTACCAACGATCCGAAGATCGTACCCCCTACGGGATTCGAACCCGCGCTACCGCCTTGAAAGGGCGGCGTCCTAGGCCGCTAGACGAAGGGGGCTCGCCCCGGATTTCTCCGGACCGGCTTTCAACGGCTTTCCGTTGGGAGCTGGGATAGCTTATGACACAATCGCTCGGAATCCCAAATCGGCTGGTCAAAGAGCTAAACCGAGATCCTCCATCCGAGCATGGGCACGCCAGCCGTCACTATGGAACTTCTCCAGCCACTCCGGGGTGGCCATCGCCTCGATCACCACCTCGAGCGCCTCCTCGAACCTCGACCGCAGATCGACCCGATCGTCGAGCAGATCCACCATGTACCGCTGTCCGGCCAGCGCGGCGGCGAGGGTGCGGGTGAACCGATCGGGGTCAGCGTCGGCGCGCAGCTGCCCGCGATCGATGGCACTCATGGTGAGCGCTTTGGTCGTGCGACCGAGGAGGCGACCGCCACCGGTCTGCACATCCCGGTAGAAATCCGGCTCTATGGTCAAGCGATACTCGGCCCGCACGATGATGTCGTGCTCGAGCCGCAACGCGATCTCGTCGACCATCCCGTGCATGATGTCCAATGGACCGAGATCCACTCGCGCGAGCCAGCGCTCGACAGAGGCACGGTAACGCTCTACCGCGGTCCCCAGCACTGCGCGCGCGAGCTCTTCCTTGGAATCGAAATGGAAGTACATGGCGCCCTTGGTGGCACGCGACCCTTCCAATATGCGGTTGAGCGATGCCGCGGCATATCCGCTCTTCCCGAACTCAACGGCGGCGGACCTGATAATCGCCGCCCGTGTCCGGCGGGCCCGCTCCTGCTGCCGTGCCATGCTCGAAACGCCTCCGAAGCCTACGCGCCATCAATCAGCCACCCAAAGGTACAGATCCCGGCGCGGATTAATAATTAATTGATACTGCAAATCAGGTTTTTCGATTATTCCCATACTTTTGGTATGCAACTTGCCGAGAAACCTGAAACGCGCTAGCTGGTATAATTTCCCTGCCTGGATGCGCTACAGGGGGTGCGCGTCCAGGCTTTCCTCGTCCAGAACCCGCCTCCTCCCGCGGCATCGAGTTCCACCGAGCCACGCTCGGCAGGGCTGACCGTGACACCATCGGACACGGCGACGGCGAGCAGAATTCCGCAGCGCCAACCGAGTTGGCGATTCGTTCGGAATTCACCAAGGGGTCACCGTACTCGGAAACCTCATCCGACACGCGGCAAACCGAAGAGCCCGAAGGCTATTTCCGTCCACATTCCATCTCGGCAAATATCCGGCAATCAGCTTTTCTTCTCCTTGGTCACACGAATTCACCAGCATCCCAGCGATGTTCACCCGAACCGAGCGACAGACTTACCATCCGCTTGTCGCGCACACTCCGCCGACCACCCCAGCGCACGCGCCGTGCCCCGTTCGATACCAACATCCCTCGATGAACCAAAAATATTGTCAGCCAACACGTTTGGATAATATCCAGATGAGGTTCGGCCGAACAAAGCTGGGCCACATGCTTACCGGCCGCATCATCACATACGTATGCCGTCCATGCCCGAGGCGCTGGACACCACGCCGCCGCGCTACGCACGGGCCCGCACGCAGACCCACGGCCGACTCCTCCGCCAACGGAGAACCACCCGATGACAGTGCGGCCGAACGAAGGGAATGACCGGGCCGTGATCACCATCGGATCGGAGATGATCAAGGCCGTGCGACACCGAACAGCGGCAGATCGGTGAATGCGGCCGGAAAGTAACTTGTTCCCGGCCAGAGTGATCGCAGCCGGACCCACCATACGGCGCGAGCACTTCCACCGGTGAGTGAAGCCCTATCCGAGAGCCGAGTCCGCCGATAATCACGGGACGGGACGGATCAACAGTGGTGCCCCCTGTAGGACTCGAACCTACGACCTAGTGATTAAAAGTCACCAGCTCTACCAACTGAGCTAAAGGGGCTCGGCTGAAAAGCATAGCCGAAAGCGACCATGGGAGACGAACCCATCAGAAGATGTCCCGGATACGACATCGGCGAAAGCGCTACCCCCAGGGCATCGCCGCGTCTGCCATCGAGCCCCCTCGCTCAGACGAGTGACGTCGGCGTCCGCACGGAGAAAACGGAGGGAGTAGTACTCCGTGCCATATGACGCACCAGCGAAGCCCGCCTGCCATGGCAGCAGTCGAGCACGGCGGTGTGGGCGACCGCAGGCACGCATAGATTGTGAGAAACGGCACAGAACATCCGGTAGGTGACCCCGCCTGGCGATCCCGGCCACCTGGCAGAAGATCCGAATCCCGCGGCCAGGGTCACCTCCGACAACTACGCATGGGCCATGGCATACCGGATGGACGCATGAACTCGATCCGACGATCGGCAAAACCCTGGCACCAGCCGAAGAATCCACTACGCACCGAGCCGCCGTCCGGCGCTGCGCTCGCGCGGCAGCGCAGCGTAGCGCCATCAGCCATGGCAGGCATCGGCCACGGTGCGAACAGTCATTCACAAAGAGCAGCCATCCACGCGCCAGGAGAAAAACCTGCACCACCCATGAACCCCATACACTCGTGAAGATATCCGAACGGCGAATATGCTGTATGGCATAGGTCACACAGACAGAGCTGCCCGGAAGATGCGTTTCACATCACACCTACGGTGCCGTAAGGTATGCCCGCATTGGTATCGGTCTGCCTTCGGACAACCAGCACAACCAGACGCACACACTGAAGGGTTCATACATGGCAAGGGATCTGACTCAACTCGAGCTTCTCACGGAGTTGGAGCCGGTTGCCGAAGAGAACGTCAACCGACACCTCTCCATGGCAAAGGAATGGCATCCCCACGACTACATTCCTTGGGACGAGGGCCGTAACTTCGCGGCGCTCGGCGGCATCGACTGGGAGCCGGAGCAATCCCGGCTCAGCGAGGTCGCCAAGGCGGCCATGATCACCAACCTCCTCACCGAGGACAACCTCCCCTCCTATCACAGGGAGATCGCCGAGAATTTCTCCCAGGACGGCGCTTGGGGTACCTGGGTGGGACGCTGGACGGCGGAGGAGAACCGCCACGGCATCGTCATGCGCGACTATCTGGTCGTCACCCGCGGAGTCGATCCGGTGGCCCTCGAACAAGCCAGAATGACTCATATGACCAGCGGCTTCGCCTCTCCCTCCGAAGCCGACGCCGGATTCCTGCACTCTGTCTCATATGTCACATTCCAGGAACTGGCCACCCGGGTCAGCCATCGCAATACCGGCAAGGTCTGCGACGATCCGATCGCCGACCGCATGCTGCAGCGCGTCGCCGCCGACGAGAACCTGCACATGATCTTCTACCGGAATATGTGTGGCGCCGCCCTCGATCTGGCCCCCGACCAGGCTATCGAGGCGATCACGCTGATCTTGGAGAACTTCCAGATGCCCGGCGCCGGCATGCCCAACTTCCGTCGCAACGGCGTACTGATGGCCAAGCACGGCATCTACGATCTGCGTCAGCACTTGGAGGAAGTCATCCAGCCGGTGTTGAAGAAGTGGAACCTCTTCGAACGCACCGACTTCACCGCACGTGGTGAAGCGGTCCGAGATCGCCTCGGCCTGTTTCTGGAGAAGCTGAGCAAGGATGTGATCAGGTTCGAGGAGCAGCGCGACCGCATGCTCGCCCGGGAAGCGGCGAAACGCGAGATGGCCGACGTCGCTGCGAGCTGATCCACTGATCGAGACCGAGCAGACTGTCGGGCCGGATATCCGGCCCGACAGTCTGCCGGGGTGGCTACACGATACTCACGCCGCTGTGCGGGGATAAATTCCACCGGGAGAAGCACGGCCGCCCACAGAGCGGCTACCGCACTGTGCCCTCTAGCCCGCGCCGGTCGGCTTACGTGCGGAAATGAGACACTGGTCGGCGTGACGATGACTACCGAGGCGAAGACCACGCTGCGGATCGGCCCGTATCCGGTCGATCCCCCGGTCGTGCTCGCGCCGATGGCGGGCATCACGAATCTGGCATTTCGCAAGCTGTGCCGGGAATTCGGCAGCCCGACCTCGATCTATGTGTGTGAAATGATCACCGCGCGCGCAGTAGTGGAGCGCAATGAGAAGACGCTGCACATGATGTCCTTCGACGCCGATGAGCATCCGCGATCCATGCAGCTCTACGGGGTGGATCCGGCCACGCTCGGCGAGGCGGTACGAATCATCGCGGGCGAGGGCTGGGCCGACCACATCGATCTCAATCTCGGCTGCCCGGTGCCCAAGGTCACGCGGCTCGGTGGTGGCGCGGCGCTACCGTACAAACGAACGCTGTTCCGGCGTATCGTGCGTGCCATGGTGAGTGCCGCCGAACCGGCGGGCATTCCAGTGACCGTGAAGTTCCGGATCGGCATCGATAACGACCATCTCACCTATCTGGACGCGGGGCGTATCGCGGAGGCCGAGGGTGCTCAGGCGGTCGCGTTGCACGCGCGCACAGCCGCGCAGCGCTATTCCGGTCAAGCCGACTGGACAGCCATCGCCCGGCTCAAAGAAACCGTCACCTCGATCCCGGTACTGGGTAACGGCGATATCTTCGCCGCTGCCGACGCAGTCCGCATGATGGACGAGACCGGGTGCGATGGTGTGGTCATCGGCCGTGGATGTTTGGGCAGGCCGTGGCTGTTCGCCGAACTGCAGGCCGCACTGCGCGGCGAGCCATTACCGGCAGCCCCCGACCTCGGCCGGGTCGGGGCGGTGTTGTACCGGCACGGCGCGCTACTGGCCGAACACCTCGGCGAGGCCAAAGCCGTACGTGATCTGCGCAAGCATATGGCCTGGTATCTGATGGGGTTCCCGGTCGGCGCCGAGCTGCGCCGCGCGTTCGCCACCATCAGCAGTCTGACGCACCTGGAAGATCTCATCGGGCAACTCGATCCGACCGCACCGTTCCCCGTGGATGCCGAGGGCCCACGCGGCCGTCAGGGCTCTCCCGGCAAAGTCGCGCTGCCATACGGCTGGCTCGACGACCCGGACGATCCAGCGGTGCCACAGGCCGCTGATGTGATGCACAGCGGCGGATAACCGCGCGTCCCCGCCGCGAGCCGCATTGTCAAACACCGATGTGACCTTGTCGATTCCGCGCTTGAGTGGCTCGACCTGGTGGGATCGTTATCATTGCGGGATCAGTGCTGCCGGTCGAATAGGGCTCAGGCGGAAAGCAAGACGAAAAGCGAGGTTCGTTGGTGGGTGACGATCGGAACGGGCGTTCGCCAGGGCCCGGTGGTCGCGCCCCGTGGGAGCGATACCCGGATACCGGGCATCCCGAACGGGCGCCGAGGCGCTCGCGGTATACCGGACCCGATCAAGATTCCGCACCACTCACAGTCCAAGATCTCGTTCAGAAGGTCGACAACGAACGCGGGCGCCGGGGCTCGGCCCAGGCACTGCCACAGGATGCCGCTTCGGCTGAAGGGCGACGCCCCGAAACCCCGCGATCCGATGGCGGCACACCGAACCGGCGCCACCGAAGCGAACCTGCCCCACCTCCGGTGACCGGGCGCCCCCCGGCCGAGCCCACTGCCCGCCCGCCACGGAACACCACGGAAAATCGCGACGCCGGAGCAACAGGCGCTCGCCGCGCACCGGAGCAGGCCGAAGAAGTCACCGATATTCTCCCGCCGCTCACCGAACCGACGAGGGCCAGACACACCGACTGGCCGACCAAGAGAAACCCGGACGACACCGAAAGCACCGAAAACCGAGCCGTCAAGCCGAAGGCGATCGGG
This sequence comes from Nocardia spongicola, assembly GCF_047200775.1. Lineage (NCBI taxonomy): Bacteria > Bacillati > Actinomycetota > Actinomycetes > Mycobacteriales > Nocardiaceae > Nocardia > Nocardia spongicola. The sequence goes on along the minus strand of NZ_JBJZOO010000002.1, from coordinate 473,994 downwards.
ACGACACCGCGATCCCGCCGGAATACCACCCGGCAACGTGGAAGAAAGCGTCTCCGGGTACTCGGCCGGACCACAACAGCTGTAGTGGCCGCTCTCGTTCTTTTGACCACTGGCAGCGGCTGGAGCTACCTGAATTCCACTACCAACGGCTTCACCCAGGTGTCCGCACTCGATGACAATGCCGAAGGCGTTATCGACTCGGGTGCACAACTCGGCGACGAGAACTACCTGCTCGTCGGTACCGATACCCGTGCGGGTGCCAACGGGCAGCTCGGTGCGGGAACCATCGACGATGCCGAAGGCTCTCGCGCGGACACCGTGATGCTGGTGCATATCCCCGAGAACCGATCGCGTGTCGTGGTCGTCTCATTCCCTCGCGACTTGGATGTCACCAGGCCGCAATGCAATGGCTGGGACAATGAGAAGGTCGAGTACACCGATGAGGTCTTCCCCTCGGCCATCGGCGACAAGCTCAACGCCGTCTATGCCCTCGGTGGACCGAAATGCTTGTTCAGCGTCATTTCCAAGATGACAGGGCTGAATATCAACCATTTCATCAGCATCGATTTCGCCGGGTTCGAAGCGATGGTCGATCAGCTCGGCGGCGTAGACGTATGCACATCCAAGCCGATCGTCGACGGGGTGCTCGGCACCATCCTGGAGGATTCCGGCCGGCAACACCTCGATGGCGCGACCGCGCTCAATTATGTGCGAGCCAGGCACGTCTACGGCGAGGAACGCAGCGACTACGACCGCATCAACCGACAGCAGCGGTTCCTTGCCTCTTTGCTACGCAGTGCGATGTCCAGCAAGGTGCTCCTCGACCCAGGCAAACTACGTGGCTTCATCGAGGCATTCACCGAACACACCTGGGTACACAAGGTCGACACCAACGACCTGCTGACCCTCGGACGGTCGTTGCAGAAAATCGATGCGGGCGCGGTGACCTTCCTGACCATCCCGACCGCTGGTACCACCGCCTACGGCAACGAGATTCCGCGCGAGTCCGATATCAAAGCCATCTTCCGCGCGATCATCGATGACCAGCCACTACCTGGGGAGAAGAAGGCGCCGCCCGCCGAAGGAACGAGCACGGTGGAAACACAGGCCGCACCGGAGTTCACCGCGGTCGACCCTGGCTCCGTTCCGCTGCTGATCTCCAACGGTTCCGGTTATACCGGGGTAGCCGGTACCACCGCGACCAAGCTGAGCAATCAGGGCTTCAATATCTACAACACCGGTAACTATTCCGGCGGTCAGGTAACCGAGACCACGATCCGATACACCCCAGGACATGAGGCCGCAGCGGCGACAGTGGCCTCCGCGATCCCCGGAGCGGAACTGGAGCAGGCGAGCGATCTGGGCGGCATCATCGAAGTCGTCCTCGGTACTGATTTCAGTGGCACGGTGACCAGCCCGGTGCCGGTGGGGGATCCGATCACCAGCGTCTCCGCCGATACGGCCCCGGTCACCCTTCCCTCCGATTTGGAGCATGTCAACGCAGCCGAAGATATCTGCAATTGACATCCGTTCCGGTCCGGAGGTGGGGAGATCGGCCCGCACTGGCTGTCCGCGTTTCCGGTGGATTCCCGCGTAACAGTGATCCGGTGCGGTTTACCTGCTGAGCCCATGTGCTGATCGTTCGCACCGGTGATTCACTCATTGTTCGTGACTTGGTCAGCACAGCGAACTAATGTCGATTAACATGCGTGTCATCTACAACGAGCGGATAGCCGATCTCGCTCATCTGCTCGGCAAGATGGCCGGGCTGGCAGGCTCGGCCATGGACCGGGCGACCCAGGCATTACTCGAAGCCGACCTCGTGCTGGCCGAACAGGTGATCAGTGAGTACGACCAGATCGCCGAGCTGATCCAGGAGGCCGAGGAGAAAGCCTTCGCGCTGCTCGCGCTCCAGGCTCCGGTCGCCAGTGATCTCCGGCAAGTAGTGAGCGCGATTCAGATCGTCAGCGAAGTGAACCGGATGGGTGCGCTCGCGTTGCACGTGGCCAAGGTCGCACGGCGACGTCACCCGAATCACACATTGCCCGAAGCGGTCAACGGCTATTTCGCCGAAATGGGCCGCATCGCGGTGAGTATGGGCGCCGGCGCGCGGGAAGTGCTGGAGACACGTGATCCCGAGCGTGCCGCACAGTTGAACGAAGACGACGAGGCGATGGACGATCTGCACCGTCACCTCTTCACCCTGCTCATGGACCGGGAATGGCAGCACGGTGTCGCCGCCGCTGTGGACGTCACCCTGCTCGGCCGCTATTACGAGCGCTTCGCCGACCACGCCGTCGAAATCGGCCGCCGAGTCATCTTCCTTGTCACCGGCACCCTCCCCCCGGAGCAGGAGAGATAACGAGCCTTCGGTGAGCTCGACATGAGCGAATAGCCCGCAGCGTTCCCTTACAGCACGGCCTCGCCGATGACCGCGATACACGAAGAGTCCCGAGCAGCGATTCAGCTGCTCGGGACTCTTCGTTGTGTTCAGCGCACCAGGCCCGCCGCAGGCGCTACGCGGCGGCGATCAGCCGAAGCGACCCGAGATGTAGTCCTCCGTCGCCTTTTTCGAAGGATTCGAGAAAATCTTCTCGGTGTCATCGATCTCGACCAGCTTACCCGGCTTACCTTGCGCCTCGAGATTGAAGAAGCCGGTCTGGTCACTCACGCGCGCGGCCTGCTGCATATTGTGCGTGACGATGACGATGGTGAATTCTTTCTTCAGCTCGGTGATCAGGTCCTCGATCGCCAGAGTCGAGATCGGGTCGAGCGCCGAGCACGGCTCGTCCATCAGCAGCACATCCGGCGACACCGCGATAGCACGCGCGATGCACAGCCGCTGCTGCTGACCGCCGGACAAACCGCCGCCTGGCTTGTCCAGCCGATCCTTCACCTCGTTCCACAGGTTCGCCCCACGCAGCGAACGCTCGGCGACCTCATCGAGCTCCTTCTTGCTGCGCACGCCCTGCAATTTGAGTCCGGCCACCACATTGTCCTTGATCGACATGGTGGGGAAAGGGTTGGGCCGCTGGAAGACCATGCCGATGGTGCGGCGCACGCCGACCGGGTCGACCTGCGCACCATAGATGTCTTCGCCATCCAGTAGCACCGCGCCCTCGACCCTGGCATTCGGGATCACCTCGTGCATGCGATTGAGTGAACGCAATACGGTGGACTTACCACAGCCGGAGGGACCGATGAAGGCAGTCACGCTGCGCGGCAGCACAGTCAGCGAGACATCGGACACAGCATGGAACTTGCCGTAGTAGATGTTCAGATCTTTGACGTCGATCCGCTTGGCCATTTTTCGCTAATCCGTTTCGCTTCTATCGGTTCCGCGTGAGCAGCTTGTTGAGAACTGCCGCCGCCAGGTACAGCATCGCGATGATGAGGATGAGGGTCAGCGCAGCGCCCCAGACCCGCTCCCGTCCAGCCGCTTCCGGGTTGGCCAGCTCCTGGTAGATCAACAGTGGCAGCGAGGCCATATTGCCGTCGAAGATATCCATATTGATCGATTTGCTGTATCCGACCAGCACCAGCACCGGGGCCGTTTCACCCATCACCCTGGCGATGGCGAGCAGGATACCGCTGATCATGCCGGGCAGCGCGGTCGGAACGACGATCCTGACGATCGTCTTCCACTTCGGAATACCGAGCGCATAGGACGCTTCGCGCAGTTCATCGGGAACCAGCTTGAGCATTTCCTCGGTACTGCGGACGACCACGGGCAACATCAGCAATACCAATGCCAGCGATACCGCCAGCGAGCTCTGCGGGAATCCCAGCGTCGCGATCCAGAGCGCGAAGATGAACAGCGCCGCGACGATCGACGGTACGCCCGCCAGGATATCGACCATGAATGTCGTGGTCTTGGCCAGCGCTCCGCGGCCGTACTCGACCAGATAGATCGCGGCCATGATGCCGAGCGGCACCGCGATCACCGTCGCGACCAACGACTGCACGATGGTTCCGTAGATCGCGTGGTAGACACCGCCCGCGAACTGCTCGGGCAGCACGCCCTTCAGGGAGTTCTGCCACCAGTCCAGCCGGACCACCGCGCTGAACCCTTTGCTGATCACCATGATCAGCACCCAGCCCAGCGGTACGAGCGCGATGGCGAACGCCAGCCAGACCAATCCGGTCGCGATGTTGTTACGTATCTGACGCGCCCGGCTCACCTGCTGGAAGGTGGGGGCTTTGATCGGCTTGTCCAATGTGGTGGTCATCACCCGTTCACCCTTCCGCCCGCGGCGAGTCGCGCCAGCGCGTTCACGATGAAGGTCAGCGCGAACAGCACGAAGCCTGCCGCGATATACGCGCCCGTCGGCAGCGGAGCACTGAATTCCGCGGCTGCCGAGGCGATTTTGGATGCGAAGGTGTAGCCACCGTCGAACAACGACCAGGTACCCGGCTGGGCGGCGGTTTTCAGCACGATCAGCACAGCGATGGTCTCACCGAGCGCACGCCCGAGACCGAGCATGGAACCGGCGATCATACCGCTGCGTCCGTAGGGCAGCACGGTCATCCGGACGACTTCCCACTTCGTCGCGCCGAGCGCTTGCGCCGCTTCGATATGCGCGCGGGGAGTGAGGTTGAAGACCTCACGGCTGACCGAGGTGATGATCGGCAGGATCATCACCGCGAGCACAACACCCGCGGTGAAGATCGTGCCACCGCTGGCCAACGGAATATTGCCGTCCGCGAACAGGAACAGCCAGCCGAGCTTCTCATTCAGAAAAGCCTGGACCGGCTCCAATCGTGGAGCCAGAACCAGCATTCCCCATAGACCGAACACGATCGAAGGCACCGCCGCGAGCAGATCGACGATCACCGAGAACGGCCGCGCCAGCACTTTCGGCGCGTAGTGCGTCAAGAACAACGCGATGCCGATGCCGACCGGGACGGCCAGCGCCAAGGCGAAGATCGAGCTCAGCACCGTCACCATGAACAGATCACGGATACCGAACTGGAGATGATCGGCATCAGAGGTCCTGAACTCGCTGCTGGTGAAGAAGTTCGCTTCGTTCGCCAGCACCGAGGGGACCGCCCGGATCAGCAGGAACAACGCGATCAGCGCGATGGCGGCGACGATGATCGCCCCCGCCGACGTGGCCAGCGAGCGGAAAATGATCTCCGCGCGCCGGCTGTGCCGCCCGCCACGCGCGGCATCCGGCTGGTTGCTCTGCTTATTCAGCATCAGCGCAGTATCTCCGCCTGCCTGTCGATCAGTCGAATCAGGCTGGCCTGCGGTAGTGACTTCGTCGTGCACGGTCATGGGATCGCTATCAGGAGATGGCGTCGATGGCGGTGGTCAGCTTGGTCTTGAAACGCTCCGGCAGCGGGATGTAGCCTGCCTCGTCCAGACCCTCCTGACCGTTGGTGACCGCCGAGGTGAGGAATGCCTTCACCGCTTCGGCTGTCTGGTCGTCGGCGTAGTCCGAGCAGACGATCTCGTAGGTCGGCATCACGATCGGGTACGCGCCCGCCTCGGTCGGCTTGTAGAACGAGGAGGTGTCGATGACCAGGTCGTTGCCCTCACCGGATACCTTCGCCGACTCGATCGCCTTACCCGCGCTCTCGACGCTCAGCGTCACCGGGTCCGCGCTCGCCGACGTGATGATGCGCGCGATCGACAGGTTCTGCGCCTTCGCGAAGGACCACTCGTTGTAGGTGATCGAGTTCGCGGTGCTCTTCACCGCGGCCGAGGTGCCCTCATTGCCCTTCGAACCGGCGCCGACGCCACCGGCGAAGGCCTTGCCCGCGCCCTTGCCCCAGGCGCCGTCGGAGGCGGCGTCCAGGTAGCGCTGGAAGTTGTCCGTTGTGCCGGACTCATCGCTGCGGAAGACCACCGCGATCGGCTCGGCGGGCAGCGCGGCATCCGGGTTGAGCGCCTTGATCTCGGGGGCGTCCCAGGTGGCCACGGTGCCGTTGAAGATCTTGGCGACGGTCGGGCCGTCCAGTGCGAGATCGGTCACGCCTGCGACGTTATAGGTGACCGCGACCGGGCCGAACACGGTCGGGAGGTTCCAGGCAGGCGAGCCACAGCGTTCGGCTGCCTTGGCAGGCTCGTCCTTCTTCTCGCTGAGCGGGGAGTCCGAACCACCGAAATCGGTCTGGCCGCCGATGAACTCCTTCACACCGGCACCCGAACCGCTCGAGGTGTAGTCGAGCGTGGCACCGTCGCAGTTCTTCTCGTAGGCGGCGATGAAGCGCTCCATCGCGTTCTTCTGCGCGGAAGAGCCACTGGCCTTGAGATCCGACTTACCGCCGCAGTCCATATCGATCTTGGCCACACCGTTATCGGTCGCTGTGTTGTCGTCGCTGCCGCAGGCGGCGAGAGTCATGGCACCGACGGCCAGCACGCCGGCGAGGGCGCTGCTGCGCTTGAAATTCACTATTCCTCCGGAAGGGCGTCCTACTCGTCCGGATCCCTCACCGGCCCGGACGGATGCTGTGGTGCTGTTCTCGGGAACTCGCGCACCAGGCAGCCCTGTGCTGCCCTCCTCAACGTAGGGTCACGTGGTTGACAGTTGTACGGAACCAGGTGAACGGAAGGTGAACAGCCCAGAGCTATCGTCTGCGCTCGGTGTGACGTTTGCCCCAATTTTACTCGTCGGCACCGCATTCGCCGATTGCTATTCAGACTCGTCCGCCGCGTAGGCGATATCGATATGCGCGGGGGCGAACCCGAGCCGGGTGTAGGTGCGCACCGCGGCGGTGTTGTCGGCCTCGGTATACAGCAACACCTCGGCGAAACCGCGATCACGCAGATGACGCAATCCAGCGAGGGTGAGCATGCGGCCGAGTCCGCGGCCCTGTGCCGCGGGGTCGAGACCGACTACGTAGACCTCGCCGAGTGGTGGGCTCGCCGTATCGTGCACCTTGGTCCAATGGAATCCCAACAAGTGGTCGGGGGCCGCGGCGGCGAATGCCAGGAACAGACCGGACGGATCGAACCACGACTCACCGCGCCGGATCTCGATATCACGCTCGGTCCACCCCCCTTGTTCGGGATGCCAGGCGAAGGCCGCCTTGTTCACCCGCAGCAACTCCGCGTCGTCGGCTCGACCGCGATAGGTACGCAAAACGATGTCATCCGGTACGACCAGCTCAGGTAGCTCCGGCGTAGCAAGCGCTCGGCGCATCTGCCACAACTCACGTGCCGTGCGCAGCCCGAGCCGAGCAGCGACGGCGACGGCCGCGGCCCGATTGCCATGCGCCCAGACGCGCGTACCAGGACCACCCGCGGCGAGCACAGTCGAGACCAGGTCGGTACCCACCCCGTGATCGCGCTGCGCCGGGTCGACCACCACCTCCGCCATCGCCGGATGCTCGCCGTTGGCCGGAACGAGATTCGCGTAGCCGACGACCACACCCTCGTGGAGCGCGAGCAGATGCCCGGCACCCGCACCGGCGAGGTCTTCCCCTGCCTGTGGCGAGAGCGACAACACAGCCTGTTCCGATATCGGGGCCACGCCATCGACGGCCGTCGCCCTGGCGATCAGTTCTGTGATCGCCCGCGCCGTAGCCGAGTCGGGACGGTCGTTCCACTGCGTCGTTACGCCGTGCATGGGCCTCCGTTCTTCGGATCCGCGGACCCCTTGTCCCGTTCCACCGCGGGCACTGTCGGCTGCCGCACCGGAGAACACACCGCCCTGGCGTGATAAGGAGCACTATCGGATGGCGCCGGGTACCGTCTGCCCCGGGTATTCACTGCGCGGAGCCGTTGATCGGTGCGAGCGAGGAGTCGCCGGTGTCCTCGCCATCCGACGCGCTGCCATCCGGCACGTTCGCTGCCTCGCCCTTGTTCGCGGCACGCGCCGGGCGCACCGCCTTGTAGCCGACATTGCGCACCGTACCGATCAACGACTCGTACTCGCTGCCCAGCTTGGCACGTAATCGCCGGACGTGTACATCGACGGTACGGGTGCCACCGAAGAAGTCGTACCCCCACACCTCCTGCAGCAACTGCGCGCGGGTGAATACCCGACCCGCATGCTGTGCGAGGTACTTGAGCAGCTCGAATTCCTTATAGGTCAGATCGAGCGGGCGGCCACGCAACCGCGCGGTGTAGGTACCTTCATCGATGACCAGCTCACCGAGCGTGATCTTGCCGGTGTTCTCCGGGCTGGTCAGACCGCCGTTACGCCCGACGAGTAATCGCAGTCTGGCGTCGAGTTCAGCGGGCCCGGTGCCGGGTAACAGAATGTCGTCGAGTCCCCAATCGGCATTCACCGCGACCAACCCACCCTCGGTGAGCACTGCGACCACCGGCACCGCCGACCCGGTGCTGCCGAGCAGGCGACACAATCCGCGAGCGGCGGCCAAATCGGTCCTGGCGTCGACCAACGCGATATCCGCGGTGCCCGCCTCCAGCAGTGAAGCCACTTCGGTAGGCGCGGGGCGCACAGTGTGCGCGAGTAAGGCCAACGAAGGCAATACCGACTCGGGGTTGGGGTCGGAGGTAAGCAGGAGCAGCTCCACAGGCCCTCCTCCCATCTCGTAGCTACGCGAATGCGGCAACACCGCCACAGCCACGTCGCTAATCACAGGTAATCGGATGCAAGATTAGCGCGTGACCGGGCATGACCACGTATTCCGGGTCTGCGACCCTAGTAGAGGACACGCGAGGACTCGACTCGAACCAACCGATATGGTGCGTGCGTAGGTTACGGACCGCCGCCGACCCAGCACCTGTGCGGTGTACCGCGTGCGATCCGACCGTGCGCCGCGCGAGAGCCGCCCGGCACGGCCGGAGACCCGCAGAAACGAGGGAACATGCGCAAGCTGATCATCGGTCTGCTGTGTCTGGCCGGATTCGCTGTCCTCGTCGACTTCAGCATCGCGGCTTATTCGGAATACCGCGTGTCCCGAGCACTGCGCGACGGTGCCGATCTCACCGCTGATCCCGAGGTGACGATGCACGGTTTCCCGTTCCTCGGCCAGGCATGGAACAGCCGCTACGACAATGTCGAGATCCGGGCCCGCGCCAATCGGCAAGATATTCCTGGTGAGATCGCGCTGGAAGCGACACTGACCGGGGTCCGGCTGCCGGTAGGCGAATTGGTCGAAGGCAGCTTGCGCAGCGTCCCCGTTGAGCGGGTGAACAGCAGACTACGGGTGGAGCCCACCGAGCTCGGCAGACTGTTCGACATTCCCGACCTGCAGGTACATTCACGCCCCGAGGAAAAAACAGCCAAAGCGAACAAAGCGGACGAAATAGGCGACTCTGATGACTCCGGCATGACCACCACAGACGCGCTGGTGCTCACCGGCACCCTGCCGAAGTTCCCCGGCACGCAGTACAGCGGCCAGAAGATCAGTGTGCAGGCAGATCTACTGCTGGAGGCCGATCAGGTGAAGATTGTGGCGACCGACTTCTATCGCGCTGATTCCGGCGCCGAGACCATGCCGGTGGCGGCGATCCCCGAAACCGAACGTCCTGCCGTACTCGCCCTGTTCACCCGTACCATTGATACGAAAGAACTGCCGTTCGGCATCCAGCCGACCACGGTTTCCGCCAAGGGCGGTCAGATCGTCGTCGAGGGCAAGGGCACGGACGTCACGATCGACCTCGACCGTTTACATCGACCATGATCGAAATCATCATCCTGGCAGTAGCGTTACTCGCCGCGCTCGCGGTCGGCTTCGCGATACGCCGCCGCGCAGGCCGGGTACGTGCGGCGAAGACCACAACCCGGTCCGATCCACAGCGTGCCGCACTGCTCGCCGCGGTCGGTGTGACCGGTTCCGGTCCGGTAGTCCTGCATTTCTCCGCCGAATGGTGCGGACCGTGCGACTCCGTACGACGAGTGGTGGCCAACGTCACCGGCCAGCTCGCGGAATCACCGCAGCCACCGCAGGACATCGAAGTGGATATCGACGCGGTGCCCGCGCTCGCCCGCGAACTGAACGTGCTCTCCCTGCCGACCACATTCGTCTTCGATACCTCGGGTATCGAACGATTCCGGATCTCCGGCGTGCCGAAGGCCACCGCTCTTCGCTCGGCACTCGAACCGCTCACCACCAACTGAGCTGCGAAAACAGGACCGATGGACAGAGTCTGCGACCCCGGGTCCAATTTTCCCGCCGAATTGGGTAAACTGCTTGCGTGCTTTTCAACCATGAGCTGATGCTCACCCGACGCCGCACAGTGGATCTGTGTCGGCTCGGTGGTTGTTGCTGCCTGTGCCGCTGATCGGTCGGCTTCCGCGGATTCCCTGACGCCGACCGCCGTATGTCGTGTGCGTGATCACCACACCTCGGCAAATGGCAATTCTCCAGCAATTATGCATCTTCAGCGCAGGAGTACGCACAATGTCCATCGAATCGCATAACGCTTCCCGCCGAACTCCCGTCCCCGCAGATCACGTCGACGTTCGCGGGCCACGGTTCGCCGCGTGGGTCACCGCTGCAGTCCTCGCCATGGTGCTGATCGCCACTGCGCTCTCGCCGCTTATCGCAGCCGTGCTGATCGCCCTGCAAGCCGTCGTTTTCGCGGTCGGCGCAGGCTATGGCCCACGCCGTCACCCATACGGCCGGATCTATGCCGAGTTCGTCGCACCCCATCGCGCCCCGACCGAGGAGACCGAGCCGGTAGCCCCGCTGCGATTCGCACAGCTGATCGGCTTCGCCTTCGCGGCGGCCAGTCTGCTCGGCTTCGCGCTCGGCTCCCCGGTCACAGGCGCCGCACTCGCAGGCACGGCCCTGTTCGTGGCGTTCTTGAACGCGGCGTTCGGGATCTGTCTCGGCTGTCAGGTCTACCCATTGGTCGCTCAGCTGCACCGGAACATGACCCCGGCATCGAACTGATCGCCACACACCACAGCACAACACCGCTATCGCATAACATCTCGGAAAGGAAAACAATGGCTCGCTCCGATGTCCTGGTCTCCGTCGACTGGGCCGAAGAGAACCTCAACGCCCCCGGCGTGGTCTTCGTCGAGGTCGACGAGGACACCTCCGCCTACGACGGTGGCCACATCGAGGGCGCCGTCCGGCTCGACTGGAAGAAGGACCTACAGGATCCGGTTCGCCGGGACTTCGTGAACCAGGAGCAGTTCTCCGATCTGCTCTCCGCGCGTGGTATCTCGAACGACGACGAGGTCATCCTGTACGGCGGCAACAACAACTGGTTCGCCGCGTACGCCTACTGGTACTTCAAGCTGTACGGCCACAACAACGTCAAGCTGCTCGACGGTGGACGCAAGAAGTGGGAGCTGGACGGCCGCCCACTGTCCGCCGAAGCGGTGCACCGGCCCGCCACCCAGTACAAGGCCGCCGCGCCGGACCTGTCGATCCGCGCCTTCCGTGACGAGGTCATCGCGGCTATCGGTACCAAGAACCTGATCGATGTGCGTTCGCCGGACGAGTTCACCGGAAAGATCCTGGCGCCCGCGCATCTGCCGCAGGAGCAGAGCCAGCGCCCCGGCCACATCCCGAGCGCCATCAACGTCCCGTGGAGCAAGGCCGCGAACGAGGACGGCACCTTCAAGTCCGACGCCGATCTCACCGAGATCTACCGGGCCGCGGGTCTGGACGACGCCAAGGAGACCATCGCGTACTGCCGGATCGGTGAGCGTTCCTCGCACACCTGGTTCGTGCTGCAAGAACTGCTCGGCCACCAGAATGTCAAGAACTACGACGGGAGCTGGACCGAGTACGGCTCCCTCGTCGGCGCACCGATCGAGTTGGGAGAATAATCACTATGTGTGCAGCACCTACCCAGGGTCAGGCCATTCCGGCTGGGGTCGATGTGGAGAAGGAGACGGTCATCACCGGTCGTGTCCTGAGCACCGACGGCCAGCCGGTGGGCGGCGCGTTCGTACGCCTGCTCGACGGTAAGGGAGATTTCACCGCCGAGGTCGTCGCCTCCGGCACCGGTGACTTCCGGTTCTTCGCGGCTCCCGGCCCGTGGACCGTTCGCGCGCTGTCCTCGACGGGCAACGGCTCCGCCGAAGTGCGTCCCGAGGGCGCAGGTATCCACGCGGTCGACGTCACGGTCGCCAAGTAGCACCGAACAGCCACCGCGCTCCGCGCCGGACGGCCCCGGTCACTTCCCCTCTGTGGAAGTGGCCGGGGCCGTTCACATACCGCGACACGGTGTCGCTAGACTCCGAATGTGGTCTTATTCTTCGAGATTCTGCTGGTGATCGCCGCCGTGCTGATCGGCTGGTTCGGGATGTACGTCTTCTACCGGTTGTTCACCGAATCATGAGCGAACTCGCGAGCGAAGGTTCCGATCCGGCCGAGCGAGCGAGCGAACAACTGAACGACACCGCCGCTACCGACGCCGCGCACCACAGCGGCGATCAGGCCGTCGCGGATGCCGCTGAACGAGCGAAATCCACCGGTGCCCGCAATATCCCGGTCCTACCGGATCTTCCGCTCCCCGAAGACACCGCCAATCTGCGGCTCGGGCCGGATCTGAGCGCCGCCATGCTCGCATTGCTACCACTGGTCGGTGTGTGGCGCGGCGAAGGAGAGGGCAACGATCCCGAACGCGGCGACTACCGGTTCGGCCAGCAGATCGTCGTCTCCCATGACGGTGGGGACTACCTGGCCTGGGAATCCAGGTCGTGGATCATCGATCCGGACGGGAGCTACGCGGGCCCCGATCTGCGCGAGAGCGGCTTCTGGCGGGTCGGCATCGACGGCGACGACGAGGTCATCGAGCTGTTGCTCACGCACAGTGGCGGCATCGTCGAACTGTTCTACGGACAAGCCTTGACGCAGTCGTCCTGGGAGCTGGCCACCGATGTGGTGATCCGCAGCCAGTCCGGCATCGTCGTCGGCGGCGCCAAACGTCTCTACGGCATCGTCGCCGGTGGCGACCTGGCCTACGTCGAAGAACGCGTCGTCGCCGATGGCCCCCTGGAACCCCGCCTCTCCGCCCGGCTCCAGCGCTACATCGGCTGACCCGGCTATCCCACCGGCCCCGGCCGCGTCCGCACGATGAGCTGCCGAACTTCACCGATTCAGCGAATCCCAAAACGGGTTCCATTATGGGATGAGCACTCAGATATCCGTTCGGCTCACCGACTCCACGGTGAGCTATCTCGACCGCATAATTTCGGATGGCGCGGCCCCTAGCCGCGCCGCCGTCATCGAACAAGCCCTGGAACGCGATCGGCTGCGCCGGGCCGCTGAGCGCGACGCCGAGATACTCGCCGCCACACCAGTCGATGACGATATGAACGCACTCGCCACCTACAACGCGGACACGCCTATGGACGATCTCGCGTGAGGGCGATCCACCTCGCGCAGCTGGACAAGACCAAGCCTGTCCTGGTACTCACCCGCGACGCTGTACGGCCCTACCTCACGCGGGTGACCGTCGCCCCGATCACCAGCACAATCCGAGGGCTGTCCACCGAGGTACGGGTCGGCCCCCGTAATGGCCTCGAACACGACAGCGTGATTTCCTGCGACAACATCGTGACCGTGCCGACCGATGCCATCGGCCGACTGCTCGGCTACCTCCATGCCGACGCTGAGCCCGACCTCACCGCCGCCATCCGATCGGCATTCGAACTGATCTGAGCCACGCTCCCACGCAAGACCTGAACGCAGCCGCCCCAACTGGTACGGCCTGAAGCCCCGGAGAGGCGGCACAGCACAGAACAGCCCCCGAGCCATACCGGGGTGATAGGGAAAATCACACAGGTCCGGTCGGACGGACCGGGGCTCGGGGGCCGGGTGACTGCCTGGTATTCGCTCAGCGCTCGCGCGAGCGTAATCACCTGCAGCGGTGGCGCTAGCGGACAGCCACCTCACGTGTCCTATGAATATCCATTCTTCGAACCACCTCCTTCCTCGTGTACGACCGAATCTAGCGACGTACCGGTAAGTCGGCAACGGAATTTATCGTTAAAGCGCGAGCGGCGCTTCCGGAGCGGTGCCGCCTGCCATGAAATCGCCGGGCACCTGGCCTGATGCCGCGACCCGTAGCACCACATCGGCACGATGATCCGGTGGCAGTTGATGGGTGACCACCACGACGACACGATCCGGTTCGACGAGTCCGCTCTCGACGTCGAGCAGCTCACGCAGCAGCTGCGTACCTGCCTCGGCCTCCAGATGCTCAGTGGGCTCGTCGAGCAGCAGCACCCGCGCCCGTGACACCAGCGCGCGGGCCAGCAGCAGCCGCCGACGCTGGCCGCCCGACACCGCCGCCGCCCCTGCGGTCAGATCGGTGTGCACCCCCTTGGGCAACCCGTCCAGCCAAGGACCGAGACCGACTGTTCGCAAGGCGTCATCGGCTTCTTTCTCGGTGAGGTCACCGCGGGCGACCCGCAGATTCTCCAGTACCGATGTGCTGAACAGGTGGGCATCCTCGGCGAAGAAAGTAATGCCGGGGCGCGGTGTGTCGAATAATCCGGCCCAGGTCATCAGCAGTGTCGTCTTACCCGCGCCGCTCGGGCCGACCACGGCGATCCGCCGTCCTTGCGGTAGCGCCGGAATACGCGGATCGGTGGCGCAAGCCGCATCGGCCTGCTCGGTCCACACAGCGGGCCGTGTGGTCGCGACGCCTGCGGTCGGATCACTTTCCAGGTCGGTCAGCCGGTGCAGGGCCGCGCGCGCGGTCGTCAATGCCTGTGCCGCCGCGGGCAACGAACCGACCGCTTCGAAAGCCGAGAGGGGAAGCAATACCAGCACACAGAGCGCCATGGGAGTCATCGTGCCCACTGGCGCCCCGTCGGCACCGTACAGCGTGATGCCGATCAGCAGCGCACCGAACACACTGACGCCGATCGACAGCGGCAGCGCCGCGGCCGCCCACGCGCTACGGGACGCCGCGGTATCTTCTGCCGCGCCCGCCCGGCGCGAGGCGGCCGCCGCGGCGGCGAGGGCGGCATCCAGCCTGCCCGCGACGCGTAATTCGGGCGCGTGGTCGAGAATGGTGAGCCCCTGCGCGGTGAACTCGGCTCGGTCGGCGCGCACCGCGCGTTCGGCCTCGGCCGCCGCCTTCGCCGACAACCACGGCGCGATGATCCCGGACAGTAACAATGCGGCGGCCAGGATCGCGGCGGCTGCCACCGAGAGTACGGCCAGCAGGGTCACCGCCGCGACGGAGAGGACGACAGCGACCGCGACCGGCACGAAGACCCGTACCACTACGGCACCGAGATCATCGATATCGCTGCCGATCCGGACCAGCAGATCACCCCGTCGCGGTGCAGCGGAACCCACGGCGGCCTGCACCGACCCCATCGCTCGGCGGCTATCGATACCCGCCGGCTCCGGCCTGCGCAGCCAGAAATCCGAGCGGGCCAGCGTGCGATAGACGGTCGTACGTGCTGCCGTCATGGCACGTAGCGCGACATCATGGGTCTCCAGCCGTTCCAAGTACCGGCACAATCCGCGCGAAATACCCAGCGCGCGCACCGTAACTACGGCGATGGTCAGGTCGAGTACCGGCGGCATCTGCCAGGCCCTCGCGATCAGCCACGCGGCCAGCGCCGCGAGCCCGAGCCCGCTGCCGAGTGCCAGCACACCCCAGGCGATCGCCACCAGAACCCGTGGCAAGGAGAGCTCGAGCAATGCCCACATCCGGCGCAGATCGCCGAGCGGAGTAGCGCCAGGCGCGCGGGACGCAATGCCGGGTGCGCGGGGCGCGATACGCGGCGCACTGGTCGCGCTATCCACATCTGCGCGCTCACCCTTGGCTCGGCTCACGATAGTCATGCTGCCACGAACCACTGGCTCGCCCACCCGGCACCGGGCCTACGTACCACGGTTCTCGCTGCCCCGATCATCCGCCTTGTGCCGCCCGCCGACCTCGGCGGCCACTGAGCCAGGACGGAACCCGCCCTGTTCATGGGCCGGCCTCCACGAGCCGATCCGCGCGCACCTGGACAATCCGATCGGCCGCCGCCAGCACCGTAGGGCGATGTCCGATGACAACGACCGTCGCGCCCGCCTCGGCCTGGCGCCGAAGTGCGCGGAGCACTGCGGCTTCGGCCTCGGCGTCCAGATGTGCGGTCGGCTCGTCCAGCAACAGAATCGGGCGGCTCGCGGCCAGCACCCTGGTCAGTGCGAGACGCTGCCGCTGCCCGAGCGACAACCCGGTACCGCCGGGTCCGACCACGGTGTTCCACCGGTCGGGCAGCTCGTCGAGCACGGTATCGAAACCGGTGACAGCGCATACCTCGGCGAGATCATCCGTGCCGCCGAACCACTCCCCCGCACCCCGGTCCGCCGCTGCGCCGAGCAACTCGAGATTGTCCCGCAGGGTGCCCGGCACCAGCACCGGCCGCTGCGGAAGCCACGCCACACGGGCCCACCACCGGTCTGCGGGCAGCGCACGCACATCGACTCCATCGACGGTAACCGCGCCGCGATCAGGGGGGAGCAAACCCAGAATCGCTTGCACCGCTGTCGACTTCCCACTTCCATTGGGACCGGTGAGCACAGTCAGACAGCCGGGAGCGCACACCGCCGACAATCCCGCTGGTGCGAGCCCATCTCGTGTTCGCACCGAAAGATCGCGGATTTCGAGCAATCCGCCGTCCGGCCGCCGGATATCGTTCTCCGCCGCTCCCTGATCACCCGGTACCTGCTCGGGCGTTGCCGCGGCCCGGTCACTCCCTTGCGCAGGCACCGCTTCCAGAATCGCGAATGCCTTGTCCGCTGCGGCCATACCGTCCTGAGCGGCATGGAAACGCTCACCGACCATACGGAGCGGCAAATACACCTCAGGGGCAAGCACCAGGGCCACCAGGCCCGCGTAGAGGCTCATCTCACCGAATACCAGCCGCATACCGATAGAGACCGCGATCAACGCCACACTCAATGTCGCGAGCAACTCCAGCACCATCGAGGACAAGAAGGCGATGCGCAGTGCCCGCATGGTGCGCTGCCGTAGCGCGTCACCGAGATCACGCACCCGATACCGCATGGTGCGCGGTCCCGCGGCATGGCTCAGCGGGCCCGAACCGGTATCGCTCTGCCCCGCACGCACCGAATGCGCTGGATCATCAGGCTCTGCGCCGCCGGTCTCCCGACCGAGCGCCCGCAGGGTCGGCATGCCTGCGAACAGGTCGAGCATCTGATCCGACAGCCGGGTGGTCGCCGCGAGCGTGGCTTCGGCCCGCCCCTGGGTCAGCTTCCCGATAAGGATCATGAAAATCGGGATGAGGGGCAGTGTGATCACCACGATCACACCGGAAGTCGGATCATGCGCCGCGATGACCGCGAGCACGATCGGTGGAACCAGCACCGCAAGCAGCAGAGCGGGCACATAGCCGACGAGATAGCCGCGCAGTCCGGACAACCCGGTGCCGACCACAACGGCCAGCTCGGTCCTGCGGATATCCAGCTCGCGCGGGGATTGCCGCGCGCCGGCCGCGAGTACCGCGTTCTCCAGCTCCGCTACCACCTTCGCGCCCGCTCGATGGGCCAGCCGGGATTGCAGCCAGGTGGCGAGTACCCGCACCACGATGGTGAGCGCGAGGACCAGCAGCTCCACCGCCCACGCACCGAGTGTGCGCTGATCCGGATCGGTGACGACGCCGGCGAGCACCCGCCCGATCAGCACCGCCGCCAGTACGATCGCACCGGTGATCACCAGCGATAACGCGACACTCAGCGCCAGATAACTACGCGCGGAACGGGCATATCGCCACAGGCGTGGATCGATCGGCGGCCGAGCCATATCAGCGATCCCGCGAGGTCTCCAGCGGCAGGCCCACCGAAGCAGGGATCTGCTCCACCGTGATCCGCTTGCGGAACACCCAGTAGGTCCACCCCTGGTACATCAGCACGACCGGGGTCACCAGCACCGCGGCCCAGCTCATCACCCGCAGGGTGTAGGGCGTCGATGAGGCGTTGTGGATGGTCAGGTCGAAAGCCGCGTCGAGCGTCGAGGGCAGGACGTTCGGGAACAGCGACCCGAACAGCAACGCGGTGGCCGCGGCCACGGTCACCGTGGTACCGGTGAATGCCCAGCCGTCGCGGCGGGCGAAGTCGGCGCCGCTCGCCACGACGAACCCGACCACAGCCAGTGCCAGCGGAATCCAGGTCCACCCCGTTCCGTAGGCCAGCTGGGTCCACAGCCCGAATCCACCGACCACCACCACGGTGGGGGCCAGCAACAGCCTGGCGGTGCGCCTGGCATCGTCGCGGATCTCACCGCCGGTCTTGAGCACCAGGAACATCGCGCCGTGCAGCGCGAACAGCAGTCCGGTCGCCAGTCCGCCCAGCAGGGCGTAAGGACCGAACAGATCTGCTATCGACCCCGCGAATTGCTTATCCGCGTCGAGCGGGACACCGTGCACCACATTGGCGAATACCCAGCCCCAGGCCAGCGCCGGAATCCAGGAGCCGATGCCGATGCCGATATCACAGCGAGCTCGCCAACGTGGGTCATCGATCTTGCCGCGGTACTCGATAGCGCAGATGCGCAGGATCAGTGCCACGAGCAGCAGCAACAACGCCAGATAGAAACCGGAGAACAGGCTGGCGTACCACTCCGGGAACGCCGCGAACATCGCACCACCCGCGGTGATCAGCCAGACCTCGTTGCCATCCCATACCGGCCCGATCGTATTGAGCGCAACGCGCCTACGCGCATCGGAGCCCTTACCGAGGATCGGCATGAGCATACCGACCCCGAAATCGAAGCCCTCCAGTACGAAGTAGCCGGTGAACAGCACACCGATCAGGACAAACCAGAACTCTTGCAGACTCATCGTTGCTGCTCCTAGTAGGCGAACGACAGTTGTTCGACGGCGGGTTCTCCGGCACCACGACCGCCCGAGTTCGCGTCGGTATCGCGCGGCTCGGTCGCGGCGGGCGCGACCGGGTCCGGCCCGTGGATCACATATCTACGGATCAGGTAGAACCACACCACGGCGAGCGCGCCGTACAGCAGCGTGAAGACGATCAGCGAGAACAGCACCACACCGGGTGAATGGTCCGAGACACCCTGCTGCACGGTGAGACGCAGGTTCGGATCGCCGGTCGGATTCGGTACCACCACCCAGGGCTGTCGGCCCATTTCGGTGAACACCCAGCCCGCGCTGTTGGCCAGGAACGGCGTGGGAATGGCGAGCAGGCTCAGCCAGGAGAACCAACGCTGATCCGGTACCCGGCCGCGGCGGGTGAGCCACAGCCCGGCCAGCGCCAGCAGTGCCGAGCCGAGCGCAAGGCCGATCATGGCCCGGAACGACCAGTAGGTGACGAACAGATTCGGCCGGTAGTCGCCTGGACCGTATTTCTCGGTGGCGGCCTGCTGCAGATCGGTAACGCCTTCCAGCGTCACACCGCTGAACGAGCCCTCGGCCAGCCAGGACAGCACATACGGCACCTCGAGCACATGTGTGACGCCGTCACAGTTGTTGTGCGTACCGACGGTCAGGAGAGAGAAAGCGGGATCGGTCTCGGTGTGACACAGCGATTCCGCCGAAGCCATCTTCATCGGCTGCTGTTCGAACATCAGCTTGCCCTGGATGTCTCCGCTGTAGACCAGCGCGGCCAATGACACGATCATCACGTAGATGCCGGTTCGAGCGGCGGGCCGCCACATGGCGCGCGCCTCGGCCAGTTTCGCTTCGTCGCCGCTGCGCGCATTGCGGACCATCCACCAGCCCGCGATACCAGCGACGAACGTGCCCGCTGTGAGGAAAGATCCGGCGACCACGTGCGGGAAGGCCGCCAGTGTCGTGTTGTTGGTGAGGAGCGCGACGATGCTGTCGAGTTCCGCGCGGCCGGTCTCCGGGTTATAGCTGGCGCCGACCGGATGCTGCATGAACGAGTTGGCGGCGATGATGAAGTACGCGGAGGCATTCACGCCGATGGCGACCAACCAGATCGTGGCGAGGTGCAGGAGTTTCGGCAGCCGGGTCCAGCCGAAGATCCACAGCCCGAGGAAGGTCGATTCCAGGAAGAAAGCGACCAGCCCTTCCAGCGCGAGCGGCGCGCCGAACACATCACCGACGAAGCGTGAGTACTCGCTCCAGTTCATACCGAACTGGAACTCCTGCACGATGCCGGTCGCGACGCCCAATGCGAAGTTGATCAGGAACAACTTGCCGAAAAATTTGGTCAGCCGCAGCCAATGTTCTTTTCCGGTGATCACCCAGGCCGTCTGCATCGCCGCGATCAGCGGCGCGAGACCAATGGTCAACGGCACCAACAGGAAGTGGTAGACCGTCGTGATCCCGAACTGCCATCGGGAGATATCCAGGGCGTTCAAACCGACCTCCTGCCCAACTACGACATGCCGTAGTAAGCCTACGCCGGGGGCGATAGGGGACCATGGGACTAAAGTCCCTAATCTCGGTGCTCCCGCGTCGGATCAGATCGGATTCACCGTGCTCATCGCCATCACGCACGCGCGTGAATAGGATGAAGATCACCCTCTGCGCCGAGGAATACACGACACCGGGGACCGGTCGAACGCACCGGCGAGCGGGTCACCAATCGCCGATGGCGCCTGTCCGTTCGATGCCGCGCCCTACCAGCTCGATGATCTCCTCGGCATTATCCGGTGCGGACATCCGCAAACCGTCCAGCGAATTCACCCGCGCTGCCAGCGAAATGCTCGACAGCAACCAAATGCTGTCACAGGTGAGCAGATCGGCGGTGAACAGTGAGTCGTAGCGGCACTCCCAGCCCGCTTTCCCGGCTTCGGCGAACAGCGCGCGCTGCGTGACGCCAGGCAGCACACCGTGCTTCGCGGGTGGAGTGATCAACTGCTTATCGCGCGCGATCACCACAGTGGAACGCGGCCCCTCCAGTACCCGATTCTCGGTGCTGGTGAAGATCACGTCGTCCACGCCCATGCGCGCGGCGAACCGTAAGGCGGCCATGTTGGTGGCGTAGGACAGAGTTTTGGCGCCGAGCAACTGCCAGGGCGCTGCCTGCGCGAGATCGATCGAGATGCCACGCGCCAGAGTCATCACGGAGACACCTTCGGTACGTGCCTTCGCCGCGCGCTCGGGTACCGGGACCACCAGTACGAAAGCTGTCGGCACCGGCACAGCGGCGGCGAGGTCACCACTGCGCACTCGGTCGGGGGTATCGGCCAGTTCGCGGTCGCGACCGCGGGTCAGCACCAACCGCATCATTCCTTCGCGCTCATCACCCCATGCACGCACGGCGGTCTCCACCGCCACACGCCATTTCCCCAGCTCCGGCTCCGGCATATCCAGTGCCTGCGCCGAACGCCGCAGTCTGCCTAGATGGAATTCGAGCGCATACGCGATTCCCCCACGCACCAGCACCGTTTCGAAGACCCCATCCCCACGCAATACGCCGATATCGTCCGCGAACAACAACGGCGCGTCCGCGTCTCGCACCACGCCATCAAGCGTCACCAAGACTCGATCCACCATGGGTCGAGCGTAGGTGGTCGGTACCGGCGATGCCTATGCCATGGCGAGTTTCCCGAGGTTGTCATGGCGACTTTCCCAAGGTTGCCGGGGAGCCCTACCGCACCACCGGACGGGCACGCCTAGAGTGGGAAAGGTGTCCGTGGTCGTTGCGCCCAGCCCTATCCTCAGCGCACCGGGAGCCGTCGCGGCAGCATCCGGTTCCCCCGATGCCGCCGTCGCCTGGCACTACGGTGATCCGTTCGGTGAACAACGCGCGGCGGCCGAGCGCGTCGCGATCGTCGATCGCTCGCATCGATTCGTCCTGCGTATCACCGGTGCGGAGCGGCTCACCTGGTTGCACACCATCGCCAGTCAGCATGTCGCCGCGCTCGGCGACGGGCAATCCGCGGAGAGCCTCGACCTCGATGTGAACGGCCGGGTACTGCATCACTTCGTCCTCACCGAACTGGGCGGTGCGGTCTGGATCGATACCGAGGCCGAGCGCGGCCAAGATCTGCTCGATTTCCTGCGGAAGATGGTGTTCTGGGCCGCGGCCGAGCCCGAAGCGGCCCCCGATTACGCGATACTGAGCCTGCTCGGCCCTCGGGTTGCCGAGCTGACCGGGACGCTCGGCATCTCCACCCTGCCCGGCGACTACGCGGCGACACCGCTGCCCGGCGGCGGGTTCCTCCGCCGGATGCCATGGCCGACGACGGATTCCTTCGATCTGGTCATCCCCCGCGAACAGCTGACCGACTGGTGGACCCGGCTCACCGCGGCCGGCGCCGCGCCCGCCGGAATGTGGGCATTCGAAGCGCTACGGGTCGCGGCCGTACGTCCCAGGATCGGGCTGGACACCGACGAGCGGACGATCCCGCACGAAGCTCGCTGGATCGGCGGCGTCGCCGAACAGGGAGCCGTCCATCTGGACAAAGGCTGTTACCGCGGCCAAGAGACGGTCGCGCGGGTACACAACCTCGGTAAACCACCACGGCTGCTGATGTTGTTGCATCTGGACGGCTCGGCGGAGGAGCGCCCGGCCACCGGCACCGATGTCACCGTGGGTGGCCGGGTGGTCGGCAGGCTCGGCACCGTCATCGATCACTACGAGCTCGGTCCCATCGCGCTGGCCCTGATCAAGCGCACGGTTCCGGCGGATACCGCGTTGACCGCTGGCTCGGCCGCAGCCGCCATAGACCCCGATTCGGTACCCGCCGACAATGCGCCGCAGGCAGGCCGGATCGCAGTCGAACGGCTGCGCGAGCACGGCAAACGTTGACCGGAAACCGGTCACCACGCCGATCGATACCAACCGCTACCCGACGCAAGGCTTCCCACCGACAACGGGTTCCCGCGCCAACCGGGTTCCCACTGCTGACGAGAGGAGCGCTTTCTATGCGCACCGGTGATTCCGGCGAGGTCCTCGCCATCTGCGTGGTGCACGCCGACCTCGAAGTACCAGGACGGATCGGTCGCACTGCCATCGACAAGCGGCCGGTACCCGGCCGAGTCGGGGTGCGCGCCCTCGGGGTGGACGGCGATCACGTCTGCGATGTGGAGGACCACGGTGGGGTACATCAAGCCGTCTACGCGTACGCCGAAGAGGACGCCCATCGGTGGAGTACCGAACTCGGCCGGGAACTGCCCGCGGGCTGGTTCGGCGAGAATCTTCGGATCGCCGGGCTCCCGATCAGCGACGCTGTGATCGGATCGCGCTGGGCAATCGGCGACACCCTGTTGGAAGTGAGCGCGCCGCGAGTACCGTGCGCCACGTTCCAGCATTGGAGCGGCGAGCGGCAGTGGGTCAAGCGATTCACGTTGCGCAGTGACACCGGCGCCTATCTGCGGGTACTCACCGAAGGCACGATCGGGGCAGGCGATCAGGTCTCGGTGGTACATGTACCAGGCCATGGCGTCACCGTCCGCGACGTATTCAACGGCACGGATCTCGCCCTGCTGGAGACCCTGCTCGCCGAGGAACCGAGCGTTTCCGACGACGTGCGCAAACAAATCGAACGACACGCACGCAGACACGCCAACACGGCGGGTACCGCGGCACCCGCTGCCGCGAAGCACAGCCAGGGAGCGCATTCGTGAGTGTGGAATTGGTGGAAGTCATCCGCTCGGGCTTCCGCGAATGCGTGCACCGCGGCTCGGTAGTGGTGCTCGACATCGAGGGCAAGCAGGTGCGCACCCTCGGCGAGGTGCATCGGCCGATTCTCCCCCGCTCGACGAATAAGCCGATGCAGGCCATCACCATGCTGCGGCACGGCTTCGAACCACTCGATACGGCGGAGCTGGCCATCGCCACCGCCTCCCATTACGGGGAGCCGGAGCATCTCGCCCTGGTACACAGACTGCTCGACCGGTTCGGATTCACCGAGAAATCTCTCGAATGTCCGCCCGACCTGCCGATCGATGACAACGCTCGTGCCGTGGCGCTGACCAGCGGACCGGGCAGACAGCCCATCTTCATGAACTGTTCGGGCAAGCATGCGGCGATGCTCGCGACCTGTGCGATAAACAGCTGGCCGACCGAGGGTTATCTGGACCAGGACCATCCGCTGCAGCGGGCGGTGAGCGCTACCGTGGCCGAGCTGACCGGGGAGCCGGAATCCGACCTCGGCCGTGACGGCTGCGGACTTCCGATCATCCCGGTCTCGCTGACGAATCTGGCCAGGGTGTTCGCGATGCTGGCAACAGCTGAGCCCGGCACTCCCGAACGGCGGGTCGCCGATGCCATCCGCGCGCATCCGCGAGTGATTTCCGGCACGAACAGTCTCGATCTGCTCGTCATGCGGGCGACTCCAGGATTGGTGTGCAAGGTCGGCGCGGATGGCCTGCATGTGGGTGCGTTGCCGGACGGATCGGCCTTCGCCTACCGGATCGACGACGGTCACGATCGCGCCCGAATGCCCCTGACGCTGGCCATTCTCCAGCAGATGGGGATCGACTGGACCGATACACATGCGGAGCTGGCCACTCCCGCGGTGCTCGGCGGCAGCGCCGAAGTCGGTGTGATCCGCGCGATACCCGGAGTTGTGTAACGATTCGCGCACACGGCGACAGCCGGGCAAACGGTACCGGTTCGACAGCTCTTCCCCCACTCCTGGAAGCAAGACGGCCGGACACACGCTAAAGTGTCTGTCAGGAAGAGTATTAATTCGAACGGGGCCGCCACCAAACCCCAGGCCGCCCCGCTGTGACGCGAGGGGGTCAGCCATGGGCCGTGGCCGGGCTAAGGCAAAGCAGACCAAGGTCGCACGCGAGCTCAAGTACAGCTCGCCCACGACCGACTTCGCGAGCCTTCAGCGCGAGCTTTCGGGAAGCCCCAACTCCCAGCGGAGTGGTGGTGTGCTGTCCGATGAGCAAGACGCGGGCGACTCCTTATCCCGCTGGGATGAGGACGACGACTACGACGACTGGCGCCGCTGACTCGGATTACGCCTGAAGGGGGAGGTCGGCGGGCCTCCCCCTTCAGGCGTTGTCGGGTTGCCGGACCGGCGCCGCAAGGCTTGCCATATAGAAGCATCGAAGTCCCGCATCCTCAGTGGATGCGGGACTTCGATGTGTCCGCTCGGCCGCAGGCCCTCCGGCTCGACCGATGCGACCTCCGGCGGCTCGCCGCGCTCAGAACCGCGGATGTTCGCCGATCAGCACAGCGCGTACGGCATCGGCATCCTTGGCCTTCTTGACCGTACCCAGCGTCCAGCACTCGACATGTCGCGCGGTCAACACCGCCAGTGCCCGATCCACGTCTTCCGGGGCGACCACGGCGACCATACCGACCCCCATGTTGAACGTCTTCTCCATTTCGGCACGATCCACTCGGCCACGCTGTGCGATCAGCTTGAACACCGGCGCCGGATTCCAGGTGCCCCGATCCAGTTCGGCAACCAGCCCCGCCGGAAGCACCCTGGCCAGGTTGGCCGCCAACCCGCCACCGGTGACGTGGGCGAAGGTTCGCACATCGGTCTCGGCGATCAGCGCGAGGCAGTCCTTGGCGTAGATTCTGGTCGGTTCCAGCAATTCCTCACCGAGGGTGCGGCCGAATTCCTCGACATGCCCGGTGAGCGACATATGGTCGATATCGAGAAGCACCTTGCGAGCCAGACTGTAGCCATTGGAGTGCAGACCCGAAGAACCCATGGCGATCACCACATCGCCGGGACGAACTCGCTCCGGTCCGAGTACGGCATCGGCCTCGACAACGCCGACGCCGGTCGCGGACAGATCGTAATCGTCCGGGCCCATCAGACCGGGGTGTTCCGCAGTCTCACCACCGAGCAGCGCGCATCCCGCGCGCACGCAGCCTTCGGCGATACCGGAGACGAGCTCGGCCACCTTCTCCGGCACAACCTTGCCTATCGCGATGTAGTCCTGCAAGAACAGCGGCTCCGCACCACAGACCACGAGGTCGTCCACCACCATCGCGACCAGGTCGAGACCGACGGTGTCGTGCTTGTCCATCGCCTGCGCCACCGCGATCTTGGTGCCGACACCGTCGGTGGAAGCCGCGAGCAGTGGTTCGCGATAACCGCCCTTCAGTGCGAACAGCCCGGCGAAACCGCCGAGACCACCTTGGACCTCGGGCCTGGTCGCTTTCTTCGCCAATGGCCCGAACAACTCGACTGCGCGGTCACCTGCCTCGATATCTACGCCTGCCTCGGCATAAGAGGCTCCACCAGTGGGGGTCTGTTCAGTCATTTTCGGGGAAAGCTCCAAACCGAATCGGCGGATAGATGCCTGCTCACGCTACCGGAGCGGGATAACGACCCCACACCGGTATTGGCTCACCCTCTTGACAATAGGCGGGAACGAGCCGTAAGGCGGAATATCAGTCCGCCTCGCCTCCGTGGAACAGTTCGGCCAGCTGTGCCCGCCGGTGGCGCTGCCGCACCGGGTCGGGCACCGGTACCGCCGCGACCAGCCGCCGGGTGTACTCCTCCCGCGGGGCGCGCAAGATCCGGTCGCGATCGCCCTGCTCGACTACCGCCCCGTTGCGCAGCACCACAATGCGGTCGGCGAGCTGATCGACCACCGCGAGATCGTGGCTGATGAACAGGCACGCCCAGCCACACTCACGTTGGAGTTGTCCGAACAGCTCGAGTACCGCTGCCTGCACGGAGACATCAAGTGCGCTGGTCGGCTCATCGGCAACCAGCAAGTCCGGGGAGAGCACAAGGGCGCGGGCCAAACTGGCGCGCTGACGTTGCCCACCGGACAGTTCATGCGGGTAGCGGTGTTCGGTACCCGCCGGCAGCTGCACATCGTCGAGCAGCGTGCGCACCCTGTCCCGGATCTGCGCCGCACTGCCTGCCTTGTGCACGAGCAACGGCTCCGCCACGCACTCACCCACAGTGAGCCGCGGGTTCAGCGAGGCAGCCGGATCCTGGAACACGAACCCGAAGCGTCGCCGGATCGGCCGCAGCTTCCGCTGCGACAGTCCCGCGATGTCCTGCCCCTTGATCAGCACCGACCCAGAAGTCGGCTGTTGCAGCGCCGCGACACAACGACCGATGGTCGACTTGCCCGAACCCGATTCACCGACCAGACCGAGGGTCTCGCCTGGCCCGATGCCCAGGCTCACCTCGTCTACCGCGCGAAATCTCGGCCTGCCGAACGGCCCGGGGAACTCGACCACCAGATCACGCACCTCTAGCACCGGATCACTCGTGGCCACGGCGCTACTGTCCGCACTATCCGCTCGGCCGTGCGCGATCTGTTCGGTGCCGAGATGCGGCACCGCGGCCAGCAAAGCACGGGTGTACTCCGCGGTGGGACTGGCGAACAGTTCGTCCACCGGAGCCTGCTCGACCACCGCTCCCTCGCGCATCACCACCACGCGGTCGGCGATATCGGCCACCACGCCCATATTGTGCGTGATCAGCACGATCGCGCTGCCGATCCGGTCACGCAGATCGCGCAGCAGCGCCAGGATCTCGGCCTGCACCGTGACATCCAACGCCGTAGTCGGCTCATCGGCGATGATGACCTTCGGTTCGCAGGCGATGGCGATGGCGATGACCACGCGTTGTTTCTGCCCACCGGAGAGCTGGTGCGGATAGTAATCCACCCGATGCTCAGGATCTGGCAACCCGACCATGCGCAGTAACTCCACCGCACGCGCCTTGGCGGCTTTCTTGCTCAGGTCGGTGTGCGCCCGCAGTGCCTCACAGATCTGGAAGCCGACAGTGAACAAGGGGTCCAAGGCCAGACCAGGCTCCTGGAACACCATCGAGATCGCGCCACCGCGCAGTGCGGTGAGCTGCTTCTCGCTCATCCCGGTGATCGGTTCGGCGCCGAGGGTCACCAGTCCGCGCACCGAAGCGGTCTGCGGTAGCAACCCCATCGCCGTACGTGAACTCACCGATTTACCCGAACCTGACTCGCCGACAATGGCCAGCACCTCGCCGGGATAGACCTCGTAGGACACATCCGTGACCGCGCATACCGCCCCCGCGTCGGTGGCGAAAGTCACCGAGAGCGATTCGATGGACAGGGCGGGATGTCTCTTGTCGGTCGCAGCTGTCTCAGGCATTGTTCGTGTCCTTCCCGCCTGCGTCGGCGCCGTCCCGGACCGTCGGCGCAGCATCGGGTTGCGCATCGGCGGCGCTGTCCCCGCTGAGCACCGCAACGGCGCGGCGGGTACGCAGAATCGGATTGAGCGCCTCATTGAGGCTCTCGCCGACCAAGGTCATCCCGAGCACGACGAGCACGATGGCCACACCGGGGAAGACACCGGTCCACCAGATGCCGTTCGATACGTCCGGCAACGCCTTGTTCAGGTCGAATCCCCATTCGGCCGCCTGGGTCGGTTCGATGCCGAAACCGAGAAAGCCGAGACCGGCAAGGGTGAGGATGGCTTCCGACCCGTTCAGCGTGATGATCACCGGCAGCGACTGGGTGACATTGGCGAGGATATGCCGGAAGAGGATGCGCGTGGTCGACGCGCCGGTGACCCGCGCGGCATCGACATACGGTTCATGCTTCACCGCGATGGTCGCATTGCGCACTACCCGGAAGTACTGCGGCACGAACACCGCCGTGATCGCCACCCCCGCCGACAGCATGCCACCGAAACTGGTCGAGCGCCCACCCGCGACCACGATGGACACCACGATCGCGAGCAGCAATGTGGGAAACGCGTATATCGCGTCCATGAACAGGACGAGCACCCGATCCAGCCACCGGCCGATATAGCCGGACAGCAGTCCGAGTGGCACCCCGATCAACAAGGAGAGCACCAGCGAGATCGCGATCACCCACAGTGCGGTGCGCGCACCGTAGATCACCCTGGAGAACACATCCTCCCCGCGCACCGAGGTACCGAACCAGTGCTCCGCCGACGGTGCCTGCTGGCGGACGAAGTCGACACCGTCGGCGCTGTTCTGGGCGAATCCGTACGGTGCGATCAGCGGCGCGAAGATCGCGGCGAATACGAAGCATCCGACCAGGACGAGTCCGATGATCAGGGTCGCGCGCTGCGCTCCCGCGGTCATCGAGAACAACCGCAGGCCGGGTACGACGCGGCGCGGCAGCTGCGGCGCCGGTTCCTTCAGCAGTTCGGTAGCGGTCATCAGAACCTCACCCTCGGATCGATCAGCGCCACCAGCACATCCACCACGAAACTCATCACTGCCACGATGAGCGCGATGAACGCGACGATGCCCTGCACGGCGATGAAGTCACGCGCCGACAGATAGGTAGCCAGCTGGTAGCCGAGACCCTTCCACTCGAATGTGGTCTCGGTGAGCACCGAGGCGCCGAGCATCATGGCGATCTGCATGCCCATCACCGTGACGATCGGAATCATCGCATTGCGGAAGGCATGTCTACCGGTTACCACCCGCCGCGACAGCCCACGCGCCCGCGCGGCGTCCACATAGTCCGCACGCAACGTCTGGATCAGATTGATCCGCACCAGCCGCAGGAAGACGCCCGCGGTCAGCAACCCGAGCGCGATGGCAGGCAGTACCGCGTGTTTCAGCACATCGATCAGATATCCGGTATCGCCGTAGAGGATCGCGTCGATCACCATGATGTTGGTCTTCGGCGAGACGTGCTGCAGCTGTAGTTCGACATTGGTGCTGGCCCGGCCTGCCACCGGCAGCCAGCCCAGCTTGACCGCGAACACCAGCTTCAGCAGCAGACCGACGAAGAACACCGGCGCCGCATAAGCCAGGATGGCCAGCAACCGCAGCCCGATATCGGTGGCCGAATCCCGATGGGTTGCCGCGTATCTGCCCAGTGGGATGCCGATCGCGAACGCGACGAGCAGCGCCCAGAACACCAGTTCCAGCGAGGCGGCACCATACGTGACGACAACCTCGCTGATCTCCCGGTTGTCCTGGGAGCGACCGAGGTCCCCACGCAGAAGACCGGAAAGGTAGTCCCAGTACTGCGTCAGGATCGGCCGGTTCAGCCCGGCCGCCTCCTTGCGCTCCTCGATCTGTTGCTGATTCATCCGCCCACCGAGCGCCGCGCTGATCGGGTCGCCGACGACCCGCATCAGGAAGAATACGGCAGTCACCAGGATCCACGCGGTCACCGGAATCAGCAGTAGTCGAACACCGAGATAGCGCAGCAACGCCAGATGCCGAGAATCACTACCGCCCTTGCCGGTTCGAGGCAGACGGAAACGCCGGGCCAGAGTCGGCGACGGCGTCGGATCCGACGCGGTTACCTGCTCTGGCCCGGTTGCGTGCGCAGAACTCACTTGCTCAGCACCGAATAGCGGAACTTGAACGACGCGTCGAGCGTCTGCTCCACACCCTGTATGCCTGTGGCCGATACCGCGATCTGCTTACCGGACAGCAGCGGGAGGATCGGCAGGAAGTTCTGCGCGAGATCACGCTGCAACTGCTCGATCTGCTGCATCCGCTCGGCCTCGTCCTGCTCGGTCACCTCAGCGATCAATTGCGCGGTGATACCCGGGTCCTCGAAGTGCGACTGCAGGAAGTTGTTCGGGCCGAAGAACGGGGTGAGGTAGCTGTCCGGGTCCGGGAAGTCCGGGTACCAGCCGAGCTGATAGAGCGGGTAGGTGTCCTGCACCCGTTCCTTCTGGTAGGTGACCCACTCGGTGGACTGCAGATTCACCCGGAACAGCCCGGTGGCCTCGAGCTGCGACTTGATCGCCGCGTACTCCTCAGAGCTGCTCGAGCCGTAGTGGTCCGGGTTGTACTGCAGGTTCAGCTCGACCGGGGTCGCGATACCGGCATCGGCGAGGAACTTCGCGGCCTGGTCTTTGTTCGGCTGTGCGCCGTAGATGTCCTTGAACGGCTCCACCGCACCGGGGACACCCGGCGGCACCGACGAGTACGCGGGCACATAGGTCTTCTTGTAGACACTGTCGGCCAGTGCGTCCCGGTCGACGCTAGAGGCGATCGCCTTGCGTACGGCCAGCTTCTGCTCCGGGGTGCCGCCAGGCATGGTGTTCAGGTTGAACACGATATAGCGCAGCTCACCGCCGGAGCCCTCGTGCACGGCGACTCTGTTGTCGTTGCGCAGAGATTCGATATCGGTGGGGGTGAAGGACCGGTATCCGACATCGAGTGACCCGTTCTGCAGGTCCAGCTTCATATTGTCGGAGGTGGCGTAGTACTTCGTCGACACCGTCTCGGTCTTCGGGGCGCCGAGGATGCCGTCATAGCCGTCGAATGCCCGGTACTCGACCAGCTTGTTCTTGTCGTAGCTCTCGATGGTGTACGGGCCGGAGTATCCCTTGGCCCGCACCACATCGTCATCCGACATCACCGCGTCCGGCGAGTACACCTGCTCATCGACGATCGGGCCTGCCTGGGTGGCCAGAACCGAAGGGAAGGTCTGATCGTCGGCCATCTTCAACGTGAACGCGACAGTGCTCGCGTCAACGACATCGGTCTTGTCCAGGTTGCCCAGCAGCGACGCCGGTCCGTTCGGATCATTGATCCGCAGCATCCGGTCGAAGGAGAACTTGACGCTATCCGCGGTCAGCGGGTTGCCGTTGGCGAACGTCAATCCCTCTTTCAATGTGCAGGTATACACCGTGGGCGCGGTGAACTCGCACTTCTGCGCCGCATCGGGCGCTGGGGTCGCATCACCGGGTGCGAAATTGAGTAAGTGCTGGTAGATCTGCGTTTCCGCGGCAAAGGACCCGTAATCGTACGCAGCAGCCGGGTCGAGCGAGAAGATCTTGTCGGTGGTACCGACCACCAGCCCGGCGCTGCCTCCGGCATCGTCGGTCCGTCCGGAGCCACAGGCCGCCACCA
The DNA here is from genome assembly GCF_047200775.1 of Nocardia spongicola. NCBI lineage: Bacteria > Bacillati > Actinomycetota > Actinomycetes > Mycobacteriales > Nocardiaceae > Nocardia > Nocardia spongicola. The sequence goes on along the minus strand of NZ_JBJZOO010000002.1, from coordinate 442,424 downwards.
CCGATGCGGTCAGCGCTACCAGGCCGGCCGCCGCGACAGCTCGCGTTCCCGGCCTTCGCCCAATCCTCGAGTTCCTCATCACTATTCCACTTCTCTAGCGCCGCACCAGGCAGCCGTGGAGCACCGACTTGGCACGAACACAGTTGAACTTTCGGTCCGAAGGGCACGGTACCGCCGAAGCATTTTCGACACGTTACGTTTTCAAAGAAAAAAATTGACAGCCCTGCAGATCGCGCGCACGTCACTGGAAAGAGGTGGAAAACCCGGCCATCCACGCAGGCCGTGGCGCGCGAGAGCCCGAGTGCGCCCACACGATGTCTCAAATGCGCCACAGCGCAGCACGCGACAACCAGAGCACTACCCACGCGCGGTACGGGGACTCACCGGCGCGATGTCATCGACCGATTCCGGTGCCACGTCGAATCGAAACAGCGATGCCGAAACAGTGATACGGCGGATCGCCGGTGCATCCGAGCACAGCGAGCCAGCGACAACCCGCGGTCACGAACGGCTAAGCGGTCACGAACGACTCAGCGCACTCGCATTCGTGTTCTCGCGCAGCGGCATTGCCTCGGACTTGCCATTCAGCGCGCCCTCGAGCACATTCTTCCCGAAGGCCACCTCGGTGGGCAGTGGGATCGGATAGTTACCGTCGAAACACGCGGAACACAGCCGGGAGCGCGGCTGCTCGGTCGCGGCGATCATGCTTTCGAGTGAGATGTAGCCGAGAGTGTCGGCGCCGATCGATCGGCGCACGCCTTCGACCATATCCGCGACATCGCCTTCGGTCCCCGTACCATTGGCGATCAACTCGGCCCTCGAAGCGAAATCGATGCCGTAGAAACACGGCCATTTCACCGGCGGCGAGGCGATCCGCACATGGATCTCCAACGCACCCGCCTCACGCAGCATCCGGATCAGCGCGCGTTGCGTGTTCCCACGCACGATCGAGTCGTCCACGACGATCAGGCGCTTACCACGGATGACTTCGCGCAACGGATTGAGCTTGAGCCGGATGCCGAGCTGGCGGATGGTCTGGCTCGGCTGTATGAACGTGCGCCCGACATAGGCGTTCTTCATCAGGCCTTGTCCGTAGGGCAATCCCGATCCCTGGGCATAGCCGACCGCGGCCGGGGTTCCGGATTCGGGCACCGGAATCACCAGATCCGCCTCGACCGGATGCTCCTTCGCCAAGCGCCTGCCGATCCCCACCCTGGTGGCATGCACCGACCGGCCCGCGATGGCGCTGTCCGGCCTGGCCAGGTACACGTACTCGAAGACGCAGCTCTTGGGCTCGGGGTTGGCGAAACGCATCGAGCGCACACCGTCCGCGTCGATCGCCAGCAACTCGCCCGGCTCGATCTCCCTGACGAACGAGGCGCCGACGATATCCAGTGCGGCCGTCTCGCTGGCTACCACCCAGCCACGCTCCAACCTGCCGAGGCACAGCGGGCGAACACCGTGTGGATCACGCGCGGCGTACAGGGTGTTCTCGTCCATGAAAGTCAGGCAGAACGCGCCACGCAAGGTAGGCAGCAGCGCCATCGCGGCCTGCTCGATACTTGAATCGGCCGCGGCGTGCGCGAGCAGCGCGGTGACCACATCGGAGTCGGATGTCGCCGCGGCCGGCTGGGGGCGTCCATCATGGATCGTGGCGCCGATAAGTCCGAATTCCCTTGCGCGATGCGCCAATTCAGCAGTGTTGACCAGATTGCCGTTGTGCCCCAGCGCAAGCCCGGAACCGACCGCGGTGGTGCGGAAGATGGGCTGGGCATTCTCCCAGGTGACCCCGCCGGTAGTGGAGTAGCGGCAATGCCCGACCCCGATATGGCCAGGCATAGCGGCCAGCGTCTGCTCATCGAAGACCTGGCTGACCAGACCCAGATCCTTGAAGACGAGGATCTGCGCACCGTTCGATACCGCGATGCCAGCCGCCTCTTGCCCGCGGTGTTGCAATGCGTACAGGCCGTAATAGGTGAGCTTGGCCACTTCCTCCCCCGGCGCCCAGACTCCGAAGACACCGCACTCCTCGCGCGGCTCGCTCTCGTCGATATCCGAGGCGGAAAACGAGCCGGCGGAAGTGCTGTCGACCGGCAGTTCGGCGTTGGTCACCGTGTGCTCCCTTTCGGACGGGCTGAGGGGCACATTCATTCTACGGATGGGAATCCGCGCTCTCACACCGCCACCGCATCCGAACAGCAATTCGAGGTGAGCGCAGTTACGGCTTTCCGGTACCGGCAACTGCTACGGTGCGCACCGTGACCAATACGGACGACACGAGCAACACAGGAGCGAATGCGGCCGAGGTTCGGCGGCCATGGCCGCGTATGGTCCTGCTCCCGCTCGGAGTGCTGGTCCTGCTGACCACCCTGCTCGGCATCATGTATCTCGATTATGTCGCCGATCCGGAGAAGAACCTGCACGACTTCCCGATCGCGCTGGTCAACCGGGATCTGGGCGATGTCGCCGATAGCGAAACCCAGCAGCGAGTGAACTTCGGCGACCAGATCAGCGAGGGCCTGCGGCAGCGGGTGCCTGCCGACAAGATCGATCTGCGGATGCTCGGCATCAACGAGGCGGAACAGCAGATGCGGCTCGGGCAACTCTACGGTGCGATCATCATCCCGAGTGATTTCAGTAAGCGACTCAGCATTCTCGGTATGGGAAGCGTTATACCGGGGGATATCCAACAACCGATCATCACGGTGCAAACCAATCCGCGCACCGGCGCGTACGCCACCCAGATCGCGCTCCGGATCAGTAACGAGGCATTGACCGCGGTGAACAAGCAGGTCGGCGAGCAGTTGACCGAGCGGGTCAATGCGCAACTGACCCAGCAACCCGGCGGCCCACCCGCACCCGAATTGTCCGGTGCATCCAGAATTGTGCTGGCGCAGCCGATTCAGGTGATCACAGAGGAATACTATCCGCTGCCCAGCGGCAGCGGCCAGGGCTTGACCGCGTTCTTCTACGCGCTGCTGTTGCTGCTCGCCGGGGTGGTCGGCGCGATGGTCATCCACACCATGATCGATGCTCAGCTCGGCTTCGTCCCCACCGAGTACGGTCCGTGGTACGTGCACTACCCGCCGACACCCATTTCGCGATTCACCACACTGCTGATCAAATGGGGCGTTTTCGTGGTGGCGGCGAACGTCATCGCCGGGGTGTTCCTGCTCGTCGGCAAGCTGCTCGATATGCCGATCGACAACCCGCTGGCACTGTTCCTCTACAGCGTGCTCGCCATGACCGCGGTGGGCGTAACCGGACTGTCCACCCTGGCCGCAATCGGCTCTGCGGGTCTGCTGGTGAACCTGATCCTGTTCATCATCCTCGGCCTGCCGTCCTCCGGCGGCACCGTGCCGATCGAGGCGACACCACGCTACTTCGGCTGGCTTGCCGAGTTCGAGCCCATGCATCAGGTGTATCTCGGCGTGCGGTCGATCCTGTACTTCGATTCGAGTTTCCAGGCCGGACTCTCCCGCGGGGTATGGATGGCACTGTTGGGTCTCGCGGTCGGGCTGGTGCTCGGCACCGTGTTCACCCGTTTCTACGACCGCAAGGGACTCGAGCGCAGCAATATCCTCCAGGATTGAGCTCGTCCGGGTTCGAGCTCGCCTGCTGGAGAGCGTCCTGACTCGGGTGCGGGCGGCGCACTCGAGCAGCTCACCTCAGTTACCGCGCACCCGGGTGAGCGGTAACCAGTGGGCTATTTCCGCCGCCCTGGTACCCGAGGCGTGGACCGCACCAGCGGCCACCGCGGTATCGAAGTCGAGCAGGCCGGTAACCAGGAGCAGCCATGTCCGGGGAGTGGTCTCCACGACATTGGGCGGGGTGCCCCTGGTATGTCGTGGGCCTTCGACACACTGCACCGCGACGAATGGCGGTACCCGGACCTCTACCGAGTGCCCTGGAGCCGAGGCCGCCAGTGACCGCGCGGTAGTCCGCACTGCCTCCGCGAGCTCGGTGCGGGTCGGCGCGGCGACCGACTCGTCGCACAGCCACTCGCGTACCGCCGCCACCGCCGCCCGCATCTGCGCGGGATCAACCGTCCCTCGTCCTGCCACCGAGCCGACCTCACTTCGCTTGGCGCACCTTTCGCTTTCGCATAGTGCCAGCTCGCGCGGATACTCGCGGCGCAGGGGCGTGGTCGAGGCGTCGACCGTCGAGCCTGCGCGCCAGATGTGGGGCGATCGCGCCACCCGCGTTGATCGCCAGATGCAGCAGCGCCGGGGCGGCGGTACCAGCGGTGCCACGGCGCAGTGCCCCGAACACCAGGCCGCCCGCGGTGGTGGTGGTTACCGTGCCGAGCACGCTGTCGCCCGCCGCCCGTGCTGGTGCGATATGCCAGAGTCCGAATATCACCGCACCGAGTAGTGCGCCCGTTCCGGCCCCGAACGAATCGTCGAGCAAGGGGTCCAGCGTGCCGCGAAAGATGAGCTCCTCGCTATACACGGTGCCGATCGGAATATGCACAACAACCCATTCGAGCAGGGATACCCCCGGGCTGCGCCCATGGAGCGCAGCCGCCCGCTGCTGTACCGATGGAAAGGTGAGGGCCGCACCATAACCTGCCACGACTGTCGAGGCCGCCAGCAGGCCGTAGCGTATCCCGCGAGCCGAACGCCAGTTCGGCGTGCTGCGCAGGGTGAGTGCGTAGCCGGTGGCGAATCCGGCTGTCGCCACGGTTCTACCGCGCACACCGACATCGAGCCGAGGCAGGGCCACCGCACTCCAGGCGAGCGGGAAAACAACGGCCGCAACGGTTCCCGCGACCCGCACACCACTCATTTGATCTCCCGCTCGTACTCTTCCTCGGCCACAAGGGCAGCCCGGATCCGTTCGGACAGCTCGGGTGTCCAGTCCGGCGGCGGCAAGATAGCCGCCCACCCATCCAGTACCAAGCTGCCGTACCGGTGTCCATGCCCGTCGGTGACTCCCACCGCGTTGGTGAGGTCGGCGCTGACCTGCCAGAAGGTCACGAACGGCCACCAACGCATCTGGGTGGAGACATCCGAGCCCCTCGGCTCGGACAACCAATCCGGCTTCGAGAAGATCAGATCCGGCGACCACCAGACGATCGGATCGGACGCGTGTTGTAGATAGACAATGCGCGGCGGACGCCATTCCGATGAGGGCAGTGCCAGCTCGGCACGGTTGGCTGCGAACCTGACCACGAGCCCGTCCGCGTATACCGGCTGCACCTCGCGCGAACCAGGGTCGCGACGGGAGACGAATTGCCGCCACAGCCGGTTGGAATTCGGCGGGCCGACCCATAGCGCGCCGTCTACTTGGGCCCGCAGCTCGGCCAGCCCATCGAACGCCGCCTCCGAGCCCTGCGAACCCAGACTCTCCCCGTATACCAGTAACTTGGGTCGCAGTTCCGGTGGCCGTACTGCCACGTGCTGGTACACCGCGTCGAACAAGTCCTTACCCGCCGCGGCGGCTTTGCCACGGTCGGCCAGGAACGACAGTACGCTCGGCAGATACGAGTACTGGGTGGCCACGATGGCGGTGTCGCCACCGTACATGTACTCGATCGCCCCGGCCGCCATGGAGCTCACCCACCCGGTTCCCGTTGTGGTGACCACCACAAGCACCTGCCGGTCGAACGCCCCGGTTCGCTCCAGTTCGGACACTGCCAGATCGGCCGGTTTCTCCTCGCCTTCGACCGAATCCAGGCCGACATAAACCCGGATCGGTTCCTTGGCCGGTCGCCCGGTGACCGCGGCGATGCGACTGACAGTAGGGCCGTGTGAGACGAACCACCGCCCTTCGTAACCGAGCGTCTCCCATGCGGCGAATGAGGCCGGGCTGCCGGAACGCTCCGGCCGCTGCGGCTGGATGGCCTCGGCCAAAGAGCGCTCGTTGCGTACACTGAAAGCCGAGTTGGCTACCGCGAAGAACGCCCGTGAGGCGACACCGTTGAAGATCGTGACTGTGCACACCACCAGCACGAGCAACCCCATGGACGGTGCCAGCTCGCGCGGTACCCGCACCCACCGATTGAGCAGGTGGGCCAGAGACAGGACGATCGCGCGCACCGTCCGGTACACCGCGACCACCACGATGCCGACGGCCACACTGAGCACTCCGACGCGCAGATAGGCAGAGGTTGTGGTGCCCGACATCCCCATAAGTGCTGCGCTTTCGCGCTGCCATCGCGCCGATTGCACCAGCATGAGCGCGGCACTGAGCACCGCGGTGATCAGGATCGCCGACTTGACCGCGTAACGCACCCAGGTCGGCGGTGGGGAAACCGTGAGATGCGGCCGCACCCACAGCCGGAACATCCATTCCAGCAGGCAGCCGGCACCGTATCCGAGCGCGGCGTTGATCCCGCTGATCAAACCCTGGAACAACCAGTCCCGCGGCAGCAGCGACGGCGTTACCGACAGCGCGAAGAACACCGTGGCGACCACCAGCCCGGCATAGTTCAGGTCGATGATCACCTCGGCACGCCGAATAACTGCGACGGCACGCGCACGTAGCCTTCGCATGGCCCCAGCGGTCTCCAGCACCCGACCAGTATGGCGGTCGCTACCGACGATTCAGCACTTTGTACCGACAACGTGGCCATGATCGGCCCCGATCCGGGGCGCACAACAGCAGATCCGCCATCGATACGACCGCGTCCCGGCCTACTACGCAGTCCACTCGAGTAGTTGTACTCGTGTGCCCCCGTCTCGTACTCGGCAGAATTCCTACCCGTGAGTACACCGGGCATCTCCCGACCGACCCGGTGCGCACAGTGACTCGGGTCGCGTCCGGCGCCTGACACACGTGCATCCGGGAGCCCGGTAAACGAGGGGTCCAGGTCCCCGGGTGCACGTTCACACCTCCGCTTTCCTCACCACGATTTCCCCACCACACGACAGGGAACGCTGCGATCAGGCCGTGCCCGCGCCGAAAAGCTTCGGCAGCGTGCCCTCATGGGCAGCCCGCAACTCGGCCATGGTGATAGCGAACCGGCCCTGGACCTCCACCGAATCCGACCCCTGATCGACCACGCCGATACGCACCCAGGGCAGCTCCCGCGCGGTGCACATGCGAGTGAATCGAGTTTCCTCCGAGCGTGGTACGGCGACAAGCACCCGGCCCGCCGACTCGGCGAACAGCATGACGAACGGGTCCGCGTCCTCGGGAAGCAGAATGCGACAACCGGTTTCGCCCGCGAGCGCGGCCTCGACGACAGCCTGGGCGAGACCACCCTCCGAAAGATCGTGCGCGGCACTGATCATGCCGTCCCTCGATCCGGCGGTCAGCACCTCGGCCAGCAGTTTCTCGCGGGCGAAGTCCACTTTCGGTGGAACACCACCGAGATGGTCGTGGGCGACCTGCGACCAGATCGAACCGCCGAATTCGTCATGCGTCTCACCGAGCAGGATCAGCGTCTCCCCCGGCTCCAGGCCGAGCCCGGTCGGAATACGGCGGTGCACATCGTCGAGTACCCCGAGCACACCGACTACCGGGGTCGGCAGGATCGCGGTCTGACCGGTCTGGTTGTAGAAGCTCACATTGCCACCGGTGACCGGGATACCGAGCGCAACGCAACCATCAGCCAGGCCACGCACCGCCTGCTGGAACTGCCACATCACCGCCGGATCCTCCGGGGAACCGAAGTTCAGGCAGTTGGTAACCGCCTTCGGTGTCGCGCCGGTGGTAGCCACATTGCGGTAGGCCTCGGCCAGCGCGAGCTGCGCGCCGGTGTAGGGATCCAGCTTGGTGTAGCGGCCGGAGGCGTCGGTGGCGAGCGCGATACCACGGCCGGTCTTCTCATCGATCCGGATGACACCCGCGTCGGCATGCTCGGCGAGCACGGTGTTACCGCGCACGTAGCGGTCGTACTGCTCGGTGATCCACTTGCGGCTGCACAGCTGTGGGCTCGCGATCATCCGCAGCAGCGTGGCTCGCAGCTCATCGGCATTCTTCGGCCTGGTCAGCCCGTCGGGAGTGGCAGCGACCAGCGCGTCCTGTTCCTCGGGGCGGGCGACCGGACGCTCGTATACCGGTCCCTCGTGCGCGACCGTGCGCGGCGGCACATCGACGACCGTCTCCCCATTCCAGGTGACCACCAAACGGTCACCATCGGTGACCTCGCCGATCACCGTGGCCAGCACATCCCATTTACGGCATACGGCCAGGAACGCGTCCACATTCTCCGGGGTGACCACCGCGCACATACGCTCCTGCGACTCGCTGGAGAGCACCTCGGCCGGAGTCATATTCGCCGCGCGCAGCGGCACCTTGTCCAGCTCGATGCGCATACCGCCGTCGCCTGCTGCCGCGAGCTCGGAAGTCGCACAGGACAATCCGGCACCACCCAGGTCCTGGATACCGACGACCAGCTCGGCGGCGTACAGCTCGAGACAGCACTCGATGAGCACCTTCTCGGTGAACGGATCACCGACCTGTACCGAAGGCAACTTCTTGCGGCCCGCGCCGGACTCGTCACCGGAGAACGTGTCCGAAGCCAGCACCGACACCCCGCCGATGCCGTCCAGCCCGGTGCGCGCGCCGAACAACACGATCTTGTTGCCGGTGCCAGAGGCGAAGGCCAGATGCAGATCCTCGACCCGCATCACGCCGGCACACAGCGCGTTCACCAGCGGGTTGCCCTGATACGATGGGTCGAATACGGTCTCACCACCGATGTTCGGCAGGCCGAGCGAGTTGCCGTATCCGCCGATTCCACGCACAACACCGTCCACGACGCGACGGGTATCAGCCGCTTCCGGCGCACCGAAACGCAACTGATCCATCACCGCGATCGGGCGCGCGCCCATGGCCATGATGTCGCGCACGATACCGCCGACCCCGGTGGCCGCGCCCTGATACGGCTCGACATAGGAGGGATGGTTGTGACTTTCGACCTTGAAGGTGACCGCCCAGCCGTCACCCACGTCGACAACACCCGCGTTCTCACCGATGCCCGCGAGCATCGACTCGCGCATCTGTTCGGTGGTGGTCTGACCGAAGTAGCGCAGATGCACTTTCGAAGACTTATAAGAGCAGTGCTCACTCCACATCACGGAGTACATGGCCAGCTCGGCGTCGGTCGGCCTGCGCCCAAGGATCTCCTTGATGCGGGCGTACTCGTCGTCCTTGAGGCCGAGTTCTTTGTAGGGTTGCGGCGCATCGGGGGTTGCTGCGGCTGCGCTGACGGTGTCGACCTGCGGAGTCACGGAGTACCAGGGTCCTTTCGGCCGGGCATTGTGAAGCGACGAGCATTGTCACTGGGTTGCGGCGAGATGCCTGAGCGTCAGTCTAGAGGCACTGGGTACGGGCCATGTTGACGAGGCCACCACAGTGCTACCCGCCGGGGGCGCCGATCGAGGGACGTATCGTCCGACGTGCGGTGTCACCATATGGGCCGAACGACCGAACGACCGAACGGACCGGTTACGCTGAGCCGGTGAACGATGGATCGGGGGTTGCGAATCCGGATACGCGGTCGATCACCACCGGCACCGCGCCATCCGGGAACGAAGAGCCATCCAGGAACGAAGAGTCGATAACCGCTCCGGACAGCACACCACCGAGGCAGCCGGTGTCCCAGGTACGTTGGCTGATCGCCGCTATCGCGCTGTTCGCGACATCAGTGCTCGTATCGCTGCTGACGCAGTGGTGGTACGGCTACATCGATCTGCAGGTCTATCGCAACGGCGCCCGCGTCTGGCTGGACGGCGGCGAGCTGTACGGCCCGATGCCACCGGTGTACGGGATCGGATTGCCGTTCACATATCCCCCGCTGGCCGCGCTGTTCTTCGCACCGCTGGCCCTGATGCCGCTCACGGTCGCCACAGTGCTGGTGATCACCACCTCCATAGCGAGTCTCGGTATCTCATTGTGGCTGGTACTGGCCCGGCTGCGCCCCGAATTCTCCCGGCTGACCACGCTCACCCTCGTCATCGGCGCGGTCGCGGTGACGCAGTTGTTCGAGCCGATTCGGCAGACCTTCGGTTTCGGCCAGATCAACCTGGTGTTGATGGCAGCGATCACACTGGATTGCCTGGTACGCAAACCGTTCTGGCCGCGTGGCATGTTGATCGGCATCGCCGTATCGGTGAAGCTGATCCCGGCCGGCTATCTGTTGTACTTCCTCCTGCGCAAGGACTGGAAGACCGCGGGCACGCTGGTCGCGTCCGCGATCGCGGCGGTCGGCCTCGGTTTTCTGCTGTTCCCCAGTGATTCGGTGGACTACTGGTTCCACACTCTCGCCGATACCGGCCGGATCGGACCGCCGCATTTCGCGGGCAACCAGTCCATCAAGGGTGTGATATTCCGCCTCGGCGTGCCTGATTCGGTAGCCACAGCATTGTGGATCGCACTGTCGCTGCTGGCCATCGCGCTCGCCGCGGTATGGATGCGCAGGCTGATCGACGCGGGCGCGACCGTGGCGGCACTGCTGGTGAACGCCGCGGCGGTGCTGCTGGTCTCGCCGGTGTCCTGGTCACATCACTGGGTGTGGATCGCGCCCGTGCTTATAGTCGCCGCCGACCGTATGGCGCGGGGAACCCGCAACCCATGGCTGATCGCACCGGCCGCGGCCTGCGCCGCACTGTTCCTGATCGGGCCGCAATGGCTGTTGCCGCACTCCGACGACCACGAGCTGGGCTGGACCTGGTGGCAACAGCTCATCGGAGGCAGCTACGTGCTGGTCACTTTCGCGATATTCGTCATCGCGGCCGCCACCTACCGCCCGGCGCTCTCCGGAGTCAGGAAAGCGGCAAGCGCCGCGGCATAAGCCGGGACATCCGAAGCACCCATCAGTTCTCGCGCCGAATGCATCGCCAGTTGCGCGGCGCCGACGTCGACGGTCGGCATACCGGTGCGCGCCGCGGTCATGGGTCCGATGGTGGAACCGCAGGGCAGATCGGCGCGGTGCACATAGCGCTGTAACGGAACTCCGGCTTGTGCGCAGGCCAAGGCGAACTCACCGGCCCCGGCGGCATCGGTGGCATAGCGCAGATTCTGGTTGACCTTGAGCACCGGACCACCGTTCACTTCGATCCGGTGCGCGGGTTCGTGCCGCTCCGGATAGTTGGGATGGGTGGCATGCGCCATATCACCAGAGGCACATACCGAACCCGCCAGCGCGGCAAGATAATCGGCGCGACCACCGCCACGTGCGAGCACGATACGTTCCAATACGGCGGGAAGCAGATCCGATTGCGCACCACGATCGGACTGACTGCCCACCTCTTCGTGATCGAACATGACCAGCACCGGAACCGCCGCGCCCGGCTCATCGATCGCGGCCAGAAAAGCACGCAGACCGGCGAAACAGGTGCCCTGGTTATCCAAGCGAGGCGCGCTGACCAGATCCTGTTCCCGGCCCACCAGCCTGCTCGGCGCCAGATCATGGGTCATCAGCTCCCAGCCGAGCACCGTGCCCGGGTCGACCTCGGCATACTCGGCCACGACATCGAGGAACGCGCCCGGTTGCTCCCCCACACCCCATATCGCGTTGAGATGTCGTTGCGGATCCAGCGTGACACCGCGGCGGTCCTCGGACAGATGGATCGCCAGCTGCGGCACCCGCAGAATCGGCTCATCGATCCGAACCAACCGCTCACGCACGGTGTTTCCCGCACGCACACTCAGCCGACCGGAGATGCCGAGCTCCCGATCCAGCCAAGAGTTCAGCCAAGCGCCGCCATACGGTTCGAGGCCGACCAGTTGCCAGCCCGCCGAGGCCAGGTCCGGATGCTGCTTGACGCGCAGATTGGGACTGTCGGTGTGCGCGCCGACCACCCGGAACGGGGCCGTCTCCGGCACCTCCGTGGCCGACCAGGCGATCAGCGACCCGCCGCGTACCACATAGTGCCTGTTCAGGCCCGCGGAAGGCCACACATCCGATTCGTTGAGCCGAGTGAATCCCCGCAGCTCCAATTCCGCGGCGACAGTTCGGCAGACGTGAAACGGCGAGGGCGAAGCATCGATGAACGCGCACAGCTCGGCGGCAGTAGCGGTGGTGGCAGAAACGGGCATGCCTGCGATCCTAGGCAAGCCGACCGCTAGCGGCCTGCTACAGCCGTGGCACCGGGCAGCACAAATACCGGCTATACGGCACTACCCGCAGTACGCACCGCGCGACCATCGGATACGAATGATCTCCCGCTCCCATGGTTTCCCACCCGAGCACTACAGCGGGAATAATTCACCGGTACCGACATATCGGATATTCCCAGAATTCATCGGATGAATCTCGGATGCTTTGATACATTACGCATATTGCTCAGTGACGAGTGAAACCAGATCGAGCAATCGCACGAGTTCGACATATCGGCGCGCGCCGATTCTCTCCCGCAACTCACGCTCGGCCCGCACCTCCTGTGCTCGTACCTCGGCGACCAGATCAGCCCCGAGCCTGCTGAGGCCGATCACGATGCGTCGCCGATCGTCCTGCGCGGCGAGCCGGAAGATCAGGCCACGTTCAGCAAGATAATCAGCATGCCTGGTAGCCGAGGATGGTGCGATCTGCGATTTCGCCGCCAGCTCGGTCATGGTCATCCCCTCGTCGACACATAGATTCGACAGCATCGACCACTGGTCCGGCGAAAGTTTCCTGGCACACAGCGCTGCGTCCAAATACCGCACCCAACCGCGCTCCGCGGCACGCAACGCGCCATGCAGCGTCTGATTTCCGCTTACAATAGGCGTCATTATTTCCCGTTTTCCTGCCTGCCATGAATTTCGCTCGAACGAGAAGAAGAGTACCCAATGGCGACGTTCGGCGAGAGCCCGGAACACACCATCGAGATCCTCAACATAGTCCCGTTACAAGGCCCGGGAGGTATCGTCGCACCCTCCTGCCTCGCAGCGATATCCCTGGCTGTGGATGAAATCAACCGAGGTGCGGGAATTCTGGGAAGGGAAATTCGCACTACGAATATCGACGGTGGGCGTCCACCGCACGAGGTGGCCACCGAGGTCTCGGCACTGCTGGCCACGGGAATGACACACGCCATCACCGGCTGGCACACCTCCGCAGTCCGGCGCGCGGTAGCGCACGCCGCCGCGGGCCGGGTGCCCTATCTGTACGCCACCAGCCATGAAGGGTCGACCGACGAGCCACCCGGTGTATTACTGCTCGGCGAACACCCCGCCGGGCAGACCGTACCCGCCATGCGATGGCTCGAACGCGAATACGGCGTACAGCGCTGGGCGATCATCGGAAACGATTACATCTGGCCACGCCGGACCGCCGAGGCGATTCGCACCGGTCTGGTTTCCCCGGCCACCATCGTGCTCGAACAGTTCGTTCCACTCGGCTTCCCTGACTTCTCCGATTTCCTCCACCACCCGGCGCTGGACCTGGCCGATGCGGTGGTGATCCTGATGGTCGGTGCCGATGTCGCCCGCTTCAATCTGCAGTACACGGCCACCGGCCGCGCCGCGACACAGCTCCGGTTCAGCCCGGCCGCCGACGAGAACGTGCTGCTGGCCGCCGGCCAGGAAGCCAACCGCAACTTCTTCGTCGCCTCCAGTTTCTTCCTCGACAACCGCACCTCCGACGGACGCGACCGGATGATCCGTTACCGCAAGCGGCATGGGGCGTTCGCCCCTGTACTCAGCAGTTTCGGCAATGCCGCCTACGAAGCCATCCATACCCTGAGCGCGCTGGCGCAGGCGGCCGGATCCCTGGCGGTGCCGGAGATCCTCGGCACCCTCGACCAGGGACTGCTTCTGGAAACCCGAGGCGAGATCGGGGGTTTCCGAGGTAACCAGCTCATCCGGCACGGTTACCTCGCCCACGCCTACGGCACCGAGCTCGACATCGTCGATCGCATCGCCTGAGCCGATATCGCCAGAGCCAGGGCCCGCATGGCCACTCTCGGCGCAGAACTCAGAAGGAAACTCCAGCTCAGGCGGAAACCAGGGTGTCGAGCACCGAAAGGAACAACCCGAGCCCGTCGTCACTGGGTCCGGTCAGGGGCTCGGTCGCGTGTTCTGGGTGCGGCATCAAGCCGACAATCCGGCCGTTTGCCGAGGCGATACCAGCGATACCGCGCTGTGAACCGTTCGGATTGTCACCCGCATAGCGGAACACCACCCGACCCTCGCCTTCCAGCTCGTCGAGTACCGCATCCGAAGCCTGGTAACGGCCCTCGCCGGACTTGAGCGGGATGAGGATCTGGGCGCCCGGCTCGAACCGTGAGGTCCATACCGTGGATACCGACTCGACGCTCAGCCACTCGTCCCGGCAGATGAAGTGCAGACCTTCATTGCGGGTCAACGCACCGGGCAACAATCCGGCCTCGCACAGCACCTGGAAACCGTTGCAGATACCGAGCACCGGCATTCCGGCACCCGCCGCGCGCACCACCTCGGTCATCACCGGGGCGAACCGAGCGATAGCACCTGCCCGCAGGTAGTCGCCGTAGGAAAAGCCGCCAGGGACGATCACCGCGTCGACGCCCTTCAGGTCGGCATCGGCATGCCACAGACCGACAGCCTCGGCACCGGCCGAGCGCACCGCCCGTGCGGCATCGACATCGTCGAGCGTGCCGGGAAACGTAATGACCCCGATCCGCGCGGTCATGAGAGGCGAACCACCTTCCACTCCTCGATCACCGTGTTGCACAACAGTGATTCGGCGATCTGTTCCAGCGTCGCGTCGTCGATATCGTCGTCGACGTCCAGTTCGAATCGCTTGCCCTGCCGCACATCCGAGATGCCCTCGAATCCCAGGCGCGGGAGTGCGCCGACAATGGCCTGCCCCTGCGGATCCAGGATCTCGGCCTTCGGCATCACCTCGACCACGACTCGTGCCACGCGTTGCTCCTCATGTGGTTGGGGGGGGTACCTCAGCAGCGTAGTTGTGCTGGTCGGAAGCGACATCCGCGGGGTAGGCCAAGACTCGGCGGCACCGGCGAATGAGCCGGGCAGCGACCCATCGCGTCGATAGCATGATCGGATGCGCATAGCTCACTTCGGTCATTCCTGTCTCCTCGTCGAGCTACACGACACGAAGATCTTGTTCGACCCAGGCACCTTCTCCCATGGCTTCGAGGGGCTCACCGGCCTGGACGCGATCGCGGTCACCCATCAGCATCCCGACCACATCGATCCGGACCGGATCGATGCGCTCATCGCGGCCAATCCCGGCGCACGGTTGTTATCGGATCCGCAGACCGCCGAGCAGCGCGGCGGGCCATGGGAGCCGGTGCACGCAGGCAACGTGCTTACACTCGGCGGATTGCAGATCACGGGTGGCGGCGGCAGGCACGCCGTCATCCATCCGGAGATTCCCGTGATCGACAACACGGTCTTCCAGCTGGGCACTCCGGACGACCCGGCCCAGCTCGTGCATCCGGGCGACTCACTGTGGGTGCCACCGGTCCCGGTCGGTGTGCTGGCCGCCCCCGCCGTGGCGCCGTGGATGCGGATCAGCGAGGCCGTCGACTATCTCCGCGCGGTCGGCCCTCGGGTCGCGCTACCTATCCATTTCGGCATCATCCAGCCAGAGGCGCGGGGCATCTACTTCGGCCGCTTGACCGAAATGGCACCGGCCGGAACAGAATTTCGAGTGCTCGTACCGGAAGACGACACCGACCTGTAAGCGCTGCCATACGGATCTACCGAGCGCTCCGGATACAGTGCGCGATCAGTCTACGAGTCGCGGCCCGAGCCGGCCCGGCTGCCGTTTCGCGTATTACGGCCGGATATTCCGTTTCGGCAGCTGGGTCACCATCGGGGTATCGACCCCGACAGGGCCGAGTTTGGTTGCACCGCCAGGTAATCCGAGTGGCTGGTCGCGGCCGGGTAGGGTCTGGGCGAAGAAAGCGGCGTTGTCGTCGCAGTAGGGCTCGAGATCGGCAGGCAGGTCGCCCTCGTAGTAGATCGCCTCCACCGGGCACACCACCGCGCACCCACCGCAGTCAATGCACTCGTCGGGGTGGATATACAATGAACGCTTGCCCTCGTAGATGGAGTCGGTAGGGCATTCCTGCGTGCACGCCCGATCCATCACATCCACACACGGCTCGCCGATCACATATACCATCCTCTATTTATACGTCGAATCTACGGATGGATTGCGCGAATTTTCGGTACGGAACCGGCCGCATGCGCATCGGCACAAAGTATCGGTCAGCGCCGATCTCGCGCTCTTCCAAGACATCTCGCTGACACAGATACGCAGCCGTCGCCCGGTGGAGGCATAAGTGGTGCGCAGCGCTCACGCAGGCGGGATCCCGGTCCTCGGCACTGCGGCAGTCGCGGTGTGCGTGAATCAGAACATGGATCGCCTATGCGATGACCGGAAAGGCGACCGTCGAACAGGTGCAAGGCTGCATGAGCTGCTTCAGTGGCTTGCACAAGGGGCCAGCAGACTAGCGTGAAGTGATAGAGGTCACAATTCAGCATCTACTGACGGGTACGTGCTGCGCACGAAGCATCCGGGAGGCATTCTCAACCCACTGATCGAGACTGTTCCCATGTATCGCTCGACTGTCATCTCTACGTGATTCTCTAGACCTACAGTGAGTTTCATTGCCGCACAGGAGGAACCTCCGATGACTGCCGTGATCGAGCCTGACGAGACAGTGATGATTGCGGGCCCGAAGGACACCGAGATCGCGATCACAAATGCACTGCGACGCGCGGGCTGCACCTTCGATGAACTCGCACAGCAAGCAAGGACCGGCCATTTCCAGTCCCTACGTGCACGGCTGGCCTGGGTAGCCATCGGCGGCTACTACAAGGCCTGATTTCGGCGCGGAGATTCGATCTCGAACGAGACTCACGCGAGTTCGATGAAGCAACTGCGCGCGGCGGTCCGGAACCATCCGGATATCGCGCTCGAGGTGCTGAAACTGGAAAATCACATCTGAGCAGTCGCTGTCGAACACAGTGCACACCCGGTCCCCCGTCTTGCTGACCGATGGCCTCGGCTCCCCGCTCCAACACCTCGCACACGAGCCACACCGGGAGCTTTGTTCATGTCTGAAGGATCCGAAGAAATCGATGACCTGTTCGCGCGGCCCGGACTGAGCCGAGCCGCACCGAAGACCGGTTTTCCGGCACACGAGATGCTTCCTCCAGTCGCCTACGAGCTCGTGCACGATGAACTGATGCTCGACGGTGTCTCCAGAATGAACCTGGCCACCTTCTGCACCACCTGGGTGGACGACCACGCCCGCAGGTTGATGGCAGAATGCATGGACAAGAACATCGTCGACAAAGACGAGTACCCGCAGACCGCCGAACTCGAGCAACGAAGCGTCCGCATGGTCGCTGACCTATGGCACGCGCCGGACCCTGCCACCACCCGTGGCACCTCGACCATCGGTTCCAGTGAAGCGGCCATGCTCGGCGGGCTCGCCGCCAAATTCCGCTGGCGCGCCCGAGGCGGCACCGGGACACCCAACCTCGTCTGCGGGCCGGTACAGGTCTGCTGGGAGAAATTCGTCCGCTACTTCGACGTCGAGATCCGGCAGATTCCCTTGCGCGGCGACCGGCTCACCCTGCACCCCGACGATCTCGCGGAGCACTGCGACGAGAACACCATCATGGTCGTGGCCACCTTAGGCCAGACCTTCACCGGCCTGTTCGAGGATATCGCCGGAATCAGTGCCACACTCGACACCCTCCAGCAAGCACAGGGCTGGGATATCCCGATCCACGTCGACGCCGCCAGCGGTGGCTTCCTCGCCCCCTTCACCGCGCCCGATCTGGTGTGGGACTTCCGGCTGCCCAGGGTGAAGTCGATCAACGCCTCCGGCCACAAAACCGGGCTCACGCCCCTCGGCTGCGGCTGGGCGATCTGGCGCCGAGCCGATGACCTACCGGAAGAACTCCTCTTCAATGTCGACTACCTCGGCGGCAGTATGGCCACCTTCACCCTTAACTTCTCCCGGCCCGGCGCCCAAGCGATCACGCAGTACTACGACTTCATCCGCTTGGGCCGCGCCGGCTACACCAGAGTGCAGTCCGCTATCTACCACGTAGCACGACACCTCGCCGAAGGCCTGCGCCGGATCAGGATCTTCGAACTGCTCCACGATGGCGATCCGCAGCGTGGCATCGCGGCAGTGTGCTGGCGGCTGACCGGAGCCCCCGGATTCAACCTCTACGACCTCTCCGACCGGCTCCGTTCCAGAGGATGGCTGATCGCGGCGTATCCGCTGCCCGCGGATCGGAAAGACGAGACGATCATGCGCGCGGTGATCCGCCACGGTTTCACCGTCGATATGGCCGATCTGCTGCTCGCCGACCTCGCCCGGTGCCTCGAACAACTGCGCCTTAGACCGTTCACGACCTCGCTCACCAGCGAGGACGCGGGTAGCTTCACCCACACCGCGGCACCCGCCGTGCCGACAACGGAAATCACACCACCCTGAACAGGCCACACCGCCTGACCGAGTAAACCGATCACACGGTGACCACCTCTGTTACACCACCCCACGGGACTTGACCGTCGACCACCTCTGCTGATCCTGCCCGTATGGCCTGCCCTCGGTGAGTAAGGATAGTGAGGGTCACATCTTCCCGTTACAGAGATAGTCTTCGGCCACTGAGCTATCCCATTCGCGGGCGACGGCAGGCATTCACGCGGCCCGAGCTGCCGGAAACGGCTCCCAGCGGTAGGTCGCGCCCACCGCACCATGGAATAACGCGAGGTCGACAGCGTCGAGCATGGCTTGGCGCGGCCCTGGGCGCTGTAACTGCACGGCGGATACGGCCAGGCGGAGTATTCCGCCGCGGCGGGCGGTACGGGCGGCACCGAGTACCAGCGCACGGCACCACCACGGCTCCGCGCGGAATCCCTCGCCGAGGCCGTACACCCTGGACTTCAGCGCCGTATTGCGCTCCAGGTCGATGATCGAGGTGAGTCCGAGCGCGAGCCGGAAACCGAGCTCCGGCAATACCTCCAGCGCACCCGTCGAGGCGTTCCAGCGTGGTGCCGCGAAGAGGCGGGTACGCACATCGACCTGTTCGAGCACTCGGTCCGCCGCGGTCAACCGCAAACGCGCCTCGTGTTTGGGCAGCGCGGCGAACTCGGCGCGCCTGCGTTTGGTGGCCGCTTGGTCGTAGCCGTGCAGCACGATGGCATCGCCGCCTGCCCGCCTGCTGCGCAGCCATTCCTGTGTAGCCGGATCGTCGAGCAGCCGGTATTTACCCTTCAGCCGCGGCGCGACCAGCAAGGAAAGTGGCACACCACGTCGATCCATCTGTTCGGCGAATTCGAACGCCGCGTCTGTGGTGGTATCCCTGATCCCGGAAATCGACACGATCAGCTCAGCGTTCATGAGTCAACGATGCCCACCGCATATGTCATCGATGTGCAGCCCACATGACTACGCGGCGAATACTCCACCACACCACGGCACATCCGGTGAGGTCGGCGGTAGCGGTGCACCGCTACCGCCGGGCCGCTGGGTAACCCAACGGCTACACCTCGGCGAGACCAACCGTGTCGAGCATCCAAGCGAACTCGAAGGCCACTTCCCGCCACTTCTCATAGCGTCCGCTGACCCCGCCGTGGCCCGCGCTCATCTCCGTCTTGAGCAGCAGCGGCGCATCGCCGGTCGCGGTGGCGCGCAGCGCGGCGATCCACTTGGCAGGCTCGACGTAGAGCACTCGGGTGTCGTTCAGGCTGGTGATGGCCAGAATCGCCGGATAGTCCTTGGCCTCGACATTCTCGTACGGCGCATAGGACTTCATGTATTCGTAGACATCCTTGTCCGCCAGCGGGTTTCCCCACTCGTCCCATTCGATGACAGTGAGCGGGAGAGATGGATCGAGGATCGAGGTGAGCGGGTCGACGAACGGGACATTGGCCAGGATGCCCGCGAACAGCTCCGGCGCCATATTGGCCACAGCGCCGACCAGCAGACCACCCGCGCTGCCGCCGTCGGCCACCATCCGGTCCGCCGTGGTGACGCCGGTGTCGATGAGCTGCCGGGCACAGGAGACGAAATCGGTGAAGGTGTTCTTCTTACGTAACGTCTTGCCGTGCTCGTACCAGAGCCTGCCCATCTCACCACCGCCACGGACATGGGCGACCGCGAAAACCACACCGCGATCCAGCAGCGAAAGACGCGCGACCGAGAAAGACGGGTCGATACTCGCCTCATAGGAGCCGTAACCGTAGAGCAGCAGCGGTGCGGGTGTACCGGTATCCGCGCCCTTCTTCCGCACCAGCGAGATCGGGATCCTGGTGCCGTCCTCGGCGACCGCCCAATCCCGATGCTGCTCGTAATCGTTCGCGTCGTAGCCGCCGAGTACCGGCTGCTCCTTGCGCAACAGCAGTTCGCCGGTGGCCGGGACGTAGTCGAATACCTGCATCGGCGTGATGAACGAGGTCAGCCCGATCCGCAGGGTCGGCTGCGTCCACTCCGGGTTCGAGCCGACGCCGACAGCGAAGAGTTCCAGGTCGAAGCCGAGTTCGCGGCGCTCGCCGTAACCGGATTCGGTCAGCGGCCATACCGCGATCCTGGTGAGCGCCTCACGCCGGTAGCTGAGCACCAAGTGGTCACGGAAGCAGTCGATGTCCTCCAGTCGCACATCGTCGCGATGCCCGATCAGCGTCGTCAGGTTCGACGGGTCATCGACCGGTGCCTCAGCGAGGACGAAATTCTCCGCCTTGGCTCCGTCCACCACGTCGTTGTGCAAGATCAGAAAGCGATCCGCACCGCCGATCACCGCGTGTTCGGCGGAGTACTCGACACCCTCACGGCGCGGCAGCAATACGCGGAACTCGCCTTCGGGATTGTCGGATTCCAAAACCCAGCCCTCGCTGGTGATCTTCGAACCGAGCCAGATCATCAGGTACTTCTCCGAGCGGCTCGCGCCGATACTCACCCAATAGCGCTCGTCCGGCTCGTGGAAGACCTTGGTATCGGGATCGGTACTACCGAGCCGGTGCCGCCACACCGTATCCGGGCGCCACGATTCGTCGACAGTCTGATAGAAAACGTGGCTGCCATCCAGCGACCAAGTGGCACCAGGTGCGGTACCAACGATCTCGTCGCTGAGCAGCTCCCCGGTGCGCAGGTCCTTGAACCGCAACACATAACGCTCGTCGCCCGTCGTGTCCACCGAGTAGGCAAGCAGATTGCCGTCATGGCTGATCGAGAACGCGCCGAGCGCGAAGAATTCCTGCCCCTCGGCCAGCTCGTTACTGTCGAGCAGCACCTCTTCGCCCGCGACCTCGGTCTGCGCGTCCAGCGGCGGCGGGGTCCACTCGTCGATACCTTCGGCATCGGTCGCGATCGGGCAACGGCAGTGCACACCGTACTGCTTGCCCTCATAGCTACGCGAGTAATACCAGTAGTCACCCAGCCGAGTCGGCACCGACAGGTCGGTCTCCTTGGTACGCGCCTTGATCTCGCCGAAAATCTTCTCGCGCAAGGCACCCAAATGCGCGGTCCGCGCTTCGGCGTAGGCGTTCTCCGCCTCCAGATAAGCGAGGACGTCGGGATTCTCCTTATCCCGTAGCCACTCGTAGTGGTCGACGAACACGTCGCCGTGGTGCACCCGTTCCACGGGCACCCGCTGCGCGATCGGCGCCGCCACGGCAGGAGCTCCGCTGTGGGATTCAGAGATCGTTCCGCTGTCGAGAGCCATGGCGTCCACCCTACTGTTCTGCTGCCGCGCCACCCGACGGTCGGATGATGTCGGGTGGCGCCAGGCCCTGCCATCCCCGGGCGTGGCTGCTCACTCCGCGAGCGCCCCCCGAATCGAGGCAGCGAGATAGTCCAGGTCAGCACGCTGGGGATGGGTGGGCCGCCCCCGCAAGCCGAACCCATCGCCCTGGGTACGCGGAATCACGTGCAGGTGCACGTGGAAGACCTCCTGCCCGGCCGTCACCCCATCGGCCAGAAAGAAATTGACCCCCTCACACCCGACCTCACTGGACCGGAGCGCGGCGGCCAGCCGCTGCCCCACCTGGAACAGCTTCCCGCCGATCACCGGATCGAGTTCGGCGAGGCTACGCGCGGGTACCCGTGGCACCACCAGCAGGTGCCCCGGCGTCATCGGCCGGATGTCCATGAACGCGAGCACATCGTCGTCTTCGAAGACTTTGCTCGACGGCGCCCGCCCCGCGATGATGTCGGCGAAAATCGTGTACGGATTCACGGCACGCAGCCTATGCGCTCACCCGCCTCGGGTGCGTACCCCGATTCCCGCCGCCACCCGACGCTCCTGAGAAACCGGTGCCGTCACCCATCGACCGGACGGCGCTCCGGTCGGTTCCGATCAGAGGATCGGCGAGGGCTGGTAGCGGGCCGCGTCCGGATAACGCTCGACCAGTTTCTGCACCCGTGCGATGACCTCGGCGACCTGGGCCTCGGCGGCACCGACGAAGGCGGATTTATCCGCAAGCGCCGCATCGAGCGCGGCGCGGTCGAGCGGCAGCCGCTCATCAGCGGCAAGCCGATCCAGCAAATCGGGTTCCCGGCCCTGTTCCCGCATCGCCAAGGCGACCGCGACGGCGTGCTCCTTGATGACCTCATGCGCGGTTTCACGTCCGATACCCGCGCGCACAGCTGCCATGAGGATCCGGGTGGTGGCGAGAAAAGGCAGGTAGCGATCCAGTTCGCGGGCGATGACGGCCGGGTACGCGCCGAATTCGGTCAGAACGGTGAGGAACGTTTCCATCATCCCGTCGATCGCGAAGAACGCGTCCGGCAGCGCGACCCGGCGGACCACCGAGCAGAACACATCGCCCTCGTTCCATTGCGCGCCCGCCAGCTCGGCGGCCATCGAGGCATAACCGCGCAACACCACTTGCAGACCGTTGACCCGTTCGCACGAGCGGGTATTCATCTTGTGCGGCATCGCCGAACTGCCTACCTGGCCGGGTTGGAAACCCTCGGTGACCAGCTCGTGCCCGGCCATCAGCCGGATGGAGTGCGCCAGTGAAGACGGCCCGGCACCCAGCTGCACCAGTGCGGAGAGCACATCATGGTCCAGCGAGCGCGGGTAGACCTGACCGACACTGGTGAGCACGGTCGTGAAACCGAGATGCGCGGCCACCTGCTGCTCCAACCGGGCGAGCTTGACCGGATCACCGCCGAGCAGATCCAGCATGTCCTGCGCGGTGCCCATCGGCCCCTTGATCCCACGCAATGGATAGCGGTCGATCAGTTCACGCACTCTTGTCAGCGCGATCAGCAGCTCATCGGCCGCGGAGGCGAAACGTTTGCCCAGTGTGGTGGCCTGCGCGGCGACATTGTGCGAACGGCCCGCCATTACCGATGTCTGATATTCGGCGGCGCGCTCGGCCAAGCGCGCGACGATCGCGACACCATGCGCGTGCACATGTTCCAGCGACAGCCGGATCTGCAGCTGCTCTACATTCTCGGTGAGATCACGGCTGGTCATACCCTTGTGCACGTGCTCGTGCCCGGCCAAGGCGTTGAACTCCTCGATGCGCGCCTTCACATCGTGCCGGGTGATCCGCTCGCGCTCGGCGATCGAGGCGAGATCGACCTCGTCGAGTACCCGCTCGTAATCCGCGACGACCCCTGCCTGCACATCGATGCCGAGCTCTACCTGCGCCCGCAATACTTCGAGCCACAGCCGCCGCTCCAACACGATCTTGTGCTCGGGCGACCACAGATGGACCAATCCGGGGCCTGCGTAGCGGGTGGCGAGGACATTGGGGACGAAGCTCACGTCTGATGAGTCTAATGCCAGGAAACGAGTGATTCGCTGAGCCCTACGTGGCCACGCGAGCTACCGCCTCCTGGCCCAGCGAGCGCGCTGGGTCCGATCGCAGCGCGCCCGGGTCCCTACGTGGCCACGCGAGCTACCGCCTCCGGGCCCAGCGAGCGCGCTGTGGGGGGCGCGACGATGTCGATTACTTCCAAGAGTGCGCCACGGGCCGTCCCGCGCGGTTCCGGGTCGAGCTCACCGAGGGCCGCGACCACCGCGCCGTCCACCACCGCGACCAACCTGCGCAGCTGCTCTTGGCGCACCACCCGGTCGGAACGGCGCAGCACGTCGGCCAGCAGCTCGTCCAGTTCGACGCGTAACCGTAGCTGGACTTCCCGTAGCTCCGGATGCCGCGCCGAGGCGATCGAGCGTTCGTAGCGGGCGATCAACTGCCGGTGCGCTACCTCGTCCGCGCTATCGGCCCCCACCAGCAGATCGAGTACCAGATCCACGGTGGCCTCCGCGCCGCGGCGGCGATGGCTCACCTCACCGACCCGTCTGCGCATGGCGTCGAGTTCGGCGTTACCGCTGAACTCGACCGTCCTGGCGATCAGGTCGTCCAAGGACTGGAAGTAGTACGTGGTCGAGGCCAGCGGCAGATCAGCGCGCGTCGCGACCGAACGATGCCGCACTGCTTCGAATCCACCTTCGAGCAGCAACTCGGCGGCGGCGGTCAACAGAGCCTGGCGACGCCGTTCGCCTTTCGGGGTCGTCGCGGTGATCACTGTGCCATCGTGCCAGTCATTCTCGGTTCTTACAGGGGAAATCAGCAGGAAATCAGCTACGTTGTGGTGCCGCGTGCACACCGCCACAGTACCGAAGCGCGGAAAATCATTCTGTGGAAATCATTGCCCGGCAAAGGATCGGACACTGAGATAGTGCCCCAGCCGTAGTAATGCCTCCTCGATGTCCTCGGTAGCTCCCGCGAACGAGAAGCGAACTGTGTGATGTCCATGGACGGTGTCGAAGTCGATCCCCGGCGCGAGCGCGACCCCGGTGTGCTCGAGCACATCGGTGCACCAGGCCATGGAGTCGTCGGTGAGATGACCGATATCGGCATAGACGTAGAAGGCGCCATCAGCCGGGGCGAGATCGGTTATACCCAGCTCCGGTAGCCCGTCGAGCAACAACCGCCGGTTCATCGCGTACCGGCGGACATGCCCGTCGAGTTCCGCTTTGGCCTCCGCGCCGAATACGCACCGCGCGGCGTACTGCGAGATGGCGGGTGGGCATACGGTCAGATTCGAGGCAAGCCGCTGCAATGCGGGCCGCAGCCGAGGAGGCACCAGCATCCAGCCGAGCCGCCAGCCAGTCATGGAGAAGTACTTGGAGACCGAGCCGATCACCACCGATTCCCGCGAAGTGGCCCAAGCCGACGAGGTCGTGGCCGCGGCGCCGGAGCTGTCGTAGGTGATGCCGTGGTAGATCTCGTCGGAGATCAACAGCGTGCCGTGCTCCTCACACCAGCGGGCCAATGCCGCGAGTTCGCCGGGCGGGATCACAGTACCGGTGGGGTTGGCCGGGCTGGCTACGATCAAGCCGGCAGGTGGCTCCGGTAATGCCTCCAGCATGGCGACATTCGGCTGGAATCTGGTCTCGGCACCGCAGTCCAGCTCCAGCACGCGGCAACCGAGCGCGGTCAGCGTATTGCGATAGGCCGGATAGCCGGGACGCGCGACCACGACGGTGTCACCCGGATCGAAAGCGGCGAGGAACAACAGCGAGAACGCACCGGACGAGCCGGTCGTCACCACCACGTCGTCCGGATCCACCTGGTAGCCGTAGCTCTCGCGATGATGCTCGGCGATCGCTTCGCGAATCGCGAGAATGCCGAAAGTCTCGGTATAGCCGAGTAGTTCGGATTCGATTGCCCGTGCGGTCGCGCGCAGCACCGGGGCAGGCGCAGGTGTCGAGGGCTGCCCCGCGGCCAGGACGAGCACATCACCGTGGGTTCTCGCGCGTTCCGCGGCGGCTTTCCAGACATCCATCACGTAGAAAGGTGGAATGGCCGACCGGCGAGATTCTCTTGGCACTCGACAGACGGTAGAGCACCCGCTCCCGCGCAGTCATGATTACGGTCGGGTCGATGCTTGAAAAAGTTCGACGAGACGGGCTCGACCATGAGCACGGAGCGGGGGGCATCGGAAGTATTTCGCCGGACCAGCCCGCACCCGTATCGGATATTCCCGCGCGGACACCGATGGTGGTGGGACGGAGATGGGATCCGCGCATCCGGTGGGCGGGCATACCGGAGCCGAGGGCGATATGGCAACGCCGCCCGAGCCGCGAGCAGGTGCGCGCACTGGCGCGCACCCACCGGGCACTGTTGGCCTGGCTCACCGTGACCGTGATGTTCACTTCGGGTGATGCCGCGTTCGCCGGGACAATTACCGACCGTGCTCCGGCCCCGAACCATGCCCAGCGCGTCGCCTTCGCCTATCCACCACAGATCCAGAGCACGCCGTCGTCGGCGCGCAGACTGCTGAACGCGATCGCCAAGGGGGAACGGCTGCGCGAACAGGCGGTGGTCGCGGCCGCCGCGCGCGCGACTCTCGAACGCGCCAAGGCCGAGGCCGCCGCCGCGGTCGCCGGCGAGCGTCAGCCGTGGATGGCCGGGAGCGCGGCGCCGCTACCAGGGGCGATCCTGCCCGGCATCACCGGCTTCGTTCTGCCGACCCGCGGTATCTTCACCTCTGGATTCGGTTCCCGCTGGGGAACATTCCACAACGGCATCGATATCGCGGGACCACTCGGCACTCCGATCTACGCGGTCGCCGCCGGTACCGTGATCGATGCGGGCCCGGCCCAGGGCTTCGGGCTATGGGTACGGATCCGCCACGACGACGGCAGTATCACCGTCTACGGGCATATGTACGACTTCTTCGTCTCCGTCGGTGAACGGGTTCCGGCGGGCATGCAGATCGCCAGGATGGGCAACCGTGGCGACTCCACCGGCCCGCACCTGCACTTCGAGGTGATTGCCGACGGGCGGCATGTGGACCCGGTGCAGTGGCTGGCGCTGCGCGGACTCGGCTTCGGCTGAACCCGGCTCCCCGCGGTAGCGCCGCGCGCTCAGACCGTGATGTGGTTTTCGACGGCGGCCATACCGATATCCGTGCGGTAGTGGCTGCCCGGCAGTTTGATCGCGGCGATACGGTCATAGGCACGCGCCCGCGCCTCGGCCAGATCCGCTCCGGCACCGACCACATTGAGCACCCGCCCACCGGAGGAGAGCAGAGCACCGTCTTCGCGCGCCGTGGTTCCGGCGTGCAGAACCATGGCGGTGTCATCGAGCGCCGCCTCACCCGCGCCGGAGATGACATCGCCGAGGCGCGGATGGCCTGGATAGTTCTCCGCGGCCAGCACCACGGTTATCGCGGCGCCATCCCGCCAGCGCGGCGGAGCCACCTGGGCGAGTCGGCCGGTGGCGGTGGCGTCGAGCAGTTCACCGAGCGGGCTGTCCAGCAATGCGAGCACCGCTTGTGTCTCGGGATCACCGAATCGGCAATTGAATTCCACTACCGCCGGACCGGCCGCGCCGATCGCCAGACCGGCATAGAGCAGACCGGAGAAACCACTTCCCCGGCTTACCAGTTCGCGGGCAACAGGTTCGACCACATCCTCGACGATCGCGGTAACAATCCCCTCTGGCAGCCAGGGCAACGGCGTATAGGCACCCATTCCGCCGGTATTCGGCCCGGTATCGCCGTCGCCGACACGTTTGTGGTCCTGCGCGGGCAGTAACGGAACCACCGTCTCGCCGTCGACCAGGCAGAACAGTGATACTTCCGGTCCGTCCAGAAAAGTTTCCAACAGCACCGGATGGCCCTGCTCCAGCAGATCCGCACCGTGCTTACGCGCCACAGAGCGGTCCGTGGTCACCACCACACCCTTACCCGCGGCGAGCCCGTCGTCCTTCACCACCCAGGTCGGCCCGAAGCGATCTAGCGCATCGTCGAGTTCGGCCGGGCTGTCCACCACCTCGCTATGCGCGGTGCGCACACCCGCCGCCGCCATCACATCCTTGGCGAATGCTTTGGAACCCTCGATCCTGGCAGCCGCGGCCGATGGACCGAAGCAGGCGATTCCCGCCGCGCGCACCGCATCGGCGACACCGAGCACCAACGGCACCTCAGGACCGATCACCACGAGGTCAGCGCTGATTCTGGTGGCCAGGGAGACCACCTCCTCGGCCGAGCACGGGTCGACCGGGCAGGCCTGCGCGTGCTGGGCAATCCCCGGATTTCCTGGTGCGGCGAAGAGCGCGCTCACCGCGGGGTCCCTGCGCAGGGCCAGGACGAGGGCATGTTCACGGGCTCCGGAACCGATGACGAGTACACGCACGGCACACAGCCTAATCCAGCCTTGTGCCGTCTTCGCCGCTGCCGGGCCTGATACAGGGGATGATGAATAGCGACAACGGATGTGGGCCACGCTGCCCGCATCGACCACATCGGAGCAGCCGAAGGATGTGCTGACAATGGGTCTGATGGACGGACTGATGGGTAATGCGGGCCGGATCGATCCGGGCCGAGCGCAACAGGAGTACGCCAGGCTCTTCGGCGAGGGCGAACAGGTCTATGCCGCGTATCTACTGGTCCGAGACGCCATGCTGTTCACAAACCGCCGCCTGATCCTGATCGACAAACAGGGTGTCACCGGGCGGAAGGTGAGTTATCACAGCATCCCCTACCGCGCGATCAGCCATTTCTCGGTAGAGACGGCGGGCACTTTCGATCTGGACGCCGAATTGGCCATCTGGATCTCCGGCGCGGCCGAGCCGCTGCAGAAGCGGTTCAACCGGCAGGTAGACATCTACGAGGTGCAGGGCATCCTCTCGCACTTCGTGGCGGTGTAGCGCGGCCGGTGCACGGCCATGGGGCGCGCACCGGTCTAGTCTGCGGTACATGGCTTCTGTCTTCAGCGCGATCATCGCCGGTCAGCTCCCTGGCCGATTCGTATGGGAGGACGACGAGTTCGTCGGCTTCCTCACCATCGCCCCGGTCACCGAGGGCCACACCCTCGTGGTGCCACGCAAGGAAATCGACCAATGGCAAGACGTCGATGCCGATACCTTCGCCCGGCTCACCGGCGTCGCCCAGAAGATCGGCCAGGCCGTACGTACCGCATGGGACGCGCCGCGCGCCGGCCTGCTGATCGCGGGCTTGGAGGTGCCACATCTGCACCTCCACGTCTTCCCCGCCTTCACCCTCGGCGACTTCGACCTCTCCGGCGCCGATCCGAATCCGAGCCCCGAGTCCATGGACGAGGCACAGCGCAAGATCAAACAGGCGCTACGTGAGCTCGGCTACGGCGACAACGTGCCCGACTGAACACGGTCGCGGCCGGTGCGACGGGCGGTCCGGCCACAGCTGAGGCCGGACCGTGCCCTCCACGTCACCTTCCCTGACCTTCCCCTGCCTGCGCATCGCGCAACGGGATATCCACCCCGCCCACCGTGACCGTGCCCAATGTCTGACTCGGGGTCCAGTAGATCCGGCCATGTTCGAAATCCTGATACGCACCGGTATCCCATGGGATTTCGTCGCTCTCCGGCCAGCCGAGCGGGCCGTTCTCGTAACCGGAACGGTTCCAGCGCTCACGGATCACACCGTGTATCCAGAAGGCGGTCGGGCTGGACAGCCGCCGATACAGCGCGCCGCCCTGAAACCCCTGCACCTCACCCCAGGGCAGGCCGTCCGGCCCGATCAGGATGGTCCGTTCGGTGACCGGATAACCGAGGGGACCGGTCTCCCAGCGCATCGCCATGAATTTTTCCCATAGCGTCTCGGGGATGGCATGCGCCCCGGTGTCCGGATGCCAATAGATATAACCGTGCTCGAACTGGGCGAACCGGCCCACCCCGTCGGGTGTCGCGATTTCCCCCTCGGTGATCCGGTCACCCAACCATGGAGTCACGGCGGCGCGCTCATCGATCGCGTTCGGTGGTGGCTCGACCGGCCCGCCCACAGTGAAGCTGCGCACATCCTCGGCGAACACATCCCAGGGAAAGTTCGGTCCGACATCGGTATGCGTACCGATACCGAGACGCTCGGTCACATATTTGTGGTCGGTGATCCCCTCGCGCAGTTCATAGGGAGGTGCGATGACATAGGTATCGAAACCGTATTTACGAGCGTCCTGCACCGCCAGCCATGCCGCGATCCGGATATCGTCGCGGATGCGCAGCCAGTCGGCACGGCTCCAGGCAGCACGACTGCCCGCGAAACAGAGGTTGATCGTGTACGGATTCGCGTCAAGCACCGACCAACTCGCCAGATCGGTATCGACGACATCGACCACGATGCGGTCGCGCAGCGTGTAGTGGTAACTCACGCCGTTTCTCGGATTGTTGAGGTAGTTCGCGAGGCTCTGCGCGGTTCCGTTGCCCTCCTGGGTATGCAAGATGAAATTCACGATGCGCGCACCCTGTCTACTGGAAGCCGAGTAGCCCATCTGTGCCAGTTCGATATAGTCCGGCTTGGGTGCGGGGGCCCATAGCTGCGGACCCGGCGATACCGCTTTTGACCACTGGCCGTAGTCCTCGGCGAGCACCTTGTTGATATCGACGACAACGCCACCGACCCGATCACGATCGATACGAATCTGATGGATGTGCGCGGCGGGGTGGTCACCATTGATCGCGGGATCACCGGACCAGTTGTGTTGCCAGAACCAGCTGGCCACACCGTCTTCCAGCGCCCAGTCGATGCATCGCGCATTACCGTACATACCGGTCCACTCCAGCCCGACCACAGCGGCCCAGCCGCGCAGGAATGGCGCGATCAACGAATTCCATTCATACAGTGATGGATTCGAGTCGATCGAGGCATACAGTGGCCGGAAACCCGGACCGCCCGCCGCGAAATGATAGGCGAGCGCGATCTGCGCATGACGCACCCCCGCGTCGTAACCGCCCCGCCAATCCGATGTAGCACCCTTGCCGTACTGGTAGTTGGTCACTATCTCGAGCCCGATGGCTCGTAGTCGATCGCAGTACTCCCGGGTCAACGGCTTCGCACCGAAGTCGGCGCCAGGCCTCGAATCACTGAAATAGCCTATGACACCGGCGTAGCCGGCGTCCTTGATCGCCTGCGGATCGATCAGCGCGGCGGAGAAATCGATCAGCTCAGTCATCGTGCACCCCGGTAGTCGTACGAGTCCGGGTCCCAGCCGGTACTGACGCGCTGACACCATACATCGCTACAGCTTCCGGCGAAGTTGGAACCTGATATCGCTAGATTCGTCCCGCCGAAGCAGAAGTGGTGTCGGCATATCCGGTTTGTGGCCTATCCGGTGTGTATGCGTGATCTGCGAAGCTGCCGGTACGAAGGGGCGCACACAGAGCGAACAGAGCGAGGCTGGGCGATCGTCTTCGAGGCCCGTCGGCCGAGTGGAAACTACTCCATCCGGACATCCCGCAGTCGGGTACCGTGAGCTAGGTGTCTCGTGGATCGAATGAAACCGATCCGAGACGGGGTGCGTCCTATCAGGTAACGGGGGATACCCGGATTCGACGGTAAAGGGAGAACTGTGCGAGGCGCTCAGACGATGCGGGCGATCGCCTGCGCGACCGCAGTGATGGCCGGCGCGGCCGGATGCACCGGCACCACCATCGACGGTGCGGCAGAGCCGACCAGGCGGAACATCGACGAAATCATCGTGTTCAACGTCTGCCGCGACCCCGGACTCAGCGACCAGATACTCCTCGATGCCGGACTCGACCCGACCACCAAGATGGTGATCACCGATCCCCCAGAAGGCGTCTCCACCTTCCGCGTCTGCAACTGGGGTCCGGTCGATGGCAGGTACGGGCCGACGAACTACCGCGTCAGCGTGTTCTCCACCAGCCACACCTTGCAAGAACTCCGCAAGAAAGAGACCGTGATACTCCTGCGCGAGACGACCGTGAACGGCCGCCGAGGGCAGGTATCCAAGGAACGAAACGACCCCGAAAGCTGCTACGTCTCCTTCGACGCCGAACAAGGCATGTTCCAAGTTCGCGTCGGATGGTTGAGTGAGTACGAGTCCAAGGACGGCAATCTCTGCGAGATCGCCGCACAGCACGCCGCCAGGCTCGAGCCCCATCTACCTCGCTAGCCGAACGGTCGGGACCAGCAACTACAGGGAGGGGTCGACATGACCGAGGACATCACAGACCAGCACGGATACTGGACCACACTGGCCCGACAAGCCATATCCGGCGAGTTCCGCATGGAATCCGAACTCGGCGAAACACTCCGCGCGGCAGCCAAAAAATACGCCGAACGACTCATGCGCGCAAAGGAATACACCAAAGACCTGGAAAACCTGTCAGGTTGGGGGACCTTGCCCTCCGCAGTAGCGCTGCGTCAGAAGTTCGAAGCCAAAGCCGTATCCGGCGGCCCCCACGATCCGAATGATTCCGCCGCCAACCGCATCCAGGAACATATCGACATCGCCTGGCTACAGCACGACACCTTCGCAGCCGCGATCGGAAAAGTAGAGCTGATCGACGAGCAACGTGCCGCCGCCCTACGCGCGACCGGACGGGACATCTGATGGGATTCTCATTCCAGGACACGCTGATCGCGATCCCGATTGTCGGCACACACATATCGAACGCGACCGGCGGGCACCGTGCCTCTCATGAGGCCGCGGCAGAGCGCGGCAGGATGGGCGAGGCGGCGTCGACCGAGTGGACGCCGGACCGCAATATCATCAACGACGAGTATCAGCGGCTCAGCACTGATTTCGATGGAATGCCCGCGCCCCCGGTAGTGCAGCCCGAAGCCTTCGGGACCTGGTCGCACCGGGACATCTATGACGGCCTCAACGGCTCCGGCAGTGATCACGGGGTATCCGCGGGCGATATCAATGCCGGCGCCGATGCCTGGCGACGGCTGACCACCGAGCTCGATGACTCCATCACCGAATACGACACCACGATCCAGCGGGCTATCGGTGAGATGTGGTCCGGTCAGGCCGCCGACGCCGCGGTCGACGGGATCCGTAAGTACGCCACTCATGCGCAACAGCTGCCGACCTCGCTCCAGATGGTCGCCAATGGCATCGACCTGATGGAGGGCTACCTGGGCCAGTCCAAAATGGCGATCCCGGAGCCGGAAAAACTCAGCGGCTTCGATGAATTCGTCGGCCATATCCCCGGTAACGGGGTGTTCAAGTTCGCCAAACATCGCGCCAACGAGGCCGAAGCCGCTGCCCAGCAGATCATGATCAACACTTATCAGCCGGGCTCGGTAGCAGTCGATTCCCGGACACCGCTCCTTCCCGTCGCGAAAAACACGATCGGGGTCGATGACCCCGGCCAGGGCCCGCCCGGACGAACCGGCACCGGCGGCGGTCCCGGCCCAGGCAGCTGGCCGGGTACCGGACCGGGCGGCACCGGCGGCGGCATCGGCTCCGCGACTATCGACGATCCTGGCAGCATCCCTGGCACCGAAGATCCGAACGGGACGCGCAACCCGTGGGATACGGGCGAGCAGTACACCGACCCGGCGTCAGCCGCCACGGCCGGAACCTCGCAGACCACGCCCCAGAGCACCACCATGTCCGGGATCGGAACCCCCGGTGGTCCCGGCTCCGGCATGGGTGGCCCCGGCTCCGGCGTTGGCGGCTCCGGCTTCGGCGGGCCGGGTTCGGGTGGTGCCGGTTCCGGTGTATCCGGGCTGGGTGGGCTCGGTTCCGGAGTGCCCGGCGGCGGTGCAGGCGGAGTGGGTCGCAACGGCACGGGGCTCCGCGGTGGGGTACCGGCTGGTCCTGGTACCGGAAGCCCGGCCGCCCCCGCAGCACGTGGAACCGGGACAGGTATGCGAGGAATGGGTGGTATGCCCGGCATGATGGGTGGCATACCAGGACGGGGCGGCGGTAAGGATGACGAAGCCGAACACAAAACGCCCGATTACCTGATTCAGGACCGGGAAACCGAACTGATCGGCCGGTTACCGCGGGTGCTACCGCCGGGTGGAGTGATCGGAGGATGACCCGCCTGCCTACTGGAAAGCGGTACCGCTTCGGCGCCACCGCCTTCCAGATCGCCCTGGAGGCCAACGGCCGCGATCGCGCGCCATACCCGCTGAGCTACCGGCGCGAGCGCGTCGACCACCTCGACGACGACCTCCGCTCCCGCGAACAGGCTGCCCGACGCCTGCAAGCAGGGTATGACGAAATCCTGCATGCCGTGTTCGGCGTACTGCTGGAGCCGCAGGCACGGGTGGAGATCGCGGGCACCCACGGACAACAACGTCAGGAGGTCCGCGTCTTCGCCGGTATCAGTGGACCGTCCGCTGTGCTTGCGGTCCAGGAGCCGGGCCCTACTCCGGAACACGGCGGCGACATCGTATTGACCACCCACCCCGCCACCACCATCGCCGCCGATATCATCGCCGCGCTGCCCCGGTCGACACCAGGAAGCACACCCCGCTTCGACGGCCGCCGCAGCGATCTGACCGCCCCGGTCTACGCCCGCCACCCTACCCAGTTGTCCCCGGTCGAGCAGGTACAGCGGTTCTTCCATCGTCCCCGCGCCGGAAGCGGTGAGATCACGGCTTACCCTGGCTATCAACTGGATTCGCGCCCCACCGGCGACGGCTGTGGATTCTTCTGGCTCGACTATCCCGACGGCCGGTACGTGCTGACAAACCACGATGCCGACAACTTCACCGTCATCCCCGGGGATATCGAAACGCTGATGCGCCGGTTGTCGGACAACATCAACGCCTGCACTCGGCCGCAAGAGTTCCCCTGGTAACCCCGGCCGGCCGAACCCTGAACGGTATCCCCTGTCGCGCACAGCGGTGATCAGCTCCTCGATCCGGTCACCATAGGCAGCACGGTCAGTCGGGGCAGCGCATCAGCTCGACCATTTTGTCGGTGATATGTCGACGCTCACGACCTTTCGGTGCGCCAACTCGATAAACACCGGGCAGACACGGTGATTGGTGATCGCGGTCGATAGTCCCGTGCGATGTCCATGGGATGTATTCACATTCATTGCGGAAGCTGGGCTGTGGACGCGCATCGGTTTCGGCCCACACGGTAATTCCACGCCAGCGCCACCCGACTACTTGGACGGTGTCGGACATGGCGGGCAGTTGTCGCCAGTCGCAGAACACGAGGACTTGCCCGCCATGGCGCACCAGCCGTAGCGCTTCGTCGAGCCAGAGGGTGAAGCGGCTGTTCATTCCGTACCGGCTGAACCGAGTCCACGTCACCTCTAGCGTCGACGCCGGCGAATGGCATTCAGTGCAGGGGGACGCCTGCGATCGCGACGCGTTCCATCACACGGCGCTGGGGATAGTAGTCGTTGACCGCGTAGTGCTGGGTGGCGATGTTGTCCCACACCGCAACGGAGTTGGGCTCCCAGCGGAACCGAACCTGGTATTCCGGGATACGTGCTTGCAGCACGAGGTACTCCAGCAGCGCGGCGTTTTCTTCGGCTGGTATCCCGATGATTTCGGTGGTGAACGGCTCGTTGACGTAGAGCAGTTTGCGTCCGGTCTCCGGGTGCCGGGCGATGACCGGGTGCTTGACCTGTGGCATCGTCTTGCGGAGCTCGGCTTTCCGCTCCGGTGTCATCAGCGCACCCCAACTCTGGATCCAGTCGTGAATGCCGATGCGACCTTCGATGCGTTCCTTGATGTCCGCGCGGAGATTGTCGTAGACAGCCGACATATCGGTCCATATCGTGTCCCCGCCGGTGGGCGGGATCTCGATGGCGCGAAGCACCGAGCATTTGGCCGGCGCGGCCAAGAAGGAGTGGTCACTGTGCCACAGGTTCTCCGTTCCGATGGCTTGTGCGTCCTTGGCCAGCCGCGAGACCGTCACACTGTCCCCTGTGGGGAAGAAGGGGTTGGTCTCTGGTTCACCCCACAGTTTCGCGAACTCCAGTTGGCGCTCGGGGGTCAGTGCGTGCTGGTCGCGGAAGAAGATCACCTTCCATTCGCGCAGCGCCCGGCGCAATTCGTCGGCCAGTTCGTCGTCGATGGTGCCGGCCAACTCGACCCCGGTGATCTCGGCACCGATATACGGGGTGACCGGGTGGACGTCGAACCGCTCATACGGTCTGGCATCGACATCGACAGGCAGGCGGTTGAGTGTTCGAGGACCGGGCTGCATCAGCCGGGGCATCGTGGCCATGGCTCCTCCTCCAATTACGATACTGGCTAGTATTGTCATTGGGTTTCGCCGTAGCTGCGGCTTTCTGATCGAATTCTTAATATCAGGTGGGTGCGAATCCTCGAACGATGGCGTCTACGACGCCTGCCACCAGGGTTTCATCGGACTCTTCCAACTCCGCGATCAGCCGGAAGAGCAACGGCGCGCCGATCATGGTGACCACGGTGCGCACGTCGGGTGGCGTAGTGCTCGAGGAGCCACGTCATCCACAACTTGATGTCATCAGCCCCGACATCCGACCAGTCGGTGTGATCAGCATCACTACACAAGTGCGTTCCAGCGAACCATTGGACTGCTTCAACGTAGGTCGTCACCGTCCTCGGCAACTTGCCCTCAGCATTGAGATGCGGCTTGAACGAACGAATTTCCGGTTCGAACTCGCCTGCGTCGAGGTTTCACTGCTGTCGTGTACGACTCGCGGCCATAACCAAAGGCAGCAAAGTTCAGCGTTGTCTGAGCATTGCGCTCTCTCGAAAAAGGAAGGCCCTGACCTGTTTTAGTAGGTCAGGGCCTAGCTGAGCCCCCTGTCAGGATTGAACTGACGACCGCTCGCTTACAAGGCGAGTGCTCTACCACTGAGCTAAGGAGGCGGGAACGCGGTTGCCATCATAGCCGGATACGCCGCCTGCGTGACACCGGGTTTCGATGTCACACAGGCGGCGGTCGATCATATCGTCCCGGCGCAGTATCGACTACCGCTGATCAGGACTTGGCGCCCTGCCGGGCCGCATCATCTGCGGCCATAGCGTCACGCAGGCTCTTCGGACGCATATCGGTCCAGTTCTTCTCCACGTACTCGACACAGGCGGCGCGGCTGTCCTCACCGAACACGACTCGCCATCCGGCCGGAACCTCGGCGAAAGCCGGCCACAGCGAATGCTGTTCTTCGTCGTTGACCAAGACGAAGAAACGGCCGTCTTCATCATCGAAGGGGTTGGTGCTCAATTTCACCTCACTGGATACTGGCGCTATGTACGGGATCACTCCTGGCCCACTCGATGCCCCAGTTAGTGAGAACCGCGGCATCGAGGGAACACGAGCATTGTTTCGACCCTAGCAAGCGAGATGTTACGCCTGGGCGCTTACCCGGTTCGTAACCTCAGCCTGACACACGGTCAGACCGAGAAGAAGTCCAACAGAATCTTGTTGACCGCCTCAGGTCGTTCCAAATATCCGAAATGTCCGGCATCGGGCACCTCATGATACCGCGCTCCCGGGATCACCTCGGCGATCTCCCTGGATAAGTACGGCGGAATCATCCGGTCGTCGGCGAAGCCGACCGAGAGGCAGGGCACCCGAATCGCCCGGTATGCCTGCACCCGGTCGAAATCGTGGTCCATCCTGCGCTGCGCGCGGATACCCGGTGTGACCGGCCCACCCGTGAACTCGAACAGATCGAGCCAATCGCGGGCGGCGTTCGAGTCCGCCATGGTCGCGGGCGAAAGGTTCATGACCGCGGAGAGCGCGGCCTCGTACTTCGGCGGCAATTGCACACCACTGGCATCGAGCTCGTGCTCACCGAGCGAGAGCGTCTTCTGGAACTGGTCGAGCCGTCCGTGTCCCGCCATGAACACCGCTTTGCGTACCAGCTCAGGGCGGGTCAAGGCCAGCTCCTGCGCCACTCGCGCACCCATCGAGGTGCCGACAACCAGCGCTGGTCCCTCCCCGAGGAACTCGATCAGGGCGGCGGTATCGGCAACCAGTTCCTCGATGGTCATCCCGGAGGCAGCCTCGAAGGACGGCGCGATTCCGCGATTGTCGAATGTGCATACTCGGTAGCCGGCCTCCAGCAACGCCGGAACCTGGTGCAACTCCCACACCCGTCCGGGGCTGCCTGTGCCCATGATCATGATCACCAGGGGTGCGGAGCCCTTGATATCGGTACCCCTGGCGCGATCGCCCTTCACCTGGTAGTTGAGGGAAATTCCGTTCACTGTGGCCAGCGGCATGTCGACCCTTCCATAGAGTTCGTGCTGCACTCCCACGGTATAAGCACTGTGAGGCAACGCACCGACCGGGGGGACTCGGCGATATGACCATACGACGGCAGGCGCCCCGGCAGACGCACCCCGCAACGTCGCATACCATTGACTTTCGCACACATGAGCGCACCGATACGCATGAGCGCACTGAGCCGGGAGGACTTGACAATGGCCGCGAAGGGCAGCGCGAACGATATCGCGGACGAGGATCTGGAACCACTCGCCGACGAGACCGCACGTCAGGCGCAGCGGGTGGTCGCGGCCTATGCCGCGGACGCCGACGAATGCCGCATGCTGTTGTCCATGCTGGGCATCGGACCGAACAGCGCCAGGGGCGAATAGTCCCGCGACGTCGACCCCAACTCCACCGGGGTCATGTCGACCACAACTTCACCGGTATCCCGGCTGCACCGGGATACAGCAACACGCGAAGGATGCGTGAGTGGACCAGATGAACCTGTCCGACGCCGCCGAGCAGGCCACAGACACCGAGCAGGCCGACGCCGCCGAGCAGGCCACAGACACCGAACAAGCCGTAGCAGCCTCGACTGTTGCCACCACGCCTGGCGCCGCGGGCCCCGGCGTCGGTTCCGGTTTCGTCGTCGTCGCGAATCGGCTTCCGGTCGACCTCGAACGACTACCCGACGGCAGCACCCGCTGGAAGCGCAGCCCCGGTGGCCTGGTTACCGCATTGGAACCGGTGTTGCGCAGCAACAAGGGCGCGTGGGTCGGCTGGGCAGGTGTACCGGATGTCGAGGTGGATCCGATCATCGAGGACGGCCTCGAACTACATCCGGTTCCACTGTCGGCACGAGAAGTGGCGGACTACTACGAGGGCTTCTCCAATGGCACGTTGTGGCCGCTCTACCACGATGTGATCGTCCGGCCGGTCTATGACCGCAAATGGTGGAGCGCCTACGTCACGGTGAATCGACGCTTCGCCGAGGCCACCGCCGCGGTCGCCGCACCGGGCGCGACCGTATGGGTGCAGGACTACCAGCTCCAGCTGGTACCCAAGATGCTGCGGATGTTGCGCCCAGATCTGACTATCGGGTTCTTCCTGCACATCCCGTTCCCGCCGGTCGAGCTGTTCATGCAGATGCCATGGCGGACCGAAATCATCGAGGGCTTGCTCGGTGCCGACCTGATCGGCTTCCATCTGCCCGGCGGCGCGCAGAATTTCCTCTACCTGGCCCGCAGGCTGGCCGGGCAATCGACCTCGCGTGGCACAGTCGGCGTGCGTTCCAAACTCGGTGTCGTTCAGGTCGGGTTCCGCACGGTGCGCGTCGGCGCGTTTCCGATCTCGATCGCCTCGGCCGAACTCGATGAACATTCCCGGCGCAGGGCGGTGCGCGAGCGCGCCGCCACGATCAGGGCGGAGCTGGGCAATCCGAAGAACATCCTGCTCGGCGTCGACCGGCTGGACTACACCAAAGGCATCGATATCCGGCTCAACGCGCTGGAGGAGCTCCTCTGCGAAGGTCGGGTCGATCCGGCCGACACGGTCATGATCCAGCTGGCCACCCCCAGCCGGGAACGGGTCGAGAGCTATATCCAGATGCGTGGCGATATCGAACGCCAGGTCGGCCGGATCAACGGTGAATTCGCCAGGGTCGGCCATCCCGTAGTGCACTATCTGCACCGGCCGATCCCGCGCGAAGAACTGATCGCGTTCTTCGTGGCTGCCAATGTCATGCTGGTGACGCCGTTGCGCGATGGTATGAATCTGGTCGCCAAGGAGTACATCGCCTGCCACAGCGGGCTCAACGGCGCCTTGGTGCTGAGTGAGTTCACCGGCGCCGCAGCCGAATTGCGCCAGGCCTATCTGTGCAACCCGCATGATCTCGACGATGTGAAGGACGCCATTCTCGGAGCGCTGGAAGACGATAGGGAGACCAAACGCAGGCGAATGCGCGCACTGCGCCGCCAGGTACTGACTCACGACGTGGACCGCTGGGCGCGCTCGTTCCTGAACGCGCTGGCGCATGGCCAAGTGGCCGGCAGCGCGCTGCTGGCAAGCGATAACGGCTACTCGGAACCTCGCTGAGTCATCAGCAACAGCAATCACCATTCACAGCAACCGCCCAGCTGGAGTCCAGGAAGGTCGCAGCCGGATATCGGATCATGAAGTAATGAGTGGTGGTGCGCCTGTGTCGCAGGCACCCGAAGCCAGGGTGCTGGTGGTCGACGATGAGCCGATGATTGTGGAACTGCTCGCGATGAGCCTGCGCTACCAGGGCTTCGAGGTGGATACCGCATCCGACGGCGCTAGAGCGCTGGACAAGGCGCGCACGTTCCATCCGCAGGCGCTCATCGTCGATGTGATGATGCCGGGCATGGACGGCTTCGGCCTGCTGCGCAGACTACGCGCCGACGCCATCGACGCACCTGTGCTGTTTTTGACCGCCCGCGACGAAGTGCAGGACAAAGTCGCCGGCCTCACCCTCGGCGCCGACGACTACGTCACCAAACCGTTCAGTTTGGAAGAGGTGGTGGCCCGGCTGCGCGTCATTCTGCGCCGCGCGGGACACACCTCACCACAACGCGAAAGTTCCCGCATCCGTTTCGAAGACATCGAACTGGACGACGACACCCATGAGGTCTGGAAATCGGGCAAGCTGGTAGCCCTGTCCCCTACCGAATTCACCCTGCTGCGCTACTTCATGGTCAACGCGGGCACAGTGCTGAGCAAACCACGCATCCTCGACCACGTGTGGCGCTACGACTTCGGCGGCGAGGTAGGCGTAGTGGAAACCTATGTGTCCTATCTGCGTAAGAAGGTCGATACCGGCGATACCCGGCTGATCCACACCCTGCGTGGAGTCGGCTACGTCATGCGCGCGCCACAACGCAACCGGCAGAGCGGTCCGTGAGCCGGATCGCGGCAGCACGCGCGAAAGCCGCAGGCGCGCTCTCGGCTATCCCGCTGCGCGTAACGCTGACGATTCTGCTGGTGCTCACCGCGGGCCTGGGTTTGTCCATCTCCGGCATAGTGGTCACCTCCGGTGTGGAGCAGCAGCTGACCAATCGCATCGACCAGCAGTTGCACGCAGGCGCGATGGAGTGGTCCCGGCGCGGGCCACCACCGCCGGTACTGCCGCCGGACCCGCGGCACGCGCCGAGCCAGTTCTATGTGAGCGCGCAGCGGACCGGAGGGCGCGCATTCGTCATCCCGGCATTCGGGGTGGACGACGAGCCCGATCTGCCGCGAACATCACCAACGGGCCCGTTCACCGTCGGATCGGTGGACGGAGCACCCACCCGATGGCGAGTTCTGACAGTGACCCCGCCAGACGGCACCACCACCACCGTGGCGCTGCCGCTCACCGAGAATATCGGCACCGTGCACCGGCTGGTACTGCTGCAACTTGTCGTCGGCGGGCTCATCCTCGGTGTGCTCGCGGTGCTCGCGTACTTCATGGTGCGACGCAGTCTGCGCCCGTTGCGCCGGGTAGAGAACACCGCAGCGGCGATCGCCAGAGGCGATCTGCACCGCCGGGTTCCGGTCCGCGGCACCGATACCGAGGTCGATCGGCTGTCTCGGTCCCTGAACGGCATGCTGGCCCAGATCCAGCGCGCGTTCACCGCGACCGCGGCCTCAGAGGAAGCGGCCCGGCGATCCGAGGAACGGATGCGGCGATTCGTCGCCGACGCCAGTCACGAACTACGTACCCCGCTGACCGCGATCCGAGGGTTCGCCGAACTGTACCGACAGGGCGCCACCACCGATCCCGGCATGCTCATGGACCGGATCGAACACGAATCCCAGCGGATGGGCCTGCTGGTGGAAGACCTGCTGATGCTCGCGCGCCTGGATGCCCAGCGCCCGCTGGAGGCAGGTCAGGTGGATCTGCTCGCACTCGCCAGCGACGCGGTGCACAATGCGCGCGCGGTAGTCGCGGCCGGACATACCGAGGGGCCGATACGCACCATCGAACTGGAGATCGCGGCAGGCGAGGGAACCTTGGAAGTGGTCGGCGACGAAACACGGCTGCGGCAGGTGCTGACCAATCTGCTGAACAACGCCATTACTCACACCGCACCCGACGCCGCGGTGACCGTGTCGGTGATGCCTGCCGCCGAACATGTGCTGCTCGAAGTGTCCGATACCGGGCCAGGCCTGCCACCGGAAGAGGCCGAACGCGTCTTCGAACGCTTCTACCGCACCGACACTTCCCGAGCCAGGACCAGCGGCGGCACCGGACTCGGCCTGTCCATCGTGCAGGCCTTGGTGCACGCGCACGGCGGCGAGGTGGAGGTAAGGAGCGCGCCAGGAACAGGGACCACGTTCACCGTCCGGTTACCGCGACGGATGCCCGTTGATTCGGCCTGACCTCGACTACAGCACCCGATACCGCTCAGACCGTACCGATCGATGCGACCAACCAGCGCGAGTTCTCTTTCGACAGGGTCACTCGCAACCGGGAACCGCTGATACTGCCCTCCGGGGTGTCCTCGCTGATGAAAAGCCGGTTGATGAACAAAAGAACCACGGCGTGCGAGCGGTCGGCGGAGACGACACCGCCCGCCTGCGTAGTCGAGGTGACGGAATACGGGTTTTCTCGGACGGACCGCACGAGCTCTGTGTCGATCAGCTCCAGGTACTCCCGGCGGTAGTCGCTGGTGAGGTCGGCGGTCGCCTCCCGAAGCGTGGTATCGACGGTATCCGGACCATAGCTGAATACAGCTTCGACAATGCGGCCCGCCGCCGCGACCGCTTCTTCGCGTGCCTGCTCGGTCTGCCGGTCGTCCCAGTACCGGTAGCCGTTGACACCACCGAGGATCGCGGCGACGACGAGCACGGCGCCGAGGATCATGAGTGTGGTCCTGCCTCGAACTGCGGTCATGGCACCATCTCCACCTTCGTCACGGTCATACCGGAATCACCGCGGGAAACGGTGACCCGGAACCGGAAAAGCCTCGTCTGCTGCCCTTCCAGACCCGCATTGGTGAGCGACTGTCTGGCTGCGACGAGAACTTGCGCGGAATGTTCGTCGTCACTCTCCAGCGCGGTCTCCAGTATTTGACCGGTGGCATTCACCTTGGCCACCTGTACAACGCTGGCGAACGGGTCGGCCAGACTGCCGTACTGGTCCTTGAAATCTCCCGATGCCAGCGAAAGGACACGGTCGATGTCTTCCTCGGCCGAGTCGGCACTGATGGTGGTGAGGTT
The DNA here is from genome assembly GCF_047200775.1 of Nocardia spongicola. Classification (NCBI taxonomy): domain Bacteria; kingdom Bacillati; phylum Actinomycetota; class Actinomycetes; order Mycobacteriales; family Nocardiaceae; genus Nocardia; species Nocardia spongicola. The sequence continues at coordinate 399,422 of NZ_JBJZOO010000002.1, read as the reverse complement.
GATGATCGCCTGTCGAGCGGTCTGCACGTATTCGGCGCGGCGCTCATCGCGCAGATGCACCGATCGCATCGCGAATACCGAGAGGGTGGCACCACACACGAGTACGACGGCAAGCAACACGCAAGAGGCCAGGACCAAGCTGCGCGGGAGACCGCGACTGCGCTTCTCGACGGTCGCCTTCTCGGGAGTTTCCTCCCCGGAGGCCGCTTTCTCGAGAGTCACCTTTTCGAGAGTCGTCTTCGCCGCGGTCTTCTTCTCGGCTGTCGGATTCCCCGCAACACCGGCGGGCTCGGCGTCGTCGGCCGCAGCGCGGGCCGAGGAATCCGACGGGGCCACGATCTTCATGTCCTCGGTGGTCGAAACCTCAGCATTCCCGACGGGGGGGCCGGCCGAGCGGACCGCGCGTCTGCGTCCGGGATGACCTGTTTTCTCTGTGTCACTCATCGTGGCTGCTCCTCGAGCATCGCCTGCCAGTCAGGCGGTACCGTGCCCGAACCATCTGGTCCGATATCTCCCTGCCGATAGGTGCGTCCATCCGGACCGATATACACCCCGGTGATGGGGTCGTATGCCCGCCCGGTCACCGGGGCGACCGGCTGCGGCGGGCCGAACGGCGGGTTATCACCTATCGGAACGTACCCGCTCCGGCACAGTTCCGGCGTAGGGGCGCGCGCACCAGGCACTTCGGCACACGGAGTGTTACGAATACCGCGCACCGCCTCGGGTGCGTTCTGGGGCACTTTGCAGTACAAACCGGGTGGTGTTGCCATGGGAGTGGTCTCGGCGGGCGAGCGGCGCTGATCCGGCGGGAGGAAGCCGGTGGTGCACGGGGCCGGATCGTTGACCAAGGTCATGAAGTCGGTGATGGCACCGTACTCGAGCGGACCACGGACCGCGGTGAGCAGTGCGGCGACCAGTGGCGGGTAGATCACCAGGACCTGCTCCAGCCCGGCGTGATAGGTGACTCCGACCTGGCCGACACTCACCAGATTCGCCAGCAGCAGCGGTAGCGTCGGCTGTAGCTCGTTGAACAGGGCACTCACCTGCTGTGCCGCGGCAGGTCCCTCGCGCAGCAGACCACGTAGCGCCGGATCGTGCTCGCGCAGCTGATCGGTGACCGTCGCCAGGTCCGCGGTCCAGGAACGGATCGCGGCGTCCGAACGGATCTGGGTATCCAGCAGCGGCCCGATCTGTTCCAGCAGCTGCTTGGTCGGTTCGGAGTTGGCCTGAGCTTCCTGCACCAGCAGTGTCGCCGAATCGATGAATCGCTGCAGATCCGGTCCCGCACCATTGAACGCGAGGAATGCCTCATCGATGACCTGACGCAACTGGGTATCCGCGACACTGGACAGCAGCCGGTCGGCTTGATCGAGCAACGTGCCGACATCCTGCGGCAGTTTGGTGCGTTCTACCGGGATCACACTGCCGTCGTACAGGTTTCCCTCGGTACGGTTCTGCTCGGGAACCAGGTCGACGTACTGCTCGCCGATCGCGGAGACACTACGCACCCACGCATCGACATCGGCGGGGATCTTGTAGTCGCTGTCGATCGACAGCTCGGCATCGACCCCGGTCGGAGTGAGCCGAACCTCTTTGACCACACCGACATTCGTGCCACGGTAGGCGACATTGGCCGTCGGGTAGAGGCCACCGGTCGCGGCCAGCTGCACCGTGACCGCATAGCGCCCGATGCCGAACATCGCGGGCAACTTCACATATACCCCACCCATGACCACCAGACCGATCACCGTCAGCACAGAGAAGATGACCAGCTGGATACGAACGAATCGTGTGAGTTTCACTGTCCCGGTCCCCCTTGCGGCGCGGTATCGCCCGGCATGGGCACGGTCAATCCCGGAATGATGGGCAGGCCGGGTATCGGCGGCAGACCGGGGATAGCTGGAACCGGCTCGCTGTGCGCGGACGGCGCCAGCAACGGCCCAGTGGAAGGCTCGCTGCTCTGCACGGCGGTTTCCGGCGCGATGGTGCCGAGTGCGCCCTCCACGCCGCCGAATCGACCGCCCAGCGGCGTCCCGGTGAGGAAGTTCGAGTCCAGCCGCTCGCCGGTGACATCTATCGTCATGAACAGATTCAGATAATCACCCTTGATCGCGCGATCCAGGTTCTTCAGCGGGAACGGGAAGGTGAGCGCGATCTTCAGCGCCTCGGTCAAGTCGTTCCCCGTGTCCGCAAGTGACCGCAGGACCGGGATGAGACTGTGCAGATTGGCCTGCAAGTCGTCGCCACTGGCATCGATGATCCGCTGGGTGACCGCGCTCAGCTCGCCGAGCGAGGTCAGCGCCCGCGTGATGTTCGCCCTGCGATCGGCCAGCACGGTCAAGGCCGGATGGATCTGTTCGATCGCGACCGCTACCAGGTCGCGCTGCTCGACCAACTGACCGCTCAGGCGGTCCAACCCGTTCAGCGCGCTGACTATGTCGCCGGTCTGGCGGTCCAGGTTCGTGGTCAGATCGTTCAGCTGTGGCAGCAGATCCCTTATCGCGTCCTCTCGTCCGGTGAGCGCGGAATTCAACTCGCGGGTAATGGTTTCCAGCTGGGCGATACCGCCTCCGTTGAGTACTACCGACAAGGAGGACAGCACCTGCTCCGTGGTCGGATAAGCCCCAGCACGCCAGAGCGGTATCACATCGCCGGGGCTCAATCTGCCTTCCGGAGGCTGATCGGCAGGCGCGGACAGCTCCAGATGATTGGACCCGAGCAGACTGGTCTGACCGATCTCGGCGACCGCGTTGGCAGGCAGCTCCACATCGGGATTCAGCGTGACGGTGACCAGCGCGTGCCAGTCCTCCACCTCGATATTCGAGACCGTGCCGACCACCACATCGTGCACACGCACCGGCGAATTCCTGGTCAGCGTGGTCACGTTCGGCATCTGGATACGCACCTGGTAGGAACCGGGCGCGGTGCCCTCGGTGCCGGGCAGTGGCAGCGAGTTCAGGCCGTCCCACTGGCAGCCGGAGACCCCGAGCACCACCGCCAACCCCATCGCGACGGCGACAGTGCGGCGCATCCGCTGCGTCGGCATCATCGTGCTCCTTCCGGAATAACCATTTCGGCAAGGCTTTTGGGCACGGTGACCGGCGCGTATCCGGTCTCCGCCGCCGTCTGGCTCGCCACCCGCTCGGCCAGACCGGGATCGGAGTACACCAGCTGATCGGGGAACGCGTGCACACCGCTGACCGGGTTGGTCAGAATCGGCACGTAGTTCATGCTCAGAGAACTGATCACGGGCGCCAGATACTGCGCACAGAGATCGGCGCTACGGTCGGAGTCATTGGCTTCCAGCGCCTGCACCGAACCACAGAGGAAACTGAGCGGATCGGCGGGGTTGTTCAGCGCGATAGCACCGGTCAGGCTGCCCTGGGCCGGCTTGTAGAGCTGATAGAAGTTCGCCAGCGCGGTCGGACCGGAATGGAGCACCCGTTCCAGCTCCGGTCGTTTATCGGCCAGCACCTGGGTGGCATCGGCCAGCCGCTGCACACCTTCGGTCAATTCCGCACCGCTGCTGTCGAGGAACCGGCGCACATCGGCCACCGCGATATCCAGATTGTCCAGTCCCGTGCCGAGCTCGGTGGAGACACCGGCCAATACCGAGGACACCGACGCCAGCCTGCCACCGAACTGCACAATCTGCTCATTGCTCGCCGAAAGCACTTCCACGAACTTCTGCAGGTTACGCACAGTACCGAATAGGTCGGTACGACCATCCGACAAAGTGGTCAGCGTGGCCGACAACTCTCGCAGCGTGTCTCGGAATCGCTCCCCATTGCCGTCCAGATTGTCCGCGGCGGTATCGACGAAACGGCCGAACGAGCCCTGTTCGTCATCACCGACCGGACCGAGCGCGGTGGACAGCTTGGACAATTCCGTTTTGATGTCGTCCCACTCCACCGGCACTGCGGTGTGCTCTATCGGGATCACATCGCCGTCTGCCAGCTTCGGGCCACCGGTATAGGCTGGCGCGAGCTGGATGAAACGGGCCGAGACCAGCGAGGGCGAGAGGATCACCGCCCGCGGATCGGCGGGGACGTCGATCCCGCGGTCGATCGTCATCCGCACCTCGACCTGGTCGCTGCCCGGCTCGATCGAGTCGATCCGGCCGACCTTCACCCCGAGTATCCGTACGTCGTCACCGGCGTACAAACCGATGGTGGACGGGAAGTAGGCGGTGACTTTGGTCGTTCCGAGGCGCATGAGGCCGGTCCACACACCCGCGGCAACGAGCACGGCAACCAGCACCCCGGCCAGCACAAACGTCCAACGAGGCAGTTTTCGTACAGCGGTGCGCACGCTCATCGTGGCGGCTCCTGGATCCCGGGTTCGACCGAAGGGGGCGGCGTGAAGTAGCTACGCAGATCCTCGGGCAGATGCTGCGGCCACACCATGGCATCCACCAATGTCTGCAGCAACTTACTGCTCGCGTTGACCACGTACGCGTGGAAGTACGGGCCGCTGCCGACTTGCTCACCGAGCGCGGCGGCGAACGGACCGAGCCCGTCCAGCGCCTCGGCGAGGTTCTGCTTATTCCGCTGCAACAGGGCCAGCACCGAATTCAACTTGTCCAGGACGGGTTTCAGCTGAGCCTCGTTATCGGCGACCAAGCCGGACAACTGTTGGGCGAGGCCGTTGACATGGACGATCAACTGCCCCAGTGCGATACGCCGCCGGTCCAGCTCACCGAGCAGCGCATTGCCGTCCAGTAACAGCGCGTTGATCTGGTCACCCCGATCGGCGAGGATCTTCGTCACGTTCTGCGCCCGCGTCAGAAGGTCCGATAATGCCTGGTCGCGGGCGTTGATACTGCGGGAGAGCGCGGTGACACCGTCGAGTGCGGAGCGCAGCGGAGCGGGGGTATCGGCGAATGCGGCCGATAGCGCGTCGAGTGTCCGATCGACCTGGTTCAGATCCAGGTCGGCCACCGTGCTCGTCAAATCGCTCAAGGCGTCATTGAGCGAGTACGGCGAAATGGTGCGCTCCAGCGGAATAGTGTCGTCGACGCTCAGCTCGCCAGGTCCGGCCGGGGTCACCTCCAATGACTTGCGCCCGAGCACCGTATTGGTCTTGATCGCCGCCGAGGTCTGTTCGCCCAATCTGATCGACTCGTCCAGGGTGAACCGGACGAGCACTTTCGCGCCGTCGAGACCGACATCGGCGACCTGCCCGGACCGCACCCCCGCTACCTGGACCGGGTCGCCGGGCAATAATCCGCCCGCGTCGGCGAAGTAGGCGGTGAAGGTCGCGCCGGAGCGGATGAACGGAAGCCGGCTGAACTGCAGTGCCGACAGTGATACGGCCACCGCGAGCACGAGACCGACGATGCCGATGGTGATAGTGGATGATCGCTGCTCGGTCATCGGTCGTCCGCGCACCTTCCGGTCGTCTGGCCACCAGGCCCGTTGATCTTCATCGTCTGCCCGTCCGGACCGTCTACCAGGAAGTTCACCGTACAGACATAGAGCTGGAGGAAAGATCCATAGGAACCGATCCGGATCAGTTTGCGATAGGTCTCCGGCAGCTGATCGAGCACCCATTGAACGGTGTCGGACCCGGCGTCGAGGTTGGTGGCAAGGCGCCCGGTCTGTTCGATGGTGCTGCGCAGGTCGGGGCGTGTCTGCGCGAGCAGGTCGGTCAGCTCGCCGGTGGCACCCGCGATCCGCGGAATGGCGGCGCCGATCTGATCCTTGTCGGCGGCCAGCCCGCTGATCAAACGCTGCAGTTCGGCGATCGTTGTGGCGAACTGGTCACCACGTTCGTCGATGGTGCCCAATACGGTGTTGAGATTGTCGATCACGCTCCCGATCAGCGCGTCCCGCTCCGCCAATGTGCTTGCGAACGAGCCGCCGCTGTTGAGCAGCGATACCAGCGTGCCGCCCTGCCCCTGGAAAATCTGTAGCAGCGCATTGGTCAGATCGTTCACCTGATCGGGGTCGAGGCCGCGCAGCAGCGGCCGGAAGCCGCCGAGCAGCATGTCCAGATCGAGCGCGGGAGCGGTCTGTTCCAGGCCGATGGTGCCGCCTGCGGGCAGTACCTGATTCGACCCCGGCCCCTCCACCAGTTCCAGATAACGGTCGCCGACCAGGTTCTCGTACTTGATCGCCGCGCGTGTACTGGTGAGCAGTTTGTATTGTCGCTCGACATCGAACCGGACATGCGCCCGATACTCCCCGTCGACCCGCACCGAGGTGACCGAGCCGACCGGTACTCCGGCGATGCGCACCTTGGCACCGGGCAATATGCCGGAGGAACTGGTGAATACGGCGTGGTAGCCGTTCTCCCTGGCGAACCGGATCTGACCGAAGACGACGACGAGGCCTGCGAAGATCAGGGTCATCACCAGAGCGAAGATGGCCAGTTTGACGGTGGTCGCGGTGTTCCTCACGGGCGTGGCACTCCTGGCATTCCGGCAAACAGGATCTGGAAGATCTTCGGCCCGTTGAGGCGCAACGTTGTCGACGGGGTATACACGTGGCCTTCCGAGGTGTCGGTGACGAGATAATCCGCGCGGCTGCCCGGCTCCCGGTCGATCAGACCCTCGCATCGCGGACCACCGGTCGCGTTGACCTTCGGCAAATCCTTCGGATAGGTGTAGGGCTCGGCGCCGTACATGAATCCGGCGTTCAGCGCGACGCCCTCCTGCAGGCCGCCGAAGATCGCCTCACCCAGCGGGAGCGCGGTACCGAGACCGGTGATCAAGCAGTACAGCGCGGGTGAGTACTCGTCGAGCAATCCGGTGGTCGGGCGCAGCAGATCCAGCGCCGTGACGAGCTGGCTCTCGTTCTCACGCAGCACCGAACCGGTGGTATCGGCCAGTCCGATGAGATTGATCAGCAGGTTGTCGAGATCGCCCTGCTCCTCGACCAGGGTATTGCCGGTAACCAAAACATTGTCCACGGTGCGCAACAGATCCCCGACCGTATCCGCGTAGAGATCGGTGACTTCACCGGTTTTCACCAGATCCTGTTGCAATGTAGGTAGATACGGGTTGATATCGCGCAGATAGGCGTCGCTGCGCTCCAGCAGCTCCCCCAGCTTCTCCCCACGGCCCTGCAACGCGGTGCTCAGCGCGGAGAGGGTCGCGTTCAGCTTCTCCGGCTCGATCTGCGCCAGCAGATCGGACAGATGCTGGAACAGCGTGTTGAACTCGACGGTCACCTGATCGGCGCTAACCGTCGCACCCGCCCGCAACGACGTGGGCGAAGGATTCTCCGGCACCATGAAGTTGATGTACTTCGCCCCGAATATCGTCGTCGACCTGATGTCGACGTGCACATTGGATGGCACCAGCTTCAGCTGCTTCGGGTCGAGAGCCAAGGTCAGCTCGGCGCCGTTATCGCGGTAGTCGACCGATGCCACCCGACCGATATCCACACCGCGCATCTTCACCTTGGCGTCCGGGTCGAGGACCAGACCGCTACGCGGCGCCTCCACCAGCACGGTGGACGTCGAGGTGAATCCGCCGACGAACATGACGAGTGCGACGGCCACGACCATGACCAGCACGAGCACCATCGCCGCACCGGCCAGTTTCAGGCCGAGCCCGCCATGTAGTGCCCGCACAAGGCGGCTTTCCGTTTGCTTCGATTCCGCCATATCGCTTATCCGGAGAGATGGAAGTTGCCCGAGGTGCCGTAGATGGCCAACGAGATGAGCAGGGTCACGGTGACCACTGCAACCAGCGAGGTCCGTACCGCGTTACCTACCGCGACGCCGACCCCGACCGGTCCACCGACAGCGTGGTAGCCGTAGTAGGTGTGGATCATCATGATCGCCAGCGCCATGAAGATCGCCTGGGCGAATGACCAGAGGATGTCGGTCGGAATGAGGAAGGTGGAGAAGTAATGGTCGTAGACGCCTGCCGACTGTCCGTAGATCACCACCGTGGCGAACCGGCTCGCCACGAACGAGGCGATCACCGCGAGCGCGTAGAGCGGGATGATCGCGATCATCCCGGCCAGCACCCTGGTACCGACCAGGTACGGCACCGGCCGGATCGCCATCGACTCCAGTGCGTCGATCTCCTCGGCCACCCGCATCGCGCCGAGCTGCGCGGTCGATCCGGCCCCGATGGTGGCGGCCAAGCCGATACCGGAGATCACCGGCGCCGCGATGCGCACGTTGATGAACGCCGCGAAGAAGCCGGTGAGTGCCTCGACCCCGATATTGCCCAGTGAGCTGTAACCCTGCACCGCGATGGTGCCGCCTGCGAACAAGGTGAGGAAGCCGACGATAACCACGGTGCCGCCGATCACCGCCAAAGCGCCGGTGCCCATGCTGATTTCCGCGATCAGCCGGATCGTCTCGGTGCGGTAGTGCACCAATGCCCGGGGAATGGAACCCAACGCCTTGGCGTAGAACACCGCCTGCTTGCCCACCGTATCGAGCGAGTCCGACAGTTGGCGCACGCGCCGGACGGTGCGGGGGAAGCGGGACTCTATGACGAAAGCCATCCGGTCACCGCGCCGTGAACTTGATACCGACGGCGGTGACCACCACATTCACCACGAACAAGGCCATGAAGGAAAAGACCACGGTCTGATTCACCGCATCACCGACACTTTTGGGCCCCCCTCTGACATTCAGTCCCAGATAGCAGGCGACCAACCCCGCGATCAACCCGAACAATCCCGCTTTCACCTCGGAAAGGATCAGCTCGGGCAGATGAGTGAGCAGCGTGATGCCGTTGACGAACGCACCAGGATTCACATCCTGCAAATACACCGAGAACATAAACCCCCCAACGATGCCGATCGTACACACCAGGCTGTTGAGCATCAGTGCGACGAACATGGACGCGAGCACGCGCGGCACCACCAGTCGATGCACCGGATTGATACCGAGCACTCGCATGGCGTCGATTTCCTCGCGAATGGTGCGGGCGCCGAGATCCGCGCAGATCGCGGTAGCACCGGCTCCTGCGACGATGAGCACCGTGACGATCGGCCCGATCTGCGTGACCGAACCGAATGCCGCGCCCGCGCCGCTGAGGTCGGCCGCACCGATCTCGCGCAACAGAATGTTCAGTGTGAAGCTGACCAGAACGGTGAACGGGATGGCCACCATCAACGTCGGCACGATCGATACGCGCGCGATGAACCAGGACTGGTCGATGAACTCGCGCCATTGAAAGGGCCTGCGCACGCTGGAACGCACGACATCGACAGTGAGTTCGAAGAATCCCCCCACGGCCCGCAATGGCTCGGCAAGGACCTGGTTCATCCGCGATCCTCCTTGCTCGAACGGCGCGTACAACCCTCGGCGCGAAACTCCGCCGTGACCGCACCGCCGCAGTGATTAGAACATGTTCAATGTGCCACCGGAAGTGATTTCACACTTTTCACGTGCCATTCATTGAATTGTTGGCGTTATCAATTGCAACAGGTTTCAACTGGTAAATCGCACCGCCTCTGTGAGGTACGACATAACCCGTCCCTATGTCTACCAAGCAGAGATGTCATGATCAACAGCTGATCCGTAACATCGGCGATACCCGCCGCCGATCACTCCAGATCGATCAGCGATGATGCCGAGAAGGTTTGTCCTGCGGGCCGATCCGCGAAGTAGCCGCCGAGCGTATCGGCCAGATCTCGCGCCGACCACTGACCGTCTGCCGCGTCGAAGCGGCGTTCGACAACCGGCGCCGCCATCAGCGCCACCATCCCCCCATAGACCACGAACAACTGTCCATTGATCGCATCGGCCGCGGGCGAAGCGAGGTAGGCGACCAACCGGGCCACATGATCAGGTGACAGCGGGTCGATCTCCCCCTCCGGCGCCGGGCTGAATACCGCGGCGGTCATCGCGGTCCGCGCCCGCGGCGCGATCGCATTGGCGCGCACCCCGTAGCGCGACAGTGCCCGTGCGGCGGAGAGCGTCAGGGTGGTGATACCCGCCTTCGCGGCACCGTAGTTGGCCTGCCCCTCCGGACCGAGCAATCCCGCCTCCGAGGAGGTGTTGACCAGCCTCCCGTATACCGGGGCGCCCGCCTGTTTGGACTTGCCTCGCCAGTAAGCGCCCGCATTGCGCGACAGCAGGAAATGGCCGCGCAGATGCACCGCGATCACCTGGTCGAAATCCTCGTCGGACATGTTGAACAGCATGCGGTCGCGGGTAACGCCCGCGTTGTTGACCACGATGTCGACCGACCCGAAGGACTCCTCGGCCGTGCGAATCAAGGCGTCGGCGGTGGCCCGTTCGGCGATACTGCCGGCGACGAACTCCGCCTTGGCGCCGAGCGCACGGATTTCGGCAAGCGTGTCGGCCACCGCGTCCGACTTCGCCAGATCGTTGACCACCACCGAGGCGCCCGCCCCAGCCAGCGCGAGCGCTTCGGCCCTTCCCAATCCGGCGCCGCCGCCGGTCACTATCGCTACTCGGCCGGCCAAGCTCAGATCATTACCCACGAGCCGACTCTAGAACGTGTTACAAATTACGACAAGGGGTGATCACTGCAGTCGCAGCGCCGCCTTGGGGCACTGCGCGACAGCATCCTCGACGTCGGCGAGCCGCTCTGGCGGCACCTCGGCGTTCGCGATGTGCAGCACATCCTCATCATCGAGTTCGAACACGTCGGGGGCTATTCCGACGCAGATCCCATTCGCTTCGCACAGGTCGGGATCGACACTTATCTTCATAACAACTCCTTCTACCGCCACTGCGATCAAAGCCTAACAATCGATCTATACCAGCTGGGCCCCATCACCTAGATCCGCTAGCAATACTGGAACATGTTTCAGTTCATGTGCAATGATCGGGAGAACCCGATCCGACGAAGGCCCGAGGTACTGCTATGCGCATTGCGTACACGCCACAACAGGAGCAGCTGCGCGCGGAACTGCGTGACTACTTCGCGCAGCTCATCACCCCCGAGCGCAGAGCGGCGCTGAGCGCGCAGACCGGCGAGTACGGGCAGGGCAATGTCTATCGCGAAGTCGTCCAGCAGATGGGCCACGACGGCTGGCTGGCGCTTGGTTGGCCCAAGGAGTACGGCGGGCAGGACCGCCCCATCATGGATCAGCTGATCTTCACCGACGAGGCCGCGACCGCGGGCGCGCCGGTGCCGTTCCTGACCATCAACTCGGTAGCGCCGACGATCATGCACTATGGCAGCGCGGAGCAGAAAAAGTTCTTCCTGCCCAAGATCGCGGCAGGCGAACTGCACTTCTCCATCGGTTACTCCGAACCGGGCGCGGGTACCGACCTGGCCAGCCTGCGGACCACGGCGGTGCGCGACGGTGACGACTATGTGATCAACGGCCAGAAGATGTGGACCAGCCTGATCGCCTACGCCGACTACATCTGGCTGGCCGTGCGTACCGATCCAGCGGCCAAGAAGCACAAGGGCATCAGCATGCTCATCGTGCCGACCACCGCGGAGGGCTTCTCCTGGACCCCGGTGCACACCATGGCGGGCCCTGATACCAGCGCGACGTACTACCAGGACGTCCGGGTTCCCGCGAGCGCGCTGGTCGGCCAGGAGAACGGCGGCTGGGCGCTGATCACCAATCAGCTCAACCACGAGCGCGTCGCACTCACCTCGGCCGGGCCGCTGCTGCTGGCCCTGCGGCAAACCGTCGAATGGGCTAGCGCTACCAAAGCAGGCGACGGCTCCCGCGTGATCGACCGGGAATGGGTGCAGCTCAACCTGGCCAGGGTGCACGCCAAGGTCGAATACCTCAAGCTGCTGAACTGGGAAATCGCCAGCCGGGCCGATGCTGGCGGCGATGCGGCTCCGCGACCGTGGGACGCCTCGGCCTGCAAGGTGTACGGCACCGAACTGGCCACCGAGGCATACCGGCTGCTCATGGAGGTACTCGGCCCGCAAGCGTATCTGCGCCAGGATTCTCCCGGCGCCGAACTGCGCGGACGGCTGGAACGGATGCACCGCGCCGCGCTCATCTTGACCTTCGGCGGCGGCACCAACGAAGTGCAGCGCGACATCATCGCCATGACCGCCCTCAAGCAGCCTGCCGCGGCGCGCTGATCGAAAGCAGGTAGACCACCATGGATTTCATCCCCACCGAAGCACAATCCGATCTCGGCAAACTGACCGCCGAAGTGTGCGGAAAGCTGGTCACCGCCGACCGGTTACGGGAACTCGATACCGCGGGTGCGGCAGGATCGGACGCCGAGCGCTTCGACCAGCCCCTGTGGAGTTCGCTGGCGGAGACCGGTGTACTCGCGGCGACCCTGCCCGAGACGGTCGGCGGCAATGACCTAGGCCCGCTCGAGCAGACCGCCATCCTGCGTGAGCTCGGCAAGCACCTCGCGGCCGTGCCCTATCTGTGGTCGATCGTCCTCGGCGCGGGCACACTGGCCCGTTTCGGCGATGCGGCGCAACAGGAGGTAGCCACCCGGGCATGCTCGGGTAGCGCCATCCTCACGGTGGCACTGGCCGAAGAGCGCAACTGGGAACCAGGCACGCCGACCACCACCGCGAACGAGACAGCCGAAGGCTGGCGGCTCACCGGCGTCAAAACCACCGTGCCGTACGCGAATCGAGCCGAACGCATCCTCGTCCCCGCCAGTATCTCCGGGACCACAGCGGTCTTCCTTGTCGACCCGACGGCAGCGACGGTGACCGCGCAGCAAGTCGTCGACCAGAGCCCGGAGTTCGTGGTCGAGCTCACCGATACGCCCGCCGAATTGGTCGGCACCACCGCGAACGGCGCCGAAATCCTGGACTGGATTCTCACCCGCGCCTGGCTCGGACTCAGCGCCCTGCAGCTGGGCACTCTGGAGCGGGCGCTGGACCTGGTCGCCGAATACGCCAGGGAGAGAGAACAGTTCGGCAAGCAGATCGGCAGCTTCCAGGCCGTCGCCCAGCGCCTCGCCGATGCGTATATCGATGTCCAGGGCCTGCGCCTGGCGGTAACTCAGGCCGCATGGCGAGTGGCGGAGGGCCTGGACTCGGCCGAGGCGGTGCATACGGCGAAGTTCTGGGCCGCCGACGCCGGCCACCGTGTCGCGCACACCGTCGTCCACGTACACGGTGGTGTCGGCATCGACCGCGACCACATCGCGCACAACTACTTCACCGCGGCCAAGCACAACGAGTTCGCCCTCGGTTCAGGCACCGACCACCTGCGCGCACTCGGCGCCCTGCTGGCCGCCACGCCCTCCTGACCGCGACACCGGCCGATCGGCCGTGCGGGAATACCGGACGGGCCGATCGGTCGGCGGTCAACCTTCGAATTTCATCAAGCGCTCGGCAATCGCTGGAACGTCGAGCACACCCTGACAGACGTCCAGCACGAAACGCTCGGCATCATCGACATCGAAACGCGGGTCGAGCCGGTGACCGTCGAGGTACAAGAAGACCCGGCTCGCGTACCACGCCAGTCGCTTATTCCCGTCGACCAGACCGTAATTGCGTGCGATCGATTCCATCAACGCGGCTGCCTTTTGCCATACGTCCGGGTAAGCGTCCTGTCCGAATACACTGGACTGTGGTCGAGTAAGAGCCGATTCGAGCAGACCGTAGTCGCGAACCGCCGCAGTATCCAGCCGCTCAGCGAGATTCAGCAGTTCAGGCAGCGTCAGGTACTCCATCAGGCGAGTCTCCGGTTCAGCTCCTCACTGACTCGCAGAACATGATCGGCCGCCTCATCGAACAGCCTGGAGTGCTCGTTGATCGCCTTGATGACCGCATCGTGGACGAACTGCTGCATACTGCGGCCCTCTGCCTGCGCACGCTGACGCAGCGCGACCAGTTCTTCCTCGGAAAACCTGATGTTCAGCCCAGCTATAGCCCGATGGTACTGCGCGGTACCGCACGAGAGCGGCGAACATGCCCGCCACCATGACAGGCCGAGACCACTGTGCCGAGCGTGCCTGATCTCGCGGCGCCGTCGGTATTACGATTGCTATGAACCCATCGTGATAGGGGAATGCGATGCGCCTGAGCAGCAAGGGACAAGTGACGATCCCCGCCGACCTTCGCGCTGAGAACAATCTTCACGAAGGCGACGACGTGGAGGTCATCGATGTCGATGGCACATTACGAATCGTACGAGCCGAAGCTTCCTCGACTCGAGGACGACGCGCCGTCCACCGACTGCGGGGCAGCACGGACAACGAGGACGGCCGATGAACGCCAACTCGACCCCACTACCCGCGACCACCTCCGTCGTTATCGTCGGCGCTGGCCCCACCGGACTGACCGCCGCCATCACGCTGGCCGACGCGGACATCGATTTCGTCCTGCTGGACCGGCTCGCGGAAAGCTCGAATACCTCACGCGCCGCCGTTGTGCACGCCAGGACACTGGAGATCTTCGAACAGCTCGGCATTGCCGAAGAACTGATCTCGACGGGTCTCATCACATCGCGCTTCGCTCTGTACGACGGCAAGCACGCACTGGCCACCATCGCTTTCGATGATCTCCCCACCCGCTATCCGTACATCCTGACAACCCCGCAGGCCACCACCGAAGCGATACTGCTGAACCGGTTGCGGAAAGCAGGCGGCGAAGTGTACCGACCATACCGAGTCAGTAGAGTCATCAACGAAAAAGACGGTGCCACAGTTGAATACACCGATGCCGCAGGGAATCCCGGCAGCATCGGCGCCGATTACGTCATCGGGGCCGATGGCATACACAGCGTGGTCCGTGAGCAGGCAGGCATCGGATTCGCTGGGGGCACCTACCCGGAGTCCTTCCTCCTCGCCGATATCCGGATGGACTGGCCGATCACTCATGCCGGGTCGGTACACCTTCACCAAGAAGGCATCGCAGTGATCTTCCCTTTACCGGACGAGCAGACCACGAATCGCTACCGCATAGTGGCTCCCCTGGAGAACACGCCCGACCACCCGACCGCCGCGGATATCCAGTCCATCCTGGACATCTACGGCCCCGGCGGTGCGGTAGAAGTTCGTGAGGTGCTGTGGAGCTCACACTTTCGCATACACCACCGGGTCGCCGACCATTACCGCAGGGACCGCATCCTGCTCGCGGGCGATGCCGCCCACGTACACAGCCCAGCGGGTGGCCAGGGAATGAACACCGGCATCCAGGACGCCGCCGCACTCGGCCCACTGGTGACCCGAGTACTCGCAGGCGAGCCGGGCACCCTGTTGCACAACTACGAAGCAACCCGCCGCCCGGTCGCGCTCGATGTCGTCTCGTTCACCGACCGGATGACCAGAATCGCGACCTTGCACTCCCGCCCCGCCCGCGCCGTACGCAATCTGGCTCTCACCACCCTGATCAGGATCCCCGCTGTCCGCCACCGCCTCGCATCCCGGCTGGCCGAGCTCGCCAACAGTTGACTCCGGCCGCACCTGCGCCGCAGGCTGCTATTTCGAGCTTGCTTCGGCGTGCTCGTCCGCCGGACGGGCCTTGGTCTGTTCCTTGGCCCAGCGGTAATCGGGTTTACCCGCGGGGGAACGCTTGATCTCGTCTACGAACCACAGACTGCGCGGCATCTTGTAGGAGGCGATCTCCTTGGTGAGCACCGGGCGCAGCTCCTCCAGCGTGGGCCGCTTCTCACCGCGACACTGCACCACGGCCACCACCCGCTGGCCCCAGCGTTCGTCCTCGATACCGACCACCAGCGCGTCGAAGATCTCCGGGTGCGTCTTGAGCGCGCCCTCGACCTCCTCGGGATAGATCTTCTCGCCGCCGCTGTTGATGCTGACCGAACCACGGCCGAGCATGGTGACCGTACCGTCCTCCTCGACCCTGGCGAAATCACCGGGGATGGCGTAGCGAATCCCGTTGAACTCCTTGAAGGTCGCCGCGGACTTGGCCTCGTCCTTGTAGTAGCCGAGTGGCAGATGCCCGCTCCTGGCCAAGATGCCGACCACACCGGATCCTGGCTGCACGGGATTGCCCTCCTCGTCGAGCACCGCGGTAGCGGCATCGATCTTCACCCGGGGCCCCCCTGTATGCGTGGCGCCCTTGGTGACAAGGGAAAGCCCGCCGAAACCGGTCTCCGAGGAGCCGATCGAATCGGAGATCATCCGGTTCGGCAGCAGCTCGAGGAACTGGTCCTTGAGCGCGGGAGAGAACAACGCCGCACTGCTGGCCACCACATACAGGCTCGAAAGATCGTAGGGCTGACCAGTTTCCGGATTGCCCTCGACCAATGCGTCGAGCATCGGGCGCGCCATCGCGTCGCCGGTGATGAAGATCAGGTTGATCTTGTGCCTGTCGATGGCCTGCCACACTCCGTGCCCGGAGAACTCCGGGATCATCACGGTCTTACCTCCGCCGAACAGACTCTGGAATGTAGCCCACTGCGCGCCACCGTGGATCATCGGCGGAATCGGGAACCGCACCATAGGTGGGTTGCTCGCGCCGAGCTTCGCCAATTCCCACTCTTCCTGGACATATTCGCCGGTGATGAAATTGATGCCCCCGCCGAGCACGCGCCATACATCCTCCTGGCGCCACATCACCCCCTTGGGCATACCGGTAGTGCCGCCGGTGTAGAGCATGTACAGATCGTCCGGGGAGCGATCGCCGAAATCACGCTCTCCCGAGGACTGCGCGAGCACCGACTCGTATTCCACCGAATCCGCTGCGGTGGGAATCGTGCCGGTCGTATCGTCGTCGACGACGATGACGGTGCGCAGCTGCGGGACCTTCGGGCGGACGGCGGCGACTTTGTCGCTGTAGCGGCGCTCGTGGACCAGCGCGACCATATCGGAGTTGTCGAAGATGTACTGTAACTCGTTCTCGATGTATCGATAGTTCACGTTGATCATCACGGCCCGTGCCTTGAAGATCGCGACCATGGCCTCGACGGCCTCGATCGTGTTGCGTGAGTAGATGCCCACCTTGTCACCCGGCTGGACCCCCTGATCTCGCAGGTAGTGAGCGAGTTTATTGGCCCGCTCCTCCAACTGGGCGTAGGTGACCTCACGGCCGTCGTCGGCCAGTACGACGCGGTCGGGCATCAGGTCGATGGCATGTTCGACAAGGTCCGCTATGTTGTAGCTCACAGTCCTAAAAATAGAACGTGTTACTGTCTCTGACAAGGTCAGAAGTCAGGAGAATCAGCAATGCCGCACTGTCTGGTGGAAAAGCGCGACCATGTCCTCATCGTCACCATGAACCGCCCCGAGGCGCGTAATGCCTTGTCGGGGGAGATGATGGCGATCATGCGAGACGCCTGGGACCAGGTGGACAATGATCCGGATATCCGTGTGGCGATCCTGACCGGCGCGGGCGGTGCGTTCTGCGCCGGCGCCGATCTCAAGGCGATGACCACCCAGCACCCCGGCGACTCGTTCGCGGGCGGCGGCTGGGACCTGTCCACGATCGACGCGCTGCTCAAAGGCCGCAGACTGACCAAACCATTGATCGCGGCAGTCGAGGGCCCTGCCATCGCGGGCGGCACCGAGATCCTGCAGGGCACCGATATCCGGGTTGCCGGTGAGAGCGCGAAATTCGGCGTGTCCGAAGCTCGATGGGGCCTGTTCCCGCTTGGTGGATCGGCAGTGCGATTGGTCCGCCAGATCCCCTACACCATCGCCGCGGACATCCTGCTCACCGGTCGGCACGTCACTGCGACGGAGGCCAAGGAGATCGGGCTGATCGGACAGGTGGTGCCGGACGGTACGGCACTGGACAAAGCGCTGGAGATCGCCGGGCAGATCGCCGCCAACGGCCCCCTTGCCGTGCAGGCCATTCTGCGCACCATCCGGGAGACCGAGGCCATGCCGGAGAACGAGGCCTTCCGGGTCGAAGCCGAGATCGGGATGACCGTATTCCGCTCGACAGATGCCAAGGAAGGGCCGAAAGCGTTCGCGGAGAAGCGTAAGCCCACTTTCACCGGCAGCTGAACGCATCAGCCCGCCGAAGGCCTTGGGCCGCCCCTGGCGCACGGAGCATCGGAAGCGGCCCAACCGAGTTCAGTTGCCGCCCGGGTAGTTCATCCAGAACAGCTCCCACTGATGGCCGTCGGGGTCGATGAACGCCCGCCCGTACATGCCGACTTGCGCTTCCTGCGCCCGCTTGTCCTCGTTCACCTCTTCGGTCGCGCCCGCGGTCAGTGCCGCGCCGACGAGGTTGTCGACCTCCTCGACGCTGCCGAGAGCCAGCGCGTACACGGCACTGGTCGCCGCCTCGGTATCTGCCACCGGCCGCTTGCTGAAGGTGGTGAAGTAATCCCTGGTGAGCAACATCAGGCAGATGTTGTCGTCGACCACGATGCAGGCGGCATTGTCATCAGTGAATTCTTGATTCACCTTCCAGCCGAGCGCCTCGTAGAAGGTCTTCGACCGATCCAGGTCGGCTACCGGGAGATTGACGAAGATCATTTTGCTGCTCATGGGTCTGTTCCTCTCGAACGATTCCGATCGTGTCACTGGATACGACGAGCCAGGGCAAGAAAACTCATCGCGCCGTCGCCATAGCACCGAGCAGTCCCACGTCGTACCGAGAAAGCGACGAGCTCGATCCGTGGGCAACCGATCCGAAGTCCTGCGTTCATGTCGGTGCCCTGTGGCACAGTGCCACCTATGAACGACTCGTCCGGCTCGTCATCCGGTCCAGTTCCCGATGCACTCGCCTCGTTCGAACCCCATCGCCGAGAGCTGTGCGCATACGCCTACCGGATGCTCGGTTCCTCTTTCGAAGCCGAAGACGCTGTACAGGAGACCTTCACCCGCGCGTGGAAGTCCTATGGCTCGTTCGAAGGTCGCGCAGGCCTGCGAACCTGGCTGTACAAGATCGCCACCAATGTCTGCCTGGATATGCTCGGCGGCCCGCAACGCCGAGCGCGGCCGATGGATCTATCCGGCCCCGCACGACCGGATTCTCCCGTACCAGCGCCGCAGCCGGACTATGTCTGGATCGAGCCCATTCCGAACGCACTCGCCTTCGGCGCCGATCCGGCCGAGCACGCCGATGTAAAGGACACGCTACGACTGGCCTTCGTCGCCGCCTGCCAGCACCTGCCCGCCACTCAGCGCGCGATTCTGATCATGCGTGAGGTCCTGCGGTTCTCCGCCGACGAGACCGCTGATGCGCTCACCATGTCGACCGCATCGGTGAACAGCGCACTGCAACGGGCCAGGGCCACCATGGCCAAGGCCCGGCCCGCGGACACCGATGCCTACGACGAAACCGATGCCGATCAGCGCAAGCTGGTGGACGACTATGTCAAGGCGTTCGAGGCCTACGATATGAACGCACTCACCGCGCTGCTGAAACACGATGTGGCGATGTCCATGCCGCCGATCGAGATGTGGATCTCCGGGCCGGAGAACGTGGCCGCCTTCATGCTCGGCGCCGGAAGCGCCTGCCGCGATTCCCGGCTCGTCCGCCTGGCAGGCGCCAACGGCCTGCCCGCCTTCGGTCACTACAAGCCGGGCCCCGAACCGGGCGTATGGCTGCCACAGTCGATCACGGTGCTGGAACTCGACGGTGACCGCATCGCCGGGCTGAACTTCTTCCACGACACCGAGAAACTCTTCCCGCTGTTCGGCCTCGCTCCAGAACTTCACGAACCGACCTGACCCACGACGTCAGCCCGCGGCACCTCGGGGCACGATCCATTCCATCGGCTGGCCGGTGAGGTCACCGATGAGGTCGAAGTCGTGGTCGTAGTGCAGCACAGTCAGTTCGGCGAGTTCAGCGGTAGCGGCGATGATGAGGTCGGGTAGCGGGCGACGATGTTGCCCGCGTTGGGCGAGTCGGCGTTGCACATCGAGGGCTCGTTTCATGGCGGCGCCGTCGGTGGCTGCCCAAGACAAGGCTTGGAGTGCGGTGTTCAGGCGAAGATAGTCGCTACTGTTACGAGCCGAGTACAGCAGTTCGAGAGCAACCATCTCACAGACGGCGAGGCGCCCCGCGGCGATCTCGCTGTCCAAGCGGCGAGCCGCGTCTTCTGAGATGTACCGCTGGGCGTGGGCGGATTTATCGGCCAGGTAGACGGGAGTGCTCACTCCCACGCTCCACGCATGGTCTCGGAATCGAGGTCGAGGTCCACAGTCCGGAAGGTCTCCACGGCCTGGGCGCGGCGGCGCTCGGCGAGGACGTGTGCCAGTGCGCGGTTGACCGTCTCGGTCTTGCCGTGAGTACCGAGCACTTGCGCGACCTCTTCCCAGTCATCATCGAGATCGATCGTGGTACGCATCTAAACCACCTCCATGATGATGCGCATTCAGCTATGACAATGATATCAGCAGCCCAATGCGATTGACATCAACAAAGGACGTGGCTGATTCCTGCTGTTCGGCCTCGCTCCAGAACTTCACGAACCGACCTGACCTACGAACACGAATGTGCCCTGCGCAGCCGGGTACGCAGGGCACATTCGTTTATCGGCAATCCACGCGCGGCCGGAACGAAACCCAGCGGACCGCCCGCGCGACAGACTAGGACGCCGAGATATAGCGGTCGCGAAGTTTGCGCTTGTAGAGCTTTCCGTTGGGGTCGCGCGGCAGCTCGGGCAGATAGTCGATGGACTTGGGCCGCTTGTATTTGGCCAGCTGGGTCGCGGCGAAGGCCATCAGCTCCTCGGTGAGCTCCGCATCGCCCGCGACGCCGTCGACAGGCTGCACGACCGCCTTCACCTCCTGCCCCCAATCCGGATGCGGGATACCGAAAACCGCCACATCGGCGACCTTCGGATGGGTGATGAGCACGTTCTCGACCTCGGCGGGGTAGATGTTCACCCCACCGGAAAGGATCAGATCCGAGCGCCGGTCGTGCAGGTAGAGGTAACCGTCCTCGTCGAGATGTCCGATATCACCGACGGTGAACATATCGCCGACGCGCGCGTCCTCGGTTTTGGCCTTGTCGTGGTGATACTCGAAGCTCGACACGCCCATGCGCATATAGACCAAGCCGGTTTCGCCTACAGGCACCTCGGAGCCGTCGGTCTCACTGAGTACCTTGATCACCGACCACGGCCATGCCTTGCCCACCGATCCCGGTTTGCGTAGCCAGTCGGTGCCGTTGATCACCGTTCCGCCGCCTTCGGTTGCCGCGTAGTACTCGGTGACCGTCGGGCCCCACCACTCCAGCATCTTCCGCTTGGTCTCCTGCGGACAGGGAGCGGCTCCGTGCACCATACTGCGCAGCGAGGACACGTCGTACCCGGCGCGTATCTCCTCCGGCAGCGCGAGCAGCCGATGGAACTGGGTGGGCACCATATGACTGTGCGTCACCCGATACCTGTCGATCAGCCGCAACATCTCCTCGGCATCCCAGCGATCCATCAGAACGAGCTTGTGGCCCAGCTGAATCGAGATGGTGGCGAAGTTCAGCACCGCGGTGTGATAAAGCGGGGAGCCGCAGAGATGAACGTGATCGTCGTAGGGCGCCAGTTCGAAGAGGCCGAAGAACGCGGTGGTGTGCGGCGGAATGACATCCGGGTCGGCGCCGGTGAGCGGGCGCCGAACCCCCTTGGGGCGCCCCGTGGTTCCCGAGGTGTAGAGCATCGGCGCACCGGTACCGCGGTCGGCAGGCCGGGCGGCGTCCGCGGTGCCGAGCTGAGCCACCGGCCGGAAGCCCTCGATCTCGCCGACCGCGTAACGCGCCTGTGCAGGCAGTCCCGCTTCGTCGGCGGCGGCCTGCGCCGCGGCGGCGAAACGATCACTGGCGATGAATGCCTTGGCCTCGCTGTCGGCCAGGATGTAGGCGACCTCTGGACCGGTGAGATGCCAGTTCACCGCGACGATGTACAAACCGGACTGATAGGCCGCGAAGTAGGCGGCAATCGCCTCCACACAGTTGTGCAGCATGGTCACCAACACATCACCGGTGGCCAGGCCGAGTTCACGTAGGCCGTTGGCATAGCAATTGGCGAGCGTGGCCAATTCGCGATACGTCACCTCCTTACCCAAGGGATCGACCATCGCGATCCGGTCGGGCTCGGCGTCGGCGATGTTCCACAGACCGAGGACTTTTACTGGCTCCTGCGTCGTCACCTCACTAAATTTAGAACGTGTTCTACCGTTCGACAAGGGGGGCGAGCCGACGCAATTGCTCGATATCGGATACCGATACCAGCATCATGGTGACGCCTGCGGCCTCCCACACCGGCAGCTGCTTGCGGACATGCTCCTCGTCGCCGATGATCGCGGTATCCAGGATCAGCTCGTCCGGCACCATCGCGGCGGCCTCGGCCTTCTTGCCCGCCTGGAACAGCCGTCCGATCTCGTCGACCTCGCGGTCGTACCCCATCCGCCGGTATACCTGGGCATGGAAATTCAGTTCCGGTGCGCCCATACCGCCGATGTAGAGCGCCATGATCCAGCGCATCCGCTCCAGTTCGCCCGCCGGGTCGTCGGTGATCACCACCTGACAACTCGCGGCGATCTCGAAATCCGCCCTGCTCCGCCTGGCGCCCGCCCGTGCGAACCCCTCATCCAGCCAGTCGTTGTACATCCCGGCCAACCGGGGCGCGTAGTAGATGGCCAGCCAGCCATCGGCGATCTCCGCGGTCAGCGCGACATTCTTCGGCCCCTCCGCGCCCAGCCAGATCGGCAGATCCGCACGCAGCGGATGCACGATCGGCTTGAGCGGCTTACCGAGCCCGAGAGAGCCGGGCCCGGTGTAGGGCAACGGATAGTGCGGGCCGTCATTGGTGACCGGCGCTTCACGAGCCAGCACCTTCCGCACGATATCGACATATTCCCTGGTGCGCTGCAATGGCTTGGCGAACGGCTGACCGTACCAGCCCTCCACCACCTGCGGCCCGGAGACGCCGAGACCGAGGATCGCCCGGCCACCACTGAGATGGTCGAGGGTGAGCGCGTGCATGGCGGTCGCAGCCGGGGTCCGTGCCGACATCTGCACCACCGAGGTACCGAGTCGCACCCGTTGCGTCGACGAGCCCCACCAGGTCAGCGGACCGAAGGCGTCCGACCCCCAGGATTCGGCGGCGAATACGGCGTCGAATCCGGCCCCCTCAGCTGCCACCACCAGTTCGCCCGCGTTCGCGGGTGGCTGGGCCATCCAGTATCCGAGTTGCAATCCGAATTTCACTCCGGACCCCTTTCCGTTCAATGCTTGCCACCAGAGTTAGAACCTGTTCTACTCGATAGCGTGACTCAGGGGAATACTGTATCCACGGCAATCGCCAGTGGAAACGGCACGGGATTGAACACCGCGCCCGAGGTACTCAGCGCGCCCCTGCGGGCGCATTTCGACTACACCCGCTCGGTGGGACCCACCATCGGGACCTTCTTGACCAAGCTGCGCGAACGCAAGATCATCGGCGCGCGCGGTTCGGACGGCCGGGTGATCGTGCCGCCGCCGGAATACGATCCGATCACCGCCGCACCGCTGACCGAATTCGTCGATGTCGCCGCGACCGGCACCGTCGAAACATGGACCTGGGTGCGCGAACCGCTGCCCGGCCAGCCGTTCGACCGTCCGTTCGCCTGGGCACTGATCCGGCTCGACGGCGCGGATACCGCACTGCTGCACGCGGTCGATATCGCAGCGCCGGAGGACATCCACACCGGTATGCGAGTGACCGCCCGGTGGGCCGAACAGACCGAAGGAAGCATTCACGATATCGCCTGCTTCGAGCCGGGTGAACAGGCAAGCACCGCGACCGAACCCGAAAGCTCGGCCGAGCCGGTCACCGGGATAGTCACACCGGTCGATCTGTCCTACAAACACACCGCCTCCCCGCAGGAAACCGTCTACCTGCGTGGATTGGCCGAGGGCAAGCTGATCGGCGCGCGCACCGATGCCGC
Source organism: Nocardia spongicola (assembly GCF_047200775.1). Classification (NCBI taxonomy): domain Bacteria; kingdom Bacillati; phylum Actinomycetota; class Actinomycetes; order Mycobacteriales; family Nocardiaceae; genus Nocardia; species Nocardia spongicola. The sequence continues at coordinate 375,737 of NZ_JBJZOO010000002.1, read as the reverse complement.
GGGCAAGGTGTATTTCCCGCCCCGCGGCGCGAACCCCACCGATGGCAGGCCGACCGAGGATTACCTGGAACTGTCCGACCACGGCACGGTGACCACCTTCTGCATTGTGAATGTCCCGTTCCTCGGGCAGCGGATCAAACCGCCCTACGTCGCGGCCTATGTCCTGCTGGACGGCGCGGATATCCCGGTGCTGCATCTGGTCCTCGGATGCGAGGCGAGCGAAGTGCGCATGGGCATGCGGGTGGAAGCGGTATGGAAACCACGCGAGGAGTGGGGCTACGGCCTGGAGAACGTGGACCACTTCCGGCCGACCGGTGAGCCGGATGCCGACTACGAGACCTACAAACATCACCTCTGAGAGAGGCGCACGTTGACTGACAACGCCACCGATATCGCGGTCGTGGGTTTCACCCACGCACCGCATGTGCCGGAGACCACCGGCACTACCAATGGTGTCGAGATGCTGGTGCCCTGCTTCCAGCAGCTCTACGATCGGCTCGGCATCACCAAGTCCGATATCGACTTCTGGTGCTCGGGATCTTCCGACTTCCTTGCCGGACGCGCGTTTTCGTTCATCTCCGCAGTCGATGCGATCGGTGCGGTGCCGCCGATCAACGAATCACACGTGGAGATGGACGCCGCATGGGCGCTGTACGAGGCGTGGGTGAAACTGCGTTCGGGACAGGCGAAAACAGCCCTGATCTACGGTTTCGGCAAGTCCTCCGCAGGCACCTTGCGCCAAGTGCTCACCATGCAGCTCGACCCGTATCTGGTCGCGCCGCTGTGGCCGGACGCGCTGTCCATCGCCGGGCTACAGGCCCGAGCCGGACTCGACGCGGGTCGCTGGACCGAGCGCGATATGGCCGCGGTGGCCGCGGGCTCGGCAGGCAATGTCGACAGCCTGTTGAGCGAGCCGTATGTCGCCGATCCGCTGCGCGCGCACGATGTCGCGCCGATCACCGACGGCGCGGCCGCCGTGGTACTCGCGGTGGGTGATCGCGCCCGTGAACTGTGCGAACGCCCCGCCTGGATCACCGGTATGGCGCACCGAGTGGATACACCGGTGCTCGGCGCCCGCGACCTCACCGTCTCTGCCTCCACATCGGCCGCGGCCGCGGCAGTCGGTTGCGGCAGCACCAGTGATTTCGATATCGCGGAACTGCACGCGCCGTTCAGTCATCAGCAGTTGATCCTCGCCGAGGCCATCGGCCTGCGCGAGGGCACCGTAGTGAACCCGTCCGGTGGCGCGCTCGCAGGCAACCCGATGTTCGCCGCGGGCCTCGAGCGCATCGGCTTCGCGGCCGAGGCCATCATGACCGGCTCGGCGGGCCGTGCACTGGCCCATGCCACCAGCGGACCCGCGCTCCAGCAGAACCTTGTGACCGTCTTGGAATCGGAGACCCAATGAGTACGACGGGCGGGGGCTACCCAGCCGCGGTGCTCGGCACCGGACAAACCCATCACGTGACAAAACGTACCGACGTGTCGATGCCGGGCATGTGTCGCGAGGCCATCGATCGCGCGCTCGATGACGCCGGACTCACCATCGCCGATATCGACGCGGTCGTGGTCGGCAAGGCGCCCGATTTCTTCGAAGGCGTCATGATGCCCGAGCTGTTCATGGCGGATGCGCTCGGCGCTACCGGGAAGCCGCTGTTGCGCGTGCACACCGCGGGCTCGGTCGGCGGGTCAACCGGTGTCGTCGCGACCAATTTGGTGCAGGCTGGCGTGCACAAGCGGGTGCTCGCGGTGGCCTGGGAGAAGCAGTCGGAGTCGAACGCCATGTGGGCGTTGTCGATTCCGGTGCCGTTCACCATGCCGGTCGGCGCGGGTGCTGGCGGCTACTTCGCCCCCCATGTGCGCTCCTACATCCGGCGCTCGAACGCGCCGAGCCATATCGGTGCGATGGTCGCGGTGAAGGATCGCCGGAACGGGGCCAAGAACCCGCTCGCCCATCTGCAGCAGCCCGATATCACCTTGGAATCGGTACTCGCCTCGCAGATGCTGTGGGATCCGATCCGCTTCGACGAGACCTGCCCCTCCTCCGATGGCGCGTGCGCGATCGTGCTCGGCGATGCGGACGCGGCCGCCGCCGTCGAGGCCACCGGCCGGAAGGTCGCCTGGGTGCACGCCACCGCGATGCGCACCGAACCGACCACCTTCGCCGGACGCGATCAGGTCAACCCCCAGGCAGGCCAGGATGCGGCCGCGGCACTGTGGGAAGCGGCGGGTATCACCAACCCGCTCGAGGAGATCGACGTGGCCGAGATCTACGTTCCGTTCTCCTGGTTCGAACCGATGTGGCTGGAAAACCTCGGCTTCGTGCCGCCAGGCGACGGCTGGAAGCTCACCGACAAAGGCGAAACCGAAATCGGCGGGATCCTGCCGATCAACCCCTCCGGCGGGGTGCTGTCCTCCAACCCGATCGGCGCGTCCGGGCTCATCCGATTCGCCGAGGCCGCCAAACAGATCATGCAACGAGCCGGTGACTACCAGGTCGAAGGCGCCCGCAAAGCAATGGGACATGCTTACGGCGGGGGGTCGCAGTACTTCTCGATGTGGGTGGTCGGATCGGAGCCTCGGTGACCGCGCTGAAATTCACCATCGGGATCGCGATGAGTCCGCTGGAGCAGCTGCCTGAGCTCGCGAAAACCGCTGAAGAGTGCGGTTTTTCGTCGATCGCGCTGCCGGACTCGCTGTTCTACATGCAGTCGGCGACGGCCGAATACCCCTATACCGCCGACGGCAGCAGATTCTGGGGACCGGACAGTCCATGGGTCGATCCACTCATCGGCGCGGCCGCCATGGCGGCCGTCACCAGCCGGATCCGCTTCTACACGAATGTGTTGAAGCTGGGCTCACGCAACCCGCTGCTGCTGGCCAGGCAGGTCGGCTCGGTGGCCAATCTGTCCGGCAACCGCTTCGGGTTCGGCGTCGGCATCGGCTGGGCGCCGGAGGAGTTCGAGTGGTGTGGCGTGCCGTTCGCCCGGCGTGGCGCTCGGGTGGACGAGATGATCGAAGTCATCAAGCTGGTCTTGGCCGGCGGAATGGTCGAGTACCACGGCGAGTTCTTCGACTTCGAACCATTGCAGATCAGCCCGGCGCCGAGTGAACCGGTGCCGTTCTATATCGGCGGACACACCGCCCCTGCGCTGCGCCGCGCCGCCAGGGTCGGCGACGGCTGGACCTCGGCCATGATGACCTACGACGAATTGCGGCGGACCATCGAGAAGCTCGACACACTGCGCGCCGAGTTCGGCCGGAGCGATGAACCGTTCGAGATCCAGGCGGTCTGTGTCGATCGTTTCGGCCGGTCCGGATATCAGGATCTGGCCGATGCCTGCGTCACCGATGCGATTGTGGTGCCCTGGCTGGCCGACGGGATCGGCTTCGATGGCGAGCTCGCCGCCAAACAGGACTCGCTACACAAGTTCGCGGAGCAATACATAGCCGAACCCATCGTGGCGGCACCGTAACGGCCACCCCACCAGTCCAGGGAGCGCGTATGACTGCCACCACGGAACATCCGGCCAGGGCCGCGGGCCTGGCCTCACAGGCCGCGGTCCGAGCGCGGGACAAGCAGGCGTGGGTCGCGTTGTTCGCCGAGGACGCAGGCATAGAGGACCCCATCGGCCCCTCCGGCTTCGATCCGGAGGGCAAGGGGCATCACGGTAAAGAGGCCATCGCCGCATTCTGGGACAAAGCGATCGCCGCGACCGATCTGATCGAGTTCCTGTTCGACGACTCGTTCGCCTGCGGCAACGAGGTCGCCTTCACCGGCACCATCCGCAGCACGATCGGCGGTCATCGGGTCGATGCCGACGGTGTGTTCACCTACCGAGTGGACGACGACGGCAAGATCGTCGCGCTACGCGCGTTCTGGGAAATCGATCGCGCCATGGCGACAGCACGGCCGGTCGACTGAACAATCGGCCACCATCCCGGCACATGACAAGGGCCCTCGCACCCCCCACAGTGCGAGGGCCCTTGCGCTGTCTCAGTGCGCGACCGGGCAGGTCTTATAGTCGACCGAGAACTCCTTGATCCCATTGAGCCACCCCGAGCGAAGACGCTTCGGGTCACCGATCTTGGTGATGTCGGGCAGGTGATCGGCGATGGCGTTGAAGATCAAGTCGACCTCCAGCCTGGCCAGGTTCGCCCCGATGCAGTAGTGCTCACCGGTGCCGCCGAAGGCCAGATGCGGGTTGTCCGCGCGCATGATGTCGAACTTCTCCGGGTGGTCGAAGACCTCTTCGTCGAAGTTGGCCGAGCGGTACAACATCACCACCCGATCCCCCTTCTTGATCTGCACACCGCTGAGTTCGAAGTCCTCCAGCGCGGTCCGCTGGAACGAGTTGACCGGAGTGGCCCAGCGGATGATCTCATCGGCGGCCGTGGCCGGGCGCTCCTTCTTGAACAGCTCCCACTGGTCGGGGTGCTCCAGGAACGCCATCATGCCCTGGGTGATGGCATTGCGCGTGGTCTCGTTGCCCGCGACAGTGAGCATGATGACGAAGAAGCCGAACTCCTCCTCGGTGAGCTTGTCACCATCGATATCGGCCTCGATCAGGGTGGTCACGATATCGTCGGCTGGACACTGCTTGCGGTCGGCCGCCATCTGGTACGAGTAACCAAGGATCTCGGCAGAGGCCGCGACCGGATCGACGGTGTTCTCCGGATCGTCATAACCGGTCATCTCATTGGACCAGTTGAACAGCTTCATCCGGTCTTCCTGCGGAACGCCGATCAGCTCGGCGATAGCCTGCAACGGCAGCTCACAGGCCACCTGGGTGACGAAATCACCGGAGCCCGATTCCGCAGCGGCCTTCACGATGGCCTCGGCGCGGGCCGAGAGCTCGGCGCGCAGGCCGTTGATCGCCCGCGGTGTGAACCCCCGCGAGACGATCTTGCGCAGTTTGGTGTGCTCGGGTGCGTCCATGTTCAACAGAACGACGCGCTGCAGCTCGACCTGCTCGCGAGTGATGTCGTCACTGAAACGCGGAATAGCGGTGTTCGCATAGCTGGAGAACACATCGCTGCGCCGCGACACCTCTTTGACATCGGCATGCTTACTGAGCACCCAGAAGCCTTCGTCTTGGAAGCCACCGATCTCGGGCGGCTGCGGATTCCACCAGATCGGCGCGGTCCGGCGTAGTTCTGCGAACTCCTCGACCGGAAGGCGCTCGGCGTAGATGTCTGGATCCGTGACGTCGAATCCGTCCGGCAGATTCGGCCGGGCATTCCCAGTGTCTACCACCAGATGTCTCCTTCGAGAAACTGAAACACGTTCTATAATCATTCAAGCACAGGTGAGAGAATGAGGAAAGAAACCGATCCGATTCCGCTTCCATCAGTGCCATGAACGCGTTTCAGTTTTATGCTCCGTGAGGAAAGGTTGGACATGGGCACACCGGTAATCGTCGAGGCCGTACGTACCCCGATCGGCAAGCGCGGCGGCTGGCTGTCGGGCCTGCACGCGGCCGAACTGCTCGGCCTGGCCCAACGCGGACTGCTCGAGCGAGCACATCTGGACCCCATGCAGGTCGAGCAGGTTATCGGCGGCTGCGTCACACAAGCGGGCGAGCAGTCCAATAATGTCACCAGAGTGGCCTGGCTGCACGCAGGCCTGCCGTGGCAGGTCGGCGCTACCACCATCGACACCCAATGCGGCTCGGCCCAGCAGGCCAATCACCTGATCGCCGGATTGATCGCAGCCGATGCCATCGAGACCGGCATGGCCTGCGGTGTAGAGGCGATGAGCCGAGTCCCGCTCGGCGCCAACGTCGGCGAGAACGCCGGGCCGCGCAGGCCCGCCTCGTGGAATATCGACCTGCCCAACCAGTTCGAAGCAGCAGAGCGAATTGCCAAGCGGCGCGGTATCACTCGCGCCGATGTAGACGAGTTCGGTGCCCGCTCACAACGTCTGGCCGCACAGGCATGGGAGGAAGGCCGGTTCGATCGCGAAGTGCTCACCATCAGTGCGCCCGCGGTCGACAAGGAGGGCAATCTCACCGGCGAAAAGCTGGATGTGACAAAGGATCAGGGCCTGCGTGCGACCACAGTGGAAGGCCTGGCCGAGCTGAAGCCGGTCCTGGAGGGTGGCGTACACACCGCGGGATCATCCTCGCAGATCTCCGACGGCGCCGCGGCGGTCCTGCTGATGGACGAAAAAGCGGCACAGCGAGCCGGTTTGACCCCGAGGGCACGAATCGTCACCCAGGCGGTGGTCGGCGCCGAACCCGAGTTCCACCTCGACGGCCCGGTACAGGCATGCACCCGGCTGCTGAAGCACTCGGGGATGTCTCTCGACGATATCGATCTTTTCGAGATCAACGAGGCGTTCGCATCGGTCCCCCTCTCCTGGGCCTCGGTGCACCGGCCGGACCTGGATCGGGTCAATGTCAACGGCGGCGCGATCGCACTCGGACACCCTGTCGGATCCACTGGATCACGCCTGATCACAACAGCTTTGCATGAACTGGAGCGCTCGGATCGCAGCACCGCTATGGTGCTCATGTGCGCCGGTGGCGCACTTGCGACAGGGACGATCATCGAGCGCTTATGAGAACTTCAAGCGTTCCCACGGGATTGGTTGAAGATTCATTCCTCGCGAGCGAAAAAGTGTCATACGCCACACATGCGTGTGGATGATCCCACCACGGAGATATCAGTTACCTTACGGCTATCGAGATCCTCTGCCGTGAGAACGCAACGACGGGCTGGAATCTGGTCATAACGCCCATTCTCGAGAGCCGTTGGGGTACCCCGCAAACGCAAGCGCCCCAGCGGCTTCGCCGCGTTCAACCCTAGAAGCTTCAAGGAAATCTGGAATCAGGCGTAGGTTTTCAGTTACTGAGCCGCTAATATCAATGATGCGTATCCGAGATAACGACTGTTAGTACAGTGAAGGGAATTGGGCGGCTCACAATGGCTGATTTCGCGGCGCGGCTGAACAAGCTGTTCGAAACCGTGCATCCCCCTGGGCGTAAGCCGCATACCAACGCGGAGGTCGCGGCAGCACTGACGGCCTCCGGGCATCCGATCTCGAAACCGTACCTGTCGCAGTTGCGGTCGGGGCAGCGGACAAACCCGTCCGATGAGACAGTGTCCGCTTTGGCGAAGTTCTTCAAGGTCAAGCCGGACTACTTCTTCAACGACATCTATGCCGCCAAGATCGATCATGATCTCGAACTGCTGTCCCAGCTGCAGGGCTACGGACTGCGGAGGCTGTCGAGCAGAGCGTTCGACTTGTCCGAAGAATCACAGAACCTACTCACCTCCATGGCGGAGAAGTTGCGGGCCAGCGAGGGCTTGCCCGAAATTCCTCCGGACGGCACCGAGTAGCTTCTTCCGCATACAGCACAGCACGGTGCGACCTCATGAGGTCGCACCGTGCTGTGCTGTATGCGGGGAAGGTCTCAGCACGCGATACAGGGCCGCCATGCCCGAAGAAATAGCGAAGCATACCGAGCCGACATGTGGTTTTGTTCGGAAAAACCGAGCACATAGTCGCTTTCAACACGACTACAGGGTTTGAAGTTCGCATTCAGCCAGTTTTCCTACAAACCGGTTGGTTCGAATAGTGGATTGATTTGAATAGGCAACTGGCCGCGCAATATTGCCTCATACTGATTGCATTCGTCCGAAGTCGATCAACTAGGGAAGGCTCGGAAACGACCTTCTCAGCTATCCCAACTCGACCTCGGATCCTGGCCCGATCAGTCCACCCGGTACCGGCACAGCTCCGCGGTATACGGCTCACCCGCAACACGGATCAGGCTCCGTAGACCGGCTCCGGCACAACCGCCTTGGCGATCAAATCGGCCACCACGGGTCCGAGTTCGGCCGGATCCCAGCGGGCGCCACGGTCGACAGCGATCCCGTGCCGCCAGCCATCAGCGACCGCGACCTTGCCACCTTCGACTTCGAACATCCGCCCGGTGACCGCTGCCGACTGCGCACTGCCGAGCCACACCACAAGTGGCGACACGTTTTCTGGCGCCATCGCGTCGAAACCGTCCTCCGGCTCGGCCATCGTCTCCGCGAATACCGTCTCGGTCATCCTGGTCCGCGCGGCAGGCGCGATCGCGTTCACCGTAACGCCGTAACGAGCGAATTCGGCGGCGGCGGTCAGCGTGAGACCCGCGATACCGGCCTTGGCCGCACCGTAATTGCCCTGCCCGACGCTGCCCTGCAGACCAGCGCCAGAGCTGGTGTTGATGATCCTTGCATCGACAGGACGGCCTGCCTTGGACTCCGCGCGCCAGTACTCGATGGCGTGCCGCATCGTGGCGAAGTGGCCTTTGAGGTGCACCCGGATCACCGCGTCCCACTCGTCTTCGCTCAGGTTGACCAGCATGCGGTCCCGCACAAAACCCGCATTGTTGACCAGCACATCCAGCCTGCCGAACGTATCGACGGCCTGATGTACGAGGCTGCGTGCCCCGGCCCAGTCCGCGACGTCCGCACCATTGGCCACGGCTTCGCCGCCGAGCGCCTTGATCTCCGCGACCACCTGATCGGCCGGAGTCTCCGCGGTGGACAGGCCATCCAATGCCGAGCCGAGGTCGTTGACCACCACCTTGGCACCCGCCGCGGCGAAGGCGAGGGCGTGTGCCCGGCCGATACCCCGGCCCGCACCGGTGACGATGACGACGCGCCCTGCGCAGATCTGCTCGGTGTCCATACCTGTGTCCTTCTCGTATATGTCCGGGTTGTTCAGGACTGATGGTGCGTCGTGGCGGCGGCGAGGAAGGCAGGCCGCTCACCACCGCCGTGCACCAGCAGTGCTGCCCCGCTGATGTAGGCGGCCAGCGGTGAGACCAGGAAAACAGCGCAGCGGCCGACATCGTCCGGACAAGCCAGCCGACCGAGCGGAATGGTCCGGCCCACCGCGTCGACACCGTCCTGATCGCCGTAATGCAGCCGGCTCAGTTCGGTATCGACCGGTCCGACCACCAAGGAATTGACCCGCACTTTCGGTGCCCACTCGACCGCGAGCGATGCGGTGAGGCTATCCATGCCTGCCTTGGCCGCACCATAGGCCGCGGTACCCGGCGACGGACGATGCCCGCTGACACTGGAGATATTGACGATCGAGCCGCCCTCGTCCTGTCGCTGCATCACCGCGTTCGCGGCCTGCGCCACCAACAAGGGGGCGAGCAGGTTCAGCTCGACGATCTTCGCGTGGAAATTCTTACTCGCTTCGGCCGCCAACGCGAAAGGCGCACCGCCCGCGTTGTTGACCAGATGGTCCAACCGTCCGTAGCGCTCGACGATCGTCTCGACCAGCACACCCACCGCGTCCGCATCCCGGACATCGCACGGCAGGTAATCGATAGCTCGCCCATGAATCTGAACCGGAACATCAGCCGGTCGCCGCGCGCACGCGACCACAGTCGCTCCCGCGGTGAGCAGCGCCCTGCTCACCCCAGCACCTACGCCACGCACACCGCCGGTCACCAAAACCACGCGACCGGCCAGATCGATTTCGAGTGCCACCGTGCTAACCTACCAAGCAACTGCTTGCTTTGCCAATGCTCGCGGAACCGGACGCACCGATACACACGATGGGACTCGCGATGGGGATCAACCGTCATTCCGAATCAAGCGGCATCACCGTGATCACGGTCGACTACCCGCCGGTCAACGCCATCCCGACCGATGGCTGGTTCGCCATCGCCGACGAAGTCCGCGCGGCAGGTCGCGATCCGGACACCAGAGTGGTGGTGTTACGCGCGGCCAACCGCGGCTTCAACGCAGGCGTCGACATCAAGGAGATCCAGAGCAAGCCAGGTCACCAAGCTCTGATCGACGCCAACCACGGTTGCTTCGAGGCCTTCGGCGCGGTCTACGAATGCCAGGTGCCGGTGATCGCTACCGTGCAGGGCTATTGCCTCGGCGGCGGTATCGGACTGGTCGGCAACGCGGATGTCGTGATCGCTTCCGATGACGCCACATTCGGCCTGCCCGAGGTGGACCGGGGCGCACTCGGCGCGGCGACCCACCTGGCGCGGCTGGTACCCCAGCATCTGATGCGGGCGCTGTTCTATACCGCGAGCACCATCACCGCACAGCAGCTCCACCACTACGGCTCGGTCTACCAGGTGGTGCCGCGCGCCGAACTGGACGCGGCGGCATTGGAACTGGCCGAGAACATCGCAGCCAAGGACGGGCGGGTGATCCGGGCGGCGAAACGGGCCCTCAACGGCATCGACGTACAGGACGTACAGCGCAGCTACCGGTACGAGCAGGGATTCACCTTCGAACTCAATCTCGCCGGCGTCGCCGACGAGATCCGCGCCAGGTTCGACGACGACCTCGCGGCGCGCAAGTCCGGTCGATAAGGAGAAACGCCATGCGAGACAAGCGGATGTCGCTCGACAATGTTGTCGGCGAACTGCGCAGCGGGATGACCATCGGCATCGGTGGCTGGGGGTCGCGACGCAAGCCGATGGCACTGGTACGGGCCATCCTTCGTTCGGACCTCACGGATTTGACGATAGTTGGCTACGGCGGTCCTGACCTCGGGCTGCTGTGCTCGGCGGGAAAGGTGCGCAAGGCGTACTACGGCTTCGTCTCACTCGATTCGCCGCCGTTCTACGATCCGTGGTTCGCCAAGGCCCGCACCACCGGCACGCTGATCGCCCGCGAAATGGACGAAGGCATGCTCAAATGCGGGCTGGAGGCGGCAGCGGCGCGGCTGCCGTTCCTGCCGATCCGTGCCGGGCTCGGCTCGGATGTCCCGAACTTCTGGGAAGGTGAGCTGAAGACAATCGAATCCCCGTACCCAGGGCCGGACGGCAAGGCAGAGACGCTGATCGCTATGCCGGCGTTGAATCTCGACGCGGCGCTGGTGCATCTGAATCTGGGTGACGCGCACGGCAATGCGGCCTATACCGGCGTCGATCCGTACTTCGACGATCTGTTCTGCCTGGCCGCTCAACGACGCTATGTCTCGGTGGAACATGTGGTCGATACCGAGGAACTGGTGAAAACCGTGCCACTGCAGGCACTACTGCTCAACCGCATGATGGTCGACGGTGTGGTGGAAGCGCCGGGTGGCGCGCATTTCACTCTGGCCGCGGACAACTACGGCCGAGATGAGAAATTCCAGAAGCACTATGCCGAATCCGCCAAAACACCCGAAGCGTGGCAGCGATTCGTCGATACCTACCTGACCGGCTCCGAAGAGCAGTACCAGGCCGCCGTACAGCGATTCGCGCAGGAGGCGTGATGAGAAACAATCGCGAAGCACTCACCACGCCGACGGGGCGCGGGAACTCCCGCAAGACACAGGAGGCGTGATGAGAAACAATCGCGAAGCACTCACCACGCCGACGGGGCGCGGGAACTCCCGCAGGACACAGGAGGCGTGATGACCAGCACCGAGACCATTACCCGCGCCGAGGTGTGCGCGGTCGCCTGCGCGGAGATCTTCCACGGCGCAGGGGAAATCATAGCCAGCCCGATGACGCCGATGGCGCAGCTCGGCGCGCGGCTGGCCAGGCTGACCACCGAACCGGACCTGCTGTTGTCCGACGGTGAGGCATTGCTGCTCGCCGACACTCCCCCGCTGGACGGCAAAGCACCGATCGAGGGCTGGATTCCGTTCCGGAAGGTCTTCGACACGCTGGCCTCCGGCCGTAGGCACGTGGTGATGGGCGCCAACCAGATCGATCGCTTCGGCAATCAGAACCTCTCTGCCTTCGGCCCGTTGCAGCAGCCGACCCGGCAGATGTTCGGGGTACGCGGCGCCCCTGGTAACACGATCAATCACGCGACCAGCTACTGGGTCGCACGGCACACCAGACGCGTTTTCACCGATCGAGTCGATATCGTCTCCGGCGTGGGATACGACAAGGTCGATCCCACCAATCCGGCCTATCGCTTCCTGCACCTGCACCGCGTGGTGACCAACTTGGGCGTCTTCGATTTCGAAGGTCCCGGCCACACCATGCGTGCCCGCAGTCTGCATCCCGGCGTCACCATCGAGGAAGTCGCGGAGAACACCTCCTTCGAGATCGCAGGCCTCGCTGAGGCAGGGCAGACACCACTGCCGACCACCGAGCAACTGCGTCTTATCCGCGAGGTACTCGACCCGAGGAAGACTCGCGAAAACGAGGTCCCATCATGAGTGATCGAACCACGCGGAGGCAACGCGGCGTGACCACACCGGTCCCGCTCGTAGTCCTGCGCATAACAGCAAAGGACGCGGCATGAGCCCCCGTCTACGCACCGCGCTGACCGATCTGGTCGGCATCGAGCACCCGATCGTGCAGACCGGTATGGGCTGGGTGGCAGGCCCGAGTCTGGTCTCCGCCACCGCCGAAGCAGGCGGTCTCGGCATCCTCGCCTCAGCCACCATGACCTTCGCCGAGCTGGAGGCGGCCATCGCGAAGACCAAGGCACACACCGCGAAACCGTTCGGTGTGAATATCCGTGCCGATGCCGCCGACGCCCCCGAACGGATCGACTTGCTGATCCGGGAGAAGGTGGCGGTCGCCTCCTTCGCGCTCGCACCAAAACAGGATCTCATTGCCAAGCTGAAAGATGCCGGCGTAGTGGTTATCCCGTCGATCGGCGCCGCCAAACACGCGCGCAAAGTGGCGTCCTGGGGTGCGGATGCGGTGATCGTGCAGGGCGGCGAGGGCGGCGGGCATACCGGCCCGGTGGCCACCACCCTGCTGCTGCCATCGGTATTGGACGCGGTGGATATCCCCGTGGTCGCGGCAGGCGGTTTCTTCGACGGGCGCGGCCTGGCCGCCGCCCTGGCCTACGGTGCGGCGGGCGTCGCGATGGGCACCCGATTCCTGCTCACCCAGGAAAGCACGGTCCCCGATGCCGTCAAACAGGAATACCTGCGCAGACAGCTCCAAGACACGGTGGTGTCGGTCAAGGTCGACGGTATGCCGCACCGCGTGCTGAACACCGAGCTGGTACAACGCCTGGAGCATGCCGGGCGCTGGCGTGGGCTCACCGCGGCGGTGGGCAATGCGACCCGGTTCAAGAGTATGACCGGTATGAAATGGTCCACCATGATCCGTGATGGCCTCGCCATGCGAAAGACCAAAGACCTCAGCTGGTCTCAGGTGATCATGGCTGCCAATACTCCGATGCTGCTGCGCGCCGGACTGGTCGAGGGCAACACCAAGGCTGGTGTACTCGCCGCAGGCCAGGTCACCGGGATCATCGATGATCTGCCCACCTGCGCAGAACTCATCGATCGGATCGTCACCGACGCACTCGCGCGGATCGATGCGCTCGGTGCGCTTGCCGGGGAAGCGAAATCGGCGAGGCCGTAGTCCGTCAGCTCGAGCAGGCCGTCCGCTCGAGCTGACGGCTCTGTTACCGACGGTAGTCGAATGGCGGTCGAACAGCGCTCCGGTGCCGCCATATCACTCCGCTCATCCACCGCGTTGACCCGGAAGGGACGGACATCTGCCCTGGTGAGCCGGAGCTTCACCTGATCACTCCGACGACATCCGTTGCGGCTGAGCGCGTCCGATAAGCGAGCTTCACTGTACGCTGACCGCGTAGGCCAAATACCTATCGAGGGGAGAGCAGAGCGCATGGAAAGCGTGATGCGGGCACTACGAGCAATTCCAGCCAGGGTGATCTCAGCTGTTGTGATCGTCGCTGTCATATCGGCTGTGGGAACCTGGTTCTCGTCCCATTCGATTGCTGGAGTATTGCTTGTTCTGGTGGCGGCTCTTGTGGGTGGATTGACGGTCGGCGCTCTGGTAACCGCAAGCCGCTTGCGTGATAATCCGTCTAGAGAGCTGTAGGTACAGCCCACAGTCGTCCCTGGTGGCACGTCGGGCGACGTGAAGTCGCCGACGTGCCACCAAGCCGGGATCAGTGCGGCAGGCGCTCGATGATGGTCGCGTTGGCGGTGCCGCCACCCTCGCAGATGGTCAGCAGGCCATACCGCCCTTCGACCCGCTCCAGCTCGTTGAGCAGCGTCGCGAAAAGCTTTGCGCCGGTGGCGCCGAGCGGGTGACCGAGCGCGATCGCACCACCGTTGACATTGACCCGATCCGGGTCAGCGCCGGTCTCCTTCAGCCAGGCCAGCACCACCGGGGCGAAGGCCTCGTTGATCTCGACCACATCGATGTCCTCGATGGTGAGGCCGGATTTGGCCAACGCCCACTTGGTCGCCGGGATCGGTGCGCTGAGCATGACGATCGGATCGGCGCCGCGCGCGCTCACATGGTGGATACGTGCCCGCGGTGTCAGGCCGTATTCCCGCACCGCCCATTCCGAGGCGAGCAGGGTAGCGCTCGCCCCGTCGGAGATCTGACTGGCCACGGCGGCGGTGAGCGGACTGCCCTCGGCCAGCGCGGGCAAGGTGGCCATCTTCTCCAGGCTGGTCTCCCTCGGCCCCTGGTCGATCCAGAAGTCGCCGACCGGAACGATCTCGTTGTCGAAACGTCCGTTCTTGATGGCGTCGCGGGCCCGTTCATGGCTGCGCAGCGCCCAATGCTCCATATCCTCGCGGCTGATACCCCATTTCTCCGCGATCATCTGGGCGCCGCGGAACTGCGATACCTCACCGGTGCCGTAGCGGTGGTCCCATCCGCGCGCGCCGACGAACGGTGAGTCGAAACCGTACTCCTTGCCCGCGAGCATGGCCGCGGAGATCGGGATAGCGCTCATATTCTGTACGCCTGCCGCGACGATCATTTCCGCGGTGCCGCTCATGATGGCCTGCGCGCCGAAATTGATGGCCTGCTGGCTGGATCCGCACTGCCGGTCCACCGTGACACCGGGGACCTCTTCGGGGTATCCCGCGGTCAACCACATGGTGCGACCGATATTTCCCGCCTGCGGACCGATATTGTCGACGCAACCAACGATGACATCGTCCACCAGGCCTGGATCCACCGGGCTTCGGTCCAGTAGTCCGCGTAGTACGGTCGCACCCAGATCGGCCGGGTGTACCTCTGCCAGGGCGCCGCCGCGCTTGCCGACCGGGGTACGCACCGCATCGATCACGTAGGCGTCCCGCAGTGGGGCATACGGACGGCGGGACGTGGAAGATGCTGACATATAAGGACTCCTACGTGCTGTGCTCGGGGACGGTGAGTCCGTCGAGCACGATGGTCAGGTACTGCTTGGCAAGATTGGCTACGGTGATGGGGCCGCCGGGCCGATACCAGCGCACCGCGACCCACACCGTGTCGCGCAGGAACCGATAGGCGAGTTCGACATCGAGTTCCGGCCGGAAGCTGCCGTCTTCGACGCCGTCGGTCAATACCCGGTGCCAGAACTCACGGAATTCCCGGTTGTAGTCGGCGATGTAACTGAACCGCTCCACGGTGCGCAGCCGCTTGGCCTCGGCCTGATAGATCGCTACCGCGGCGTGCCAGCGGTCGAACGACTCATAGGAGGCGACCACCAAGGCTTCCAAGGTGGCTCGCGAACTCAATCCGGAGTCGACGATCTCGCGATAACGCCCGAACAGATCATCGAGGAAACCGCGCAGGATCTCGTCCACCATCGACTCCTTGGAATCGAAATGGTGGTACAAGCTCCCCGAGAGGATGCCTGCCGCGTCGGCGATGTCACGCACGGTGGTAGCGCGCAAGCCCTGTTCTGCGAACAATTCGGCGGCCAAGGCGAGCAACTCACCGCGACGTGCGGACTTCGAGGCGTCTGGTGCGGTCACCTACCCCATACTACAACCAAGCATTTGCTTGGTCGATAGGGATGCTCACCGCTCCGAGTAGCGCAGCGGGGAGGAAACCGAAAGGTCGGCGAGCAGCCGATCGCAGATCACCACAGGCGAGACTCCCGCCCTGGTCATCCGCGCGACGAGCGCCAGACGGCGTTCACAACTGTCCCATTCCACGGTGACCGGATCCCGGCCCGGCCCGGCGTCCACCGTGGCCATCACCCGCGGCGGACCGTTGGGGATCGGCACCTCGCTCAGCCCGAGCAACATGCCACGACGCCAGGCGTTATAGGTGTCCATATCGGCGTCGATCACCAGTTTGTCGGTGGCGGCGCATAACCCACGGGCAATCTCGCTCACAAAGGCTGATCGGTCGAATTGGAGCTGTTGGCACCGAGAAAGGACCTCCAACAAATCTGTACGGACCTCACAGAGCAGATCCGTCCGGCGCTGCCTCCGCCTTTCCTCTTCACTGGCGGGACTATCGGCCCCATCGCCACCCCTGCGATCACACACCAGATCGGCACACAGCGCACCGCGTGGATCAGCGACGAGTTCGTCCTCGTCGACGGAGTACTGCTGCAGAACGCGGGTGGCGGCCCGCACGACGGCATGCTCGGAGGTGTACTCCATGAGCTCGGCGCCGAGGGCGAGTGCGGAACGCACCAAGCTGTCCAACCGCCGCCTGGCCAGCACCACCGCACGCACCAATTCGATTTCCAGTTGTTCGCGGACGGGCGGGCGATCCGGACCCATAATCATCGCCCCCTTGACGAGCGCGTATCCGATCCCATCCAGCATGGCATATCCCCCCGCCCTCCTGCCCACCCTTTCTCCCTGATCAGCCGCCTACCGCAGGTACGGCGCCAGATACGGGAAGGTGATCCCGTTGCGGTGCGCCTACTGCGGCAAAGACGCCGGGTAAGCAGATGCTCGATGATTGCCCGCTACGTTCGCTCGCGCCTGCGCACCGCCAGGCGGTGAAGGCCCCACAGAATCTCCGGTGAATCAGGCGCGTTGGCTACTCACCGAGACCACCTCACCGGTCAGGTAGGTGGTGTAGTCACTGGCCAGCATCGCGATCGTCGCGGCGACCTCCCACGGTTGCGCCGCCCGGCCGAATGCTTCTCGCTCGGACAACTGGTCCAGCAATTCGGTGGAGCTGACTTTGTCCAGAAAAGCGTGCCTGGCGATACTCGGGGCCACTGCGTTGATCCGGACCCCGAGCTCGGCAGCCTCGACAGCACTGCACCTGGTCAGTGCCATCACACCGGCCTTGGCCGCGGCGTAGTGCGCCTGGCCGTGCTGCGCCCGCCAGCCGAGCACGCTGGCATTGTTCACGATCACACCACCGTGGCCTGCCTCGCGAAAGTAGCCGAGCGCGGCCCTGGTGCAGCGGAAGGTGCCGTTGAGGGTGATATCCAGGACCCGCTCCCATTGCTCGTCGGTCATATCGACTACCGGCGTTTCCCCGCCGAGTCCGGCGTTGTTCACCATGATGTCGATCCGGCCCAGCGCCTCGACCGCGCCACGAACCAGCTCGTTCACCTGCTCGGTATGTTGCACATCACAGGGAATCGAGGCGATCCGCCGAGCCGGGAACTCTTCGGCGAGTTCGGCCGCCGTCTGCGTCAGACGCCGCTCATGCCAGTCGGAAACCACTACGTCCGCACCCTCGGCCAGCAGTCTGCGCGCGGTAGCCGAGCCGATACCGGTACCGGCGGCGGCGGTGATCACCGCGGTGCGTCCGGTCAGCAGTCCATGCCCTGCGACGGGTTCGGGGACCACCGACAGCGGCCCGGTCACGGGCGCGCCTCACGTGGCAGTCCGAGCACCCGCTCGGCGATGATATTGCGCTGCACTTCGTTCGAACCTCCGTAGATGGTGTCGGCGCGGGTGAACAGATACAGCCGCTGCCATTCGGTGAGATCGCCCTCGCCTGCTACCAGACCGCGAGCGCCGAGCACAGCCATCGCCAGCTCGCCGAGGCCGCGATGCCAGTTGGCCCACAGCAGCTTCGCCACCGAGGCCTGACCGCCGTCGTCCACCCCGATATTTTTTCGAGCCGGAGCGGAGCCTTGCGTAGCACCGCCGACGCCCGCACCCTCCATCGTGCGCATAGCGTGCGCGCGCAGCACACGCAGACCGATCCATGCCTGGTCGATCCGCTCGGCGATCAGCGGGTCGTCGGCTGCCCCGCTGCGGCGGGCCAGCGCCTCGATATCGGCCAGTTCGCGAGCGAACTGGATCTGCTGCCCCAGGGTGGAGATACCGCGCTCGAAGGTGAGCGTGCCCATGGCGATGCGCCAGCCGTCGCCCGGTTCGCCGACCACCAGATCGGCCGCAGTGCGGGCATTGTCGAAGAAAACCTCGTTGAACTCCGAGGTACCGGTCAGCTGGATGATCGGGCGTACGTCGATTCCCGGCTGTTTCATCGGAACCAGCAGGTAGGACAGACCTTTGTGCCTGGTGGAGCCACGCTCGGTACGGGCGATGACGAAGCACCAGTCCGCCACATGCGCCAGCGAGGTCCAGATCTTCTGCCCGGTGATCGACCACTCGTCGCCATCCAGGTGCGCCGCGGTGGCGATGGCAGCCAGATCCGAGCCCGCACCGGGTTCGGAGTACCCCTGGCACCACAGTTCGGAAACGGTGCGGATGCCGGGCAGGAATCTCTCCTTCTGGGCCTCGGTGCCGAAGGCGAGCAGGGTCGGGCCGAGTAGTTCCTCACCGACGTGCGAGACCCGCGCCGGGGCATTGGCCTTGGCGTACTCCTCATGGAAGATCACCTGCTGGCGCACGGTGGCCGCACGGCCACCGTATTCCTCGGGCCATCCGAGACAGGTCCATCCCGCGGCAGCCAGATGCCGATCCCAGGCCAGGCGCTCGTCGAACGCCTCGTGTTCGCGCCCCGGCCCACCCAAACCGCGCAGTGCGCGGAATTCCCCGTCGAGGTTCTCCGCCAGCCACTCACGCACCTCGGCGGCGAAACGCGCGTCTTCAGTGGCGGAAAACCGCCCATCCGGCGCGGCAGTGTCGGATTCTGAGGTCTGGATAGCACCCACGCCGGTAGGATAACCTACCAAGCACTTGCTTTGTAGAGCGTGCGCATAAGTGGCTCGCGGACGGTAAGGACAACCGTGACAACCCCTGCTCAGACGACACCGATGGCATTGCACCACGCCGCTCGGACCTTCGGCGACGCCCCGGCGATCGTGGATGGCGCGGTCCGGCTGGACTGGACCCAGCTACTCGACGCCGTCCAAGAGGTGGCGCGAGCCCTCATCGCACGCGGCGTGCGCGCAGGCGATCGGGTGGCCATGTGGGCGCCCAATACCAACCACTGGGTGATCGCCGCCCTCGCCGCGCACTACACCGGCGCCGCACTGGTGCCGTTGAACACCCGCTATGTCGCCGACGAGGCCGTCGATGTGCTCGGCCGGGTGCGCGCGCGGGTGCTGTTCATCGCGGGGAATTTCCTCGGCCGCGATCGGCTCGCCGAATTACGTGCTGCCGCACCGGACCTCGCTATCGAAACCGTAGTGGTCATTCCGGTCGAGCCGGGCTCGGCGAATACCGATGCCGCCGCACTGGACTGGTCGGAGCTGGCGGCCGTCGCCGCGTCGGTCACGGTGGCCGAAGCCGAGGAACGCGCCGCGGCGGTCGGTCCAGGCGATATTTCCGACATCCTGTTCACCTCCGGTACCACCGGGCGCAGTAAAGGCACCCTGATCGCACACCGGCAAGCCCTCGCGGTGGTACGCGCCTGGGCGGAATGCGCCACCTTGCGTAGCGACGACCGCTACCTGGTGGTGAGCCCGTTCTTCCACAACTTCGGCTACAAAGCGGGCATTCTGGCCTGCCTGGTCACCGGCGCCACGATCATCCCGCAGGCGACCTTCGATGTACCGGAGACGATGCGGCGCATCGGTGCGGAGAAGGTCACGGTACTGCCGGGGCCGCCGACCATCTATCAGACGATCCTGGACTTCCCCGACCGGGACGCGTTCGATCTGAGCAGCCTGCGAGTGGCCGTCACCGGCGCCGCCACCGTACCGGTGGTGCTGGTCGAGCGGATGCGTTCGGAACTCACCTTCGACGTAGTCCTGACCGCCTACGGCCTGTCCGAGGCAGCGGGCTTCGGCACCATGTGCCGAGCCGAGGACCATGCCGAGACCATCGCGAACACCTGCGGCAAGCCGATCGCCGACTTCGAGTTGCGGCTCAGCGAGGCAGGTGAGGTCTTACTCCGTGGACCGAACATAATGCTCGGTTATCTGGACGACCCGGACAGCACCGCCGAGGCCATCGACACCGATGGCTGGCTGCATACCGGAGATGTCGGCACGATCGACGACCGGGGATATCTGAAGATCACCGACCGGCTCAAAGACATGTACATCTGCGGCGGCTTCAATGTCTATCCGGCCGAGATCGAGCAGGTACTGGCCCGGTTGGACGGTGTGGCCGAATCCGCTGTCATCGGTGTGCCCGATACCAGAATGGGCGAAGTGGGTAAGGCGTACGTGGTGCGCAGGGCCGGCGCGACGCTCACCGAGGAGCAAGTACTCGCGCACGCCACCACCACGCTGGCCAACTTCAAAGTGCCTCGGTTCATCGAATTCCGTGATCAGCTGCCCTACAGCTCCGCGGGGAAAGTACTCAAGCGTCAATTACGTGAGGAGAAGTCGTGATGCCGGAACCGGCCGACCCCGTCGGGGAAGAACATGAGGGTGAAGTGGTCACCTACACCCGCCGCGGACGCGTCGCGATCATCGCGATGAACCGGCCGGAATATCGCAATGCGCAGAATTCGGTGATGACCTACGCGCTCGACGCCGCCTTCGAGCGTGCCGTGGAGGACCCAGAGGTCGGCGTTATCGTCTTGGCAGGCAACGGGAAACACTTCAGCGCCGGGCACGATATCGGCACCCCCGGCCGCGACCACCATGTGCGATACCAGAACAAGGCCGCGCTGTGGTGGGATCACGTCGACCGGGTCGGCGGCGATCAGCGCTTCGCCAGGGAGCTGGAGGTCTACCTCGGCATGTGCAGGCGCTGGCGGGAGATTCCCAAACCCACCATCGCCATGGTGCAGGGCGCCTGTATCGCAGGCGGGCTCATGCTGGCCTGGGTATGCGATATGATCATCGCCTCCGAGGACGCGTTCTTCTCCGATCCCGTTGTCCGAATGGGCATTCCAGGGGTCGAATACTTCGCCCACCCCTGGGTACTCGGTCCACGTGCGGCCAAGGAATTCCTCTTCACCGGCGACCGTTTCGGTGCCGCGCAGGCCAAGGAATGGGGCATGGTCAACCGAGTGGTGCCGCGCGACGAACTCGAGGCCGAGACCATGACACTCGCCGAAAAGATCGCCACCATGCCGCAATTCGGCCTGGCCCTGACCAAGAAAGCGGTCAACCAGGCCGAGGACCTGATGGGCATGCGGTCGGGTATGGATTCGGTCTTCGGGCTGCATCACTTCGCGCACGCGCACAACGCCGAAGTCGGTACCGACGCACTGGGTGGCATGAACGCCAAGTCGATGAAGACTTCCGCGAGCAGCACCGGACAGAACGGAACGACGTAGTGGATCTGGATCTCGACCAGGCGACTGAAGAATTCCAGCGGGAGGTCCGCGAATTCCTCGCCGCGAACACACCGGCACAACCGCTGCCATCGATGGATACCAAAGCCGGATTCGAGGCGCATCGAGCGTGGGAACATACTCTGGCCGATGCCAAGTTCTCCGCGGTCGCCTGGCCGGAGGAGTTCGGTGGCCGTGATGCCTCGCTACTGGAATGGGTGCTGTTCGAGCAGGAGTACTACGCGGCGGGGGCACCGGGGCGGGTCAGCCAGAACGGCATCTTCCTTTTGGCCCCGACACTGTTCGAACACGGCACACCGGAACAGTTGGCACGGATCATGCCGCGCATGGCACGCGGCGACGATATCTGGGCTCAGGCGTGGTCGGAACCGGAGGCGGGCAGCGACTTGGCCGGAATCCGCTCCAGCGCCGAACGCACCACCGGCGGCTGGCTGCTGAACGGTCAGAAGACCTGGAGTTCGCGCGCCGCCTTCGCCGACTGGGCGTTCGGGCTGTTCCGCAGTGATCCCGAAGCCGAACGACACAAGGGTCTCACCTATGTGATGTTCCCGCTGACCGCCGACGGCGTTTCAGTGCGCCCGATTCCGCAGTTGGATGGTGAGCCCGGCTTCGCGGAGATCTTCCTCGACAATGTCTTCGTACCCGACCGTGATGTGATCGGCGAACCCGGTGCGGGCTGGCGCGTGGCGATGAGCACCTCCAGTAACGAACGTGGCCTCTCGCTGCGCAGCCCTGGCCGATTCAGCGCCACCGCACAGCGACTGATCGACCTGTGGCTGCGGGTAGGCGATCCGGACAGCACCACACAACGCGACGCGGTGGTTGATGCCTGGATCGGCAGCGAAGCGTACCGGTTGCACACCCTCGGCACGGTCACCCGGCTCGACGAGGGCGGCAAGCTCGGTGCGGAATCCTCTATCACCAAGGTGTTCTGGTCCGAACTCGACATCACCATGCATGAGACCGCACTCGATGTACTCGGCCCGGTGGCCGAGCGCTGTGGACCATGGACCGACGGATACCTGTTCGCGCTATCCGGCCCGATCTACGCGGGCACCAACGAGATCCAGCGCAATATCATCGCCGAGCGGCTGCTCGGACTACCGAGAGGAAGCAGCCGATGAGATTCGCGCTCAGCCCCGAACAACTCGATTTCGGTGTCGGCCTGCGCAAGCTCCTCGATGCCTGTCGCACACCGACCGCCGCACGCGCGTGGGCCGCAGGCGATCCGAGTCCGGGGCGCGCACTGATCCGGCAGCTGGCCGGGGCCGGTGTGCTCGGGCTGACCGTCGCGGAGGAATACGGTGGTAGTGGTGCCGAACCGATCGATCTGGTCGTGGCATTCCAGGAAATCGGACGGGCTGCCGCACCGGGGCCACTGATAGAGACCGCGGCCGTTATTCCCGCTCTGTTACAGGCACTTCCGGATACCGGCTTGGCCGCACGATGGCTGCCCGGCTTCGCCGGTGGCGCCGCGCTCGGCACGATCTCCTTCCCTACACCAGGCCACAGCAGTGTGGCGCTGGATGCCGACACCGCCGAAGTTGTGCTCTCGGTAGAAGGCACGCGCCTGCGCACCGGGCACCGCGCCGGTCAAGTGCGTTCGATCGACCCAGCGCGCCGGTTGTTCGCGATCGCCGCCGACGACACCATCGCCGAGGGCGAACACTTACCCGAAGCCGCGGCCACTGGATTCGACACCGGAGCGCTGGCTTGCGCGGCCCAGCTACTCGGGGCGGGCCGGGCGCTGCTGAACACTTCCACCGAGTACACCAAACAGCGCAAACAGTTCGGCAGGCCGATCGGCGAGTTCCAGGCCGTGAAACAGAAGCTCGCCGATGTACTCATCGCACTGGATCTGGCCGAGCCACTGCTCTACCGCGCCGCACTGACCATGACCGAGCCCACGCGGAGCCGCGATGTCTCGGCCGCTGTGGTCGCCTGCGGCGACGCGGCCTATCACGCCGCTCGTACCGCACTCCAGGTACACGGCGCGATCGGCTACACCGCCGAGTACGACCTTTCGCTGTGGTTGACCAAAGTGACCGCACTGCGTTCGGCGTGGGGCAGCGCAGACCTACACCGCTCCCGGATCGCCAACGCACTGCGCAGCGATGCCACTGGGGAGCCTACGGCGGGAGACACACCATGAGCACCGCGGAACACCGGGAATTCCTCGCCTCGGTTCGGGCATTGCTGACCAAGCACGCCGGGTCGGCCGCGGTGCGCGCGGCGATGGATACCGAACTCGGCTACGACCCGGCACTGTGGCAACTGCTGTGTGAGCAGATCGGCGTCGGCGCACTGGCCATCCCCGCGGAATACGGCGGCTTCGAGGCGAGTCTGGTGGAAGCACTTCTGGTGGTAGGCGAATTGGGACGCACTCTCGCCGGAGTGCCGATGCTCGGCTCGGCCGTACTCGGCGGGCAAGCCGTACTGCTGTCGGGTGATGCCGAGGCATGTGCGCGGCTGCTGCCCGAAGTGGCCGAGGGCACCAGGACGATAGCGGTGTGCTGGGCGAGCGAACGCGGCTGGGACGAACTCGGGGTGCGGGAAAAAGACGGCGCGCTCACCGGGACCGCGCATTATGTCCTCGACGGGATGACCGCCGACACCCTCATCGTCGTCACACCGACCGGTCTCTTCGAAGTCGATCCCTCGGTAGCCGGCGTCACCCGACGCCGCGCACCGACCATGGATCCCACCCGTCGCCTCACCGAAGTAGTCTTCGCCGCAGCGCGAGCACACCGTCTCGGCTCCGCGGATCCAGCGACGACCAGTACCAGGCTTCGCCGGATCGCGTGGGCCGCTGTGGCCGCCGAACAGGTAGGCGCTGCTGAGCGCTGTCTGGAGATGACTGTGGACTATGCCAAATCCCGGGTGCAGTTCGGCCGGGCGATCGGTGGCTTCCAGGCGCTCAAACACCGGATGGCGGATATGTACGTACTGCTGGAATCAGCTCGATCCGCGTCCGTCGCCGCCACCACGGCCGTAGCGATAGACAGCCCTTCGGCTGCCGAAGATGTCTGGGTGGCCCGTGTCCACTGTTCTACGGCGCTCAATACCATCGCAGCCGAGACTATCCAGTTACACGGGGGCATCGCGATCACCTGGGAGCACGACGCGCAATTGTTCTTCAAGCGCGCACACGCGGACGCGCAATTGTTCGGCGCCCCTCGACGACCGGTCGCCCAGTCGGTATGAGGCCGTAGTAGAAATTTCTCGCGCAGAACTGGAGACGAGATCGGCGATCCCGGCTGGCGAAGCAGAAAGCCCAGGCTTCGGTATCCCCTACCGTCTCTACAGGGCTAGTCACGGGCATCGTCCCCGACGCTGTGGTATATCCACGATGAGTCCAGGCATCCGAGAGGTCGACACTGATCTCTACAATGGACTCGGCTTCTGGGACAACTACCGCCAGAACCTCGTCTTCCCAGTTCCACACACGGTACGCTGAGATACTCAGCGTTTGATCTTTGTTCCTGAGACCGACATGCGCCAGTGCCCAGAACTGATCGACAGGACCGGTCTCAGGAACAATTCGCGGTGTCCGGCCTCCTGACCGGTTCGCGAAACGATTCGATGTGGATGCACCCACCTCCCTTCCGGTTTCATTCGCTCGACTTCCCTCTTCTCTCGTATCGCCCGCTTGTGCTTTGCCGATCGATACGAACTCTCGAGGACATTCCCTTCTTCTGCTTTCCGAAATACGGGGCGAGAAAAGAACTTTCAAGCCAACAGGAGAGGAATTCGAACTATGTGTTCATAGTATCCGCACAATGCGCTTCTGATCGTTAGGGAATCGTTAAATCAGAGAAAACGCGATTCGCCGGCAGATATATAGTTATCCTATGTAATATAGTAGTTGTGCAGCAGGACCGGATGAGCGCAGCGGACAGCATCATCGTCGATCTCCTCGTCACCGCGGGCAGAGTGACCCGACTCGCCGGGGTGATCAGCGGTGACAATCTGCCCCGCGCGATGGCGCGTGCGCTTGCGGTACTCGACGAACACGGCGCTGTGCGGATCAGCGAGTTCGCCATGATCGACCGATGCTCCCAACCTTCGGCGACGGTGCTTACCGGCAAGCTGGTCGCGGAAGGATTCGCCTCCCGGCGCAAGGATCCCGCGGACTCGAGAGCCGTCATCATCGAACTCACCCCGGCCGGACACGCTCGTCTCGCCCGATTCCGCCAGGCGCTGGCCACCGAGATCGGTGACCGGCTTCCCGGCTTCGACACCGAACGCCTGACGCGACTGGACACCGAATTACACGACCTACTGGACGCTATGAAAGCAGCTGCGGGACAACATGAAAGAGCCCCGCGAAGAGAACCATAGGAAGTACTGATGAGCATCGCGACTTCGGTTGTGCACCACACCAAGCAACCAAAGGCCGTGTGGGCGGTGGCATTCGCCAGCGTGATCGCATTCATGGGTATCGGATTGGTCGATCCCATTCTCAAACCGATCGGTGAACAATTGAACGCCTCACCGGCGGAAGTATCGCTGCTGTTCACCAGCTACATGCTGGTGACAGGGGTGGCCATGCTGATAACCGGCGTTATCTCCAGTCGCTTCGGCGCCAAGGCGACACTGCAGGCCGGATTGGTGATCATCATCGTATTCGCAGCGCTGGCAGGCATGTCCGATACCGTCGGACAGATCGTTGGCTTCCGCGCGGGGTGGGGTCTCGGCAACGCTTTGTTCATCGCTACCGCGCTGGCCAGCATTGTCAGCGCGGCCAGTGGCGGGGTAGCCCGCGCGATCATCCTGTACGAGGCGGCATTGGGCATCGGTATCGCCACCGGACCGCTGCTCGGCGGCTTGCTGGGCGGAATCAGCTGGCGTGGACCGTTTTTCGGCGTCTCGGTACTGATGGCCGTCGCACTGGTCAGTGTTATCGTGCTGCTACCGCAAGCACCCGAACCCGCTCAGCGCACCTCGATCGCCGCGCCGTTCCGAGCATTACGCCACCGCGGGCTACTGATCCTGAGTATCACCGCCCTGCTGTACAACTTCGGCTTCTTCACCCTGCTCGCGTACACTCCGTTTCCCTTGGATATGGGCACCTATGCGATCGGCTTCATCTTCTGTGGCTGGGGTGTGCTGCTCGCTATCGCTTCGGTGTTTCTGGCGCCACGGCTGCAGCGCCGCTTCGGCTCGCTGCCGATGATGGGACTCTCGCTGAGCCTGTTCGCGGCAGATCTGGCGATAATGGCCGCGTTCGCCGAGCATAAATCGGTGCTTATCGTCGGCACCGTCCTGGCAGGCCTGTTCCTCGGCGTGAACAACACGCTGATCACCGAGGCCGTGATGATCTCGGCGCCGGTGGAGCGGTCCACCGCATCGGCCGCCTACAGCTTCGTCCGATTCGCCGGCGGCGCCTGTGCCCCCTATCTCGCCGGAAAGCTGGGCGAACACGCTATCGCCCTGCCGTTCTGGGTCGGTGCCGCATGCACTGTGGCCGCCGTACTCGTGCTGTTCGCCGGTCGAGCGGCCCTCACCCATATCGGCGATCACAATCCCACACCGCACAGCGTCGAAGAGGCCGCGGCCATCACCGTGGGCGATTGAGGTCAGCGATGCCGAGCCTGCTCCGCCTCCGGCAGCAGTGGTGCGATGCCCGAGCCCACTGATACGAAACTTCTCCCGGAACCGGACAGCGGAGAGTACGGTCGACAAGTATGACCGAAGCGAGGCGGGGCCGCGTCAGTGTCGAAACCAGCCAGAAGCGCGTGCGGGTCTATCTGGGCGGATATCTGGTAGCCGATACGGTCAGACCGGTGCTGCTATGGGAGAACCCGCACTACCCGACCTACTACCTGCCGGTCGCGGATCTGCGAGTGAAACTCGAACCGAACGGAGACATTCGGCATTCCCCCAGCCGCGGCGATGCCACCGGCTACGACATCGTGACCGACGGCGGCACCGCCACCGGAGCGGCGCTGCGATACCACGATTCACCGATCACCGAGTTACATGACCTGGTCAGGCTGGAATGGGCCGCGATGGACGAATGGTTCGAGGAGGACGAGCCGATCTACGTCCACCCACGCAACCCCTACTCCCGTGTCGACATCCTGGCCAGCTCTCGGCATATACGCGTGGCGATCGACGGTGTCACCGTCGCCGAATCGCACACCCCGCGCATCCTCTTCGAAACCGGTTTGCCCGCACGGTACTACCTGCCGATGACCGATGTTCGAATGGATCTGCTGCACCCTTCGGACACCCACACCAGCTGCCCGTACAAGGGCACCGCGGACTACTGGACCATCCAGATCGGCGATACACAGTATCCCGACCACGCCTGGGGTTACCGTACCCCGCTGCCGGAAAGCCAGAAGGTCGCCGGGCTGATCTGCTTCTACAACGAGAAGGTCGATATCTACCTGGACGGCCGACTCCAGGAACGGCCGCCCTCACCGTTCAGCTGACCCACACCTGCACCTTGGCGGTAACTCACCCGCAGAGCATGCGCCGACTGCGGAGAATGCCCGGCGAACAGCCGCGGGAACAGGCATCATCGAACGATGACAGACAGCCGACCGTCGCTTGCCGCCGCACTCGATCTGGCGCCGCATCCAGAAGGCGGCTGGTATCGCCAAACCTGGTGCAGCCCTGTCGAAATCACCCCAGAAGGATGCGAAGGGCCACGGGCGAGCGCGACGGCGGCCTATTTCCTGCTGCTGCCCGGCGAGCGATCCGCCCCGCATACCCTCCGTTTCGACGAGCTATGGCTCTGGCACCGTGGCGGACCGCTGGCATTGAACATCGGCGGCACGGAAGTGATCCTCGGCCCCGACCTGGAGCAGGGGCACCTACCGCAGGCCGTAGTACCGGGCGGGGTCAGCCAGGCGGCCCGGCCTATCGGAGCGGATCATGTACTGGTCACTTGCATCGTCTCGCCAGGATTCGACTTCGCGGACTTCCGGTTGGACTGAGCTGATTCAGTACCCCGGCACACCGCGCAAGCGCCAACCTACCGTGCCCCGACCACTGCTCTATTCGGGGATTTCGAGCACACCCTCCTCCACCGCCCAGGCAATAGTGCGCGCCAGCTGCGGACAGGAGTCGGGGCGACCGAGTCCTCCGCCGTGCGTGCTCAGCTCGGCGAACACCGGGCAGTGGGTAGCGGGATCAGCGGTCCACTGCACCGATGTCTGCCGCGAGCTGCTTTTACGCACCAGCACCTCACTCCCGCACGACTGGCACTGCAGCGGGGTCAAGCCATCCTCCAGATAACGCTGCTTGTCCACCACGGTCTGGGCCCGCACTTCGGCTCGACGATCGGGCTGATCGGCGAAGTCTGGTGCTTTCGCCCAGTTAGCTGCCATTACACGCCCGCCTCGGTTTCCTCGATGTGCCCGGCCTCGCGCTGGCGGCGCAAGTTCTCGGCGACCTCGGCCGCCCAAGCCTCGTTGGCCTTGGTGGTGTCCACCTCGAATTCGAAGCGCTGGGTCATCTTCTCGGTGACATCGGCAAGATCGACATAGAACTGCTCGTACCAACGACGTAGCTGATAGACCGGCCCGTCTTCCTCGCACAGCAGCGGGTTCTCGACCTTGGACTTATGCTTCCAGATCTCGACATCCTGCTGGAAGCCGATGCTGATGCCATCGGTCATCTTCTCCGCCAGCCGTTCGGCCGTCTCACCTTCCACCCCCTGCGGCTTACGCAGTGTGATGCCCCATTGCAGGACGAAGGAGTCCTGGGTGACCGGATAGTGGCAGTTGATCAACACGCTGTTGACCTCGTACCCGCTGTAGATGTTCAGCAGCGGGTTGATCATGTACGAAGGCCCGTAGTACGAAGCCTCGGACTTCAGCAGCGTATCGCCGCCGTACTTGGCCGCCATGCCGACATCCGGCCTGCCTGTGGTCTCCAGGAACTGGGTGGCGATATGCCCCTCGAAGACGTTCTTGAAATAGGTCGGGAAGGCGTAGTGGATGTAGAAGAAATGGGCCATGTCGACCACGTTGTCGATGATCTCACGGCAGTTCGCGCCCTCGATCAGCAGTGAGTTCCACGTCCAGTCGGTCCACCCGCTGTCGAGCTCCTCGCTGGGATTGCCGTCGGCATCGGTATAGGCGCCCTTGATATAGGGAATGGTGATCTCCGGCGGAGGCTGATTGCCCTCGTGATCGTTCCAGACGAACAGCTGACCGTTACGCTCCAGCGTCGGCCACTTCCTGGTGCGTGCCAAAGGCGGCACCCGACGCCCGTACGGGATCGAGGTGCACTTACCGCTGGTCCCCGACCAGCGCCAGTCGTGAAAGGGACACGCGATATCGTCGCCCTTGACCTCACCCATGCTCAGGTCGCCGCCCATATGCCTGCAGTAGGCATCCAGCACCCGAAGTTCACCACTGCTGTCGGCCCAGACGACGAGCTTGGTGCCGAATACGTGGACAGCGTGTGGCTTACCATCCCGGAATGTCTTGGCCAGGCCGAGGCAATGCCATCCCCGCGCATACCGGCTCGGGGCAGCGCCGACATCCAGGTCCCTGACCTTCGCACCGCTCGGGGGCGGGGTAACTGCCATCGCGATTCCTCCTCCTTCTGTACTAGAACACGTTACAAAATTGCCACCCACGGCGCCAGCGGTTCGCGCCACTTCCTGCATGAGTGCATGCCAGAGCAGCAGTGAACGTTGGTTCTCGACATAGATAAGAACCTGTTCTAATCTCAGAAGCGCGGTTCTAATCGCAGAAGCACATGAGTATCGGTTATCAATCGACCAGGCAGGAGCAGGTCCCGAGATGACGCAAGAAGTGACCGAACGGGTCGAAGCGCTGTTGCCGACACTGCGCGAACGCGCGCAGGAGGCCGAGGACCTACGGCGCATCCCCGACGAAAACATCAAGGCGTTGCAGGAGACCGGCTTCTTCCGGCTGCTCCAGCCCACGCAGTGGGGCGGCTACGCTGCCGATCCGGTGACCTTCTACGACACCACGCGCAAGATCGCCAGCGCCTGCGGTTCCACCGGCTGGGTAGCGGGCATTGTCGGCGTGCACAATTGGCATCTGGCGCTGTTCTCCCAGCAGGCCCAGGAAGATGTCTGGGGCGAGGACAACGAGGTACGCATCTCCTCCTCCTACGCACCGATGGGCGCGGGCACGGTCACCGATGACGGCTACCTCGTCAACGGCGCATGGGCGTGGTCGTCCGGTTGCGATCACGCGACCTGGGTTGTCGTCGGCGGACCGGTGCTCAAAGACGGCAAGCCGGTCGACTTCGGCAGCTTCCTCATCCCGAGGGACGACTACCGCATCGATGACGTGTGGAATGTGGTCGGCCTGCGCGGCACCGGCTCCAACACCATCGTCGTACAGGACGTCTTCGTGCCCAAGCACCGGTTCCTGAGTTTCCGTGCCATGAGCGAGATGAAATCGCCCGGTCTGGAACAGAACACCGATCCGGTCTACAAGATGCCTTGGGGCACAATTCATCCCACTACCATCTCCGCTCCGATCGTCGGCATGGCCTACGGCGCGTACCAGGCGCATGTGGAGCACCAGGGCAAGCGCATACGAGCGGCATATGCCGGCGAGAAGGCCAAAGAAGATCCCTTCGCCAAAGTCCGCATCGCCGAGGCCGCCAGCGATATCGATGCCGCCTGGCGGCAGCTGTCCGGCAATGTGGCCGATGAATACGCGCTCCTGGCTTCGGGTCAGGAAATCCCCTTCGACCTGCGCGTACGGGCCCGCCGCGATCAGGTGCGCGCCACCGGCCGTTCGATCGCGGCCATCGACAAGCTGTTCGAGAGCTCAGGCGCCACCGCGCTGGCGAACGGAACTCCGCTGCAACGCTTCTGGCGTGACGCACATGCGGGCCGGGTACACGCGGCCAATGATCCCGAGCGCGCGTATCTGATGTACGGCACGCACGAGTTCGGGCTCCCGGTTACCGACGGTATGGTCTAGGAGCCGGTCGTGACATCAACCATAGCGCTCACCGCCGAATCGACCTCCCGATACGCGCAGGTGCGGCCGGATCTGCGGCTGCATTATCACGAGGCGGGCGAAGGCAACGGACCGACGATCGTCCTACTGCACGGTGGTGGCCCCGGCGCCTCCTCGTGGTCGAACTTCGCCCGCAATATCCCGGTACTGGCGGAACATTTCCATGTGCTCGCGGTGGACCAGCCCGGATTCGGCCACTCCGATAAGCCGACCGAACATCCGCAGTATTTCGCACACAGCGCCTCGGCGCTGAAGGATCTGCTCGACCACCTGCAGATCACCACGCGAGTGCATCTGCTCGGCAACTCGCTCGGCGGTGGCACCGCGGTGCGATTCGCACTGGATTACCCGGAGCTGGCCGGAAAACTGGTCCTGATGGGGCCCGGTGGGCTGAGCACCAATCTGTTCGCGCCCGATCCGACCGAAGGCGTGAAGCTGCTCTCCACGTTCAATTATCAGCCGACCAGGGAGAACCTGGAGGCATTCCTACGCATCATGGTCTTCGACCAGTCGCTGATCACCGATGAGTTGATCGACGAACGGTTCGCCTCGGCGAGTACCCCCGAGGCGCTGGCCGCGACCCGCGCGATGGGCAAGTCGTTCGCGGGCGCTGACTTCGAGAAGGGCATGCTCTGGCGCGACGCCTACAAGCTGCGGCAACCGGTGTTGTTGATCTGGGGTCGCGAAGACCGGGTCAACCCGCTCGACGGCGCGCTGGTGGCGACCAAGGTGATCCCGCGCGTCCAACTCCATGTCTTCGGCGGCTGCGGACACTGGGCACAGCTGGAGAAGTTCCACGAGTTCAATCGGCTGGCCATCGATTTCCTCGCGGGTGTCAAGGAGGGGCGATGAGACATAATCGCGCAGCGCTCATCGCACCGACGGGGTGCGGGAACCCCCGCGAGACAGGGGAGAAGTGATGGGAATCCGCTCACTGGGATATCTGCGTATCGAGGCGACCGATATGGTCGCCTGGCGGGAGTACGGGCTGAAGGTCCTCGGCATGGTCGAGGGCAAGGGCACCGATCCGGAGGCGCTGTATTTGCGCATGGACGAGTTCCCGGCTCGGTTGGTGATCGTCCCCGGCGAGAAGGACCGGCTACAGGTCTCCGGCTGGGAAACCGCCAATGCGGCAGAGCTGCAGGATATTCGCGACCGGCTGGATACGGCGGGCGTACCTTATAAGGAGGGTACCGCCGCCGAACTGGCCGATCGGCGCGTCTACGAGCTGATCCGGTTCGACGATCCCTCCGGCAACACCCTCGAGGCGTTCCACGGTGTCGCCTTGGAGCATCGTCGGGTGGTCAGCCCCTACGGGCACAGATTCGTCACCGAAGAACAAGGGCTCGGGCACGTGGTGCTCAGTACCAAGGACGATAAGGCGGCCTTGGAGTTCTACCGCGATGTCCTCGGCTTCCGGCTGCGCGACTCGATGCGGATGCCACCGCAGATGGTCGGACGACCGGCCGATGGCGAACCGGCCTGGCTGCGCTTCTTCGGCTGCAATCCGCGTCACCACTCACTGGCGTTCCTTCCGATGCCGACGCCGAGCGGGATCGTGCACCTGATGCTGGAAGTAGCGAATGCCGACGATGTCGGACTGTGCCTGGATCGCGCATTGCGTAAGAAGGTCAAGATGTCGGCGACGCTCGGGCGGCACGTCAACGACAAGATGCTCTCCTTCTACATGAAGACACCGGGCGGATTCGATGTCGAATTCGGTTGTGAGGGTTTGGAAGTCGACGACAGTGACTGGATAGCGCGGGAATCCACCGCGGTGAGCCTGTGGGGCCACGACTTCACCGTCGGGCAGCGATAACGATGACCGAGAGGGCGAGCGAAACGATGACCTCGGACGGGGCCGAGATCGATCCGCGGCAGTTCCGGAATGTGCTCGGCCAGTTCTGCACCGGCATCACCGTGATCACCACCTTGGACGGCGAGCGAACCCCGGTCGGGTTCGCCTGCCAGTCCTTCGCCGCCCTCTCCTTGGAACCGCCGCTGGTGCTGTTCTGCCCCACCAAGGCATCCCGATCCTGGGCGGCGATCGAGAAGTCCGGCCGCTTCTGTGTGAACGTTCTCGCCGAACAGCAGCGCGAACTGTGCGCCCGTTTCGGCTCCCGCGAAACCGATAAGTTCGCCGGAACCGCCTGGCATATCTCCGATCTGGAGCTTCCGGTTCTGGACGACGCGCTGGCGACCATCCAGTGCGAGGTCGACAACGTCGTCGACGGCGGCGACCACTACATCGTGATCGGCCGGGTGCGGACCTTGTCCGAGACCACCGCCACCGGCAGGCCCTTGTTGTTCTACCGCGGCCAGTACACCGCTATCGAGCCCGAGAAGACCACCCCGGCGCCCTGGCGCGCCGACCTGGAGCACTTCCTCACCACAACCACCCTCGACACTTGGCTGTAGGTGTGTCGACCGTTGGTTTGGCGCGCCCGCATGCTGTTCACCTGGTCAGTGTCCGGCATAATCCACCACACCATCGCCGTCCCGGTGGAGACCGATGGAATGCATCGAAGCGAACCGGTCGGCTCGCTCACCTGCGCCGAGACAGAGCACGCCGCATCTTCTTCGGGAACTGAGCATTCTCAGGTACCGCGATCGGAGCATCGACCGCCGCCGGGGAGTCGGCTGGTGTGGCGGGCGCCGGTACCGTGCCACCGGTGCCCGTGACAATCGACTCGGCCACTGCCTCACCGGCCTGTTCCAAGGTGAACGACCGCCCGAGTTTCAAGGTCATCAGATCGACATCCAATGCCTGTGTGACCAGGGTCCCGAATTCGACGGCCATGAGCGAGTCCAGCCCCAGTTCCGGCACCGGCACGGTCAGATCGAGCGACTCGACCGATACTCCCATGACCGACGCCAACCGCTCGGCGAGCATATGCGCGACCACGTCCTTGCGTTTGGCCTCGCCGAGAGCGATGAGCTCGGCCTGCAACCGCGCAGCAGCCGAATCGTGCTGTGCCGCAGCCTCGATCATATCCGCGACCCGACCGGTCAACGACACACTCGATCCGCCGGCCGCGATCCGGGTCCAGTCGATCGGGAAAATTACCGGCCGGGTGACATCCAGACGCAATACCTGCTCCAGATACTGCGGCCCCTCCTCCATATCCATGGGGAGTATTCCCATATTGCTCAGATAACGACTGAGGATCTCATCGTCTGCCAACATGCCCGCGCCGACCATATGGCCCCAGCCCACCGCCCATACGGGAACACCCTGCCGCGCCAAGATCTCCGCATAAGCCTCCACCGCGAGGTTGGCAGCACAATAAGCGAACTGGCCGATATTACCGAAGAAGGTGCTACCGGAAGAAAACAGGACGAACTGGTCTAACTGCGCCCCGGCTACCTCGACCCCTCGCCACAACGCACGAGCCCCGGCGAGCTTGGGCCGGAACACTTTACCCAGGTCGTCCCGACTCATAGCACCGATACGCTTGTCGTCCAACACACCCGCGATATGGAAGACACCCCGTAATGGATGCTCCGGGGTATGCGCACGCGCGATTACCGCGGTAACCGCTTCCGCATCGGTCACATCCACCGACTCGACAATCACCTCGACACCCTGCTTTTCCCATGCGGAGAGTTGGGCACGGGCCGCATCGGTGGTCGCGCCGCGACGCCCGAGCAGCGTCAGATGCCGGGCGCCCTTATCGACCAGCCAACGACCGACGGCCAGACCGAACCCACCGAACCCACCGGTGACCAGATACCGCGCACCGGCATCGATGACCACCTCCGGGATCCGCGGCCGCACCAGCGGCGCCGCTTCGGTCATGTCCAGCACCACCCGCCCGATCCGGGTGGAACGCGCGACCTCCTCGAAAGCACGTCCGACATCCGCGGTGCCATACGTTTCGTAGGGCAACGGCCGATACGTATGTTCGGCGAACCGGTGATTCGTCTCGGCGATCAATTCGTCCATCAACTCTGACCGTCGCTTCAGCATCCGGTCGAGGTCGATCGAGAAGTAGGACATGTTCTTGTCGAAGTGTCGCAGCTCGAGCACACCGCCGAAATAGATGTCGGCCTTGCCGAGCTCGACGATGCGCCCGAATTCCGCGACCGCGTCGAAATTCTGCACCAGGACCTCACCCGGCGCTGAGTTGATCACGACATCCGCACCCTGCCCATCGGTGCGCGCAAGCACTTCGTCGACGAAGTTCAGTGAGCGGGAATTCACGGCGTAGTCGGCGCCCTGCTCGAGCACGTAGGCGCGTCGTTCTTCGGTACTCGCTGTGCCGATCACCCTGGCGCCGTACAGTTTCGCGATCTGCACTGCGGCCGAACCCACCCCACCGGCCGCGCCGTGCACCAGCACCATCTCCCCCGGCCGCACCCTGGCCACATCCCGCAGCGCGTACACCGCGGACATGAACGCGGTGGAACTACTGACCGTACCGGGCTCGAGATCGGTAGCGAGATGGAATACGCGGCCCACGCTGAGGGTGTTGTAGCGGCGGATCATGTCCTTGCACCTCAAGCTGACCCTGTCACCGACCTCGAACTCGGTGACGTCGGCACCGACACGGACTATTTCGCCTGCGCCTTCCATCCCCAGATCGAGGCCGTAGTAGGTGGGGGCGAGTTCGCGTTCGCCGAGCACACCCATGACCTTCATCGAATCCTTGTAGTTGAGGCCGATCGCGGTCATCCGAACTTCGACTTCGCCGGGGCCGGGAGAGCGGCGGTCGCATCGGCGCCAGTCCAGCTGGGAGAAAACCTTGCTCTTGGGCAGCTCCAACCGGAAGTTGGCTTCGGGATCGGTCAGCGGTACCGGCTCATCGAGGGCATCGAGACGATCTTGCAACGTACGGCTGACCGTCGTGCGCCACCTCGCCCCGCCGTGTAAGAACACATCATCGGCACGATCACCACCGAACGCACCGGGAACCGCCAACTCCCGGGCAAGAGCGACATCAGCGACATGCCCATCGAGGTCGAGCAACCGCCATCGCAACCGCGACTGCTCATTGAGCAACACGCGCTGCGCACCGGCCAATGCGGCCTGCCCCGGGTCCGGGGCGACATCCCCGTCCGGATGAGTGAATGCGTTCTCCGTGACCAGCGAAACATAGAAACTGTCATCGCCGATGAATGGCTTCTCGATGTCGTGCTCCGCCAGCCAGGTATCGAGGAAGCCCTCGGCGGTTACCGCGACCCGCCGCAACACCCACAGATCATCCACCTCGTCATAACCGGTGCCCGCAACCACTACCAGGTGCAACCGCTCCACCCCCTCGCGGGTATATACCGCGCGCAGCCGTTCCGCCAATGCGACTTCCAGATCCGCTCGCCCCGGGTCGCCGACGACGAACAATTCCGCGCCCGCCGAACCAGGCGTGGAAACCCGAAGGATCTGCTGCGCAGCCGGATTCGGCGCAGTGCCCAACACTACGATCAGGGTGGACAGATCCCCGGTCGCGGGCAGAGTCTCGGGATCGATGGGATCGCGCTTCTCCCAGACCTCTTCATAGAAGAAGTCGATCATCCGCTGCATCGGGCTCGGCCGCGGCGCGATAGCCCCGAACTTCACCCCGATCACCCGCATACAGGTGTTGTGCTCGGCATCGAGCAAGGCGATATCGGCGACCGGATCACTGGAAGAACCCGATCGTTCTTCGCTGGACCGCAACCGTGCCACCACGGTGACTTCTTTCGGCAACGCCGCCAGCAACCGCACCCCCCGAACCTCCACAGGGACCAAGGCGCCATCACGGTGGGCAGTACCCGCCAACAGAGTGGCCACGGCCTGGAAAGCAGCATCGACAACCGCGGGGTACGCGGCATAACGGGCCGGATGAGTGACAGTAGCGTCCACGGTGGCCACTACCACCGTGTCCGAAACCCGAAGCGAAGTGATCCGCTGGAATTCCGGCCCGTACTCGAGCCCGCTCGCCGCCATCATGGCATAGAAACCCGCCGGATCGACCTCTGCCATCGTGTCGGTGGGCGGTACCTCGCTCTTTGTCTGGTCGAAAGCGCCTTCCACCAAGCGCCCGGTGGCGTGGATCGTCCACACCGAGCCGACCGCACCACGAGAGCGAATGGTGAAGCGGCGGGTCGATTCCTCCAGATCCAGGCGCATGAGCGGTAGCGCGCCATCGTTGATGAACAGCGGTGCCACGAAACGCACATCCGCTAGGCCTGCCTGTGTCGATTCGGTGCGCATCAACACTGCACTCAATGCCATATCCAGATAGCTAGTACCTGGCAGGATCCGAGCGCCATTGACCACGTGATCGGCCAGCCACGGCAACACGCCGGTACCCACCGGCAGCTGCCAGCGCGTGGTGTCGTCCGGATTCTGATCGCCCAGCATGACGTATCCATCGGAGGGGCCGTGGCGGCGGATTCGGTCATGCGGCAGTTCATTGCGTAGGTGGGTTTTCTGCCAGGGGTAGACCGGTAGGTCGAGGTGTGGAGTGGGAGACGGTAGGTCGGTGAACAATCCCTCGATGTCCAGCACCCCCGCGGCATACAGTCCGGCGATGGTTTGCCGAATGCTGTCGGTGTCGTGTTGTTTACGGTGCAGGGTCGCGATGGTGGTGCCGGTCTCGCCTGCCGTGCGCAGGATTTCGCGGATATTGGCGGCGAGTACCGGGTGCGGGCCGATTTCCAGGAACACTCGGCTGCCCGCGGCGATGAGCTCGCGGGTCGCGTCGGCGAAGCGTACCGGCTGACGCACGTTGCCGCACCAGTAGTCGGCGTCCATCTCGGCCTCGGTGAGGCGGGTGCCGGTGACAGTGGAATACAGCGGGATCCGTGGTGCCGACGGTCGTAGATCAGCCAGCACGGTGCGTAGTTCGTCGAGGACGGGGTCCATCAAGTGGCTGTGATACGGCACCTCCACCTGCAGGCGCTTGGCGAAGACCCCGTCTTCGGTGAGAGATTCGGCGATCTCGTCGAGGCGGGTGATGTCTCCGGCCAGGGTCACCGCCGAGGGGCTGTTGATCGCCGCGATATCCACCCGGGCATCCCCTGCGATCAGCTGTTGTGCCTTGTCCAGGGGTAGCCCGATCGCGAGCATCCCCCCCGACCCGGCGGTGGCCGCCTGCAAGCGGGCCCGGTGATGCCCCACCAGCAGCGCATCCTGCAGCGACAATGCCCCGGATATATAGGCGGCGGCCACCTCTCCGACACTGTGCCCGACCACCACCGCAGGGCGGATACCCAGCTGCGCAAGCTCGGCGCACAACGCGGCCTGTACCAGGAAATTCCCCGCCTGCGCGACCACCGTACCAGTCGCTCGCGACTGCTCCTGCGGGCACAATAGTTCCGCGATGATCGACCAGCCGGCGATCTGCTGGAACTCGGTATCGATGCGGGCGGCCTCGGCGGCGAACACCCCATCGGCCTCCAGCAGGCCGCGGGCCATGGCCCACCACTGCGGGCCCATCCCGGTGAACACGAACACCGGCTCGGCCACCTTGCCGGCCACCACCCGGCTCACCCGCCCAGCGCCCTCGGCGAGCTCCAACAATCCCTGACTCAAAGTGGCATCGTCGGTGAAGGCGACCCCGGCTCGGAGCGGGTGATGGTTACGCCGTGTCCACGCCGCCTCGGCCAACCAGCCCGGATCTGCGCCTTCTGCAATGTGTTCGGCGAATCCGCTGGCCAGCTCCCGCACCGCCCGCTCGCTGCGCGCCGAGAGCGGCAGCACCCCGTAATGCCGTGGTTTCCGCACCTGCCCGTTCCCACCCTGATGGTGGGGTGGCCGGTATTCCTGCAGGATGACGTGCGCGTTGGTGCCGCCGTACCCGAACCCGTTGACCGCGATAGTGAAACGATCCACCTCGGGCCCGACTTTCTCGGCCTCCAGTTGCAACCGCAGATTCCACTCCTCGAACGCGATATCCGGATTCGGGGTATCGAACCAATACTGCGGGGCGATGGTGCGGTGGGAGATCGCCAGCGCGGACTTGATCACACTGGCGATCCCCGAGGCGGCCTCGGTATGCCCCAACTGGGTTTTCACCGACCCCACCCCCAATGGGGTAGTGCGTCCCTCGACCGCCCCGTAGGCGTGCCCGATCGCCTTGAGCTCCAACGGATCCCCCACGGGGGTACCGGTGCCGTGCGCCTCGACATAGGTGACTTCATCCGGCGCGATCCCCGCCCGCCGGGCGACTTCTTCGGCCAGCTCCTCTTGCAGGTCGGCGTTCGGCACCGTGATCGCGGTGGTGCGTCCGTCCTGATTCGACCCGGTCGCCTTCACCACCGCGTAGATGCGGTCGCCGTCCCGCTGCGCGGCGGCGAGTTTCTTCAACACCACCATCCCGACCCCCTCGCCCCTGCCGTAGCCGTCGGCGGAGGCGTCGAACGCTTTGCTGCGCCCGTCCGCGGCCAGGAATCCCCCCTTACACATGAACACGAATGGTTCCGGCTCCGCCATTACGCTCACCCCGCCCGCGACAGCCAACTCGCAATCGCCGTCGGTGATGCCTCGACAGGCCAGATGGAACGCCACCAGCGATGAAGAGCACGCGGTGTCCACTGTGATCGCAGGCCCAACCAGGTTCAGCGCGTAGGCCAACCGGTTGGAGACCATCGTGTACGACGTACTCGCAGCTGTATGCATATCGGCATACGGCACCGCCTGCGGGTTCGCCACGATACCTGCCTGATCCATAGTGAACACACCCATGTACACCCCCAAAGAGGAGCCGGAGATCCGCCCCGCTATCCCAGCGTCGTCGAAGGCCTCCCAAGCCGTCTGGAGCACCAACCGCTGCTGCGCATCCATCGACGATGCCTCGCGTGGCGAGATACCGAAGAAGTCCGGATCGAACGCCCATGGATCACTGGTCATAAACGCCGCCCGCTTGACATACATCCGAGCGGGTGTGTGCTTGTCCGGGTCATAGAAGCGCCGCCAATCCCAGCGCTCCGGCGGAATCTCCCGCACCCCGTCTCGTTTGTCGACCACGAGATCCCAGAAGGTTTCCGGGGATTCGATACCACCGGCGTAGTGGCAGCCGATACCGACAACAGCAATATCAGACACTATGACTCCTGAACGGATACATGCCCGGATATCCGGCACCGCAGCCCTGCGGCGTCGGATATCCTTGATAGGTAGATTTGATTGCAGAAATATTTGATCGAGCACTCATCACGAACCCCGGGAAGGTCCATTCATTCCTGGTGATAGTGGAAAATCTACCACTGCCCACCTATTGCAATATTGATGCCGAGAAAATCTCGAAACGGTTACCGAGAAGTATTTCGTTATTCTGACGTTGCTCTCGATCTTGCATTCGAATGAACTCCCCGACCGATCCACAACGGGCATCATCGGATCCCTTTGCCGCCGAAGCTTTTACCGATGGTCTTGCGTCATGCCCACGTGTTCGCCCCCGTCGAGTGCGGTGAACTATGCCGGAACCTCGGCTGCCATCGAGGTGCCGGTCGGTAATGGTGCCGAACCGCTGCCGCCGACGATCACCTCAGCCGCTTTCAGTCCTGCTTGTTCCAAGCTGAAGGATCGTCCGAGTTTGAGGGTCATGAGGTCGATGTCGAGAGATTGGTTGACCAAGGTGTTGAATTCGACGGCCATGAGCGAGTCCAGGCCCAGCTCCGGCACCGGCACGGTGAGATCGATCGACTCGGACGATACCCCCATCACCGTCGCCAGCTGCTCGGCGAGCATATGCGCGACCGTGTCCTTCCGCTCGGCCTCATCGAGGGTGGCCAGC
Organism: Nocardia spongicola; assembly: GCF_047200775.1. NCBI lineage: Bacteria > Bacillati > Actinomycetota > Actinomycetes > Mycobacteriales > Nocardiaceae > Nocardia > Nocardia spongicola. The sequence goes on along the minus strand of NZ_JBJZOO010000002.1, from coordinate 334,766 downwards.
TCGGAGCGTAACCGAGCGGCAGCCGAATCCTGCTGTGCCGCATTCGTGATCATCTTCCTGATTCGGCCCGTCATCATCAGATGCTTTCCCGTCGCCGCCACCCGAGCCCAATCGATCGGGAAGATATCGGCCCGGGTCACATCCAGGTGCAGCGCCTGCTCCAGATACAACGGCCCCTCGGCCATATCCATGGGGATGAACCCGGTGTTGTCCAGATAACGAGTGAGGTTCTCATCGTCTGCCAGCATGCCGGCACCGACCATATGTCCCCAGCCGAACGCCCGTACGGGCACACCCTGTCGGGCCAGTACCTCCGCGTACGCTTCCAACGCGAGATTGGCCGCGACATAGGAGAACTGGCCGATAGTGCCGAAAAGACTGCTTCCGGAGGAGAACAACACGAAGTGCTCGAGACGGGCTCCGGCCGCCTCGACACCGCGCCACAGTGCACGAGCCCCGGTAAGCTTCGGATCGAACACTCTGGCCATACCGGCACGGTCGGTATTCTCGATCCGCCTGTCGTCCAGTACGCCGGCGGCGTGGAAGACACCGCGCAACGGATGCTCGGGGGTGTGCGCCCGCGCGATCACCGCCGCGATCGCCTCGGCATCGGATACATCGACTGCTTCCGTGACCACCTCGATGCCCTGCTGTTTCCATGCGGCGAGCTGGTCGCGGGCGGCGTCGGTGGTGGCACCGCTGCGGCCGAGCAACGTGAGGTGACCCGCTCCCTTGCTCACCAACCAGCGACCGAGTGATAGGCCGAACCCGCCGAACCCGCCGGTGATCAGATACCGCGCATCGGCAGCGATGACCACTTCCTGGATCCGCGGCCGCACCAGTGGCGCCGCTTCGGTCATATCCAGGACCACCCGGCCGATCTTGGTCGACCGCGCGACCTCCTCGAAAGCCCGCCCGATATCCGCGGTGCCATACATCTCGAAGGGCAATGCCCGGTATACCCCGTTGCTGAGCAGCTTGCTCACCTCTGCGGTATACCGCAGAGAATGCTCAGGCCGCTGCAGCATCATCCGGTCGAGATCGAGGGAGGAGTATGTCACGTTCTTGGTGAAATGCCGTAGCTCGAGCACCCCACCGAAGTAGATATCGGCCTTGCCGAGCTCGACGATCCGCCCGAACTCCGCGACCGCGTCGAAATTATGGATCAGGATCTCACCAGGCGCCGAGCTGACCACCACATCCACACCCCGCCCATCGGTGAGGGCGAGCACATCGTCGACGAAGTTCAGCGACCGGGAATTCACCACATGATCGGCGCCCTGCTCGAGCACATAAGCACGCCGTGCATCGGTACTCGCGGTACCGATCACCCTGGCCCCGAACAGCTTCGCGACCTGAACTGTTGCCGAACCCACCCCACCGGCCGCACCGTGCACCAGCACTGTCTCCCCCGACTGCACCCGGGCTATATCTCCCAATGCGGACACCGCGGACAGGAAGGCGGTGAAACTACCCGCCACACCGGGGTCGATATCGTCCGCGAGAGGGAACGCCATATCCGCGCTGAGAGTGTTGTATCGGCGAATCATGTCCTTGCAGAACACAGCGACCTTGTCGCCGACCTCGAATCCGGTGACATCAGGGCCACGACGAACGATCACCCCTGTACCTTCCATACCCAGTTCGGTACCGAAATAGGTATCAGCGAGTTCACGTTCCCCCAGCACCCCCATGACCTTCATCGAGTCCTTGTACTCCAGACCGATCGAGACCATCTTCACCTCGACCTCACCGATACCGGGGGCACGCCGGTCGCATCGCCGCCACCCCAGCTGAGCAAAATTCCTGGTCTTGGTCTTCGGCAGCTCCAAACGGAAATCGGCCTCCGGATCAGTCAACGGCACGGGCTCGTCAAGAGCATCGAGATGATCCGGCAACGTGCGAGACACCTCCGTGCCCCACCGCTGCCCGCCGTGCAAGAACACCTCATCGGCGTAGTCATGCGCGAACGCACCGGGAATCATCAGCTCCGCGGCAAGAACAGCATCGGCGGTCACACCATCGAGATCGATCAACCGCCACCGCAATCGAGGCTGTTCATTGAGCAACACTCGATGAGCACCGACCAGCGCGGCCTGACTCGGATCCGGCACACTATCCGCCTGCGGCTGGGTAAACGCGTTCTCGGTCACCAGCGAGGCATAGAAACTGCTATCACCGAGGAACTCCGCATCCACCCCGGATTCGGCCTGCCACGCTTCGAGAAACTCCTCAGTCGTCACCGCGATACGGCGCAGCGTCCACAAATTATCCACATCCGAATAGCCATTACCCGCGACCACCACCAGATGTAACCGCTCGGCACCTACGCAGGCCCGAGCCGCCCGCAACTGTTCGGCCAGAGCAGATTCCAGATCCGCTCGACCCGGATCACCCACCACGAACAATTCCGCCCCTGCCGAACCCGACATACTGACCCGCATGATCTGCTGTGCCGCGGGATTGGGCGCAGCATCCATCACGACAACCAGCGTGCGCAGATCTTCGAGCGAAGGCAGATCCGCTTGGTCTATCGGATCACGCTGCTGCCAGACCTCTTCGTAGAAGAAATCGGTCATCCGCTGCATCGGTGCGGGCCTCGGCGCAATAGCCCCGAACTTCAATCCCACAACCTGCACACACGTATTGTGATCAGCATCCAACAGGTCGATATCCGCAACTGGCGTACCCGAAGCAGTCATCCGGGTATCGGCCGGTCGTAACCGCGCTACCACAGTGACTTCCTCCGGCAACGGCGCCAACAACCGCACCCCTTGCACCTCCACCGGTACCAGAGCGCCATCACCTGGGTCCACTGTGCCTGCCAACAAGGTGGCGACAGCGTGGAAAGCGGCATCGACGATCGCCGGATGCGCGGCATATCGGCCCTCCTCGGCGATGGTGCCGTCCAAGGTGGCCACCGCTGTGGTATCCGAGACCCACAGCGAGGTGACGCGCTGGAACTCCGACCCGTACTCGAGCCCGCTCGTAGCCAGCATGGCGTAGAAACCGGCCGCGTCGAACGCGGTCATCGTATCGGTGGGCGGGACATCGATCTTTGTCTGTTCGTAGGTACCTTCCACCAGCCGTCCGGTGGCGTGGACCGTCCACACCGAGCCGGCCGCGCCACGGGAACGAATGGTGAATCGGCGGGTCGATTCCTCCAGATCCAGGTGCATGAACGGTAACTCACCCTCGTTGATGATCAGCGGAGCCACGAAACGCACATCCTCCACCCCGATCCCGAAGGATCCGGTGCGTACCATCGTGGCGCTCAACGCCGCGTCCAGATAGGCCGTACCCGGTAGCAGCCTGACGCCGCCGACCACGTGATCGGCCAGCCACGGCAGCAGCTGCGTGCTCAACTGCAGCTCCCAGCTCGGGGCCTCATCCAGATCTTGCTCGCCCAGCATGGCGTACCCTTCGGGCGTACCGTGACGGCGGAGCTGGTCGTGGCGCAGTACGGTACGCAAGTGGGTGTTCTGCCACGGATAGGCAGGCAGCTCCAGGTGCGGGGTCGGCGACGGCAGATCGGCGAACAATCCCTCGATATCAAGTACCCCGGCGGCATACAGTCCGGCCAGGGTGCGCCGAATACTCTCGGCATCCTCCTGTTTACGGTTGAGAGTCGCGACGGTGGCGCCCTGTTCATTGGCCGCACGCAGGATCTCGCGAATGTTTGCGCCGAGCACCGGATGCGGGCCGACCTCGAGAAATACCCGGCTGCCCGCGCGGACCAGTTCACGCGCCGCATCGGCGAACCGCACCGTCCGGCGCACATTGTCACACCAGTAGTCGGCATCCCATTCCGCCGCGGTGACCTGGGTGCCGGTGACCGTGGAATACAGCGGGATCCGCGGTACCGATGGCCGCAGTCGCGCCAGCGCGTTGCGCAGCTCATCGAGGATGGGATCCATCAGATGACTGTGATACGGCACCTCCACCTGCAGGCGCTTGGCGAACACCCCTTCTTCGACGAAGGTATCGGCGATCTCGTCGAGGCGGGCGATATCTCCGGCCAAGGTCACCGCCGAGGGGCTGTTGACCGCCGCGATATGCACCCTGGCATCCCCTGCGATGAGCTCTTCCGCCTCTGCCACCGGCACACCGACCGCGAGCATCCCCCCTGATCCGGCGGTACCCGCCTGCAACCGGGCCCGGTGATGGCCCACCAGCAGCGCATCGTGCAGCGACAGCATCCCGGATATATAGGCAGCGGCCACCTCACCGACACTGTGCCCGACCACCGCCGCTGGGCGGATCCCCAGCGTCTCCAGCTCGGCGCATAACGCCACCTGAACCAGGAAATTCCCCGCCTGCGCCACCACTGTACCGGTCACCCGCGATCGCTTCTCCGAGCGCCGCAGCTCCTTGATGATCGACCAGCCCGCGATCTTCTTGAATTCCGCGTCCACCCGCGCCGCCTCGGCCGCGAACGCCCCGCCCGCATCCAGCAGTCCGCGGGCCATCGCCCACCACTGCGGACCCATTCCGGTGAACACGAATACCGGCTCGGCCACCTTACCGACCACTGCCCTGCTCACCCGCCCGGTGCCCTCGGCGAACTCGGTCAGCCCCCGCACCAACTCGGTGCCGTCGGTGAAGGTGATCCCCGCCCGGAACGGATGATGATTACGCCGCGTCCACGCCGCCTCGGCCAGCCACCCGGCATCCGCTCCGTCGACGAGCCGCTGGGCGAACCCGCACGCCAGCTCCCGCACCGCCTGCTCGCTGCGCGCCGACAGCGGCAATACCCCGAAATGCCTTGGCGTACGTACCTGCCCGTTCCCGCCGCGATGCGCAGGGGACCGGTATTCCTGCAGGATCGCATGGGCGTTGGTACCGCCATAGCCGAAGCCGTTGACCGCGATAACAACCCGTTCCACCTCAGGGCCTACGGGTTCGGCTTCCAGCTGCAGCCGGATATTCAACTCGTCGAACGGGATATCCGGATTCGGGGTATCCAGCCAATACTGCGGGGGCAGCGTCCGGTGGGAGATCGCCAACGCGGACTTGATCACACCCGCGATCCCCGACGCGGCCTCGGTATGCCCCAGCTGCGTCTTCACCGACCCCACCCCCAACGGCCTGGTACGTCCTTCCACTACCCCATACGCACGACCGATCGCCTTCAGCTCCAGCGGATCCCCCACCGGAGTCCCGGTACCGTGCGCCTCCACATAAGTGACCTCATGCGGCTGGATACCTGCCCGCCGGGTGACCTCCCGAGACAACTCTTCCTGCAGAGCGGCATTCGGTACCGTGATCGCGGTGGTACGCCCATCCTGATTCGACCCGGTCGCCTTCACCACCGCGTAGATCCGATCCCCGTCCCGCTCGGCGGCGTCGAGTTTCTTCAACACCACCATCCCGACACCTTCACCACGCCCATACCCATCCGCGGCGGCATCGAACGCCTTACTACGCCCATCCGCGGCCAAGAACCCGCCCTTACACATCGACACGAACATCTCCGGCTCCCCCAGTACCGTCACCCCACCCGTGACAGCCATCTCGCAATCACCGTTCTCGATGCCCTGACACGCCAAATGGAATGCCACCAGCGACGACGAACACGCGGTATCCACCGTCAACGCAGGCCCGACCAGATTCAACGCATAGGCCAGCCGATTGGAGATCATCGTGTACGAAGCACTCGACGCCGTATGCATATCGGCATGCGGCAACGCCCGCGGGATCGCCATGATGCCCAGCTGGTCGAGAGTGAACGCGCCGATATACACACCCAGTGAAGAGCCCGCGATCCGGCCCGCGATCCCGGCGTCGTCGAACGCCTCCCAGGCCACCTCCAGCACCAACTGCTGCTGTGGATCCATCCCCTCCACCTCGCGCGGAGAGATACCGAAGAAGTCCGGATCGAACGCCCACGGATCACTGGTCATAAACGCCGCCCGTTTCACATACATACGGGCCGGAGTACGCCTGTCCGGATCGTAGAAGCGCCGCCAATCCCAGCGCTCTGCCGGGATCTCACACACCCCGTCGCGCTTGTTGACCACGAAATCCCAAAATTTTTCCGGGGATTCGATACCACCGGCATAACGGCAGCCGATACCGATAATGGCAATATCAGACATTACGCCTCCTGGGACGGCACATTTTTATACGACCGCGTATCCCAGCCCGGCTGCAATGGCGGATCTCCCTGACGCGGACATTCCATCGATTAGTCCAGAGAGATTCAGCGCTTATCCGACGTCGAAGCGAATCTCCTGTGTGGTGTTGAAGGGAATCTACCATCAGCCCGGAGTATTGCAATACTTCGATAAAGTTTTCTAAAAATCTCAAAACAGTCGCTGCGATATTTTTCGTGCTTTTCTCGTTATTCTCGATCTTGCAGTCGAGCACCCCGGACGCCCTATCGGTTTCGGTCCCGGCTTTCGCACCTACGGCGCACTACCGGTCGCGCAACCACTTCTCGATCCGATCGACGGTGTCGGTGTACTGGAGAATCCAGCCGTTGTGTCCCAGCTCTTCCTGCTGCCGCCAGCGTGTTATCTCCGCGTTCGGTAGCTTTTCCAACAGGTGCTCCGCGGAACTGAGTGGAGTGAGATCGTCGTCGGTCATCGTGATGGACAGCACGGGGAGAGTCAATCGCGCGATCCGTTCCTCATAGTCGATATCCGCGCCCACTGGGATGAAGCGGCCGGTGCGTGCCAAACGGGCCCAGTCCGAGACCAGCACTTTGGACTGGCGGCCGAACCCACCGGAGAGCCGATCCCCCGGCCAGAAACCTGCCAGATTCGCGGTCAAGGAGATCGCCGCGGTGCCGAACAGCATGCCCGGTCGCGAAAGTCCTGGATAACCCCGGTAATACGGGGTACCGGAAGCGATCAGAATGAGTCCACCCAGCCTGCCGCGTATGCGCGAGGCATACATAAGACCGAGCTGTCCACCCAGACTGTGGCCGAGAAGATAGGGCGTGCTGTCCGGAAACTGCTCACGCACTACTTCGAAGATCGCGGGAAAGTCGACCGAGACCAACTCGTGGTAACCGTAAGTACTGGCAGAGCTCGGCTTCGGTCTGCTGTCCCCATTGCCGCGCAGTTCACCGATCGCCATATCGAACCCACGCGCCGCCAGACTGGAAGCGAACAGTTCGTAGTAACCGGCCGGAACACCGAGTCCCGGCACGATCACCAGGACCGGACGCGGGGTATCCGGTGTGACCGAATGCCGATGCGCGCCTTCAGCCGGAATCAACCGGACCGGAACCACGGTGCCGTCCGGCATCTGGATCGGGACTGTCCGCATGTACGCACGTTACCGTGCCGATGCCGCCCCGCTACGGGGCTACGCGCCGACCGCGCCGACGATCATCCGGCTCAGTACTCGGATCACGTCATCGAGTGGCGGACGAGGAGCCGAACCACTCCACACATCGACCACATAGTTGACGGCGCCGATGATCGCGAGCATCCGCATCTCGTAGTCGCCGGTAGGGATCTCACCGTGCAGGGCAGCGTCCTCGGCAGCACCGGCCAGCAGCGCACCCCACTCCCGGCGTGCTTCGAGCCGGAACTTCTCCACCTTCGGCCCCGCACCGACCACCTCGACCAGGGCGACCCGCGCTTTACGCGGATCCGAACCGATGGTTTCGACATAGGCGCGCACAGCGGCGTCTATACCTTCCAAGGTGCCCACATCGGACTTCGAGCTCAGCGACCTCTTCACGGCATCCCGTGACTCTCGATCGATCTGTTCGTAGAGCTCGAGGAGCAAGGATTCGCGGCCGGTGAACTCCTCATAGAACTGTCGTGAGGAGAGTCCGGCATCCTTGCAGATGGCGCCGACCGAACTATTGGCGTAGCCGTCCCGCGCGAAGACCGTCAGAGCTGACTCCAGAAAACGCGCACGCCGCTGCCGCTGCCGGTCCTCCACGGGTTGCCCGGCATACATTCGACCCGTATTCGCATCCTGTGACATTGGGGCAGACAATACAGAAGGCCCCGATCGCAGTGGCATGGTTCCGGCCCTTCGCGACGTCCACCGACGTCAGAACATGTTAGCCGAAAGTTGTCCCCATAGCGGAGAACTCGGCAGCGCGAACTCGACAACGATCCGGATACCATCGTCGCCCACTGGCTCACCCCGCACCCTGCACGGTTGCGGACAGCTATCGCGGAACACCGCTGGCGCTTCGGTTCAGCGTGCCGCATCAGTTGCGATGTATTAGCCAGTTATGCAGTGCACTACCGCCACCGTCGGGGTGATCCGGCGAAGAACGCCGGAAGCCGGCCCACCCGAAGGTGGACCGGCTTCCGGTTCGACATACGGTGCCTGGTGGCTGGACTCAGAAGTCCATGCCGCCCATGCCGCCGGTCGGATCGGCCACAGGAGCGGCGGCCTTCTCCGGCTTATCGGCGACAACTGCCTCGGTGGTCAGGAACAGAGCCGCGATGGACGCCGCGTTCTGCAGCGCCGAGCGGGTGACCTTGACCGGATCGGCGACGCCCGCGACCAGCAGGTCCTCGTACTCACCCGAATCGGCGTTCAGGCCACTGCCCGCGGGCAGGTTGGCGACCTTCTCGGCGACCACACCGGGCTCGAGGCCCGCGTTGAAGGCGATCTGCTTCAGCGGAGCCGACAGCGCGACCTTCACGATGTTCGCGCCGGTGGCCTCGTCACCGGTCAGGTTCAGCGCGTCCAGCGCAGGCGCGGCCTGCAGCAGGGCGACGCCACCACCGGCGACGATGCCCTCTTCGACAGCGGCCTTCGCGTTACGGACGGCATCCTCGATGCGGTGCTTGCGCTCCTTGAGCTCCACCTCGGTGGCCGCGCCCGCCTTGATCACCGCGACGCCACCGGCCAGCTTGGCCAGCCGCTCCTGCAGCTTCTCCCGGTCGTAGTCCGAATCGGAGTTCTCGATCTCGGTGCGGATCTGCGCGACCCGGCCCTTGATGGCCTCCGCGTCGCCGGCGCCCTCGACGATGGTGGTCTCGTCCTTGGTGACGACGACCTTGCGCGCCTGGCCGAGCAGCTCGATACCAGCGGTCTCCAGCGAGAGGCCGACCTCTTCGCTGATGACCTCACCACCGGTCAGGATGGCGATATCGGCCAGCTGCGCCTTGCGGCGGTCACCGAAGCCGGGCGCCTTGACCGCGACGGACTTGAAGGTGCCACGGATCTTGTTGACCACCAGGGTGGACAGGGCCTCGCCCTCGACGTCCTCGGCGATGATCAGCAGCGGCTTGCCCGCCTGGATGACCTTCTCCAGCAGCGGCAGCAGGTCCTTGACTGTGGAGACCTTCGAGCTGACCAGCAGGAGGTACGGATCCTCCAGGACCGCTTCCTGACGCTCCGGGTCGGTGACGAAGTAACCCGAGATGTAGCCCTTGTCGAAGCGCATGCCCTCGGTCAGCTCCAACTGGAGGCCGAAGGTGTTGCTCTCCTCGACGGTGATGACGCCTTCTTTGCCGACCTTGTCCATGGCCTCGGCGATCAGCTCACCGATGGACGCGTCGCCCGCCGAGATACCGGCGGTAGCGGCGATCTGCTCCTTGGTCTCGACCTCCTTGGCGGTGTCGAGCAGCTTGGCGGTGACGGCCTCGACCGCCTTCTCGATGCCCCGCTTCAGGCCGAGCGGATTCGCGCCCGCCGCGACGTTGCGCAGGCCCTCGCGCACCAGCGCCTGGGCGAGCACGGTCGCGGTGGTGGTGCCGTCGCCCGCGACATCGTCGGTCTTCTTGGCGACTTCCTTGACCAGCTCAGCGCCGATCTTCTCGTACGGGTCCTCCAGCTCGATCTCCTTGGCGATGGACACACCATCGTTGGTGATCGTGGGGGCGCCCCACTTCTTCTCCAGGACAACGTTGCGACCCTTGGGGCCCAGCGTCACCTTGACCGCGTCGGCGAGGCTGTTCAGACCCCGCTCGAGACCCCGGCGGGCCTCTTCGTCATACGCAATTGTCTTGGCCATGGCGTTGTTGAGATCCTCCATGTGTATGGCTGACACACAGGACGACCCCAGGTTTGGGTCGCCCCAGTTACGCTGGCCAGGTGCGGTGCCCGCGACGGACGACCGAGGGTGTCGATGGAACCCGGTCTCACCGTCCCGACCTGGCACTCACAGGTCGAGAGTGCCAAGAGCCTTTTTAGCACTCAGGGATGCCGAGTGCAAGGTCCGGCGGAGCCACCGCGTCGGGCTGGAGGGCAGTCGGACTCAAGGATGATCATCGACCCGCAGGACCAACGCGACGAACGCGTCGGTACGACGTTCCTCGGGCGTACGCGGCTCACCGTCCTCGACCGTGACGAGTTCGGCATCGTGCAACAGCAGCTCGGCTTCCACCCGCATGATGGCGCGAATGAACGGTGGCGCCACATCCGGCGGCAGATCGCCGTTCACCACATAGCTGCCATCCGGCTGGGACTCGGTGGACACATACGAAAGCGCGCGCAGGAGATCTACGCGCCGCTCCCCCGCGATTAGGTCGGAATCCGATTCATCCGCCATTGCTATAGCTTAGCCGCCGCCGGTCTCCGACTGAGGCCGGGCAATCGACCCACCGATTCGGAATGACAAAAGAGCAGTTCACCGTGTTCGACAAAGGCTGAACGGCCATACCGGAACGCACCGAGACCGCCGAAACGGCGTAGATTCCGGGGGACCATGATCAGGCTTATCCCGAAGGGGGCCGCAGTGGCCGACCTGCCGTTCGATTCGCTGTACCGGCACGGGTTCGCCCGGGTGGCGGTGGCGGTGCCCCTGGTCCGGGTGGCCGATCCCGCCTACAACGTCGAGCAGACCCTGGAGCAGGCCAGGCGGGCCGCGGCAGCCGGGGCGGTGCTGACGGTATTCCCCGAACTGGGCTTGTCCTCCTACACCGCGGACGACCTGTTCCACCAGGACGCATTGCATACCGCGGTCGAGGCGGCGCTCACCCAGCTGGTCGTGGCGAGCACGGATATCGGCACCGTGCTCGTGGTCGGCGCCCCGGTACGCGCACAGGGCAGGCTGTTCAACTGCGCGATCACGATCTACCGCGGCCTCGTGCTCGGCGTCGCACCGAAGAGCTACCTGCCCAACTATCGGGAGTTCTACGAAAAACGGCAGTTCGCCGCGGCGCGGGAGAGCATGGAAGACCACATCACCATCGCTGGGCAGCGGGCGCCGTTCGGCTCCGATCTCCTCTTCCGGGCGAGCAATCTGGACGACTTCACCTTTCACCTGGAAATCTGTGAGGACGGGTGGGTTCCGCTACCACCGAGTGGTTTCGCCGCGCTGGCCGGGGCGACGGTGCTGGTCAACCTGTCCGCGAGCAATATCGTGATCGGGAAGGCCGATTACCGGCGAGCACTGTGCACCTCGCATTCGGCGCGCTACCTCGCGGCCTATCTGTATTCCGCCGCGGGCCACGGTGAGTCGACCACCGACCTCGCCTGGGATGGGCAGGCGCTGATCTGCGAGAACGGTGACCTGCTCGCCGAAGGCGAACGGTTCTGCGATGACCCTCAGCTGATCACCGCCGATATCGATCTGCGCCGCCTTGCCGCGGACCGGTTGCGCACCACCAGCTTCGCCGACACCGTGCACGATCATCGGGACCGGCTGACCGCGATGCGCCGTATCGAAGTACAGCTACCGATCCCAGAAGGCCAGGTCGCGTTGCGCCGGGTCATCGAACGCTTCCCCTACGTTCCCGCCGACCCCGCGGTGCGCAACGAACGCTGCGCCGAAGTACAGCACATCCAGGTCGAGGGCCTGAGCACACGATTACGTGCCACCGGAACCCAGCGGGTGGTGATCGGAGTGTCCGGCGGATCGGACTCCACCCAGGCGCTGATCGTGGCGGCCGAGACCATGGACCGGCTCGGCCTGCCGCGGACCAACGTGCTCGCCTACACCATGCCCGGGTTCGGCACCAGCACCAGAACCAGAACCGACGCGCACCGCCTGATGTCCGCGCTCGGTGTCACAGCGGGTGAGATCGATATTCGCCCCTCGGCCACCCAGATGCTGCGCGACCTGGGCCACCCGGCTGCCGACGGGGCGGCCGAGTACGACATCACCTACGAGAATGTGCAGGCAGGCGACCGGACCTCGCATCTGTTCCGGCTCGCCAACCAACACCACGCACTCGTGGTCGGCACCGGCGACCTCAGCGAACTCGCACTCGGCTGGTGCACATTCGGCGTCGGGGACCATATGGCGCACTACAGCGTCAACGCCTCGGTGCCGAAGACATTGATCAAGTACCTGATCGCCTGGTCAGTGCACACCGAGCAGTTCGGTCCCGAGGCGAGCGAGGTGTTGTCATCGATTCTGCGCACCGAGATCTCCCCTGAACTGATCCCGCACACCGATTCGGCGTCGTCCGCACAACCGAGCCAGAGTTCGGAAGCCACGGTCGGTCCCTACGAATTGCAGGACTTCCATCTGTACTACCTGCTGCGCTTCGGCTACTGCCCCAGCCGCATCGCCTATCTGGCCCGGCACGCCTGGTCCGATCCCAGCACCGGCCGCTGGCCCGACCTCGTGCCCGCCGACCAGCGCAATGCCTACGATCTCGGCACGATCAAACACTGGCTGGCCGAATTCCTGCGGCGCTTCGTGCAAACCAGCCAGTTCAAGCGCTCGACACTGCCGAACGCCCCGAAGGTAGGCTCCGGCGGTTCCCTCTCTCCCCGTGGCGACTGGCGCGCACCGAGCGATGCCTCGGCAGCGGCCTGGCTGACGGAACTCGCCCAGAACGTGCCGGACTCCTGAGCCGAACCGCACACCACCGCGCCTGCTATATCGGGGCCTGTAAAACGAGCAGGTCCCACGGCCGTGGCGGGTACTTGGGCGCAGAAGCCCGCATCGAGTAGGTCACGAACTGTTCGATATCAGGGTCGTAGAGCACAACTTCCTGGTTGGTGATCTCGGCATCCGTGGGTCTGCTGCGGTACATCGCTTCGAACTCAGGATTGCTGCTGCATGCTTGTTTGATCTCATCGATGCGACGCTGCGGCACTTCCCCCGGGGAAAGAGTTCCGAAGCTGGCCGCCATGAGACGTGCTCGTAGCGGCCAGTTCTGGATAACCTTGCGCGCAAGGGGATTGGTAAAAGTCCAGATGAGCAGGTTGGACGGATCTGAATCGGAAGAGGCGGGAACAAGGCCTGGGAATCGATCGAGAAACCTCTGATTGCAGCCCCAGAGATCGAACGTGAACCGGTCATGGCAGCAGCAGGGATCGAGAATACGATCGACGGCAACCTGATCTTCCGGAGTCCATACCGGCAGCACAGGCCAGCTGATGGTTTCCAGCGCCTGCCGATCGACCAGAGAAATCGCCTCATGCAAGACCGAGATGATCTTCGGCCGTTTCCATGCAGGCATCTGCACTGCCTCGAACCACAGTTGTAGATGCTCCCCGTCCGGGATGCGCTGAGCAGTTTCCCAAGCGTAAACCAAAGCATAAGAGACGTGGCACATACCTGCGATCCGAGACCTGGTCAGCCCCGCTGTCTCACGCTCCACTGTGAGCAGTTCGGCGAATAACAGTCGATTGGGTGTACTCGTCTTCTTCTTCGCGGCTGCCACGTAACTCTCTCCACGCGGCATACGCGCACCACAGCACGATATGTACGTACGCCGATCAGGGACGAACTCCGGTTGCGGCTCTATCCTAACGAAGTGCGGGACATTTCGATCTTGAAGTAACGCGTAGCGACGAATCCCACATGGACAGGCCCGTTCGAAGTGCGCTAGGCGTCTACGAACAGATCATCGGCAAGCGGCCCACTACCTGGCACCACTCGGTAGCGGTCCAGATCCGTAATGCCGTTGGCAGCCAGCACATCCTCATCGAACAGCAACTGACCGGTATATGTCGACGCAGGACTGGTCACCAGCAGCAGAGCGGCATCCGCACAGATATGGGCGGTCCTGGACGCCGCGACGGCTTCTTCGCCACCGAGCAGATTGCGCACTGCCGCGGTATCGATCTTCGTTCGTGGCCACAAGGAGTTCACGGCAATGCCGTAGGGGCGGAACTCGTGCGCCAAACCGATGGTAGCGACGCTGACACCATACTTGGAGACCGCGTAGGCCACGCCAGGGCTGATCAGACTGGGATTCAGATTGATCGGCGGACTGAGTGTGAGAATGTGCGGATTACGTCCGGCACCAGCGGACGCGCGAAGATAGGGCAGTGCCGACTTCGCCAGCAGGAACGGAGCCCTGGCATTGATCGCCTGCATATGGTCATAGCGCTGCATCGAAATATCCTCGCCGGTAGCGAGATGCACCGATCCGGCATTGTTGACCACAATATCGATGCCGCCGAACCGTTCGACGGTTTGCTGGACCGCACCGGCTATCGCTTTATCGTCACGTATATCGGCGACGATCGGCAGCACTTGCCCGCCTGCGGCTTCGGCCTCGGCAGCGGCAGTGTGAATGGTGCCGGGCAGTCTGGGATGCGGTTCCTGGGTGCGGGCAATCATGGCGACATTCGCGCCTGCCGCGGAGCACCGGATGGCGATCGCACGGCCTATACCCCGGCTTGCTCCGGTGACCAGCACGGTCTTGCCGTTCAGAAGACCCGCGGTCGAACTGGAGGGCGCCGGGACAGGAGCGGGTGTATCCATTGCTGCTATCGCTCCTCATGAGTTGGTTCGGCGATCTCGCTCCGAGGTTAGCGGGGTTCGGCGCAAACGGCAGAGGGTTGGACTTCACAGATTGTGAAGAGCTAGGTCATTGACAGTGCGAGGCCGCACACCGAATGCTTCCTGTACTGCCGAATAAGTAAACGAGGAAGATCTGCCACACACAGCAACACGACGATAAAAATGAAGGGGTGAGCGTGCATCACTCTGCCGCACACATCAGCGGGAAAACGCCGACACGAGAGAAGCAACCGAGCCTGCGCGGCAGGATAGTCGTGCCCGTCCGACGCGGCAATCGATTACGGGTTCGCAATACCACGACAATCCGGATCGTCGGTATGCCCAGAGGAATTCCGCGCCCGAAGGAAGAGCGGTACGCATCGAAAGCATCCCACTTCGTCGAACCACGATGCCAATGGCCATCCCGGCAGCTACTGGCAGTCGTAGGCGTCATCGAGTGATATTGCTCCTCCTCCCACCGGAACGAGGGGTGCCGGTGGGAGGAGGAGCAATACCACCTGATGAATGCCGAACCACCATGATGGACGGTTCACCGATACTGTCACCCACCGATAGATCCGATGCCTGCCACCTCACGTCACATGGCGATAGGCAGTATGAGCGCGACAGCCTCGGTAGGTGCGGCGGACTCGGTCGGCCGATGGTGCGTGAGCGTGCTGGATATTCCGCCCGAAACCGGTCCTGCTCCGCTCTCGCACGCATCGGCGATCAGCCGACCAGCGATCAGGGATGAGCCGCCCTGGCCGCGCCGCGCACCACCTGCTCCTTCACCCATGCGGCTTTCCGCCCGGTCAGCACCATCCGGTTCGGCGCGTCATCGGCGTGGACGAACTGGATCAGCCCGTCTCTCCTGCCCAGGCTCAGACACTGGAATACATACCGGAAGCGCAGCTGACCCGGTTCGTTGCCGCGCATTCGCGCGGTGACGGCATCGGCCACATACTTACCGGTCGGCAATGCTGTCGCACAGGCCATACGTAGCTCACGATCACCGGGGCCCGCGATGACCGCGGCGTCACCCGCCGCATAGATATCCGGGTGTGATACCGAACGCAGGGTCGCGTCGGTCAGTACCCGACCGGTGTGATCCACCGCAAGACCCGCATGTGCGGCGAGCTCCGGCACCCGGAAACCCGTAGCCCATACGGTTGCTTCGGCCTCGACCAGTGATCCGTCGGCCAACCGCACGCCATGGGGTGTCACCTCGATCACCTTGGCTCCCACGTGGATCTCGACCCCGAGACGCGCCAATGTCCGCTGGAGGTGCTCTTGCGCGCGCGGCGACAGCCACGCGCCGGGCTCCTGGGCACCGAGCAGCCGCACGCGCAGGTCAGGAAACGATTCGGCCAGTTCGGCCGCGAGTTCGATCCCGGTCGGGCCCGCGCCGACGATCGCCACCGATCCGGCGGGCACAACCATCTGATCTGCTGGTGTCGCGACAGAATAGGCATGTTCGGCCACGCCGGGCACACTCTCGGTATCGGCGATGCTCCCGAGAGCGTAGACCACGGTGTCGTAATCGAGGGCAGGTGCCGCGGCGAGTACCACCCGCTTCCTGGCCGTATCGATATCGGTGGCCACCGCACGTACGAAACGAATATTCTTGTTCTCCAGCATTTCCCGCAGATCCCACTCGGGAATCGCCTGGCCGGCGGCTCGCTGGTGCAAGCGCACCCGCTCGATGAACTTCGCCTTGGCATCCACCACGGTGATCTGCGCGTCCCGTGCCGTACGCACAAGCCTGCGGGCCGCCGCCAACCCCGCGTACCCGGCGCCGAGAATGACGATCCGATGCTGTCCGGTCATGATGTGGCTCCCTTCCAAAGGCCGACACCCTCTAGACCGCACAGCCACGAGAATCCTGACAGATCGGCACGATGAAACAGATCACAGCGGGCGGTGTTACCGAGACGGCGACGTACCCAACGACCGGTCGATACCACCAGATCCGGCGAAATACGCCAGTTTCTCCGGGTTGACGATCAACCGCAACGCGGTGATCTCCCGGTCCGTCAGATCGACCCCCATCACGAGCAACGGCGCGCCGTGTACTCGTGCCACCACCGCAGGCGCACCGTTGACCTCTTCGATGAACAGCTGCATCCCCGGTACCTCCCGGCGCAGCAGACCCGTGATGTACCGCGCCACGTGGTTGGCGCCGACCACTGGGCGCCGCGCCGTGCTGACCAGACCGCCGCCGTCGGCCGTCGCGCGCACATCGGCGGCGAGCATCCGCTCCAGCGATCCGATCTCGCCTTCATGCGCCGCCTGCAGGAACCGCTCGATCAGCTCGCGAGCGTGCTCGGCCGGAACACCGAAACGGGCCCGCCCTTCTCGCACCCGCAGCCCGGCGCGCCGGAAGATCTGCTGTGAGTTGGCCTCGGTCAGCTCGAGCATGGTGGCGATCTCGCGATGCGCGTATCCGAACGCCTCACGCAGCACGAAGACAGCGCGTTCGACCGGGGTCAGTCGTTCCAGCGCGGTCAGCAAGGCCAGCGAAACCAGCTCACGCTGTTCGGCGCGCTCCAACGGACCGAGTTCGCCGTGCGCGGTCGACACCGGTTCGGGCAACCACGGCCCGATATAACTCTCCCGCCTGGCCTTGGCCGAAACCAGCCAGGTGCGGCAGAGGTTGACCAGCGCGGTGGTCAACCACGCCTCGGCGGAGCGGATCTGCTCACGCTCGGCGCTCTCCCAGCGCAGATAGGTCTCCTGCACGGCGTCTTCGGCCGCACTCGCCGAGCCGAGCATCCGGTAGGCCAATGCGAACAACCGCGGTCGCTGCTCCTGGAATTCTCGCAGTCCATCCGGCTCCACGCACTCACCTTCTCCTGTACTCGCCGGATATGACCGTACCCATCCGGCATACGCCAGGTGCCACGCACCGCCGTGGCAAGCGCGAGGCCGACGCAGGCTGCCCGTGCCCCCGACTACAAAATATCCATATCCGCGCCAGGAGGTGAGTTCTCGTCCGGACGTCTACCGCCCGGCCTGCGCAACCGTAGCCGTGCCGATGAGCCTCGGATCACCGGGCGCCGAAGCGCGGGCCGGCGCCGATCCGCACGACGCTGGGCCCGCCGCTCTGCGGGTTTGTGCTGCCAGGTCTCCGGACGAGCGGCTACCCAACGCTGGGAATACCAGGCGAAGGGAATGTGGCCCAGGTACAGCGCGACCAGCACAAGCAGCAGCACGATCGGATAGGTGACCAGCGCCGCCGCGGCGAGCGCGACCAGAACCAGCAAGCCTGCCGCCGCCTGTGGGGCCACCGACACCGACTTCATCGCCAACGTGGGAATCGTGCTGACCGAAAGCGCGGCGGCGCCTATCGTCCACGCCGCGACCTCGTAGAAGCCGACCCACCAGCCATCGCCGAACTGCACCATCAACCCCACCGGCACCATCGCGATGAGCGCGGCCGCCGGCGCGGGCACACCGACGAAATAATCCCGCGACCAGTCCGGCCGGGTGTCATCGTCCATCAGGGTGTTGAACCGAGCCAATCGCAGCACGATGCTGACCGCGAACAGCAAAGCGACGATCCACCCCGCGCTATTGCTGTCCAGCAAGCTCACATAGAGCACAAGCGCGGGGGCCACGCCGAAGGAGATAGCATCCGATAGCGAGTCCAGCTCGGCGCCCATCTTGGTGGTAGCGGCAAGCATTCTGGCCAGTCTGCCGTCGAGAGTGTCGAGCACGGCTGCCGCGCCGATCATCGCCAACGCGATATCGAGTTTTCCGTCGAGCCCGAATTTCACTGCCGACAGCCCCGCGCACAGCGCCAGGATGGTGACCATGCTCGGCAACAGCCGGATGGTTCGCTGCCGCCGCCGTGTAGGGATCGCCGCTTCCATCAGGCGTCGGCGATCGAGCCGAACGCGGCGAGCACGGTCTCACCGCCGACAGTACGTTGACCGGGCCGTACGAGAAGTTCGGTACCGAGCGGGAAATATGTGTCGACCCGCGAGCCGAAGCGGATCAGGCCGTAGGTATCGCCGAGGGTGAGCACATCACCGGCCTGTGCGTCGCAGACGATCCGTCGGGCGAGCAGCCCGGCGATCTGTACCACGACGACCTGCCGTCCCTCCGGCGTTTCCAGCACCATACTGGTGCGCTCGTTCACCGAACTGGCCTCTGGCAGATCCGCGGAACGGAAGCGGCCTGGCTGGTGCGATACCGTGCGCACGGTGCCGGAGACCGGCGTGCGCTGCACGTGCACGTCCAGCACGGAAAGGAAGATGCTGACCCGGGGCAGAGGCTGCTCGCCAAGACCCAATTCGGCAGGGGGAGTGGCGGTATCGACCAGGGCGATCTCACCGTCGGCCGGAGCGACCACGACGCCGGGCCGGTGCGGCGGCACCCGGTGCGGGTGCCGGAAGAACGCCGCGCAGGCCGCCGCGACGAGAAATCCGGTTCGACGTACCCAGCGGCGCCTGCCGCCGAGTACAGCGACCGCGGCCGGTGCGGCGACGAACGGGAGCCCGGCGGGATGCAACGGGGGGATCGCGTGACGGATCAGGTCAGCGAAATGACCGACCCCGGTGCGTTCAGGTGTGCCGGGCGGGGTGGGACGGCGGGCCACAGGCTCCTCTTTCGTGCTCGATGCAGACGGGTTGCGCCCCTCAACAATAGGACCAGCGCAAGCGTTCACACCTTACGGGAAAGGAGCCTGTGGCATGCGGCGTCAGGACCTGACTCTGCGTCCGGTGACCAGCTTTACCAGGTACAGCAGGATAACCGCACCGCCGAGGCAGGTGAAGAAACTGAACCAGAGGCCACCGCCCTCGACGTCGACTCCGAGCACTTTCAACAGGAACCCGCCGAGCAGACCACCGATTATCCCGACAACGATATTGAGGAGGATGCCCTGCTGAGCATCCGTCTTCATGATTTTACTGGCGATCCATCCGGCCAGACCGCCGATGATGATCCATCCGATAATCCCGAGACCGAGCATGGTGTCCTCACATCACTAGTTGGACCACGCCGCGGGCAACAGCGGCGTGCGTCGAGGGGATACCCAGAGATTGTCGAAATACGCGCGCCATTTGGGCGACTCTCGGGCTAATATGAGGAAGCCTCATGTCCATCGTCGCGCAGGCAGAGGCCGGAGAGTCATGGAATCCGATGCTTCGGGAAACCTGACGGCGCCGCCGCAGGGTACCGCTGCCGCAGGGTATATAGGAGACGCAGATGGCTGCTCGCATCGCCCAGACCACCGGGGCAGAGCATACGGCAATTCTCGGGCTCGGCGTTTACCGCCCGGCTCGGGTGGTCACCAACGATGAGGTTGCGGGGCCGATCAATTCGAGCGATGAGTGGATCCGGACCAGGTCGGGTATCAAGACCCGGCGGTTCGCCGACGAATCGGAAACGATTCAGAGCATGAGTGTCGCGGCTGCCCGTGACGCACTGGAATCTTCTGGCATCGCAGTCGATCAAGTCGATTGCCTCATCGTTGCTACATCGACGCATCTACTGCTGACACCGGCCGCGGCCCCACCCATCGCCACCGAACTCGGCATGAATGGTGCCGCCGCTTTCGATATCTCGGCAGGCTGCGCGGGCTTCTGTCACGCGCTCGCCCTCGCCTCGGACCTGGTCCGCGCAGGCACCGCCGGACATGTCCTTGTGATAGGTGTGGAGAAGCTGACCAACACCGTCAACCCCACCGATCGCGCCACCGCCTTCCTCTTCGCCGATGGTGCAGGCGCGGTGCTGGTCGGCCCCTCCGACGAGCCGGGCATCGGCCCGACGGTCTGGGGCTCGGATGGCACACAGCACCATGCCATCCGGCAGGACAAGGACTGGATGGAGTTCTTCGCGGAAATCGACGAGAAGGGCCTCGACGCGGTCCGTCCCTATATGGCCATGGAGGGCACCGCGGTATTCCGTTGGGCGGCACACTCATTGGAAAAGGTATGCCGCGATGCGATCGACCGCGCCTGCCTGTCCCCCGACGATCTGGATGCGATGATCCCGCATCAGGCCAACGGCCGGATCATCGAGATCATGGCGCGGGTGCTGAAACTGCCAGAAGACTGCGCGATCGCCACCGATATCGAGGAGTCGGGCAACACCTCGGCCGCATCGATCCCACTGGCCATGGAGGCGCTGCTGCGCACAGGCAAATCGAAGCCGGGAGACGCGGCGCTGCTCATCGCGTTCGGCGCGGGCCTGTCCTACGCGGCACAGGTCGTGCACCTGCCCAACTGGCGATAACACACGCCGCGGAGAACGCCGATCTGCTCCGTGGCGCTCGCTACGGAGCAGATCTCGCCATATCCCGTGATCAGGCGCGCGCCTCGACCGCGAGCTTGATCTTGTCCAGGGTCTGGTTCATGCCACGGACCAGTGCGTCCTCGAACGGGAGTTCACCGCCGAGCACCGTGTCGATCGCCGTGCGCGAGAACCAGGTGGTGCCGTTGGGCACATCCCGGCGTTCGATCAACCGGGTACCGGTATCGGTCTGCTCCAGGGTGTAGCTCCACACCGTGCGGTTCTCGTTGACCCGAAAGGCGAATGCCTGGTTCGGCTCGTACCGCACGATGCGGGCAGTGGTCGGCCAGTACTTCCTGCCGTCACGATTGAGATTGAAAATCCAGGTGCCCGCTTTGATGGAACCGAGTGCCAGCATGCGCACACACTGCGGGCTGAACTCCGGCATCCGCTTCAAGTCGGAAACCACCTCCCATACCTGTTCCGGCGGTGCGGAGATATCGATGGCGGCTTCGAGATTGTTCGGCAAGACTGCCTCCGAGATACGTACGACGGGGATACCTGCGACGGGCCACCGAAGGTCCGTCCAGACGGGGTCTGACTACTAACACACATTTTAGATGGGAAGACGTTTACGTCACATTTTCACTGCCGGGACGGCGGCCGGTGTAATGCGCGGCGCACAATGGCAGATAGATGAAGCATCAGACACTGCCTCCGACTTTCGGCGTCCCAACGTGAGGTGATCGGCCGTGAAACTGCGTTCCCTGCTGCATCGTCGACCTGCCAAACAGGTTCCGTTACTGCCTGCTACCGAATCCGAGGATGGGCGGCGGTCCTGTGACACATCGGTGTCATCGCATGGCTTCGGAGTAGCCGCGAAAGAAGAGCGTCTGGAACGACTGCTCACTCCGACCGAACTCGATCTCGTCCTGCATCACCGGCTCTGAGCTCTCCGCGAACATCCAGCCCGGACTGTATCGAAAGGCGCGATACTCATCAGGTGACTTCACCCGCTGCTACCAAGCCGGCCATCCTGAGCGTCGATGACGACCCGGGAGTGTCCAGAGCGGTCGTACGCGATTTACGCCGCCGCTACGGTGCGGAGTACCGGATCATGCGTGCGGAATCGGGGCACCAGGCTCTGGAAGCACTGCGCGAGATGAAGCTGCGCGGTCAGCCGGTCGCGGTATTGATCGCCGATTATCGGATGCCGGGTATGGACGGTATCGAATTCCTGGAGCAGGCGATGGACCTGCACCCGTTCGCGCGCCGCGTCCTGTTGACCGCGTACGCCGATACCAATGCCGCGATAGACGCGATCAATGTCATCGATCTGGACCACTACCTGCTCAAACCATGGGATCCGCCGGAGGAGAAACTGTATCCGGTACTGGACGATCTGCTCGACGCCTGGCGTAGCAGCGAGCGGCGGCCGGTCACCGGAACCAAAGTGGTCGGCAACCGCTGGTCGCCACGCTCATCGCAGATCCGCGAATTCCTGGCCCGCAATCAACTGCCCTACCGCTGGTACTTGGCCGATGAGCCGGAGGGGATGCGGCTGCTCGAGGCCGCCGGAACCGACCCGCAGCGCTGTCCGGTGGTGATCACCTCGTCGGGTATGGCCCTGCTGCAGCCCTCCGACAGCGAACTGGCCGAGCATGTCGGCCTCACCGTCAACCCAACGGGAGAGTTCTACGACCTGATCGTGGTCGGTGGCGGTCCCGCCGGGCTCGGCGCGGCGGTGTACGGCGCATCCGAGGGCCTGCGGACGGTCTTGGTGGAGCGGACCGCTACCGGCGGACAGGCCGGGCAGAGTTCGCGGATCGAGAATTACCTCGGCTTCCCGGACGGTCTGTCCGGTGCGCAACTGGCCGACCGGGCACGACGGCAAGCCGCGAAATTCGGCGCCGAGGTCATCACCACCCGTGAGGTGGTCGGGCTAGAGGTGAACGGATCCGCGCGCACCGTGCGGTTCGCCGACGGCGGCAGCCTATGCGCGCACACCGTGATCATCGCGACCGGCGTCGACTACCGCCGCCACCCGGCGCCCGGTGTCGACGATTTCACCGGACGAGGGGTGTACTACGGCTCGGCCATGACCGAAGCGTCCGAATGCGCGGGCCACGATGTCTATATCGTCGGCGGCGCGAACTCGGCGGGACAGGCCGCGGTATTCCTGTCTCGCCATGCCCGCACTGTGCATCTGGTAGTCCGGGCGGATTCGTTGGAACAGTCCATGTCGCACTATCTGATCCAGCAGATCGCGCAGATCTCGAATATCGAGGTGCACACCGATACCGAGGTGATCGCCGCCGACGGCACCGCGCATCTGCAACACATCATGCTGCGCGACAACAAGACCGGCGCCGAAGAGAAAGCCGATGCGGAGCGGCTGTTCCTGTTCATCGGTGCCGTACCGCAGACCGGCTGGCTCGATGGTGTCGTCACACGTGACGCGGCTGGTTATGTACTCGCCGGACCGGATCTGTTCGTCGATGACGCACGGCCGACGGGCTGGGAGTTGTCCCGCCCACCGCATCATCTCGAAACGAGTGTGCCCGGCGTATTCGTGGCCGGCGATGTACACGCCGAATCGGCCAAACGCGTTGCTTCCGCGGTCGGTGAGGGCGCGATGGCCGTCATGCTCGTACACCGATACCTCACATAGCGGATACCTCGAGTAACAGATACCTCCGCGCAACAGACATCTCGCGTAACCGAGAGGCAGGCCATGACCACCGAGCAGTCCGCGCAGCGCCGCGGCAGAAAGGTATGCGACCCCGCCGAGCTGCGCACCCTGTTCCTGTTCGAGAAACTGACCGACGCACAGCTGGAACAGCTGTGCGTCGATGGCCGGATCGAGACCATCGCGCCGGGTTCGGTCTTCCGGGAAGGTGAGCCTGCCACCTACTTCTACGTGCTGATGGACGGGGAAGTGGTGCTGACCAAACAGTCGAGCGGTGCGGAGATCGAGCTGGTCCGCACCGAACACCGCGGCGCCTACGCGGGTGCCTGGATGGCCTATCTGGGTGACAAAGTCGAGCAGACGTACAACAACTCGATGCAGGTGACCAGGTCCTCACAGTTCTTCGTGCTCGACGCGGCGACCTTCGCCGAGCTGATGCACGAGTGGTTTCCGATGGCGGTGCACCTTCTGGAAGGCGTGTTCTTCGGCAGCCGCAATATCAACGCGCGTATCGGTGAGCGCGAGCGGCTGCTCGCACTCGGTTCACTATCGGCAGGCCTCACCCATGAGCTGAACAACCCGGCCGCCGCCGCAGTGCGCGCCACTGCCGACCTGCGCGATCGAGTGGCCGGGATGCGGCACAAACTGGCCTTCGTAGCGCAGGGCACGTTCGATCCGAAATCCCTCGGCGCACTGGTTCGCCTGCAAGAGGAGGCGGTTGTACAGGTGGCCAAGGCACCCGAACTCACCCCGATGGAAGCCGCCGACCGCGAGGATCTGCTCGGCGAGTGGCTAGCCGACCACGGGGTGGACGACGGCTGGAATCTCGCGCCCAATTTCGTACAAGCCGGCTTCGATATCAACTGGCTGGAGCAAGTGGCCTCGACCCTGGACAATGCCACGGAGCAGGTCTTCCATGGCGCTATCCGCTGGCTGAACTACACCATCGAGACCGAACTGCTGATGAATGAGATCGCCGATTCGACAGTACGCGTCTCCGCGCTTGTCGATGCCGCCAAACAGTATTCGCAGATGGACCGGGCCCCATTTCGAGTGGCCGATATCCATGAACTGCTCGACAGCACCCTGGTGATGCTCAACCGCAAGATCGGCGACGATATCCGGGTGGTCAAGGAGTACGATCCGGCTCTCCCGCCGTTACCGTGTCATGCGGCCGAACTGAATCAGGTATGGACCAATCTGATCGACAACGCTGTCTACGCGATGCAGGGCGCGGGCACGTTGACCCTCCGCACCCGGCACGATGACAACTGCGCCATCGTGGAGATCGGCGATACCGGGCCCGGCATTCCAACCGAAGCGCGCAGCCGGATATTCGAGCCGTTCTTCACCACCAAACCGATGGGCCAAGGCACCGGTCTCGGACTGGACATCTCATTCCGGATCGTGGTGAACAAGCACAACGGCGATATCCGAGTGGATTCCGAGCCCGGCGCCACGACCTTTACCGTCCGGCTGCCACTCCACCGCCCCGAACCGAGCCGGATCGCGACCGGCGCCGATACCGGACCGACCGTGGACGGCCACTCCTGACCCGGTAGGTCGATGACATCCTGCCTGCGGAGCCCACCACGGACCGACCGGTACGCTGCACCCGATACGCCGGACGTTCCGGCACCACGATCCACCGGAAAGCAGAATATGAAGCGAAATCTCGTCATCGCCTCGGCCATCGGGACGATGGGTTTCCTGCTGGTCGGTTGCGGGGAAACAGCGGAGTCCGCCGAGGCGAACAACCCGCGCACTGGCTCGGCGGATACCAGCACCCCCTCACTCGGCACCGCGTCCAGCACCACATGCGGGAAGTTCAAAGAGCTGGACACCGATGACGAGCGGGCATTGATCGAGCAGATCCTGGCAGAGAATCCGGGCAACCCGCTCGAAGGAAGCCCGAATGTGGCGCTCGGCACCGCCAAGCTGGTGTGTCTGTCGTCGAGTGTGAACGACACCCCCGTCGCGATCGCGACCGGAATCGTGCCGAAGTAGCCTATCGGCCATATGAATACAGGCCGGCCGCGTACCGATGGAACGCGGTGCCTACGTCCATCGGTACGCGGCCGGAACAACTGAAGAGCCACCGACGTCTCGGCGTCCGCTCTTCAGCCACTACCCGCGTCAGCCTGCGATCAGGGCAGCACCTGCGGCACGACATCCGGCGCGACCGCGCCGACGACAGCACCGACGATGGCACCGTTGATCGCGCCGTTGAGTGCGCCGAGGAGAGCGAACGGCACCGCGCCGACGATGGCGATCGGCAGACCAGCGACAGCACCGCTCAGGGCACCGAGAACCGCACCGATCTGCGCGCCCGCGACGGCGCCGTTGGCGATCGGATCGTGATTCTGCGCATTCGGGTCGGTCGCGATGGCGGCAGGCGCGCTGGCGGCGATCGGCTCGACCTGCGGCGCGACCGCGGCAGGTGCGGTGGCAACCTCCGCCACCGGGGCGGAGACAGCCTGGAACGCCGTATCGGTGGGCGCGGTGGCGGCCACCGGCACCGGAGCGGAGACCGCGGCGGCGGAGGCCACCGGGGCAGCGGCTACCACCGCGACCTGCTGATCAGCAGTGAACGTCTGGGCCTGCGCGGTGCCCGCCGCGATACCGATAGCGGCGATGGGCATCAGGATGGCAGTGCTGAACTTACGCAACTTCATTTCAGGATTCCCCTCCGGAAAATGGACGGTCCCTCAGTGGACCGACCGCCAGCAAACTGTACAACGTCCGCAAGTAGTTGACACACAGGGCTTTCCGTTCGACATCCACCGTGATTGCCGCGTACGTAACCGAATTAGCAATTTGCGCGCGTATAGCCACACGGAGTATCCGGAGCGGTTTTCCTGTCACGAAACCAGAAGTATCCGGCGGAAATACCTTGCTCCAGCATTCGAGCGCATTATTCGCCGACCCGCGGATCGAGCAGATTCAGCAGTGGATGAATGCTCCGGACTGTCGATCGCCGCGGTACACGCCGCAACCACCCGCACCCCCTTTATGTGACAACAGTAACATTTCTGCTATTCCCGCTCTTGCGTATCCTGGCCCGCGACCGAGATCGTCCGGATATGGATACCCAGACCTCAGGCCGTGACCTGATGCGGGCATACACGGCAGAATGGCACCGTGGCAGAACTGGCGCTCACCGCCCGACTGAACCCTTCCGCCGCCGACGCTCGGCGCGGAGTGGTCCGGTTACATCCGGAAGTACTGACCGCGCTCGGTCTGCGGGAATGGGATGGAGTCGTGTTGGTCGGCGCGCGACGCACGGCTGCGGTTGCCGGTATCGCGGGCCGGGGAACGCCCGCCGGGATCGCACTGCTCGACGATGTCACATTGTCCAACGCCGGGCTGCGCGAGAACGCGACGGTGGTGGTCACCCCAACGACGGTGTACGGCGCGCGACAAGTCTCGGTCAGCGGCTCGGTGCACGCCACCCGCACAATTCCAGCCGCGACGCTGCGGCAGGCGCTGCTCGGCAAGGTGGTCACGGTAGGCGATGCGGTCTCCCTGCTGCCGCGCGATCTCGGCCCTGACATCAGTTCCACGGCGGCAACCCAAGCCCTTTCCCGCACTTTCGGCATCGCGTGGACCACCGAACTGCTCACCGTTACCGCCACCGATCCACGCGGCCCGGTGAGCATCCAACCCAATACCGCGGTCGTCTGGGGTGCCGGGGCGGTCGCCGCACGGGCCGCCGCCGACCTGGCATCGGCCGGAACGCCGATCCCGGTCGGCGAGGCATCGCGCGGAGCCACCGAGGCCGTCGCGTTCTGCACGGCGGCAGGCACCAATGCCGCCACGGCGGGCCGGACAGCGGCGGCCAGAGGGTGCACACCACGGATATCGGTCGAGGATATGGCCGGTATGCGCAGCCAGGCCGCGAAGCTCACCGAATGGCTCAGCCTGGCCTTGGACGAGCCGGAATTATTACGGACACTCGGCGCACGACCACGTCTCGGTGTGCTGATCACCGGCCCTGCCGGGGTCGGCAAGGCCACGCTGGCACGTGCGGCGGGCTCGCCGCGGCGAATAGTGGAGCTGGACGGTCCGGTCATCGGTGCGGCCGAGAGCGGCGCCCGGCTGCGCGAAGTGGCCCAGGCGGTGGCCGAGATCGGTTCCGGTCAGGGTGGCGTCCTGCTCATCACCGATATCGACGCCCTGCTGCCGGTGGACGCCGAGCCGGTCGCCACGCTCATTCTCGACCAGCTGCGTGCCGCGATCGCCGAACCGGGCGTCGCATTCCTGGCGACCACCGCGCATCCGGCCGGAATCGACCAGCGATTGCGGGCGCCGGACCTGTGCGATCGTGAGCTCGCGCTGCCACTGCCCACCGCCGAGGTGCGCAGAGCCCTCTTGGAGCAGCTACTACGCCGGGTACCGACAGAAGATCTCAAACTGGATGAGATAGCTTCGCGTACACCAGGTTTCGTAGTATCCGATCTAGCGGCTTTGTGCCGGGAGGCGGCGCTACGCGCGGCCTCGAGGGCCAGGGAGCACGGCGAACCGAAGCTCACTCAGCCGGACCTGCTCGGGGCACTCGAAGTGATCCGGCCGCTGTCACGGTCGGGTATGGAGGAGCTCGCCATCGGTAGCCTGAGTCTCGATGATGTCGGCGATATGGCGGAGACCAAACAAGCGCTGACCGAAGCGGTGCTGTGGCCGCTACGCCATCCGGATTCATTCGCTCGCCTCGGCATCGATCCGCCGCGCGGCGTGTTGCTCTACGGCCCGCCCGGTTGCGGCAAAACCTTCTTGGTCCGTGCGCTGGCAGGCAGCGGCCAGCTCAGCGTGCACTCGGTCAAAGGCGCTGAACTCATGGATCGGTGGGTCGGCTCATCGGAGCGCGCGGTGCGGGAAATATTCCAGCGAGCACGCGATTCCGCACCTTCGCTGATCTTCCTGGACGAGGTGGATGCGCTGGCTCCGCGCCGTGGGCAGAGCGCCGATGCCGGTGTCGGCGACCGGGTGGTCGCGGCGCTGCTCACCGAACTCGACGGCGTAGAACCGCTCCGCGATGTGGTAGTACTCGGCGCGACCAACCGACCGGAGCTGATAGATCCGGCGCTGCTGCGCCCGGGCAGGTTGGAACGACTGGTCTTCGTACCACCACCGGATACCGCGGCCCGGCGCGAGATCCTGCGCACCGTGAGCCGGTCGGTGCCGCTGGCCGACGATGTCGACCTCGATGCGCTGGCCGAGGAGCTGGACGGATACTCGGCCGCCGACTGCACCGCCTTACTGCGCGAGGCGGCGCTCGCCGCGATGCGCCGGAACGTGGATGCCGCTGATGTCACCGCGGCAGACGTCCTGGCAGGCAAGACAGTCGCACGTCCCTCACTCGACCCGATTCAGCTCGATGCGCTGCGCCACTACGCGCGCAATCGCGAGCAGACAGCGGGAAGCGAGAGCCGCTATCTCTAGCCGAGCCGAACATCGGAGCGAATCCAGCAACAGACTTCGACGAATCTTTTAGCTGCGAGATATTTTCTGGCAAATCTGCGGCAATCACCGGTTCCCAGGATAATCACGGGTATCTTCGACAATCGTGCGCAGAGTCGGCGAGGTGGTCGACGCGGCGACGGTCTGCACAGCGGCCGCAGTCGCGGGGGTCACGCTGTTCCTGCCGGACACGATCGATAGCTATGGCGAGGCGACGCCGTATCAGATCGCCAGCTTGCTCGACAGCGCGCCGCGCAGCGCGGCACTGGCAGTGGTCATCGCGGTTACCACGGCTGTGCTGGTCACTATGACCGCCCGACCGCTGGCAGGCTGGATCGCGGCGATGCTGGCCATGCTGGTGGAGTTGCTCAACGATTTCGCGGGTGGGCGGGCTCCGACAGCCGAGATGCTCACCACACAGAACTACATCGATTCGATGTGCGCCGGGGTGGTGCTCGGCGGGCTCGGTGCCGCGGTACTGCGACGACCACTGGCCGGTGCGGCGCTCGCGGTAGGCAGTATCGGATTCTTCAGTTTCGGTGATCTCGCGGAATTTCTGGGTATCGAACGGAATCCGTACGCGATGCTGCAGACTCCACCGCACTGGATGCTAGAGATAGCCCTGACTCTGCTGGTGATCAGTGTCTTCCGCAACTGGGCACACACCAGGGAGCCGAAAGAGCCACAGCTGTCGATTACGCTGCCGGTGGCACCGATCATCGCCGCCATGGTGCTCGCCTCGGCGGTATTAGCCGGCACCGCATGGCTCAGCAGGCAATACGACAAGCTGCCCGCGGCGAGCCATACGATCGAGATCGGGGTTGTTGTGGCAGCCACGCTTGTCAGCGCGACGGCTGCGGCCATGCTGCTACCCGGCCGCGACGGCACGGGCGTATATCTGGCCGTGAGCTTCACCCCAGCGGTCGGCGCGATGGGTTATGCGGTGCAGTCCGGTTGGGGCGCGGTGGTACTGCTCACGCTGACGGCCATCGGTGTCGCGATCGGGTCCCGGTTGTCCTCGGCCGCTCTTGCCATTCTGCTCATCATCATCCTCGCGATCGTCGCCATGCTCACCCCGGCAGTCACAGAACCCGTAGCATTCGCCGCGGTCAGTGCCTTCATCGCCATAACAGCGGGCTACTGTTGCGGCACGGCCCGTCCGCGCTACGCGCCGAGCGGCGTTCTCGCGATCACCGCCCTCTACCTCCCCACGGTGGTCTCGGCGATACCGAACATGCACTCGGACTGGCGCCACGATGCGCAGATACATGAGACCCTGCCCGGACGTGCCGCACTCGCTATCGCCATCGGCAGTGCGGTCGGACTGGCCGCGCTACACAAACTCCGGCCACGGAACACAGCGCCCCCCGAGGGCGGCTCGGAAACGGATCGTCACCGGGCATAGTGCTCATGGTCCGGATCGACCTGCCGCTGCTCTCGCGCGCTCGAGAACCACGTCGCGTGGAAAGCCGCGATCGACCCGGCCAGCAACCCGAGCACAATGGCGCCCGCGAGCACCGGGTATTCAGCCATGACCACCGCGAGATACCGATAGGACAACAGCAGCGCGGCCAGTACCACTACGCCACCGGCGACCAGCCGGATCCGGAACCATCCCCAGCCACGCTCCGGGTCACGCAACGCCGACTCGACCGTGAGGCAGAGCACCGCACCCGCGATCAGATCGACACCGTAGTGATAACCGAAACCCAAGGTGGCGGCCAGGGTGGCTACCAGCCAGAATGTCCCGCCCCAGCGCAACAAGCGTGGTGCGGGGCTGCCGTCGATATCACGCCGGGTATGCAAGAACAGCGCCAATGCCCACGCGGTGTGCATGGACGGCATGCAATTACGCGGAGTTTGCGTGTCGAACAGCAGTGGCTCCGGATCCCGATCGATCGGCGGCACCATATCGGGCCAGTAATTGCCTACCTGTAGCCCATTACCATCCGGCCCGAATGCGAATATCGGACCGACAACAGGGAACAGCACGTACACCAGGGGACCGATGAGCCCGAGCACCAGGAAGGTGCGCACCAGATGATGCGCGGGCCACTGCCGCGTCGACAGCACCCGGCGTAGTTGCCAGACGGCCACGACGATCGCCGCCACCGGCAGCTCGATATACACCCAATGCAATACCGCGTAGGCCACCGGTCCGAGCGCCTCGATCACCCGGCCGAGGACCCAAGACGGATCGCCCAATGCGTGGTCGGCCAAGAGCACATACTCGTCGAGCACCGCGGGACTATCGAGCACCGTGATATGCAGCCATACATCGCCGACCTTGGTAGCCAGGATGAGCAGGGCTCCGAGTGCTACCGAACGCAACGCATCGCGCCGCTCGATACCTGTCCAGCGCAACCAGGCCAGCAACCCCAGCGCAGTGAGCACGATGGTCGGACCGTTGCCGATCGCGAACGGCGCCCCCGTCGATAACCGTACGCCCGCCCACACCATATCGATGGCCACCGCGATGCCTACTGCGAACAGCCTGCGCCGGACCGAAATGCCCACCAACGCAAGAATCAGCCCAGCCCACGGCACCGACATGGATTTCGGCGTGCCCAGATAATCTCGCCACAGACTCGCCAACGGGCCTTCGAATCCCTGCCGAGCTGCGATCACCTGCAACGCGATCAGCAGAACAGGTACA
Source organism: Nocardia spongicola (assembly GCF_047200775.1). Classification (NCBI taxonomy): domain Bacteria; kingdom Bacillati; phylum Actinomycetota; class Actinomycetes; order Mycobacteriales; family Nocardiaceae; genus Nocardia; species Nocardia spongicola. The sequence goes on along the minus strand of NZ_JBJZOO010000002.1, from coordinate 303,113 downwards.
GCGACCACCGCCACCGCGACCAGGGCGCCGGTCCGCCACCCCCGGCCGCTCGGCGCTACTGCTCTTAATCCGGCACGCGGGTCCTCGACAAGCACGCCGCTAATAGTAAACGGAGGGTGAACACCGCCCTTTGGGCCAACTGAACAACAACCGAGCGATGCCCCTTGTACTACAGGTGCAGCTCCTCGACCAACGCATCCACCACCGCGATCAAATCGCCCTGAGCGGCTGCGGCGACCCGGCGCTGCCGCTGATACGAGGCACCCCGTTTCGGGATCTCGGCGACCAGCGCGAGTTCCGCCGCACAACCGAGCCGTGCTGCGGTCGGCTCCAACCTATTCAACAGGTCTTCGAGATCGTCGGTGACCAGCCGCTCATTGCTATCGGCGTCGGTGATGATGATCGCGTCCAGACCGTAGCGGGCAGCCCGCCACTTGTTCTCCTGCACATGCCACGGCGGCAACGTGGGCAGAATCTCACCATTCTCCACACGTTGATCCAGCTCGACGATCAGGCAGTGGATGAGCGCGGCCATCGCGGCCAGCTCGGTGCGGGTGGAGATCCCGTCGCATACACGCACCTCGATGGTGCCCCACTTCGGCGCCGGGCGAATATCCCAGTGCATACCGCCGAGCTGGGTGAACACACCGGTCTTGAGCTGGTCGTATACGAAACACTCGAATTGCGTCCAGTTTTCGAACTGGAACGGCAGGCCCGCAGTGGGCAACTGCTGGAACATCAACGTCCGGTTACTGGCGTAACCGGTGTCCGATCCGGACCACATCGGTGAGGAAGCCGATAACGCGAGCAGATGCGGATAGGACAGCAGCAGGGAGTTCAGGATCGGAAAGACCTTGTCGCGATGGGAAATTCCGACATGCACGTGCACGCCCCAGATCATCATCTGGCGGCCCCACCACTGGGTGCGCTCGATCAGCTCGTCATAGTGCTCCGAGCGGGTCAACTGCTGGGCCGACCACTGTGCGAACGGGTGAGTGCCCGCGCAGAACAGATCGACACCGAGGGGGTCGGCCACCTGCCGCACTGTGCGCATAGTGTTGGTCAGATCCTCGACCGCCGCGCCGACCGTATCGTGCACGCCGGTGACGATTTCCACAGTGTTTCGGAGCAACTCCTTGGTGACCTGCGGTGTACCGTCGTGCGCGCGCAGATCACCGACCGAGTCGAATACCGCCGCGGCGGTATTCGACAGATCGCGAGTCACCTTGTCCACCAGGGCGATCTCCCACTCGACCCCAATGGTGGGCCGGGGCGAGCCGTGGAAGGGAACGTGTTCGATTCCTGCCCCGACCATATGGCACCAGTTCTATTCGATGACGCCGCATGCTATGCGGCCACCCGCGTCACCCGTCGCCAGGGTGGTCTCATCCGGGCCTGACGCACCGCCTTCGCGCCCGTAACGGCCTGGGATGTTACCGAAGTTGTCGGCATCCGCGTGGATGATCAGAGCCTTGCCTTCGATGTCGTCCAAGGTGACCGAATCGGTGGTGGTGACAAGCTCGGCCATACCGTCGGAACGCACCTCGAGCGAGGTCAGATCGCCGCTGGCCGGATGGGCGTTGGCGCTGCCGACCTGCAGATGTCCACCTGCGGAAAGGAAATCCCCTGCCGGCCCGCCGGTGGGTGCGACCGAATCCGCTTCACACTTGCCCACCTGATGCACGTGCAGGCCGTGGAAGCCGGGGCGCAGCCCATGCGCCGAAACGGTGACCCGGAGATAGTCGCCGTCCTCACGGAAATTCGCGGTACCGACCGAAGCGCCCGCCGGGTCCTTCAGTTCCACCGTCAGCTCACTGGCGCTGTCGCCGTGCTGCGCGCCATGCCCGGTCCCGGACTGGCCTGCCGGAGCGGGAGAAGGGGTCCATACCGGCGGGGTAGTTCCCTGGACGTCGCTCGACTCCTGATTGCTCGAGCAGGCGGCGAGGCCGAAGACCGCGACCGCGAGCATCGGGGTCACAGTCCGCCAGGACGGGCGACGAGTTGTGGACGAGACCATTCGGGGAACTCCTTTACGAGTACCGAGTTTACGAGTAAAGCTGAGCGGACAGGTTCGTTACCGGACAAGATGATGCCACGGCCGCCCTTCCGCGCCCCGACAGGGCCGTGTGCTGTGCCGACGCCGAGCCACGCGAACCTTCCGATAACGGCCGCACAATCAGTTACCCGTGACGATAACCGTGACACCGGCCCCGGAGCTTCCGACCACCCCGGATTTCGGTGCGACCACTGCGCCGAGCTCCGCGGCGATGGCTCGCGCCGCCTCCTCTTCTACCGGCGAACTACCGTAGAAAACCGTGGTTTCCGGGATGTTCGTACTGGAGAAGTTCCCCGTCTCCGCGATCGTCCAGCCACTCGCCGAGAGCCGATCGGCCGTTTTGGCCGCGAGCCCGGTGATCAGACTGTTGTTGAGTACTCGTACCGGCACCGAGCGGACCGCTCGGCCCGCGGCAGGTGCCGCCGGGGCCGAGGGGGTGACCGCGGTCGGCACCTCGGGCGGCGGTGCACTCGCCGCGACACTGGTGGTCGCGACTACGCTGGAGGTCGCCGATCGAGTCGTCGCCGAGGCCGAGCCGGTTCCCGAGGCATCGGAGACATCCGCGTCGGAATTCGACAGCGACATCGCGCCGAGGACCGCGAAGACGATAGCCAGTGCGATCAGCACCATCGCCAGCGCACGCAACGGTGGCCCACCGGAGGTGGGATTCGGGTAACTCACTCTGGTGAGCCTAGTCCTGCCGGGCGAATCCGGGTCCGCATCGCCGTTCAGACCCGCAAACCCAGTCGCCGCGCCGCACGCGCTTTCTGCCTGCTCGCTCGCAGCCTGCGCAGCCGCTTCACCAGCATCGGGTCGGCGGCCAGCGCCTCCTGCCGGTCGACAACGGCGTTGAGCACCTGATAGTACCGGGTTGGCGACATGCCGAACAGTTCGCGAATGGCTTCTTCTTTGGCGCCCGCGTACTTCCACCACTGCCGCTCGAAGGCCAGGATATCGAGTTCACGGCGACTCAGACCGGTGATGTCGCCTGCGAGGTCGGCCCCCGCCGTGGCCTCTTCGCCCACGGAAGAACCGCTCTCGACCGTAGAAGGATTCCGTACCGCTGCGCCGTCCATCTTGCTCCCTCGCCGAGTGACCACCAGACGAAATCTGTGCTCGTCATCCTGGACCGCTCCGCAGCCTGGACCACGCACACGCTGAATAACGCACACCTTCGACCATGCACATCCGGAGCATGCGCGTCCGGATCATTCAACCACGACAGCCATTCGATCACGCAGGCCACCGATGTCCCTGCCTACGCCACGGCGTGTTCGCTACCTGCGCATAGGGTGTGTCGCGCTCCGGGTACCCGGAGCGCTGTGACCGGAGCCCCACGGCCATAATTGGCCCATGGCAATCCTCCCGATCGTGATCGTCGGCGACCCGGTTCTGCACACCCCGACCGCGCGAGTCACCCGATCACCGGAAGAATTGGCGCCGCTCATCGCGGACATGTACGACACTCTCGATGCGGCACACGGCGTCGGACTCGCGGCCAACCAGGTCGGCATCGGGCTGCGCTTGTTCGTCTACGACTGCCCGGACGTGGCCTCGGACGGTACCGCGACCCGCCGCCGCGGGGCGGTGATCAACCCGGTGCTCGAAACCTCGGAAATTCCGGAGACCATGCCCGATCCCGACGACGAAGAGGGTTGCCTTTCGGTGCCGGGCGAGCAGTTCCCCACCGGACGCGCCGAATGGGCCAAGGTGACCGGAACCGATGAACACGGCGAGCCGGTGGAGGTGGAGGGCAAGGGGTTCTTCGCCCGTATGCTCCAGCACGAAGTCGGCCATCTCGATGGATACCTCTACGTGGATGTGCTGATCGGTCGCAACGCGCGCGCGGCGAAGAAGGCGATCAAGCGCAACGGCTGGGGCACCCCTGGACTGAACTGGCTGCCCGGCACCGACCCCGACCCGTTCGGGCACGATGACTGAGCCGAGCGCTCACCTGCCGGATATCCCGCTCGGCCGCCGGGTAGTGCTGCGCTACCGGCTGCCGGCGGGGTACCCCCAGCCATTGACCGATGTGATCGGCGAACTCGTCTGCCTTGATCCGCCGACGGTGCGTGGTACCGGCGGGCGGGTCGTCTCGGTGACCTCCGACCGCGTAGTCGCGTTGAAGGCCATCGGCCCGAGGCCGATTCGCACCGCCGAGATCCGTGCGTTGGAGGCCGCCGCCGCCTCGGCTTGGCCCGGCACCACACACACCTGGATCGACGGCTGGTTGGCGCGCGCGGGCCATGGCTACACCAGGCGCGCGAATTCCGCGGTACCGCTGGGCAGCTCCGCACAGCCCGCTGTGCTGTCCACGCAGACGCTGCATCGGATCGGCGCGTGGTACACCGCGCAAGGCCTGCCCATGCGATTCGCCCTACCCGATCGGCTGGTAACGGTCCCGCACGGCTGGCGCAGCGAGGGCGAAACACTCGTCCTGGCCATGGATATCGATAATTTCGTCCTGCCACAAGGGCCTTCGATGGTGCGCATCGCCACAGAACCCGACGACAGCTGGCTCGACACACACCGCTACACCGGCGAGGACCCCACCGGACAAGCGATTTCGGCCCCCGTACCCGACCCCGATGTGCTCACCGCCATCCACGACGGCGAACTCGGCTTCGCCTCACTCGGCCTGCCCCGTTCCTTGGCGATCGGCCGCGGCGCGCTCACCACCGCACCGGATGGCAGACGCTGGATCGGCCTCTCCTGCGTGGCCGTCGCCGCCGCGCACCGCGGGCACGGCCTCGGCGCGCTGATCTGCGCCGAACTGGTGCGCTGGGGTAGCAACCGTGGTGCGACACACGCCTACCTCCAGGTGGCGGCTACGAACACGGCCGCACTCGCGATGTACCGCGGGCTCGGCTTCCTCGAACATCACACCTACCGCTACGCGGCACCCGCGCCTTTCGCCGAATCGGACAGTCCGGGGTAGAACGGACCCGGCACCGCTCACCCACCTGCCACCTCACATACCCGAAAGGTCACCGTGCGTCTCGCCACCTGGAACGTCAACTCGATCCGCTCCCGGATCGACCGGGTCGCCGATTGGCTCGACCGGCAGAACATCGATGTCCTGGCCATCCAAGAGACCAAATGCCGGGATGACCAGTTCCCGTTCGAGCGCTTCGACGAACTCGGCTACGAAGTGGCTCATCTGGGCATCAACCAGTGGAACGGTGTGGCGATCGTCTCCAGGGTCGGCCTCACCGATATCGAGTTCGCCTTCCCGGATCAACCGGGGTTCGACAAGGACGCGGGGGAATCGCTGCTCGACAATCCGACGGTCGAGGCGCGCGCGATCGGGGCGACCTGCGGCGATCTGCGAGTATGGAGCCTGTATGTGCCCAACGGGCGCGCACTGGACGATCCGCACTACTCCTACAAACTGGCCTGGCTCGCCGCGCTCAGAGACAATGCGGCCCGCTGGCTGGCCGAGGACCCGCAGGCGAAGATCGCCCTGGTGGGCGACTGGAATGTCGCGCCGACCGACGACGATGTGTGGTCGGTGGAGTACTTCGCCGACAAAACACATATTTCCCAGCCCGAACGCGATGCTTTCCACGCCGTGGTCGATGCCGGGTACTCCGATGTCATGCGGCCGTTCGCACCGGGGCCAGGTGTCTATACCTACTGGGACTACACCCAGCTGCGCTTCCCGAAGAAGGAAGGGATGCGCATCGATTTCATCCTCGCCTCCCCGGCGCTGTCGGCGGGCGTGACCGAAGCGGCTGTCGACCGCGAGGAGCGCAAAGGTAAAGGCGCCAGCGATCACGCTCCGGTGATCGCCGAGTTCGCCGCGGGTTGAGTAACCCCGGCGGGCCACGGATGCGCCACACCGTCCAGCTCTGACAACAATTTATTCGACACATACCGAGATCGACCGATAGTTCCACAGGCAAACGCGGATGAATTCGGCGAAATTAATGTGGACAGCATCTGATTTCGCTCCGGCCACCGGCCCCGATCATTACGATGGTGATCAACTATCCGACCACCGTCCTGCGGAGGAACGGGCATGGCGTTCTATCGGCACGTGGGTGTGGTACCGCCGAAACGACACACACAGCATCGCGATGAGCAGGGCAGGCTCTACTACGAAGAGCTGATGGGTGAAGAGGGCTTTTCCGGCGACTCCGCCCTGCTCTATCACCGCGGCCTGCCTCCGGCGCTCGTCGATTCGACGGTATGGGAGCTGCCCGATCAGTCGACTACACCGAATCATCCACTGCGCCATCGACATCTGCGTCTGCACGAACTGTTCCCCGGTGCCACTGCGGCCGAGACCGATGTGGTCACGGGACGGCGGCTACTGCTGGCCAATCCGGATGTGCGCATCTCCTATGTGGTGGCAGAACGTGGATCACCGCTGTACCGCAACGCCATCGGCGACGAGCTGGTGTACGTGGAATCCGGTACCGCGCTGGTCGAAACCGTCTTCGGACCGCTGTCCGCGCGGCAGGGCGACCACGTGCTGATCCCACGCGCCACCACCCATCGCTGGCTGCCCGGCGGTGCGGAACCATTGCGCGCGTATGTGATCGAGGGCACCGGTCACATCACCCCACCCAAGCGGTATCTGTCCGGATTCGGTCAGCTGCTCGAACACGCTCCGTACTGCGAACGCGATCTACACGGCCCGGCCGAACCGAGCACCGCGACCGGTACCGAAGTGGAGGTCCTGGTCAAACACCGGCCCGCCGGGCAGGTCCTCGGCACCCGCATGGTCTACGCCACGCACCCGTTCGATGTGGTCGGCTGGGACGGCTGCCTGTATCCGTTCACCTTCAATATCGCCGACTTCGAACCGATCACCGGCCGCATCCATCAACCGCCGCCCGTGCATCAGGCTTTCGCGGGCAACAACTTCGTCGTCTGCGATTTCGTACCGCGCAAGGTGGACTACCACCCCCTATCGATTCCGGTGCCGTACTACCACTCCAATGTGGACTCCGACGAGATCATGTTCTACTGCGGCGGGGACTACGCGGCGCGGAAGGGGTCAGGGATCACTCAGGGCTCGGTATCGGTGCACCCAGGCGGATACGCCCACGGACCGCAGCCAGGTGCGTACGAAAACAGCATCGGTGTCGAGTATTTCGATGAACTGGCCGTTATGGTCGATACCTTCCGACCGCTCGAACTGGGTGAGGGCGCGCTGGCCTGCGAAGACCCGAACTACGCGTGGACCTGGTCCGGGCAGGGGCCTGCATGAGGACCCGGATCGAGGTGCCCGCCGAGTCCCGGTTCGGACCGGACAATCTGCCCTATGGAGTGTTCGCCCCGGCCGGAAAGGATTTCCGGGTGGGGGTACGGTACGGCGATCAGGTCATCGATCTGGCCGCGACACTCGATGCTCCGGTATTCGCGGCACCGGAGCTGAACGCCTTCCTTGCCAAGGGCCCGGACCGCTGGCGCGAAGTACGTGAACGGGTGCGCGAACTCGTCGACGGTGAGATCGACGCGGACGCGGTATACCCGCTTGCCGATGTGGCATTGCGGCTGCCGGTGCGGATCGGCGACTACGTGGACTTCTACGCGAGCATCGAGCACGCGACGAACCTGGGCCGGATGTTCCGCCCGGACGGTGATCCGCTCCTGCCCAATTGGCGGTACCTGCCGGTCGGCTATCACGGCAGAGCTGGCACCGTGGTGGTCTCGGGCACCGATGTGGTGCGGCCCCGCGGTCAGCGTAGAACCGATTCGGGCACACCTGATTTCGGACCCGCACTGCGCCTGGACATCGAAGCCGAGCTCGGTTACGTGATCGGTCGCGGTTCGGAGCTCGGCGTACCGGTCGATATCGATGAATTCGCCGACCGGGTCTTCGGTGTCGCACTGATCAACGACTGGTCCGCCCGTGATATCCAGGCATGGGAGTACCAGCCGCTCGGCCCGTTCCTCGGCAAATCCTTCGCCACCTCGATGTCGCCGTGGATCACCCCGCTGGCCGCCCTCGAGGCCGCCCGGATACCACTGCCGGACCAATCCCCTGCCCCACTACCTTATCTGCGCGGAGCACAGCACTGGGGCCTCGACATCGATCTCACCGTGGTGTGGAACGGCCAATCGGTCGCGTATCCGCCCTATGCCCGGATGTACTGGTCGCCGGCACAGATGCTGGCTCACCTCACCGCGAACGGCGCGTCGACCCGCACCGGCGACCTGTATGCCTCCGGCACCATCTCCGGTCCGGCCTCGTACGAACGCGGCTCGTTCATCGAACTGTCCTGGGGTGGGAGCCAACCCGTTCGGGTGAACGATCAGGAGCGCACCTTCCTGGAGGACGGCGACGAGGTCACCATCACCGCAACGGCTCCAGGCCCCCGATCGGCCCGGATCGGATTGGGCGAGGTCACCGGCCGTATCCGTCCAGCCCGCTGAGGAATTCCAGGTGAACTCCGCGGATCCGACACATCTGTTCCGCCCGCGGGCATCGGCGTGTAGTCCACCGTGTGACGAGTCGGGTCGCGCCGACAGCCGGATACCGCCCGACACCCCGGGCAGCCGCTCGACCAGGCGATCCCCTGCTCCAGCCGAAGCACCCGGCACATAGATGAGCTGCCCCGGTATGGTCGGGAGGGAAATTTACGACCAACGGGGGCTCGCACCAGCGGGCTGAGAGGACGGCTAGCCGAGAGGCGCCAGGGCCGTCGACCGTATGAACCTGACCGGATAATGCCGGCGTAGGGAGGAAGATATGGCGTCCACCACCGCGTCCGATGGCAAGCACGCGCCCGTCGACAGCGTCACCACCGGCCCCATCGAGGGCAGCGTCAAGCACTATCTCGAGGTCGATGATCTGCGCATTCCGGTGCGCCGGGTCAACCTCACCAACGGCGAGCACTTCGACGTCTACGACACCTCGGGCCCGTACACCGACGATACGGCGGCCATCGATCTGGAAGCCGGTCTACCGAAACTACGCGACACCTGGACCAAGCCCCGGGTCGAAGGCCCGCGCACCCAGCTGGCTTGGGCCCGCCACGGCATCATCACCCCGGAGATGCGGTTCATCGCCGCGCGCGAAGGGGTTTCGCCGGAGCTGGTGCGCGACGAGGTGGCCGCGGGCCGCGCGGTGATCCCGGCCAATCACAAGCACCCGGAACTGGAGCCGACCATCATCGGCAAGAAATTCCTGGTCAAGATCAACGCGAATATCGGCAACTCGGCCGTCTCCTCCTCCATCGCCGAAGAAGTGGAGAAGATGGTGTGGGCGACCCGCTGGGGCGCTGACACCATCATGGATCTGTCCACCGGCAAGAACATCCACGAAACACGCGAGTGGATTCTGCGCAACTCTCCTGTTCCCGTCGGCACCGTGCCGATCTACCAGGCGCTGGAGAAGGTCAACGGCGACCCGACCGCCCTCACCTGGGAGATCTACCGCGATACGGTGATCGAGCAGTGCGAACAGGGCGTCGACTACATGACCGTGCACGCGGGCGTGCTGCTGCGTTATGTTCCGCTGACCGCCAAGCGAGTGACCGGCATCGTCTCCCGCGGCGGGTCGATCATGGCGGCGTGGTGCCTGGCCCATCACCAGGAATCGTTCCTGTACACACACTTCGAGGAACTCTGCGAGATCCTCGCGCGCTATGACGTCACCTTCTCCCTCGGTGACGGACTGCGCCCCGGCTCCATCGCCGATGCCAACGACGAGGCCCAATTCGCCGAACTGCGCACCCTCGGCGAACTGACCACCATCGCGAAATCGCATGGCGTGCAGGTGATGATCGAGGGCCCCGGCCATGTGCCGATGCACAAGATCGTGGAGAACGTGCGGCTGGAGGAAGAGCTGTGCGAGGAGGCGCCGTTCTACACCCTCGGCCCGCTCGCCACCGATATCGCCCCCGCCTACGACCACATCACCTCGGCCATCGGCGCCGCGATCATCGCGCAGGCAGGCACCGCCATGCTCTGCTACGTCACCCCGAAAGAACATCTCGGCCTGCCCAACCGTGACGACGTGAAAGTGGGCGTGATCACCTACAAGATCGCCGCGCACGCCGCCGACCTCGCCAAAGGCCATCCGCACGCGCAAAGCCGTGACGATGAGCTGTCCAAGGCGCGGTTCGAGTTCCGCTGGCGTGATCAGTTCGCGCTCTCACTCGACCCGGACACCGCGCGGGAATACCACGACGAGACACTGCCTGCCGAGCCGGCCAAGACCGCGCACTTCTGCTCCATGTGCGGGCCGAAGTTCTGCTCCATGCGGATCTCCGCCGATGTGCGCGAATACGCCGCCAAGCAGGGGCTGACCGAAACCGAGGCACTGACGGCGGGCATGGCGGAGAAGTCCGCCGAATTCGCCGATAACGGCAACGCGGTCTACCTGCCGGTCGTCTCATAACAGCTGCCCGCCGCCCGCCATGTTCCGGCGGGCGGCGGCTGCGGCGGCGCGATCAGCACGATCTCCGGCAGCACCTCGAGTCATGCGCAACGCCCACCGGACCTCGGGCCGGGGACACAATCCCGCCCACGTACTCGCCCGAGCCCGACCGATGCCCTCACCGTAATGTCGGTTACGGTAAGTATCCGACCGATCGCTCGGCCTGAAGGACGACAACGACGTGACCGACGCTTTCTACCTGCCTGATCCAGAACGCTCGGATCGGTTCCTCTCCACCGAGCACACCCGTGGCCCATGGTCTCCTGACGCCCAGCACGCCGGCCCGCCCTCGGCGTTACTCGGTCACGTGATCGAACGGTGTGAGCCACGACCCGGGTTCCAGATCGGACGTGTCGCCGTCGAAATCCTGGGCCCGGTACCACTGGCTCCGGTGACGGCGGTGGCCCGCGTCGTCCGCCCCGGCCGCAGCGTGGAACTGATCGAAGCCACCCTGTCCACCGATCGTGGGCCGGTAATGCGGGCGAATGCCTGGCGATTCAAACGCGCAGATCCGGAATTGCCCATCCCCGCGCACAGCATACCCACCGGTATACGCCCTGGCCCCGAACAGGGGATATCCGCGCGGTTCCCCTCCGACCAGCCGGTCGGCTTCCACACCGCCATCGAATACCGTTTCGTCACCGGCTCGTTCATCGAACCCGGCCCAGCACTCTGCTGGATCAGGATCAAACACCCTATCGTCGCGGGTACCGAACCGAGCCCGCTGGAACGTACCCTCGCGGCCGCTGATTCGGGCAATGGTGTCAGCTCGGTACTCGACTGGTCGCGCTACTTGTTCATCAACACTGACCTGACGGTGACCATGCACCGTCAACCGGAAGGCGAATGGGTCTGCCTCGATGCCGTCACCCATCCCCAACCGTATGGCATAGGTCTGGCCGAATCAGCGCTCTACGACGAGAAGGGCCCGCTGGGCCGCAGTACACAGACCTTGTTCCTCAGCGCCCGATAAGCGGATGGCAGCCGGGTCCGGTTGCCGGCGAGGCCCCTTCCGGACATCCGTAGGGTCTAGGGCGTGAAATTGCTGCCGTTGCCCGCTGAGGGGCAGACTCCCGTCCGGGCGCTCACCATTGCCGGTACCGATTCCGGTGGAGGCGCCGGAATCCAGGCCGATACCCGAACCATGGCATTGTGCGGGGTACACGCACTGGTGGCAGTGGCGGCGGTGACCGTGCAGAACTCTTTGGGGGTCAGCGGCTTCCACGAGATTCCACCGGGGATCGTGGCCGATCAGGTGCGCTCGGTGGTCGGGGATATCGGTGTCGACGCCGCCAAAACCGGCATGCTGGCTTCTACCGCGATTATCGAGGCGGTGGCCGCGGTATGTCAGGAAGTCGGTATCGGCCGCGATGGCGCGACTCCCTTGGTCGTCGATCCGGTCGCGGCTTCGATGCACGGTGATGCGCTGTTACATGCAGAGGCATTGGACGCGGTCCGCAATATTCTGATTCCGCTCGCGACCGTGGTGACCCCGAATCTGGACGAGGTCAGACTGCTCACCGGGATCGATGTCGACGACGAGAATTCGGCGCGGCGCGCGGCGGAGGCACTGCACAAGCTCGGGCCGCGTTGGGCGATCGTCAAGGGCGGGCACTTGCGTTCCTCGGAGTACAGCACCGACCTGCTGTTCGACGGCGATCAGTTCCTCGAGTTCACCGCACCGCGCCTGGCCACCGGCAACGACCACGGCGGCGGCGATACGCTGGCCGCCGCGATCGCCTGTGCACTGGCACACGGTCATTCGGTTCCCGAAGCAGTGGAGTTCGCCAAGGAATGGACCCGCCGTTGCCTTGCCGCGTCCTACGATCTCGGCGCGGGCCACGGACCGGCGTCCCCCCTGTGGCGGCTGCATCGACGCTGATTTTCACACGCTAGGACGTGTGATTCGCAGCGATAGCCTGCGATGAGCTCTCGGGGCGAATGGTGTTACTCAGCGGTCCGAGATATCGACCGTGCCACACCGTTCAGTGATCAGGCCACAGGATTCGGCGGTCAGGCCGACGCTCAGGTCGTGATCCCGAAGGCGTCGGTGGGGCTGGTGGCGACCACGGTGGGGGTGGCGGTGCCGGTGATCGGCGCCGACACCACCTGACCGGTACCCGCGTCGGTGATGAACAGGGTGCTGCCGGAGACGGTGATATCCGGAGGGTTCGTCAGGCCGGTCACCAGCGGGGTCGGTGTGCCACCGGTGACCGGCACCGTCGATACCTGACCGGCCGCACCCTCGCAGATGTAGAGGAGGTTACCGACCCGGGCGAGACCCAGGGGAAGGGCCAGGCCGGTCGCCAACAGGGTCGGTGCGCCGCCGGCCACCGGCACCGAATACACACTGCCGGTAGCCGGGATGCCGTCGGTGAAGAACAGCAGGCCACCGTAGGTGTAGGACAGCGCATTGCTGGTGCCGTCCACGGAGGTGACGGTGACGCCGACGGTACCGGTGCCGGGTGGGGCGATGGCGTTGATCTGGGTATCGGAGACGATGGTGAACGTGGTCGCCGTCGCCCCGAATCGCACGGTCAACGGACCGGCACCGGTGAACCCGCTGCCGAAGATCTCCACGGTGTTGCCGCCGGATTCGGGACCGGAAATGGGGTTGAGCGAGGTGAGCACCGGTACTGCCAGCAGGGCCGCCGCGACCGCCGCGAACCCTGGTTGGGTGGGCGCCCCGTCGGTGATCCCGAAGGTGCCGGTGGGGCTGGTGGCGACCACGGTGGGGGTGGCGGTGCCGGTGATCGGCGCCGACACCACCTGGCTGGTCCCCTGGTCGGCGATGAACAGGGTGCTGCCGGAGACGGTGACACCCGTAGGGATCGATAGGCCGGTCACCAGCGGGGTCGGTGCGCCACCGGTTGTCGGCACCGTCGACACCTGACCGGCCGTACCCTCGCAGATGTAGAGGAGGTTGCCGACCCGGGCCAGACCTTGGGGAGCACTCAGTCCTGCCGTCAGCAGGGTCGGTATGCCGCCGGTCCGCGGCACCGAATACACCGTAGTGTTGCCATCGGTGAAGAACAGCAGGCCTGCGCCGTCGTAGGTGTAGGGCAGTGGGTTGCTGGTGCCGTCGAGCAGGGCTGCGACGGTGACCTCGACGGTGCCGGTGCCGGGTGGGGCGATGGCGTCGATCTGAGTGTCGGAAACGATGGTGAACGTGGTCGCCGTCGCACCGAATGTCACGGCCAGCGGGCCTGCACCGGTGAATCCGCTGCCGAAGATTTCCACCGTGTTGCCGCCGGAGGTCGGACCGAAGCTGGGGTTGAGCGAGGTGAGCACGGGCGCCATCGGGAACCTCCGAACAGGGGATAAGAGGTTGTCTTGCAACAGATGTCGGTGCGGTCGCGACACTGTTATACCCAGTAAGCCACTGGCGGTGGCGGTTCCGCAATGAATTCCTGGTCGCGGTTTCGAAACGAATCCCCGGTCCGGGTTTCCTGTTCCGGTCCCGGATCTGCGACCGACCGGTCTCGGGAAGGGACAGTGGTTGCCCTGCAGCGAGTATCGAGATCTGGACGGCGTGTAACCAGATGCCCGGCGCCGAGGGTTGATATACCGGCTCGGCATCCGCGACCGTTTTATATCCGGCGGGCACGCAAAGACACGCACGCGAAGCTGAACGAACCCATCGGCTCAGCGGATAGCAGTATCCGGCGTGCTCCGGCACCACCGATCCACTGACAGGAACCTCACAGCGTAGGCCCAGCTCCATAGCAGCGTGAGCGTCGAGTGTGGTCGCATGACCGAGACCGCGACCGTCGTGACGGCGGAACGAACCGAGACCACGGCTGCGCCCGTGCTGGACGTGGTGATCCCCGTCTACAACGAAGAAACCGACCTCGGTGGGTGTACGCGCAGACTACACGCCTATCTGCGCGACGGTTTCCCGTTCCCGGCCCGTATCACGATCGCCGACAACGCGAGCACCGATGCCACGCTTCAGATCGCCCGATCGCTCGCCGAGGAACTGGATGGCGTCCGCGTCGTGCACTTGGCCGTCAAGGGGCGGGGCCGGGCATTGCGCGCCGCGTGGGAATGCTCCGACGCACAGGTGGTCGCCTATATGGACGTCGATCTGTCCACCGATCTGAACGCGCTGCTTCCCCTGGTCGCTCCGCTGGTCACCGGGCATTCCGACCTGGCGATCGGCACCCGGCTCGATGCCGCGTCCAGGGTGGTGCGCGGACCCAAGCGCGAGATCATCTCCCGCTGCTACAACCTGTTGCTGAAAGCCACGCTGCGGGCGCACTTCTCGGATGCGCAGTGCGGGTTCAAGGCAATGCGCAGCGATGTAGCGCGCCGCCTGTTGCCGCTGGTACGGGACGGCGAGTGGTTCTTCGATACCGAGCTGCTGGTGCTGGCCGAGCGGGCCGGGTTGCGCATCCACGAGGTGCCGGTGGACTGGATCGATGATCCGGACAGCCGGGTCGACATCATCGACACGGCGCGCAAAGACCTGCTCGGTATCTGGCGGCTTGGCCGCGCATTGGCCACCGGGGAGCTGCCCTTGGACGCACTGCGCCGGTCGGTGGGCCGCGAACCCTTGGTGTCCGGTGTGCCGCTGGGCATGGTTGGGCAGCTGGTGCGGTTCGCAATCGTCGGCGTGCTGAGCACAGTGGCCTATCTGCTGCTCTATGTCGCGCTACAACCGATGGCCGGTGCGCAAGTGGCGAACTTCGCGGCGCTGCTGATCACGGCGGTAGCGAACACCGCGGCCAATCGGGCCTTCACCTTCGGCGTGCGTGGGCAGGCCGGAGCCGTCGCACACCAGTTCCAGGGGCTGGTGATCTTCGGGATCGGATTGGCGCTGACCAGCGGATCGCTGTTCGCGCTGCATCACTCGGTTCCGGACGCCTCGGTGCATGTGGAGTTGTTCGTGCTGGTCATCGCCAATTCGGTGGCAACACTTTTGCGATTCGTCGGGCTGCGGTGGGTGTTTCGCGACAACACCTGCGCCGACCTGAACAGAAAGGAAGATCGGCGATGACGGCGACGCTTACCGCGCCACCGGTCGCGGACACACCACGGACGCACACCCGGCCCCGCTGGGAGTATCCAGCACTGGCAGCGCTCCTGATCGGCACAACAGTGGCCTATCTGTGCAATCTGAGGGCGAATGGATGGGCGAACTCCTTCTATTCCGCCGCAGTGCAGGCGGGCTCGGTGTCTTGGAAAGCGTTCTTCTTCGGATCATCGGATGCGGCGAACTCGATCACAGTGGACAAACCGCCCGCCGCACTGTGGTTGATGGAGCTGTCGGTGCGGATATTCGGGCTCAACAGCTGGAGCATCCTGGTGCCGGAGGTGCTGCTCGGCGTGGCCACCGTCGCGCTGATGTGGGCCACCGTGCGCAGGCCGTTCGGCCCGGCCGCCGGCTTACTCGCCGGAGTGGTGCTGGCCGTGACTCCCGTCGCGGCGCTGATGTTCCGGTACAACAATCCCGAGGCGTTGTTGGTATTCCTGATGGTCGCCGCGGCCTGGGCGATGACGCGCGCGGTGGCGGACGGGCGCTGGCGCTGGCTGGTACTGACCGGCGTACTGATCGGATTCGGCTTTCTCGCCAAACAATTACAAGTGCTGCTGGTGGTTCCCGCGCTGGCTCTGACCTACCTGATCGCGGGTCCGCCGAAACTCGGCACCCGCGTTGTACAACTGTTCGCCGCAGGCGCCGCGATGGTGGTGGCCGCGGGCTGGTGGCTGCTGACGGTAGAGCTGTGGCCCACCTCGTCACGGCCGTGGATCGGTGGCTCGCAGGAGAACTCGATCCTGGAGCTCACCCTCGGCTACAACGGGCTCGGCAGGCTGAACGGCAACGAGCACGGCAGCGTCGGCCCCGGTGGCGAACTTCCACCCGGCGGCAACGGGATGTGGGGCGACACCGGCCTCATGCGTATGTTCGAGCCCGCGCAGGGCGGTCAGATCGCGTGGCTCATCCCGGCGGCGCTTATCGCGCTCGTCGCGGGAATCACCCTGCGCGGCAAGCTCACCCGAACCGATCAACAACGTGCCTCGCTCATTCTCTGGGGCGGGTGGCTGCTGGTGACCGCACTGGTGTTCAGCTTCATGGCAGGCATCTTCCACGAGTACTACACGGTGGCCTTGGCCCCGGCGATCGCCGCACTGGTCGGCGCGGGCACGGTGCTGCTGTGGCGGGAGCGCCATCGGCTGTGGGTGCGGCTGATCTCAGCGCTCACGGTGGGGCTCACCACGGCGACCGCGTGGATACTGTTGTCCCGCAGTCCCGATTGGCAACCGTGGCTGCGCTGGACCGTGCTGGTCATCGGTGTCATCGCCACATTGGCCGTCGCCTTTCCCGCGCCGAGGAAACTGGCCGTTGTCTCCGCGCTGGCTGTAGCATTCACCGGTCTCGCAGGGCCGGTAGCATACGCCGCCGACACCATAGCCACCCCACATTCCGGTGGCATCCCCTCAGCCGGGCCGAATGTCGCTACACACGGGAATCGACCGCCCCGGGGCGAGGGGATGAACGATATGGGCCCTCGCCCGCACGATGACGGGATGGGAATGCGCCGCAGCGGTGGAGCTGGACAGCCACCGGACGGAGCCGGACAGCCGCAGGGTGGAGCCGGAGCTGGTACTCAGTCACCAGGATTCGGGCCGGGCCATGGACCACACGGCATGCCGCCCGGCAGTCGGTTGCCAAAACCCGATGGCCAGATGCCGGGTGCGGGGCCGCGAGGCCCCATGCCGGGCGGCCTGCTACCGGACACCGGGCCGCAAGGTGACCAGCCCGACGGTCAAGCGCCTGGTCGTGATGAGCAAGTCCCACAGGGATCGGGAACGGTACAAGGTATGCCCGGTCAGCCAGGGGCAGGGGGTTCCGGGCCCGGCAACGGACCCGGCGGCCTGCTCGGGTCCAGAGAGCCGAGCGCGCAGGTTATCTCCCTGCTCGAACAGAACAGCGACGACTACACCTGGGTGGCCGCGGCTGTCGGCGCGAACAACGCCGCGGGCTTTCAGCTGGCCACCGAACTCCCCGTGATGCCGATCGGCGGCTTCAACGGCAGCGACCCGTCGCCGACTCCGGAGCAGTTCGAACAGTATGTGGCC
This sequence comes from Nocardia spongicola, assembly GCF_047200775.1. Classification (NCBI taxonomy): domain Bacteria; kingdom Bacillati; phylum Actinomycetota; class Actinomycetes; order Mycobacteriales; family Nocardiaceae; genus Nocardia; species Nocardia spongicola. The sequence goes on along the minus strand of NZ_JBJZOO010000002.1, from coordinate 285,579 downwards.
GAAGGGAAGATCCACTATTTCATCGACGGCGGTCGCGGCGGACCCGGTGTATCGGACGCCTCTAGCAGCACTCTGATCGCGCAATGGGTGCGGGAGAACTTCACCGCCGAGGAGGTGGACGGCGTCACACTGTACGACCTGACCACTACGCACTGAGACCAGGTGAGGTGGTCCGTCCCCTCCGCGTCCGGACCACCTCGCCCGCCGGTGTCCAGCGCACCCCTGATTCCGCTGGACACCGCATCCGCACCGCCGCATCCTCCACGCGGCGGTGCGGATCGCGTTGGGAGTAGGACATATCTTCGATATGAGTGAACCGCTCTCCATGCCTGCCATCGACGAATCCGGCTCGGGCACAGCACTATCAACCACCACGCGACAGGTCTGCCTGCAGTGGATCGGGTGGGCTCGGGTGCGGTACCAGCTAATGCGCCGGTACGAGGGTGGCAACCATGGACTGGATGAGACCGTCACGGATGGTGAAGTTTTCGGTGGCGTTCAGCGTTATCCACGGGGTATCTCCGATACCGATATCGATCAGGTAGTGCGCTGTCACCACATCGCCGGTTTGGGTCATGTCCAAGTCGTAGGTGCGTTGAATGAGCCAAGATTCCGGGCCGTGTTCGAGGCTGCGGGTGAGTTGCGGTCCCGAGAACCCGGTCGGCACTCCGTTCTCGACCCGGGTCGCGTCCGGCGCGAACGGCACGTCCGTCGCGTCATGGCTGGCCAGCGCATCAACGTAGGCGCGTGCGATAGCGGTATCGGTGGTGTCGAGAGACTGTGGTGCCGCGGTGGCGGTGCCGGACGCAATATCGAGCGCGGCCGCCACCGCCACCGCCACCGCTGCGACACGTACTGATTTCGTCCGCCGAGCGGCGTTCGTGTCCGACGATCTGTTCCTGGTCTTGCGCAAAAGCCTGTATGTCCTGTCTACATTCACTGCAGTCGATCGACTACAGCCACTCCGGTGGTCCAATATAGTCGAACGACTACAGAAAGGCTGGGACCGTGGACACCGACAGCGATCGAGGTAAACCGGTAGGCCGTGACCAGGTGGTCTCCGCGGTGCTCGAACATGCCGCAGATCTGTTCGCAGAGCGCGGACCCGCCGCGACGTCGATCCGCGATATCGCGATCCGCTCCGGAGTGAACCAGGGCCTGATCTTCCGGCACCTGGGAGTCAAAGAGCAGCTGATCGGGGCCGTGCTCGATTACCTCGGCGCCGAGGCCGAGACCCTGATCCATACCGGTGCAAGCCGAGGAGCCTTCGAGAAGCACGCGGAACGGCACTGGAAAGTAATCGCCCGCACAATCCTCGACGGATATCCGATCGCACAGCTGCAGCAGCGGTTCCCCCTGGTCGCCCATGCGGTCGAACATGCCCGCCGCCACCGCCCCGACGACGAGGCACGTCTGGCGGCCGCGCACGCGACCGCCCTGCAACTCGGCTGGCGCTTGTTCGAACCCTTCCTACGCTCGGCAACCGAACTCAGCGACCTGCCCGAAGAAAACCTACAAGCCGCTGTCGACGCCCTGACCTACCAGCTTCTGGCGGAAACCGACTCCGGCAAGGATGTATCCAGACAACCGACAAATCCGCTCGGCTTCCCACCAGGAACGAAATATTAGTTGTAGCTATTGGGGCGACGCCGGGAAAGCCACCACCATCCGTCTGAAATTTAGTCCATATCATGGCCTCGGGGTTGGTGTAGAGAAAGAGAGGGCTGCCGCCTCCGATAAGATCGCGGCACTGCGGACATCGAATCAGGGATTCGTTGCAGAACTGCTACCAGGTGTTCATTGCGAAACCGCTACCGCTGATGGGTTACTGGAGACAAAGTTTTCGCGACAACATCGAAATTTGTTGCGGAGTAGCTATTCTCACTGTTCGGAGGCCACTGATGGCACCGGTACTCACATCGCTCACTCCGAGTTTCGGTCCGCCTGCCGGCGGCAACACAGTGGAGATCGTCGGCAGTGGATTCGCAGGCGTCGGTCCGTTGTCCGTGATGTTCGGCACGACGGCAACCACCTTCACCATCGTCTCCGACACCAGATCAACGCCATCGCCCCACCAGGCACCGGCACCGTCGACGTCACCGCCCTCCTGCACGGCATGAGTAATCCACTGCCCTACACCTACGGCGGCGGCCTGCTGTTCTTCACCGATGGCGTCTTCCCCACCAGCCTGCTGTATTCAGTGCCGCAAACCGGCGGCACACCAACTCCCCTGGTAACCGGTCTGACAAACCCTATAGATATCACCGTCTCCGGTGGCACCCTGTTCATCACGCTGGGCACCGGTCAGGTGGTGTCGGCGCCGATCACCGGCACCGCGACCACCACCGTGATCACCTCCGATCCCACCGGGGTATTCGGTATCACAGCTTGATCACCGGCCCCCGAGGTAGGCCGCGCATGCCGAGCGAATCACCATGTCTACAGCCATATCTCGAACGCTCCACCCTCCGTACCGACCGCGGTATCCGCGACCGGACCCTACCGAATCCGTTGGCACGCATTCCAAGGCCAGCATGAGCCCTGCCCTGGTGCCGATGATGCTGTCGGTCGACCGCGACAACGAAATGTTGGTGATGTACAATATTTTATCCATTACCAACATGCAGGGGCTTATCATGACCGTCACCCAGATCGATCTCGACGATGACGCGCTGCAACGCACCATGATGCTCTCCAAAGCCAAGACGAAGAAGGAAGCGGTCAATCTCGCGCTGCAGTTCTACGCCGAGAAACAGGAACGCGCCGCACGCATCACCGAGCATTTCGACCGGGCCAGGCACTGGGATGCGGTCGAGGACGCCACCCGCAGGCACGAGGCGGAAAAAGCCCGGTGATCTACCTACTCGACACTTCGGCGCTGGTTCGGCTGCTGTCCGACGAGAAACTGCAACAGGGGTGGTTCGACGCCATCGACGCGGCAGCCATCGGCTCGTGCTATCCCCAGCGGACCGAGTTTCTTTTCAGCGCCCGAAATCGAGCCGAGTACGACGAGATCGCCGAAATGTATTCAGATCTGTATCCCGATGCCACGGTGCCGAAGCACACCGATCGCTGGGTCGCGGCTACGCAGTATCGAATGTCACGTGCGGGCGAGCACCGCAGCGCATCACCTATCGACTTGATCATCGCCGCTACCGCGGCGCATCACGGACTGACCGTTCTGCACGACGACAACGACTTCGCTGCTGTCTCGCGCCACGCACCCGAGTTGAGACAGCACAACGTGCACGACATCACCTGAGATGGCGCACGTGCGACGCAATGCTGGATTCGGCAGGACAACTCACGCACTGGAGATATCCAGCCCAGGAACGCCGAGCCGGCCTCATGCTCAGCCGTCCTGCGGGAGCCGCCACATCGACCACACCTGCGGGCCACCGGGACGGAGTGTGATCTCATCGGTCACATCGAACCCGAATCGTCCGTAGAAGGCGAGATTGCTCTCTTTACTGGTTTGCAGATGAACGGGCACGCCGTCCTTGTCGCAGTAGGCGAGCCTGGACTGCACCAATGCGCGCCCGTAACCGAGTCCCCGTACGGCAGAAGCGGTTCCGATCACATCCAGATACCAATGCAGCCCGCTCGGATGGGCACGCTGCTTCTGATGATCACCTATTCCCAACCGAATAATACGAGGCCCGAACGCGCGTAACAGCCCCGGCAACATAGCCGCTCTTGCCCGCAGAGTGTGGCGCCATTGCCCAGGTGGAGCCCACAATGCCGCACCGCGAACGACCCCGGAAGTATCGACAGCTACATCAACGTGACCATGCAGCAGATGATGGCGGGTCAGCGCGGTGAACATCCGGGTGGCCCGCACCACCCGCGATCGAGCGTCCGGCAGTAACCACCCGACATAGGGGTCGTCTTCGAATGCTGTCGCGAGCACACCAGCGATGTCTCCGACATCGGCCGCACATGCCGGGCGAATGACTATGTCCACAGCCGCACCTCGAGCGATCCGCCCCTCCTCGCCGACCGCAGTACTCGCGACCGACACCTGCAGAATCCGTTGGCACACAATCTAACTGAACTCGAGCAGCGGTCTTCTATAAAGCGCCGATCCGTCGAGCCGACGGATCGACTGCGCACACACCCACTCAGCGCGGCGCGTGCAGGGCGGCGTGCAAAGTCGCCGCCCACTGCTGCACGATCTGCTTACGCCGAGCCGAATCATCGGTGAGCAGATCGGCCAAACCGAGACCACGGGCCAGATCGAGAGTCGCCTGGACCAGATGATGGGCGACCGGATCGGAGTCGTCCACGCCGAGGGCTTCGACCGCGCGGCGATGCGAGGCACGTCCGAGACGACCCTCGAGCGGGACGATGCGTTCACGCATCACCGGGTCGGCGGCGGCATGCGTCCACACCTGTAAGGCCGCTTTGAACAACGGGCTGGTGTAGGACTCCACCAGCCCCGCAACCACCGCTTCGGTGCGCGCTGGGCCGTCGCTCAGCTCCGCCAGCGTCGCCGCCTCCTGGATGGCTTGTCCGCTACGGGTGTCGAACATGTACTCCAGTGCGGCGGTGATCAGATCCTCCCTGGTCGGGAAGTGGTGCTGGGCCGCACCACGGGACACCCCAGCGCGCTCGGCGACAACCGCGACCGTCGCAGCCGACCAGCCCATATCGGCCAGACAGTCGATCGTCGCTTCGAGCAGGCGCTGCCGAGTGGCCCGGCTGCGGTCCTGCTTGGGTTCGTGGGGTGTCACCATGGCGGCTATTCTGCCCAGCTCGGCGAGCGACGCTGCAAAAAGGCCAGCATGCCCTCCTGCACCTCGGGGGTGCCGAAGAAGCTCGCCGAACGCTGCGCGAGCTCTTCGGCGGAGGCATCGAACTCGGCGAGGATGCCCGCGTTGACCAACCGCTTGGCCTCGGCGAGACCCTGCGGCGACCCTTTACGGACCTCGCCGCACAGCCGCGCCACCTCCGCTGCCGGATCATCGGCGGTCACGGTGACCAGGCCGATCTCCTGTGCCACCGTGGCGCCGAACTTCTCGCCGGTCAGGTAATACCGGCTGGCCGCGCGCGGATCGAGCCGGGGCAGCAAGGTCAGCGAGATCATGAACGGCGCCAACCCGATACGCACCTCGGTGAGCGCGAAGCTGCTGCCTGGACCGGCCACGACGATATCGCAGCCTGCCACGATGCCCATACCGCCTGCCCGCACATTGCCGTCGATCTGCGCGATCACCGGCTTCGGCGTTTCCACCAACCTGCGCAGCACGCCGATCATGACCCTGGTGCGCTCATCGGCGACCACGGCGGGATCGGCATCGCTCGCCTCACTGAGATCCGCGCCCGCGCAGAAGGTGGTGCCGGTGTGCGCGAGCACAATGGCACGAACCTTCTCGTCGGCCGCGGCGGCATCGAGCCCGGCCAGCAGCTCGGTGACCAGCTTGGCCGATAGCGCGTTGCGGTTATGCGGCGAGTCGAGGGTGAGTGTCGCGATACCGCCGCTCACCTCATAGCGGACGAACGGCCCCGTCTCGGTCATGCGCGTCCTCTCAGTACGACTTCGGCAGACCCAGCGAGTACTGGGAGACGAAGTTCAGGATCATTTCCCGGCTGACCGGCGCGATACGGCCGATCCGCACGGCGGCGAGCATGGTGCCCAGCCCGACATCTGTGGTCAGGCCAGAGCCGCCGTGGGTCTGGATGGCCTGGTCCAGCGCCTTGATGCTGGCCTCAGCTGCCGCGTATTTCGCCATATTGGCTGCTTCCGCGGCGCCCATCTCATCGCCGGCGTCGTAGAGGCTTGCGGCGTTGCGCATCATCAGCTTCGCCAGGTCCAGTTCGATCTTCACCTGGGCGAGCGGATGCGAAATACCCTGGTGCGCGCCGATCGGCGTCTTCCACACCGCGCGCTCCTTGGCGTATTCCACGGCACGAGCGATGGTATAGCGGCCCGAGCCGATGGCCATGGCCGCGCCCATGATGCGTTCCGGGTTCAGCCCGGCGAACAGCTGCATCAATGCCGCGTCTTCCTTGCCGACCAGGGCGGTCGAGGGCAACCGCACGTCATCGAGGAACAGATTGAACTGGTGGTCCGGCTCGACGATCTCCATCTCCTGCGCCGTCTTGGTGAAGCCTTCGGCGTCGGTCGGCACGATGAACAAAGCGGGCTTGAGCTTGCCGGTCTTGTGATCCTCGGTACGGGCCACGATCAGCACGGCATCGGCCTGATCCACACCGGAGATGAAGTGCTTGCGGCCATTGAGAATCCAGTCGTCACCATCGCGACGCGCGGTGGTGGTGATCTGGTGGGAATTGGAACCCGCGTCCGGCTCGGTGATGCCGAAAGCCATCTTGCGCGAACCGTCGGCGATTCCGGGCAGCCATTCCTGCTTCTGCTCATCGGTACCGTACTTGGTGATGATGGTGCCGCAGATGGCCGGGGAGACCACCATGAGCAGCAGGCCCGACCCCTGCGCGGACAGCTCCTCCTGCACCAGCGACAGCTCGTACATGCCCGCACCGCCGCCGCCGTACTCCTCGGGAATGTTCACCCCGAGGAACCCGAGTTCGGCGGCTTCATCCCACAGTTCGGTGAGCGGTTCACCCTTACGTGCCTTGGGCAGCGTGTAGTCGCGGTAGCTGTACTTCGCGGCCAGCGCGGCGACGGCGGACCGTAACGCCTTCTGCTCTTCGGTTTCGATGAAGCTGCTCATCAGTTAGTTCTCCTGTGTGTTGTGGGAGCTGTCGCTACGCGATCATGTCTCATCAGGCCTCCGTGGCTTCCTCTTCCGTGGCGGGTTCTACGACCGCGAGCACGGCGCCGACGTCTACCTGCTGGCCTGCAGTGACATTGATGGCACTGAGCACACCAGCGGTCGGCGCGGCGATGACGTGCTCCATCTTCATCGCCTCCAGCCACAGAATCGGCTGACCCTGTTCGACATGGCTGCCCGCCTCGGCGCCGAGCCGGATCACGCTGCCAGGCATGGGGGCCAGCAACGAGCCGGTGGCCACCTGATCGGCCGGATCGCTGAACCGTGGCAACCTGCGCACCGCCACCGGGCCGAGGGCGGAGTCGACATAGACCTGGTCGCCATAGCGGGCGACATCGAACTGCCTGCGCACCGGGCCCCGCTCCCCCGGCACCGACAACACCACCCGATTCGGCGCGCAGTCCAGCAGTTCCAGCCCATCGTGGCCGTCAACCGCGATACCCGTTCGACCGAACCGGTAGCCCACCTCATGGGTTCCGGTGCTACGGCTTTCGTAGGACTTGCGCTGCGATTGCGACGGCAGGTTCCGCCATCCGCTGGGCAATCCGCCGCCCACCCGCGCGCCCGCACGGTTCGCCGCGGCGTCGGCGAGTGCCGCGGCCACGATCGACAGCGCCTCATCTGACTCGCAGACCAAAGGTGCGGCGAGGACGTCCAGGCCGTGTGTGTTGAAGAACGCGGTATCGGTGTCACCGGCGAGGAAAGCGGGATGGCGCAGTACCCGTACCAATAGGTCCCGGTTCGTGACCAGACCGTGGATCTTCGCCCGGTGCAGGGCCGAGGCCAGTAACCGTGCGGCCGCATCCCGCGTTTCGGCGTAGGAGATGACCTTGGCCAGCATCGGGTCGTAGTGCACACCGACCACCGAACCGTCGACCACACCGGTGTCCAAACGTACGGCGGGCCGGTCGAGCAGATCGAATTCGGCTGCTACCGAGGGAATACCGATCCGATGCACCGTTCCGCTCTGCGGTTGCCAATCGTGTGCCGGGTCTTCCGCGTAGAGCCGGACCTCGATGGAATGTCCGCGCATCGCGGGCGGCTCGGCGGGCAATGCGCCACCCGCGGCGATATCCAGCTGCAGGCCGACCAGATCCAGCCCGGTGGTGCATTCGGTGACCGGATGTTCCACCTGCAGCCGGGTGTTCATCTCCAGGAAGAAGAACTCGCCTTGTTCGTCGGCGAGGAATTCCACGGTGCCGGCGCCGGTGTAGCCGATCGCGTCGGCCGCGAGCCGCGCCGCCTCGAACAGTCGCGCCCGCATCCCCTCGGTGCGCTCGACCAGCGGTGAGGGTGCCTCTTCGATCACCTTCTGGTGGCGGCGCTGGATGGAGCACTCGCGTTCACCTACCGACCAGATCGCACCGTGCGTATCGGCCATGACCTGGACCTCGATATGCCTGCCGGTCTCCAGATAGCGTTCGCAGAACACGGTCGGATCACCGAAGGCGGATTCCGCTTCTCGCCGGGCCGCGTCGAGCTGCGGCGCCAGGTCCGCGAGATCGCGCACTACCCGCATACCGCGGCCACCGCCGCCGGCGGATGCCTTGATCAGTACCGGCAGATGCGCCTCGGTGACCTCGGCCGGGTCCAGCTCGGCGAGTACCGGCACGCCCGCGCCGTCCATCATCTTCTTCGCGGCGACCTTCGAGCCCATCTGCTCGATCGCCTCGACCGGCGGGCCGATCCAGACCAACCCGGCGCCGAGCACCGCTTTGGCGAATTCTGCGTTCTCCGAAAGGAATCCGTAACCGGGGTGAACGGCATCGGCACCGGTGGCCAGCGCGGCCTCGATGATCAGCTCACCACGCAGATAGGTTTCCGCCGGTGTGTTGCCAGGCAGGCGCACAGCGGCGTCGGCCTCCGCCACATGCGGCGCCGCGGCATCCGCGTCCGAATACACCGCGACGGTGCCCAAGCCCATCCGGCGGCAGGTAGCGAAGACCCGGCGGGCTATTTCACCGCGGTTGGCGACAAGGACGTTCGTAATCGGCTGCGCCGCCCGGCCGGCACCACTCATCGAATCACTGCGCGATACGGTCATGTTCGGCCTCACATTCGGAAGACGCCGAAGCCTTCGGCGCCCTTGATCGGGGCATTGTGAATGGCCGAAAGGGACATTCCCAATACCGTGCGGGTATCGCGCGGATCGATGACGCCGTCGTCGTAGAGTCGCCCGGACATGAACATCGCCAGTGACTCGGCCTCGATCTGGGCCTCGACCATGGCACGCATCCCGGCATCGGCTTCCTCGTCGAACGGCAGGCCCTTCGCCTCGGCGGCGGCCCGGCCGACGATCGAGATGACACCCGCCAGCTGCGCACCGCCCATAACAGCGGATTTCGCGCTCGGCCAAGCGAAGACGAAGCGCGGGTCGTAGGCCCGGCCGCACATACCGTAGTGGCCCGCGCCGTACGAAGCGCCCATCAGCACCGAGATATGTGGCACCTTCGAGTTGGAGACCGCGTTGATCATCATCGCGCCGTGTTTGATGATGCCCTTCTGCTCGTACTCCTTGCCGACCATATATCCGGTGGTGTTGTGCAGGAACAGCAGCGGGGTGTTGGATTTATTGGCCAGCTGGATGAATTGGGTGGCCTTCTGTGACTCCTCGGAGAACAGCACACCGCGCGCGTTCGCCAGGATGCCGACCGGATAACCGTGCAGTTCGGCCCAGCCGGTGACCAGGCTGCTGCCGTAACGCGGCTTGAACTCGTCGAAGTCCGAACCGTCCACGATGCGCGCGATCACCTCGCGCGGATCGAAGGGGATCTTCAGATCCGATGGCACGATGCCGAGCAGATCCTCCGGGTCATACAGTGGCTCGATCACCTCGGCGCGCGGAGCAGGCCCCTGCTTATGCCAGTTCAGGCGCTTGACGATGGAGCGCCCGATGCGGATCGCGTCTTGTTCGTCCAATGCGTAGTAATCCGCGAGGCCGGAGACCCGCGCGTGCATATCGGCGCCACCGAGCGATTCGTCATCGGATTCCTCGCCGGTGGCCATCTTGACCAGTGGCGGTCCGCCGAGGAACACCTTGGAGCGTTCCTTGATCATCACCACGTGATCCGACATACCGGGCACGTAGGCGCCACCCGCGGTGGAATTGCCGAATACCAGCGCGATCGTCGGAATGCCTGCGGCGGACGCCTGGGTGAGGTCGCGGAACAACCGCCCGCCGGGGACGAAGACCTCTTTCTGCGTGGGCAGATCCGCGCCACCGGATTCGATCAGGGAGATCACCGGCAGCCGGTTTTCCCGCACAATATCGTTGACACGCAGCGTCTTACGCAGTGTCCACGGGTTGGAGGTGCCGCCACGCACGGTCGGGTCCGGCGTGATGATCATGCATTCGACGCCTTCGACCACGCCGATGCCTGCGACCGTGCTTCCACCGACATGGAATTCGCTGCCCCAGCCCGCCAGCGGGCACAGCTCCAGGAACGGCGAGTCCTCGTCGATGAGCAGTTCGATGCGCTCGCGGGCGGTCAGTTTGCCGCGCTTGCGGTGCCTGGCCAGCTTATCCGGTCCACCGCCTGCGACCGCCTTGGCGAACTCGGCCTCGACCTCGACGAGCTTGGTGGTCATGGCTTCCGCCGCGGCCTCGTATTCGGGCGTGGTGGTATCCAGTGTGCTGCGTAGAACGGTCATGCCTGATACCCCAATCGCTTCGCTGCCAGTCCGGTCAGGATTTCTGTCGTACCGCCGCCGATGCCGATGATCCGCATATCCCGGTACTGTCGTTCGATCTCGCACTCGCGCATATAGCCGAGGCCGCCGAACAGCTGAACAGCCTGGTGTGCCACCCATTCGCCCGCCTCGACCGCGGTGTTCTTGGCGAAGCACACTTCGGCGATCAGATCGGTCTCGCCTTCAGCGGCCCGCTGCGCGATATCGCGGGTGTAGACCCTGGCGACATCGATACGCCGCGCCATCTCGGTGACCGTGTTCTGCACGGCTTGCCTGCTGATCAGCGGGCGGCCGAAGGTCTCGCGATTGCGCACCCACTCCAGGGTCAGGTCGAGGCAGCGCTGCGCGCTGGCGTACGCCTGCACCGCGAGGGCGATGCGCTCGCTCACGAACGCGCTCGCGATCTGGTAGAAGCCGGAGTTCTCCGCACCGACCAGGTTTTCCACCGGCACCCGGACGTCCACATAGGACAGTTCGGCGGTATCGGAGGCCAGCCAGCCCATCTTGTCGAGTTTGCGGCTGACCGTGAAGCCGGGGGTGTCCTTATCGATGATGAGCAAGGAAACGCCCGCGGAGCCAGGTCCACCGGTGCGCACCGCGGTGACCACGAAGTCGGCGCGGACACCGGAAGTGATGTAGGTCTTGGCGCCGTTGACGATGTAGTGGTCGCCGTCGCGGCGTGCGGTGGTGGTGATGTGCCCGACATCGGAGCCGCCGCCCGGCTCGGTGATCGCCAGCGAGCCGATGCGCTCACCCGCCAGGGTGGGTTTCGCCCAGCGCTCGATCTGCGCGGTATTGCCGGAGGCGATGATGTGCGGCAAGGCGATACCGCAGATGAACAGCGAGGAGAACAAGCCGCCCGAGGCGCCAGCCTGGTGCATCTCCTCGCAGACGATCATCGCGTCCACACCGTCACCGCCGCCGCCGCCAGCGGATTCCGGGAACTGCACACCGAGCAACCCGAGCGAGCCCGCCTTCTTGTGCAGCTCGCGCGGAATATCCGCGGTGCGTTCCCATTCGTCCAGGTACGGCAGAACATCGCGTTCTACGAACGCGCGTACCGTAGAACGCAATTCGCGGCGCTCCTGGGTTTCCCAAAGTCTGGTCATGACAACAGCTCCACTGGAATATCGATGTGCCGGGACCGCAGCCATTCGCCGAGGCCCTTGGCCTGTGGATCGAAGCGGGCCTGATAGGCCACGCCCTGACCGAGCAAGCCTTCGATGACGAAGTTCAGTGCCCGCAGATTGGGCAGGACGTGCCTGGTGACCGTCAGCGCAGCCGTCTCGGGAAGCAACTCTTTGATTCGTTCCACCGTGAGTGTGTGCACCAACCAGCGCCATTGCTCGTCGGTGCGCACCCATACCCCGACATTCGCATTGCCGCCCTTATCACCGCTGCGGGCCAGGGCGATGGTCCCCAGTGGCACGCGGCGGGTCTCTCCCGCCGGCAGCGGTTGCGGCGCGGCGGGCACGGCGAGTTCGGCGAGTTCGGCGGTGTCCGCGGCAGGCGCGATCTCGACCCTGGTCCCCTCCGGCAGCACCGCCGTATGTGTGACCTGCGCGGCATCGACGAACCCCGCCGTGAAGACACCATAGGGCGATCCGTTGCCTGGCGGGGCGGTGAAGCTGCAGCCCGGATAGCTGGCCAGGGCCAGTTCCACCGCGACATTGGCGAAAGCGCGCCCGACCTTGTTCGGGTCCTGGTCACGGACCACACAGCGCAGCACAGCGCTGGCCTGTTCCTCGGTCTCGGCATCCGGCCGGTCCAAGCGGGCCAGTGTCCAGGTCAGCTCGGCGGGTCTGGTCGGCAGCCAGGACTCCAGCTGGCGCTGCGCCAGTTCGGCTTTCGCCTCGATGTCCAAGCCGGTGAGGATGAACGCCATCTCGTTGCGGAAACCACCGAGGGTGTTCAGGGAGACCTTGAGCTGTGGCGGGGGCGCCTCACCGGTGACGCCGCTGATCAGCACCCGGTCCTGGCCGTCGGCACCGAGCTGGATCGTATCGAGCCGAGCGGTCACGTCGGGGCCTGCGTAGCGAGCACCTTGGATCTCGTACATCAGCTGGGCCTCGACGGTGTCGACCGTGACAGCGCCACCGGTACCGGAGTGCTTGGTGATGACGCTGCTGCCGTCGGCGCGGATTTCCGCGATCGGGAAACCCGGCCTGCCCAGATCGGCTAGTTCGGTGAAGAAGGCGTAGTTACCGCCGGTGGCCTGGGTGCCGCATTCGATGACATGTCCGGCCACCACGGCGCCGGCCAGCTGGTCGTAATCGGTCCGGCTCCAACCGAAGTGCGCGGCCGCGGGACCGACGATCACCGATGCGTCGGTGACCCGGCCGGTGACCACGATGTCCGCGCCCGCGTTCAAGCATTCGGCGATCCCCCATGCGCCGAGGTAGGCATTGGCGGCCAGCGGAGTACCGAAGCCGAGCTCACCGGCACGCGGAAGGAGATCGTCCCCCTCCACATGCGCGATCTTCGCGTCCAGCCCGAGATCGGCGGCCACCTTACGCAGTCGCTCCGCCAGACCGGCCGGGTTGAGCCCGCCCGCGTTCGCGACGATGCGTACCTTGCGCTCCAGCGCGAGCCCGAGACAGTCCTCGATCTGTTTGACGAAGGTTTTCGCGTAGCCGAGGCTCGGGTCCTTCATCCGGTCGCGACCGAGGATGAGCATGGTCAGCTCGGCGAGATAGTCGCCGGTGAGCACATCGAGCTGCCCGCCGTCGAGCATCTCGCGCATCGCGCTGAGCCGGTCACCATAGAAGCCGGAACAGTTGCCGATCCGCAGCACAGCCGGGTCGGCGGCCAGCATACTCATCAGTGGGGATGCCTCCAGTCCGGCGGACCGTCGGGATGAGCCGCATGCCGCACCCGTGAAGTCCGCGTTCTGCGACCAGCATCACATCCGGATCAAAATAAAGCAAGCATGCGTGCTTGTTAATTGCATAAGGGCCGGCACCGGCACGTCTTCAGCTTCGGTGTCAGGTCTTAGCCGACCTGGCGGCGGTCTCACGTAAGTGGTGGCACGTGGAAACGAAACGGCGTCGACTGGGACGCTGCATCGACGCACCGTCGATCAGTTCCATCTGTAGTGAGCTTCTGGTGAAGTTCGCGGTAACGATGCCCGCCAAGGCTAGAGCGTAAGCTTCCTTACTTCGGCGGGCTTTCTACTATCCTCACCCGAGTGAAGCCCTTCCGGTCTGGTGGAGTTCGAGATCGTATTCCGGTCCCAGCTGGCCTACCTAGTGGCGAAGTCGACCGGGCCGGACTCCTACCTGTACGAAACCACCTACGACGGTGGCGAGACCGCGAAGAATTCGCTGCTCGAGAACATCAATGATGAGCTCGATCGATCATCTGAGAGGTTCGTCCAGCACTACAAGCGGCTGGGTGCGGGGCTGACATACCCGTCTACGAAGTAGTGCCGGGTCGGCGGATGTCGGGAGCAGCTACGTCGTGGGGTTCTCGGGTTGCTCGGAGGTTCGTCGGCCATTTGAGAAAAGATGATCATGGCGACTCCTGACCGAATTGGCGGTCACCAGGTCAACGCACCCGACCACCGCCACGTAGCCTTCTGGACCCACAAAGCCGTAATCGTGGCAGGGCGAGGAACAACAGTACCGGTCACGACCACCCGCTCTGCGGCGGTTCGGCCGCATGAAGCAAGATGAGCACGGTGTCCAGCGACATCACTGTGATCATCCTGCTCGCCCTGTCCGGGTTCCTGGTCGGCGGCGCGTACACCACCTGGAAAACAGCCCGGCCGCTATCCATCGCGCTGGCGGTCTGCGCGGTCCTCGCCGCAGGCGGCGCCTTGGCCTGGTGGTTCAGCTAGTGTCGCGTTCGCCCGAGCCTGGCGCACGCGAATCCATAGGCGAATAAAGCAAGTGGCTCGGCGCGAAGAACTCGCACCGAGCCACTTGCCATACCGGCCGCCGGAGAGGGGCCGGTATGACACGCGGCGCCGGACCTCCCGACAAGGTCGGCGCCCCGTATACCCGAGTGGCCGGTAGCCTCCGACTCGGGTAGCTGTGAGTTATGCGTCGCGCCGGTTCACCAGGACCATGGCCGCACCGAAGACGAGCGCGACGAAGCCGGCGAAGTACAGCAAACTTCCCCACGGCCCCCAGTGCCAGTTGTCGACCGGCGAATCGGCACCGAGGAAGTGATTCGCGTTCATGAACGGCAGGAACGGGATGGCATCGCGGCCGAAATTGCCGAACAGCATGAACAAATTCTCGATGAGCAGTGGCCACAGCACGATCAGCGAGATCGCGGCGGCGGACTGCCGCACCAGCACACCGATGCCGATCGCGAACAGGACACACAGGAACGCGTAGATCGGGACGCTGTAGATCGCGCGCCAGTTGTCCGCGCCGGACAGAGTCAAGTCCGCACCGGTCTCCGGACTGCTGAGCACTTTGGCCACCAGATAAGCGGCAAAGGTCAGCGCCACGGTCAGCAGTGCACCGACTACCCCGACCACCCCGGCCTTGGCGAGGATGACTCGGTCCCGGTGCGGGGTGGCCTGGAAGGTTGTCCGGATGATCCCGAAACGGTATTCGTTGGTCACCGTCAAGGTCGCCATGATCATCAGCACCATGACGCCGAAGCCACTGACTCCGCTCACCGCCATCGCGGGGGTCAGCGAGATCGCGTCGTCCCCGCTGGAAGACAAGTTGATCGTCCAGGTGACCAATGCGGCAAGGCCGAGCCCGAGGGCGATGATGATCGCCGAGCACCACCACGTCGACTTGGTCGAGGTGAGCTTGATTCGTTCCGCTGCAAGCACGCCCATCAGAGCGCACCTCCCATCGCTGTATAGGTCTCGGTGCCCGGTGCCGCCGCGCCCGGAGCACTCGCCGGATCGACACCGTCACCGCGGTACTGCACGGCGCCGCCGGTCATCCGCATGAACGCCTCCTCCAAGGAGGCGTGCTGCCCGGCCAGCTCGAACAGGGTGATGCCGTGCTCACCTGCCAGGGTGCCGATCGTCTCGCTCGGCACGTCCGCCACGATGAGCGCGGGGCGGTCGGGGTTCGCGCCGTCCTCGCGCACGGTCATCCCGTTCGAGGTGAGCAAGCTGCGCAATTGGTCGAGCTGAGGACTGCGCACCCGAACCTTCTGCTCCGAGGCACGCTCAATGAATTCCTGCGTGGTCGAATCCGAGATGAGCTTGCCACGGCCGATCACAACCAAATGCTCGGCGGTCTGCGCCATCTCCGAGAGCAGATGGCTGGAGACCAGCACTGTGCGCCCCTCGGCGGCCAATCGCTGCATGAACCGGCGAACCCACAGGATGCCCTCCGGATCGAGACCGTTGACCGGCTCGTCGAACAGCAGCACCTCCGGGTCGCCGAGCAGCGCGGCGGCCAAGCCGAGCCGCTGCGACATACCGAGCGAGAAACCACCCGCGGCCTTGTTCGCCACCTCGGTCAGACCCACCAGCTGCAGCACCTCCTGCACCCGGGATTTGGCGATGTCGTTGGAGGCGGCCAGCCACTCCAGATGGGCGCGCGCCGACCGGTTCGGATGCACCCACTTGGCATCCAGCAACGCGCCGACTTTACGCAGCGGATGGTCCAGCTCGTGATACGGCTTGCCCTGGATCAGCGCAGTGCCCGCGGTGGGCCTGTCCAATCCGAGAATCATCCGCATGGTGGTGGACTTACCCGCCCCGTTCGGTCCAAGGAACCCCGTCACCTGTCCCGGTCGGACCGCGAAGGTGAGATCCTGCACCGCGAGGGTCTGCCCGTAGCGCTTGGTCAGGCCGCTCAGCTCGATCATGCCGACCAGCATTCCGTAAAACGGAGCGACGCGCGTCGGTAAATAGTGGCGAGTCGGATCATCCTCGAGGATGAGAGTCGGCTGCGGGTTCACCATGGCGACTACCCCGGAACAGGAACGAACACCTCGGTACCTGCGCACGGCGAACAATCGGTTTCAGTGGCACGCACTGTGGAAATCATCGATAACCGCACTACCGGTCAGGTATCAGGCGCCCCATGATACCCGCATCGCGACGGTGCCGAACGCTGCACGACGCAGGCAACCAAGGACCACCGGCTTCAGCTCGGAACAGACCCACCTATGAGGAGGATCACCGGCATGCCCACACACGAGCCGACCACACCGCACGCCCGGCGTCCGTCCTGGGTACCCGAACAGCTCTACCCCTTCACCGACCACTACCTCGAGCTCGACGGCTCCACGGTCCACTACATCGATGAAGGTGCCGGGCCGCCACTTCTGATGTTGCACGGCAACCCCACCTGGTCGTTCCTCTATCGCAATCTCGTCATCGGCCTGCGTGACCGCTATCGGTGCCTCGCGGTCGACTATCCCGGATTCGGTTTGTCCACCGCGGCGCCCGGCTACCGCTTCACCCCCGCCGAGCACGCCGACCTCATCGGTCAGCTGATCCAGCGGCTCGATCTGCGCGAGATCACCCTGATGGTGCAGGACTGGGGCGGTCCGATCGGATTCGCCACGGCCACCCGTCATCCGGACCGGTTCAGCGCCTTCGTCATCGGAAATACCTGGGCCTGGCCCAAATCCGATCTCGGCACCCAAGCGTTCGCCCGTTTTCTCGGCGGGCCGGTGGGTGGACGGCTGATCCGGCAACACAATTTCTTCGTCGAACGCATCATCCCGGCCGGAGTCCGCCGCACGAAACTGGACGACACCGTGATGAACGCATACCGCGGCCCCTTCCCCACTCCCTCCTCCCGCGAACCGGTATACGTGTTCCCCAGGGAAATCCTGGCCAGTCGCGACCTGCTCGCCGATATCGAACGCACACTACCCGCGGTAACCGACCGGCCCGCGCTGATCGTGTGGGGCACCAAGGATGTCGCCTTCCGCGCCGCCGAACGTCGCCGGTGGGAACAGCTGTTTTCACGCCATCGCACCGTGCCGCTCATCGGCGCAGGCCATTACATTCAGGAAGACGCACCCGACGAGATAATCACCGCGATCCGCTCATGGGCGGCTATCTGAGCACGCCGTTACCTCGGGTGCGGAGTTCACCTCTGCTCACCCCACGATGCCGGAACCGGAAGAGCCGCACCCCGGTCTTATTCACCTACCCGTACAGCGGCATACCCGCCGAAACCTTTCACTGACCGATATTTCCTGAAAAGAATTCGACCGCAATACATCACACACCTGCTACGCGGCGGATAGCAGGTGTGATCCACCCCTTCGGCAACAATCTGAAAACAGACGAAACCAGACCATCGAACCCCTTGCCCGACAACGATTACCAAGGTGTTAATGGAAAAGCCGGGCCAACAACACACGTTCGGGGCACCCCCCGGTGAACAACACCCATAACACCCGCACGAACAGGGGCATCTCATGCCTACCATCACCGCCGTCTTCCCCACCTCCGGACCACCCTCGGGCGGGAACTACGTCGTCATCACCGGCACCGGATTCGTCGGCCCGACCACCGTCTACTTCGGCGGCACCGCAACCACCTTCACGCAGGACAACCCCAGCCAGATCACCGCACTGGCTCCACCGGGATCCGGCACCGTCCAAGTCACCGTGGTCAACTCCGGCGGAGTCAGCAACGGCGTCCCCTACACCTACGGCGCCCCACCACCACCTACCCTGCCGACCCTGACCGCCATCGCACCCACTTCCGGCCCAACCACCGGCGGCAACCTCGTCGTACTCACCGGCACCAACCTCACCGGCGCCACCGCTGTCACCTTCGGCGTCAACCCGGCGACCTCGTTCACCGTCGACTCCGACACCCAGATCACCGCCACCGCACCACCCGGAGCGGCGAACACCATCGGAGTCACCGTCACGACTCCAGCCGGAACCAGCGCCCCGATCGCCTACACCTACATCGCACCACCCGTAGCACCGACTTTGCTCGCGCTCAACCCGGATGTGGGTCCTAGTTTCGGTAACAATGTGGTGGTGCTCATCGGCACCGGCTTCACCGGGGCCACCGCAGTGGATTTCGGCGGCAACCCGGCGACCTCGTTCACCGTCGACTCCGACTCCCAGATCACCGCCACCACCCCCTTCCTTCCGGCCGGTGCGTTCGCAGTCACCGTCACCACCCCGGGCGGAACCAGTAACCCTCTCCCCTATGGCTCCCTCGCGCCACCGTCCGTCGCTTCGGTCGTCCCGAACAGCGGTCCGACAACAGGCGGGACCGTCGTGACGATCTCCGGCTCCGGCTACACGGGGGCCACCCAGGTGAGATTCGGTACTACCTCAGCGGCGTTCGTGGTCAACTCCGACAGCAGTATCACCGCGGTCACTCCCCCGCACCCCGCGGGCGCCGTGAATGTCATTGTCACCAGGATAGGCAACGGCATCCTCGGCCTCGGCTTCACCTACGTATAGCCATCGCCTGCACCGGATACGGTGCGACTCGGGCCGGCAACAGCCGTTAGAGCGACACTGAACAGGCGGCGGCCGCGCATCCCTTCCAGGATTACGCGACCGTCGCCCCGACCCATATCGGCACCACACCTATAACTCGCGGCTCCAGCATTATCAGAGCAATCCGAGCACCGGGCTCACTATCGCGGCGCACGCCCCACAAGTACACGGAGCCCGGCCACACGAAGGTCATTCACACCTCCTGCGCCACAACCATGAGCACAGCACTGAGTGCGGCAGCAGCGCCAGGGAGCGCGTAGCGATCCCAGCGGCCCTGGCCGCCAACGCGGCCACGACATCGTCGGATCGCTTCCCACTCGACAGGTCCGGCAACAGGACGCGCAGCGTGTCGATGCGGTGATCCCGCACCCCGTCTACGGACCTGTCGGCCGGCTCGCGGTACTGAATCCGGATCAGCGGACCGACCGGACAACCCGCGAACTGCTCCACACCGCATATGAACTCGCGCGCTCACGCTACACATGGCGCACCGTATAACCGGGGTAAAGATGTGAGCCGCCTCTTTTCACTGCACCCATCCGGTACGCGATCGAGCGCAGTGAAGTGGCGGCGGCAAAACACGACCGAGCCACCATTTCACTGCGCTCGACGCTCAGCACAGGACGTGCCGACCCTGACGGCGCGGCCGATGCGAATGCACCGTGAGCACCGCGGGTTACCGCCCCGGGGAGGACGCCTGCGCCCAGAACCGTTTCGGGATACGCCCGGCCCGACGCGCCGCATATCCGGCGCGCACCGCGTCCGCCATCGCGGCTGCCATGAGTTCAGGGCGATGCGCCCTGGTCACCGCGGTCGCCAGCAGTACGGCGGAGCAGCCGAGTTCCATGGCGAGCGCGGCATCGCTCGCGGTGCCGATACCCGCGTCAAGGATCACCGGGACCTTCGCCTCGGCGACGATCATCTCGATATTGTGCGGATTACCGATGCCGAGGCCGGTTCCGATCGGCGCGCCCAATGGCATCACCGCCGCGCAGCCCGCCTCGCCCAGATGGCGGGCCAGAATCGGATCGTCATTGGTGTAGGGCAGTACGACGAATCCGTCGTCGACGAGTTGTTCTGCGGCGGTAAGCAATTCGATCGGGTCGGGCAACAGGGTGCGCTCATCGGCGACCACCTCCAGCTTCACCCAATGCGTGTCCAGCGCCTCACGAGCCAGCCGCGCGGTGAGCACAGCTTCGGCCGCGGTGCGACAGCCCGCCGTATTCGGCAATGGCGTGATACGCAACCGCTTCAGCAGATCGAGCACCCCGGTACCGCCCGCGGCATCGACGCGCCGCATGGCGACAGTGGTCAACTCGGTGCCGGAGGCAAGTAGCGCTTCCTCCAGCACGGCGAGGTTCTCCGCGCCACCGGTACCCATGATCAAGCGGGAACCGAACTCGCGATCGGCGATCCGCAGTGGTGTATCGGCGGGTATGTCCTTGGATTCCGGCAATGCCTCAGCCACCCTGAACCGCCGTGAGCACCTCGATCTGCCAGCCCCGGCCGACCGGCTCGTCCCAACGGGACTTGGCGAACACCGCGCCGTCCACCGCGAGCGCGACCCCCTGGCACGGCAGACCGAGACGCCCAAGCAATTCGCGCACAGTGAGCGGTTCGGCGAATTCGTGCTCATCGCCGTTCACCGTGACGCCGATGGGGACGGACGACCGTGTCATCGGGTTCCTCCTACAGTTATCGAAAAGCGCTGCGGATCAGCGACTTCAGCTTCTGGCAGCGGTGTATCCGCGAGCAGGCCCGCTACCGCGTCCACCGTGAGGGGCACTGTCAGCATGCCGTTGCGGCCGTGTCCGGCGGCTACGATGATCCGCTCGCTGAGCCGGCCGATCAGCGGCAGATTGTCCGGGCTACCCGGCCGGGAACCCGCGCTCGCTTCGAGGAGCTCGTATTCCCCGATACCGGGGAACACCGCCTCCGCGTCGGCGATCAGGTCACGCACTCCAGCGACCGTGACCGCGGTGTCGAAACCCGCCTCGTACTGAGTGGCCCCGACCACGATCCCGTCGGGGCGTGGCACCAGATACACCGGCCTGCCGTGCACCCTGGCCCGAACGACTCGGCGCGGCGCTGGTGGCGCACCCGACCGCTGCCGTAACCGGAGGATCTCCCCCTTGACCGGGCGAACCGGCAGTTCGGGCCACAGCCGGGCCGATGCGGCCCCCGCCGCGAGCACGATCTGGTCGTACGGGAGTTCGGCCAGGGATGCCACATCTTCGGCCCGCACAACCACCCCCGCTGCTTCGGCTGCCCGCCGCAGCGCGGTCACCAGCAGGCGGTTGTCGATCGCGGGTTCAGTAGGCGCGAGCAGCGCGGCACGCACCGTACGGGCCAAAGACGGTTCCAGCGCACGAACTCCGGCACGGTCCAGAATGCGCAGTTCATGGCCGCCCGCGCCGACCCAGTCGGCCACGGTGCGCAGATCTGCGGCATCGGCGGCGTCCAGCGCGACGGTCATCGTCTCGTCGGCGACGAAGACTCCGGCACCGGTCGCGGCTTCCAGCCGAGCGGCGAATCCGGGCCAGCGGGCCAGCGCGGCGGCGCCGAATTCGAGCACCCGCTCTTCTCCTGGCCAGCCTTCCGACAGCGGGGCGAGCATGCCGCCGGCAACCCAGGAGGCACCGGTCGCGACCGCCGGATCCAGCAAGGTCACCGACCAACCGTCCACCGCGGCCCGCCAGGCCACGGCAAGCCCGATGACGCCGCCGCCGACGACGCCAAGAGTCCGCATCTGATTCACCTACCTCCTATTTCGCATCCCACGGTAGCGCGGCTACGGTCGAGAGCGTGCAACCCTCCCATCCGAATCGACCAGCCGCACCGCGAGAACGTCTGGCTTCCGCACGGCTGTATCTCTGCACCGACGCACGCCGGGAGAAAGGCGATCTGGCCAGATTCGCCGAGGCCGCGTTCGCGGGCGGAGTGGATATCATCCAGCTCAGAGACAAAGGGTCGCCCGGCGAGGCGAAATTCGGCCCGTTGGAGGCCAAAGCCGAACTCGGTGCGTTGGCCGAGTTGAAGGCTGCCGCACGCAGGCACAACGCACTGGTCGCTGTGAACGATCGCGCGGATATCGCACTGGCCGCGCGTGCCGACGTGCTGCATCTCGGACAGGCCGACCTGCCACCCTGGTACGCGCGCCAGATCCTCGGCCCCGATGTGGTGATCGGACGATCCACCCACAATCGCGCCCAAGCCGGACTCGCCGCGATCGATGAGCACATCGATTACTTCTGCACCGGACCGGTATGGGCGACCCCGACCAAACCGGGCAGACAGGCGGCAGGCCTCGAGCTCGTCCGCTCGACCGCGGACGCTCACCCGACCCGGCCCTGGTTCGCGATCGGCGGGATCGATGCGGACAACGTACCGAGTCTGCTCGAAGCCGGGGCGACGCGGATTGTCGTCGTACGCGCCATCACCGAGGCGTCTGATCCGGAAGCCGCCGCACGGGAACTGAAAACAGCGCTGCTCACGCACACCTAGGCGAGATCAGGAAAGCAGCTGTCCTCTGCTGAACGACAGAACGGTGTCCGGCAGCGGCTCGACAGCCTTGGTGTCCTGCTCATCGATGATCCTGACGTAATCGCCTGGCCCATCCGGATCCGAATGCAGCCACAGAAAACCGAGATCATCGAGGTCGAGTGTGCGCGGTAGCGCGGCGGTCACCGCATGGTCTTCCTCGGCGAGCAGCGCTCGGGCCGGCGCGGCGCGCAAGGCAGGCCAGGAAGCCGCGAAACCGGGATGTAGCGGGCGGGCGTCGACCTCGTGCTCCGGAACCCAGGCCAGCTCGGTGCTCTCCTGATTACCCGTGGTCGGCAGGATGGTATCGACATCGGCGATCACGGTGATGTAGGTCCAGCCGCTCAACGCGGACGCGGTCATCCGTTCGCCACGCACCCGCACCTCGGCAGGATCGATACCCGCCTCCTCCCACGCCTCCCTGACTGCCGTGTGCACGGGCGTCTCATGGCTGTCGCGGGCGCCACCGGGCAATGCCCAAGTCCCGCCCTGATGACTCCACAGGGCACGATGCTGTAGCAGCACCGCGCAGCCACCGCCCGTGAGCGGAGCGCGCAACAACAACCCGGCGGCGCCGAATCGGCCCCAATGCCGCAATCCATCCGGGCCATGGGCCCAACCATCGCCGTCACCACGCATTTCGCATCCATTCTCGTCCTGCCGTGACGGGGCGTCCTGCCTGCTCTACTCCCAAGCGGGAGTATTTCACCCGCCACAACACGTACAACCACAATAAACTCCGCATCCATACGCGCGGAGCGATCAGACTTCCGGACCGGCTGTCGAGCAATCCGCACACGTGGTGCGGACGGAGAGGTGGACATGGCTGGTTCCGAGCCGACAACGGCCGGGACTCGGCCGTCGTCCGAACCCGAACCGGCAGGCCGAGACAGTTCCGGTGGGCTGCGCGTCGCGATCGTGCGCGAACGTCTCGACCCGGAGAATCTGCGTTCCTTCGTCTATTCCTCACCGGGACGGCTGATCACCCTCGGGCTGCTGCTGATCGGCCTGTGTCTGACCGCGGGCGCACTGACCTCGGCGACAGTCGGCGAGCGCCAGCAAAGCCTGGACATCCTGCTCTACAACACCGAACCGGACGCGCATTCCGCACACCAGCTCTACGCCGCACTATCCATCGCCGACGCCGCCGCGAGCACTGCCTTCATTTCCGGTGGACTGGAGCCGCGGACGGTGCGCAATCGCTATACCCAGGCATTAGGGGAGGCAGCAGCGGAATTGGTGACGCAATCGAATCACACCATCGGACCGAACGCGGCGACCGATCCGGATACCCGGCTGCGCACCGGCATAGCCACCGGGCTTCCGGTGTACGCGGGCCTGGTCGAGACCGCGCGAACGAACAATCGCAACGGATATCCGGTCGGAGCGGCGTATTTGAGCGAGGCATCTCATCAGATGCAGACAACACTGTTACCGATGGCCGAGGAATTGCAAAATCACCGTTTCGCGGCGGTGACCGATGCCCAACGCGACCATGTGCGCCCAC
Source organism: Nocardia spongicola (assembly GCF_047200775.1). Classification (NCBI taxonomy): domain Bacteria; kingdom Bacillati; phylum Actinomycetota; class Actinomycetes; order Mycobacteriales; family Nocardiaceae; genus Nocardia; species Nocardia spongicola. The sequence goes on along the minus strand of NZ_JBJZOO010000002.1, from coordinate 261,678 downwards.
CCTGGCTCGCCATCGGCCTGCTGATCCTTACCCTCGGCGCGCTGGGGTTGGCACAGCGAGACCTGGCACGACGTTGGCGGCGGATGATCAATCCCGGGCTTTTGCTCGCATCGGTGGCGATGCTGATCCTGTTGGCCTGGACGGTGATCGCGGGATCGGTATCGGCGGCGGCGATGATCGACGCCCGCGACAACGGTATGACACCCGCGACGCAGCTGATCCAAAGCCGGATCCTGGCCCAGCAGGCGCGCGCGGCGGAGACATTGAAACTGGTGCGCAGAGATACGGCTGGAGACTACGACCGCACCTACGACGCGCATATCGAACGGTTGGCCGATGTGATCGGCCACTACCCGGATTCCGCGCCGACGGCAGCCGAAGTGCGTGGTGCCGTCGCAGCGTTGGCCGGTTGGCGAGCGGCGCACCAGCGAATGAACGAGGCGCTGGATACCGGGGATTTCAACCGCGCGGCCGAGGTGGCGATCGGGCCCGGCGCCACCGATGCCAGCGCGTATGTGGAAGAGCTGAATCGTGCACTGGAACATGGCCTCGCCCAGACACGGAACACACTGCGTGACAGAATCGCCTACGCTTCCGGTGTCTTGAACTTTCTCAGCGCCGGAGCCATGGTGCTCGGTATCCTGGCGGCAGGCTATGTCGGACTGGGCATCTGGCCCCGGCTTCGGGAGTATCGATGAGATCCGCGCGCGGCATTCTGATGACCGTGCTCATCGTGCTGACACTGGCCAGTGCCTGCGCGACCGATTTCCCAGCACCGACGCCGAACATCACTCCCGATTACACCGAGCCCCCACTACCAGCCAAAGCTGTTTCTCTGCAGACAGATTCGCCGGTACCGCCGCAGAACACAACGGAATGCGGTGATCCGACCGCCAGTCTGCGACCTACCGGCGCAGGTGCCGCCGCACACGGGCCGACCATCGATGCGATCCGGGCGCGGGGCAGATTGCTGGTCGGACTGGACGCGGGCAGCAACCTTTTCAGCTTCCGTGACCCGATCTCCGGCACCATCATCGGCTTCGACGCCGATATCGCCAGAGAGATCGCCCGCGATCTGCTCGGCAGCCCTGACTTGATCGAGTTCCGCAATCTCGGCTCGGCCGAACGGGCGGCCGCCCTGCAGAACCACACCGTCGACCTGGTCGCGAAGACTATGACGATCAACTGCGAGCGGCGGGAGAAGGTCGCCTTCTCCAGCGTCTATCTCCAGGCCGAGCAGCGTGTGCTCGCGGTGAAGGACTCCGGTATCAACGGTCTGGCCGATCTGGCGGGACGGCGAGTGTGTGTGGTTCGCGGTACCACATCGCTGGACAATCTCCGCCGCTACCAGCCCACCGCGGCCATCCTCACCGTACCGACCTGGGCCGACTGTCTTGTCGTCCTGCAACAACGCCAAGTCGACGCGGTCAGCACCGACGATGTCATTCTCGCCGGGCTGGCCGCCCAGGACCCGTACACCGAGGTGGTCGGCGACAGCATCAGCCGGGAACCGTACGGCATCGGTATCCCCAAAGGGAAAGACGATCTCGTCCGCTTCGTCAACGGCACACTGGAACGCATCCGCACCGATGGCACCTGGCGCCGGTTGTACCAGGAATATCTCTCCGTACTCGGCCCGGTACCCGTACCACCCGCGGCCACCTATCGGGATTGACCGGCAGTGAGCCTACCGTCGGCCTCGACACCCGAACCAGGCGAAACCGCTTCGGGACAGCCTGGTTCGGCCGAGATCAACACCGGTTGGCTCACCCGGCCGGGCGGACATCCATCATCTCCTTCCGGCCATGAGCGCGCCGACCTTCCTCCCACCGGCCACACCGTACGTACCGGCACAGAAACAGAAAACGAATCGGGTCCGGTCACCCAGCAGACGGCCGACGCGCCGGAGAACTCGGCGTGGACCGCGACGATGGGAGCCACGGTAGCGGGCAGGAACGACACGGCGAGAACGGATTCCGGACCGAGCGCGCAAGCACCGGCGAGCACCTCAGGACGAGGTGCTCGAACCACGCGAACAGCTCCGACGGTACGCAAGCTCGGCGCGGGCTTGGTGCCGATTCCCCCGGTGCCTGCCACTGATCCGCGGGCAACCGTACGCAGCACTCCGGTGGTATCCGAGAGCAGGAGGTTCTGCCTGCGCTGCGGCGCACCGGTCGGCCGGGCGACGGCAACCAGACCCGCGACCACAGTCGGGGAATGCGCGAGCTGCGCCGCGCCCTTCGATTTTCGGCCGACGCTCCACGCAGGCGAGCTGGTGGCAGGACAGTACGAGGTCAAGGGCTGCCTCGCCCATGGCGGACTCGGCTGGATCTACCTGGCGATCGACCGCAATGTCAGCGATCGCTGGGTGGTGCTGAAGGGCCTGCTGCACACCGGTGACGCGCAAGCACAGGCCGTGGCCGTGGCCGAGCGCCGATTCCTGGCCGAGGTAGCGCATCCCAGCATCGTGGAGATCTACAATTTCGTCGAGCACCCCGACAGTACGGGAACGCCGGTCGGCTACATCGTCATGGAGTACGTGGGCGGCCGGTCGTTGCGCGATATTCTCGGTACCTATCAACCCGGGCAGCGCATGCCGGTCACCGAGGCGATCGCCTATCTGCTGGAGATCCTGCCCGCGCTGGACTACCTGCACTCGATCGGACTCGCGTACAACGACCTCAAGCCGGACAACATCATGGTCACCGAGGATGCGATCGAGCTGATCGATCTCGGCGCGGTCACCACCATCGAAGCGTACGGAAACCTCTACGGCACCCAGGGTTTCCAGGCCCCGGAAATCGCGCGCACCGGACCAACTGTGGCCTCGGATATCTACACCGTCGGCCGCACGCTGGCCGTGCTCACACTGAACCTGCCCACGGAGCGCGGCCACTATCGAGACGGCCTCCCCGATCCGGATGATGAACCGGTACTGGCACGTTACGAGTGCTTCCACCGCCTCCTACAGTGCGCCACCGACCTCGTCCCGGAACGTCGCTTTCCCACCGTCCACATGATGTCCACCCAGCTGGCGGGAACGCTGCGCGCGATACTCGCATTGGAGACCGGTACCGAGCACCCCCAGCTGTCTACGGTGTTCACGTCACCACGCGCGAGCTTCGGCACCGAAGAGCTGATCAGCCGGCTCGATACCTACGGTGATAGACATCCGCGCGGCAACGGACCGGCGGCCCACGATGTGATCGCTGGACTACCGATTCCACTGCCCGACCCCGCAGAACCGGCCACGCCCCTGCTCGCGACCGCGCTGGCCACCGACTCCGCTCAGGCACTCGAAGCACTGCGGCATACACGCAAACAAGCCGAGGCCGATCCAGGCAATGCCCCGCCGTCATTGGAACGGGAGCTCACGCTTGCCGAAGCGCGGGTGCGGATCGACCTCAACGAACCGGCCACCGCCTTGGCTCTGCTTGCGCACTTACCCGAAACGGAATGGCGGGTCGGCTGGTATCGCGGTCTGGCGGAATTACTCGACCACGACTACGAGCGCGCTGTGGCGAGCTTCGAGGAGGTCTGCCGCATGCTCCCCGGTGAGCTCGCTGTATGGCTCGCGCTCGCGGGCACCGCCGAACTCATCGGCCTGCACCGGGATCCACCGGATCCCGAACGCTGGCGCACCTACGCCGAGCGCGCCTACCGGACCGTTTGGCGCACCGACCACACCATGGTGAGTGCCGCCTTCGGGCTGGCGAGACAACTAACGGACGCCGGAAAAGCGGACGAGGCCGTGCGGACGCTCGACGCCGTACCCGCGACCGCACGGCATTACACCACCGCCGGCATGACCACTGTCCTGCTCATGCTGAGCGTAACGCCGGTGGCCGAACTCGACGAGGCTACTCTGCACGACGCGGCAGCACGGGTACTGAGCCTGCCGACCGGGGAAAGTCGCGCACCGCGGCTACGGGCACTCGTCCTCGGCACGGCCCTGGCCTGGCTGCAGGCCGGCAACACACCGGAACGCCCCGATACAACTCTGTTCGACGTCCCCTTCATGGAACGCGATCTGCGGGCCGCGACCGAAGCGGCCCTGCGGACCCTCGCCCGTGGCGCACCCAGTCGTGAACACCGCTACGCGCTGGTCGACCTGGCCAACGCGATTCGCGCGAAGACCTGGATCTAGGGGCGCTCGGCTACCACCTGCCTGGCGGCGCGGGCGATGGCCAGCTCCTCGTCTGTCGGCACCACCAGCACCGCGACCGGCGCGTCGGCTGGGGAAATACGCCGTGCGGAACGATCTTTCGCGGTATTGGCCGCCGGATCGATATCGATGCCGAAACGAGTGAGTCCGGCCAGGACATCGGCGCGCAGCTGTGGATTGTTCTCACCGACCCCCGCGGTGAAGACGATCGCGTCGACCGCGCCGAGCTCGATCAGATATGCCCCCAGATAACGCCGCACCCGGTGGACGTACACGTCGTAGGCGAGCTCGGCGGCCTGGTCCCCGCCCGCGATGAGCCGCTGTAACTCGCGGAAATCGTTCACGCCTGCCAGGCCCTTGAGGCCGGAATCCCGGTTGAGCAGGTTATCGATCTGGTCGATGTCCAGCTGCGCGGTCCGGACCAGATGCGGCACGATCCCAGGATCGAGATCACCTGGCCTACTGCCCATCACCAGCCCTTCCAGTGGAGTGAGCCCCATCGTGGTGTCGATCGGCCGCCCGCCACGCACCGCGGCGGCCGACGCGCCGTTGCCCAGGTGGAAAATGATCTGATTCAGCTCGGCCGGAGCGCGCCCGAGCAGCTCGGCGGTCCGGCCGGACACGTACTCGTGCGATGTACCGTGAAAGCCGTACTTCCGAATGCCGTAGGCAGCGGCGATTTTGGCGTCGATCGCATAGGTCTTCGCGGCAGCGGGCAGGCTGTGGAAGAACGCCGTATCGAACACGGCGACCTGAGGCACCCCGGGCAGCAGCTCACACACACTCTCGATACCCGCCAGATTGGCCGGATTGTGCAGCGGCGCGAGTGAAGCGAGCTCACGGATCGCGGCGATCACGGTGTCATCGATCAGGGTGGGACGATAGAACACCTCGCCGCCGTGCACCACCCGGTGCCCGACCGCGCACACCCCACCACGCACCACGTCGTATCCGGCCGCGGTGAGTGTGTCGAAAACCAGGCGCAGACCCGCCTGATGGTCGGCGATCGTGCTGCGCTGCCGGACGGTCTCGCCATCGGCGTGCTGCTCGATCCCCCCCTCGTCCTCGCCGATCCGCTCCACCGCCCCCGATACCGCCACCATGCCCGATTCCGGGTCCATGAGCTGATACTTGATAGAGGACGAGCCGGAGTTGATCACCAGCACCAAATCCTCGGCCGCCTTGCTCATCGCACCTCCGATATCCTGCGGAACACCCGCGTCAGCCCTGCTGTGCCTGGATGGCGGTGATCGCCACGGTATTGACGATGTCGGCAACCAGCGCACCACGGGACAGGTCGTTGACCGGCTTGCGCAACCCCTGCAACACCGGTCCGATCGCGATCGCGCCCGCACTGCGCTGCACCGCCTTATAGGTGTTGTTGCCGGTGTTCAGATCGGGGAACACGAACACTGTCGCGCGCCCGGCGACCTCGGAATCCGGCAGTTTGGTATCGGCGACGGTCGGTTCGATCGCGGCGTCGTACTGGATCGGGCCTTCTACCGGCAGTTCGGGTGCGCGCTCACGCGCCAGCTTGGTCGCGATGCGGACCTTGTCCACATGCGCGCCGCTGCCCGACTCCCCGGTCGAGTAGGACAACATCGCGACCCTGGGCTCGATGCCGAAACGGGCTGCAGTCGCCGCGGAGGAAATCGCGATATCGGCCAGCTGCTCGGAGGTCGGATCCGGTACGACAGCACAATCCCCATACGCCAGCACCCGGTCGGCCAAGCACATGAGGAACACACTGGACACGGTGGATACGCCGGGCACCGTCTTGATGATCTCCAAGGACGGCCGGATCGTATGGGCGGTGGTGTGCGCGGCGCCGGAGACCATACCGTCGGCGATCCCCTTGTACACCATCATGGTGCCGAAATAGGAGATATCGGAGACTGTCTCGCGTGCTCGGGAGAGCGTCATCCCCTTGTGTTTGCGCAGTTCGGCGTACTCGGCGGCGAATTCCTCCAAATAGCCGGAGTTGTTCGGGTCCAGTACCTCGGCGGCGGAGATGTCCACACCGAGTTCGGCGGCGCGAGCGCGCACAACACTCTCCACACCGAGAATGACCAGGTCGGCGATCTTACGTTGCAGTACCCGGCCCGCCGCGCGCAGGATGCGGTCGTCGTCGCCTTCCGGCAGCACAATGCGTTGACGATCGGCTCGGGCGTGCTCGATGAGCTGGTATTCGAACATCTGCGGGGTGACCACCGAGGCGAGCGGAACTTCGATGCGCCGCAACAGCTCCGCGGCGTCGACATGTTCTTCCATCAGCGCGAGCGCGGTATCGACTTTGCGGAGGCTGCCCGCGACCACACGTCCCCGAGTGCGATGAGCGGCGCCCGCGGTTTCGTAGCTGTCGAGTTCGGTGGTGAGGATGGGCAGTTTCGGCTTGAGACCTGCCATCAGCCGCGCTATCGCGGGATGCGGTCGCAGACCGCCGTTCATGATGACACCCGACAGCGAAGGAAAACCCTCCGCCTCATGGGCATTCACCACACTCAGCAGCACATCGGACCGATCACCTGGTACGACGACCACCACGCCTTCGTCCAGCCGTTCCAGAACGTGCTCGGCTGTCATCCCACCGACCATGATCTGCAATGCCTCGCGGCGCAACAATTCCGGGTCGCCACTGTATATCTCACCGTCGATGGCCGTACACAACTCCGCCATCGTCGGCGCGACAAGCAGCGGAACCTCCGGCAACGCCCAGCAGGGGACATCGAAGCCGCGCAAAGCCACGCACACCTGCTCCAGCTGTGCCGGATCACAACGGTTGGCGATGACGGCGACCAGTTGCGCATGCTCTTGGGCCAGCTCGCCCGCGCACAGCTCGGCCAGCTGGCGCACCTCCGCCGGAGTGCGCTCGGCACCACGCAGCACCAGCAACACCGGGGCACCGAGGTTCACCGCGATACGCGCGTTGAAACGCAGTTCACTTGGGCTGGCCACATCGGTGTAGTCGCTGCCGACCACGACCACCACATCGCACATCTTCGCGACCTCATGGAAACGCATAACGATCTCGCTGATCGCCGCGTCCGGGTCGGCATGCACCTGTTCGTAGGTTGTGCCGACCGCCTGGGTGTAGTCGATATCGGCGGTGCTGTGCTCTAGCAGCAGTTCCAGGATGTAGTCGGGCTCGGCGGCCGAGCGCATGATCGGCCGGAAGACCCCGACCCGCGCGGTGGTCGCGCACAATATCTGCAACACTCCGAGGGCTACCGTGGATTTACCGGTGTCGCCTTCCGGCGCGGCGATGTACACGACGGGAGGAGCATGGTCGATCATGCCCGTGAGCTTAGTGAACATCGCCGGATCGGACTCGACCGCACGGCCGGACACCTGGTCGAGAGCATATCCTCCAGCCCAGGTCAGCACTATAGTCCGGGCATGGCTGAGAATTTTCCCGATCGGCAATGGGGGTCACGCGCGACGCTGCTATCTCGCGCGTTGAACAGATTCGCAGCGACAGTGCCAGGGTCTCGGCTCGTTCGTGCGCTCACTCCGCTGGACCGGGCGATCCTGGAACGCACCGATGCCAGATACACCCTGCTCGGCCCGACCGGTGAGCCGGTCCTCCTGCTCACCACCATCGGCCACAAAACCGGTACGCCACGTAAGCAGCCGCTGCTCTACGTGCACGACGGCGATACGCTCTACGTGATCGGCAGTAATTTCGGCCGAGCGGGCCATCCCGCGTGGACGGCCAATCTACTGGCGAACCCCACGGGCATCGTCGCCATCGCCGGTGAACGCATCACCGTGACCGCAACCCCGGTCGCGGCTCCCGATAAAGACGCCATCTTCGCCCGTTTCGTCGATATCGCCCGCGTGTATGCCATCTATCGCGAACGCACCACCCGCGACCTGCGCATCTTCGCTCTCCGCCGCGCCTGACCGCCCGGCGTGTGGCATACCGGTACGGCCCGCGCACCGAGCCGGGTTCACTCGGTGCGCGGTGCGGATGAATGGATTCAGGCCAGGGCGCGCAGGCGCGGAGCCAGGTCGCGCTGGAAGAGGTCGAGGAAACGGCGCTGATCATGGCCGGGTGCGTGGAAGACCAGGTGGTTGAGTCCGGCGTCGAGGTAGGGCTTGATCTGTTCGACGGCCTGATCGGGGTCACTGGCCACCACCCAGCGCTTGGCGATCTGCTCGATCGGCAGGGCATCGGCAGCGGCTTCCATCTCGATCGGATCGGTGATGCTGTGCTTCTGCTCCGCGGTCAGCGACAGCGGAGCCCAGAACCGAGTGTTCTCCAGCGCCAGCTCGGGGTCGGTGTCGTAGGAGATCTTGATCTCGATCATCCGGTCGATGTGCTCGACGGTCCGATCGGCCTTCCCCGCGCCCTCGGCGAGCGCGGGCATCAGTTTCTCGGTGTAGAGATCCATTCCCTTGCCCGAGGTGCAGATGAAGCCATCGCCCGCGCGTCCGGCGTAGCGGGCCACCAGCGGGCCACCCGCGGCGATGTAGATCGGGATACCGCCCTTGGGGACGTCGTAGATGGACGCGCCGACCGTCCGGTAGTACTGCCCGTCGAAGTCGACCCGATCGCCGGTCCACAGTGCCCGCATCAGCTCGACCGACTCCCGCAGCCGCGCGAACCGCTCCTTGAACTCCGGCCACTCGCCGGTATACCCGGTCGCGATCTCGTTGAGCGCCTCCCCGGTACCGATACCGAGCATGACCCGATTCGGGTACAAGCAGCCCATGGTGGCGAACGCCTGTGCGATCACGGCCGGGTTGTAGCGGAAGGTCGGGGTGAGCACCGAGGTGCCGAGCTGGATGCGTGTGGTGCGCTCGCCGACCGCGGCCAGCCAAGCCAGTGAGAACGGCGCGTGCCCTCCCTTGTGCCGCCATGGCTGGAAGTGGTCGCTCACCGTAGCGCTGTCCATACCGTGTTCCTCGGCCAGCACCGCGATCTCGACGAGCTCACGCGGGCCGAACTGCTCCGCCGATGCCTTGTACCCGAGCTTCAGTTCGCTCATCTGCCACGCTCCTCGTGTCCTATCTCGGCCACCCCACCATCTGCCCTCGACAGTAGTCAACCTCCATGGCGATACGTGCGATGGCATACATGGACTTCGGCTGCCGAGTCCAGCGTTGGTAGCTCAGTGACTGCCGCCCGGCGATCCGGCCGGAGCCGAAGGCGGATAATCGTCCGGGTGAGCGCGGATGACGAACCGATCCTGTCCTACCTGACCGATATGGACGGTGTCCTGGTACACGAGAACCACCTCGTACCAGGTGCCGACGAGTTCCTCGCCGAACTCGGCGCCAATGGGACACCATTCCTGGTGCTGACGAACAATTCGATCCGCACACCACGAGACCTGCAGGCCCGGCTGCGGCATATCGGGCTCGATATCCCCGAAGGCGCGATCTGGACTTCCGCCCTGGCCACCGCCACCTTCCTGCATGAACAGCGTCCGCACGGATCCGCGTACGTGGTGGGGGAATCCGGGCTCACCACCGCACTGCACGACATCGGCTATGTGCTGACCGACAGCGACCCGGACTACGTGGTGCTCGGCGAAACCCGGACCTATTCCTTCGAGGCGATCACCACCGCGATCCGGCTGGTCGAGCGGGGCGCACGTTTTATCGCCACCAATCCGGACCCGACCGGCCCGTCCCGCGAGGGCTCACTGCCCGCGACCGGATCGGTCGCTGCCCTGATCACCAGGGCCACCGGCCGCGATCCGTACTACATCGGCAAACCGAACCCGCTGATGATGCGCTCGGCGCTGCGCCGGATCGGCGCGCACTCCCAGTCGACGGTGATGATCGGCGACCGGATGGATACCGATGTCATCTCCGGCCTGGAGGCCGGTATGCGGACCATCCTGGTGACTTCGGGTATCACCAGCCGCACGGCCTTCGAGGCATACCCCTACCTCCCCACCATGGTGCTGGATTCCGTCGCCGATCTGGTCGGGCGCACCAAGGCCCCGTTCGCGGACCTACCAGCCCCCTCGGAAAGCCGTTCGGCCGGAAAGCCCTGACCCTGACCTGTGCCGACTCAGGCCAGGCCATAGCAGAAGCCGATTCGAACGCCCGAAAGGCAGCCCTATGACGACAACGACGAAACCTGTCGCACAGAGTATTCCGCATCCACCCAAACGGGTTCCGATCCTGGGTGATGTGCTCGGTATGGACCGCAAACGCCCGAATCAAAAGACTCTATGGCAGTTTTCGCAGCTCGGCCCGTTGTACCGGCGCACGTTCGTCGGTGGGGTGCATCTGACGTTCGCGGGCTCGGCGGAGTTGATGCGTGAGGTCATCGACGAGAAAACCTGGCAAAGGCATTTCGGCCGCCCGTACCAAAAGCTGCGCGCGATAACCGAGGACGGGCTGTTCACCGCGGCGAACGAGTCTCTGGAGTGGAAACGCGGGCACGAGGCACTGATCGATGGGTTCGTACCCGCGGCGATGGCGGACTATCACGACGCGATGCTGAGCGTGGTGGATCTGACCTCGCAATGGCTCGGCGACGGCCGGACCGTGACCGACACCGCGGCCATGATGGGTGACGCGGCCCTGGAGACGATCGGTCTGGTGGGGTTCGGATATTCGGTCGGGGCGTTCACCAGAAACGATACGACCGGCCGTGCTCCGTTCGCCGATGCGCTGACCCGAGTATTCGCGTACGTGCAGGAGTCGGCGATTCCGGTGCTCGGCAAGCTGCTCGGCGGCAAGCGTGCCCGCCAGTACGCCGCGGATATCGAATACATGAAGCGAACGGTGTGCGATGTCATCGAAGCCCGGCGGCGGACCGGCGAGCGGTGCCCAGACCTATTGGACCGTATGTTGCACCCCGCGAACGGATCGGCACTGCCGGACGACAACATTGCCGATCAGGTGCTCACGCTCTTCGTCGCGGGGCACGAGACCACAGGCAATCTGCTCGCGTTCGCTACGCACTTTCTAGCGCGAAATCCGGAGCTGGCGGCCCGAGTTCGCGCCGAGGCCGCTGCGGTGACAACAGACGATGGACGGATCGCATACGAGGATGTGGCCGAGCTGAAGGTCACTGCTGCGGTGATCTCCGAAACACTGCGACTCTGGCCCACCGCACCCGGATTTTTCCGGGCCGCGCGGCAAGACACCACGCTCGGTGGCTACGATATCGCGGCGGGGGAATGGGTATTCGTACTTCTGCTGGCGGTACACCGCGACACCAGCGTGTGGGGCCCCGACGCTGCGGAATTTCGGCCGGATCGGTGGCTGGAGGACGGGTTCCGGCCCAAACCATGGATGTACCGGCCGTTCGGCACTGGTCCGCGTTCATGTATCGGTCAGGCGTTCGCGTTGCACGAGGCGAAGCTGATAATCGCCTCGTTGGTGCGTGACTTCGAGCTGACGAGTAGTGGCGAACTGGACGTCGAGGAGAATCTGACGTTGCGGCCGTCCGGGCTCGAGGTCGACTTCCGCCGGATCGGATGACAAGACCGCACGACCGAGCTGACTGGTGAGTTCGGCGGCGATTTGTTCATCGCTCAGCGCCGGTTCCTCCCAGTGGTGCCATCCCTCGACCGACTTCGACACAGACTCTAGGTGTCGTCGTGCGTGGTGATCGCGTCCAGTGCGGCGGAGAGCTCGGTGAGCACCTGCACCGTCCGCTCGAGCTGCTCGGGGCCCAGTTCGGCGGCGAGCCGTTCGGCCATCACCGCGTGCTGCGGATTGATCCGCCGGACCGCGGCCGAGCCCTCCTCGGTGGCCGCGACCAGTTTCGCCCTCCGGTGGGCAGGGTTGGGCCGATATTCGGCAAGCCCCTTGTCCACAAGTAGATCGGCGATGCGCTGCACGCTCTGCCTGGTAATACCCATTTCCCTGGCGATCCCCGCGACCGGCAACGGCGTGTGCAGCACCGCGCCGAGTACTTGCCACCAGGCGGCGGTCAGCCCCGCTGGTCGCGCCAGTTCCTCGGCCACCGCGAGGAACTGTCCGTTCACGCGGAACGACGTGATCGCCGCCGTGGCGAATAAGACTTGGGTACTGGCCACGGCTCACCTTCCGATGCCGGTATCGCTACTCACGTTATGGCCCGTTCCGGCCTGCGGGCCCCTGCTGGGTCACGCTACGCTGCCGCCTCCCGAGCCGGCCGCCGCACCTGCGCCGTGTACTGCCTCGTACTCCGCGAGCACCGCCCATCCTGTCGGGTCGGCGTGCGCGAACAACCGGTACCAGGCATCCAGCACATGCGGTTCGTATACACCGAGTCGGCCGAGCACCTCGCGAGCGAATTCGAAGGGCGCGCTCGCACTGGCTGTAATCACGTCACCGTCGGTGACAGCGGGTGTGTCGATATAGTTCGCACCGCCGGAATATCCGCTGTAGTGCAGAAATTCCGCGGCATTACTGGTGTGTCCGCACATATCGAGCAGACCTTCCTTTGCCAGGCCGAGGGTCGCGCCGCAGATCGCGGCGACCGGGACACCGGCGTCGAGGAATTCCCGTGCCTTGCGTGCGAACGGAACCAATTGCTCCCCCTCCCAGGTCTGGGCGCCGGGCAGGAGCAACATCGCACTGTCGGCGGGTGAGAGTTCGGCGAGGGCCATATCCGGCACGATGCGCATCCCGCCCATCGTCGTGATCGGCTCCAGGTCCGGACCGACCGTCCGAACCTGCCAGATACCCGGCTCGCGATGCCAGCTCGGCATGTTGATGTGCGCGGTGGCCGCACCGACCTCCCAGTCGGCGAGCGTGTCGTAGACAGCCAGGTGCACAATCTTCTTTTCCATGACAGCACACTGTCATATTTGACAGTGTGCTGTCAAATATCGTCACCCGACGCTCTACCGTTCTGGCCACCGGCACCTTCCTCGACCGAACAGCGCGATGCCGATCGAAGGCGGCCCGAACAGCGCAACGATCCATGAGGCCGAGGCCGATGGGCCGCTTCGGTGACACGCGCGTCCGGCCGGCGATACGCTGCCGCATGTGGATTCGGTTGCCCACCAGGGATGGTTCGCTCTACTCGTCGGTTTCGTCATCCTGATCGGCCTCATCGGGATCGTCGTCCCGATCCTGCCCGGGGTGCTCTTGATATTCGGTGCCATCGCCGGGTGGGCATTCCTGACCGGCGGCGCAAGCGCATGGACGATTTTCGCGATCTGCACGGCACTGCTGGTCGTATCCGGAGTGGTCAAATACGCCTGGCCCGGACGCAGGATGCAAGACGCGGGCGTCTCCCGCCGCGCAATCTTTTTCGGCGCCGTCCTCGGAATCATCGGTTTCTTCGTGGTTCCGGTGATCGGTCTGTTCGTCGGTTTCGTTCTCGGCGTATATCTTTCGGAACTCTATCGCCTGCAGATCAGCCGACGAGCCTGGCAGGCCACCGTGCACGCGGTGCGGGGAGTGGGTTTGTCCATCCTCATCGAACTCGCCGGTGCGCTACTGGCCACCGGGGTCTGGATCGTCGGCCTCGTCCTCACCTGAGCCCGCACCGCCGAGGCGTTATCGCTCGATGGCCGGAAAGGGAATCGTATCCCCGGCTCTGGCACCGGGCAGTTCCTCGCGACGCAACCGGAGAGTCGGCTCTTCTCGGAGTCGCGCCGGGAGATACAACGGCAGCGTCGGAGCCTGGTCGGCACTGGCCGCACGCACCCGGGCCGGCAGCCGGTAGAACTCGCGCGCATTGTCTTCCAGCACCGCGTGCATATCGGTGCCGACCACATCACAGAGCAGATCGACATCCGAGTCCTGGAATGGGCGTCCCGCTCTGGCACCGGGAAGATCGGTGCCGAACATGAGGGCCCCTGGGTTCACCGCGTGGATACGACGCAAGGTGTAGGGAACATTCATCGCGACCCGGCCGAAACCGGTCGCCTTGACCCGCGCGCCCCGATCGACGAGATCGAGCAGGAACGGCAACCCCTCCTCGGACATACCGAGATGGTCGATCGAGAGCGCGGGCAGCTTGGAGATGACCGGTTGCAATGAGGCGAGCATCGTACCGTCGATATAGACCTCGACATGCCAACCGGCCAGCTCGTAAGCGCGCAACGCTTGCAAGGTCATACCGGTGATATCAGTGGCAGCGCGCTTGAGATTGAACCGAAGGGCGCGCACCCCGATCCGGTCCAGCGCGAGGATCTCCTCATCGGTGGCGTCCAGATCGAGGCGGGTGACGCCGACCCAGCCCTCGCCGAGCTCGGCGAGGGCCGCGGTGAGATAGCTCTGATCCGTGCCCTGGAACGATCCACTGACCACAGCGCCACCACTGATGTCGAAACGCGCCATGCGCTTGCGATAGTCGGCGATGGTGAACGGTGGCGGCAGATATCCCTCGTTCTCGACCAGCGGGAATCGCGGGTCGAAGATGTGCAGGTGGGCATCGAACACGTGTACAGAATGCCTCACTATCGAACTTTCCGCTGCCACAGCGGACAGAGCAGCACGGCAGCGGATCCGCTCGATGTGATGTGCTCAGACCTTGTGCGGCTCGCTGGCGCGCAGCATGTCCTCGCGCTCGACAACCTTGACCCGCTCCCGCCCTTCCGGCTCGCCGAGGGAGCGTTCGTGGGCATCGAGGCGATACCACCCGGCCCAGGTGGTGAAGGGAATTCCCTTGCCTTCCAGGAATTCGACAACGGCTTCCGGATCGGGCCGCGCGGCCGGGGTGAAACCGGGGGCGTCGTCGAGCAGGCAGGCGATGGTCTCGTTGGCATCGCCTTTGGTGTGGCCGATCAGGCCGACCGGACCACGCTTGATCCAACCGGTGACATAGGTGGCGGACAGGTAGCGCCCGGCGCCCTCGGCATCCTCGTCGACGAGTACGCGGCCCGCCTCGTTCGGCACCGTACCCGCCTGCTCATCGAAGGGCAGGCTGGTCAGATTCTGCGACAGGTAACCGACAGCGCGGTATACCGCCTGCACATCCCAGTCGGTGAAGACGCCGGTGCCCTTGACGTTCCCGGTGCCGTCCAGCTGCGTGCGCTCGGTACGCAGACCGACCACCTTGCCGTCCTCCCCGAGCACCTCGGCAGGCGACTCGAAGAAATGCAGGAACAGCTTGTGCGGCCGATCACCGGCATCGCGGATGGCCCACTGCTCCAGCGTATTGGCGACCATATCGACCTGCTTGGAATGCCTGCGCGCCGCTTCCGAGCCTTCGTCGTAGTCGATGTCCTCAGGATCGACGATGACCTCGATGGTCGGGGAATGATCCAGCTCGCGCAGTTCCAACGGGGTGAACTTGGCCTGGGCAGGCCCGCGGCGGCCGAAGACGTGCACCTCGACGGCCTTATTGGCCCGCAGCCCCTGGTACACGTTCGGCGGGATTTCCGTCGGCAACAGTTCGTCGCCGGTCTTGGCCAGCACCCTGGCCACGTCGAGGGCGACATTGCCGACGCCGAGCACCGCGACTTTCTCCGCCTCCAGCGGCCACGTGCGCGACACATCCGGGTGCCCGTCGTACCAGGACACGAAGTCGGCGGCACCGAAGGAGCCATCCAGGTCGATCCCGGGGATGGCCAGCGCACGATCCGCGTTGGCACCGGTGGAGAAGATCACCGCATCGTAGAAGGCACGCAGATCGTCGAGGGTGATATCGGTGCCGTAGTCGATATTGCCGAGCAACCGCACCTGCGGTTTATCGAGGACCTTGTGCAGAGCGGTGATGATGCCCTTGATCCGGGGATGATCCGGGGCCACACCGTAGCGAATCAGCCCGAACGGCGCGGGCATGCGCTCGAACAGGTCGATACTCACTTCCGCATCGGACTTCATCAACGCGTCGGCGGCATAGATCCCGGCCGGTCCGGCACCCACGATCGCGACGCGGAGTGGGCGGGTCGCTGCACTCTGTTCGGTCATCTCTTACGCGCACCCTCAATGGTCGAAAACAATTAATGACGTCCCACTTAGCTTAGGCTAAGTTGACACACTGGCTGTCGCATCCGGATGGGCGGATGCCTGCCGGGGGCCGCACGGTGCTCCGTTCACCGTGGCGATCGGATTCGATATGGCGATAAGCCGCCGGTTTGCTGTGCCGACCTCCTTTTCCCGATTCTATCCGGGAAATAGCTACCGCCCCGACCCGGTATGCGCATCCGGTGCACACCATCGACCATCGCGCTGCGCGCGACCGGCCGACACGATCATGCCGTATCCACGCGCACAGGCCGAGAGCAGCCGTCCGATACGCCGCGCGCCCCTACCGTCGCCACGATCCGGGGTCGGGTATTCGATACCGCCGCTCACCAGGGATCATCGAACAATGACCGAGCAGCAGCCGAGCGCAGGCGAGGACGAAAACATCCGGATCGATCAAACCGACAAGCCCTCCGTGGCGCCGTTCCTCGCGGCCGCGGCAGTCGCGCTGGTCGTGCTCATCGCGATCGTGCTCGGCATGATCCTGTCGCCTACTGAGAAAAATGTCACAGACGCCGACCGCATCGCCGCGGCCGTGCACAACTTCATCGAAGGCACCAACCGCACCGGCAAAGTGCCCCCGCCCGGCACCGCATGCCAAACCTTCGACGCCGACCGAGTACCGCTGGCCGGGCAGCTCGGCGGCGGAAAATCTGTCCAGATCACGAAGATCGATGGCACCGTGGTGGAGGGTGACACGGGGAAGACGACCGTGACAACCGAGACCAACGGCACCGAGCAGACCACGGTATGGAGTCTCATCCGATCCGATGGCACCTGGCTGGTCTGCACCTGAGCGCTCACGCACACCACCTGAGCGCCAGCGCACCGGACAGCACAGGTTGACAGGGCAGCCCGGGTCGGTGCACTCTCAGCCGAAGGTCATGAGAACCAGCGTCAAGCCCCGGCACTGCTGGTCGGCAACCCTCCTCCGCGGTGGGGTGCTCCGGGTGACGACCTGGCCGTGCCGCCATCTGGGACACGGCAAGTGCGGATTCGCAGGAGGAGCGCATGAGTTACGCCGGTGACATCACCCCGCGGCAGACCTGGGAGCTGTTACTGAACAACCCCGAAGCCGTCCTGGTCGACGTACGGACGACAGCCGAATGGACGTTCGTCGGCGTACCCGACACCAGTTCGATCGACCGACCGACCCTGCTGGTCGAGTGGGTCGATTTCACCGGCGCCCGCAACGAGACATTCGTCGAGGACTTGAAGCAAGCGCTCGGTGACCACAACCCGGATGCTCCGATACTGTTCCTGTGTCGTTCCGGCCAACGTTCGATGGGGGCGGCGAGCGCAGCCACCGCGGCGGGTTACCGCACCTGCTACAACGTGCTGGAGGGTTTCGAAGGCCCGCTCGACGCATTCGGCCATCGCGGCGGCTCCGGCTGGCGCGCCGACGGCCTGCCATGGCGGCAGTCGTGATCACCGGCGGCGCATTCGATAAACCGCTGCCAGAAGGGGTCGGCCCCGCGACGCTCGGGGTGCGGGGTGGACTGCGGCGTTCCGGTTTCGAGGAGACCTCCGAGGCGCTGTATCTGAGCTCCGGCTTCGTCTACCAGAGCGCAGAGGCCGCCGCGGCCGCGTTCACCGGCGAGGTCGAACACTTCGTCTACTCCCGCTACGGCAATCCCACAGTCGCCATGTTCGAGGAACGGATGCGGCTCATCGACGGCGCCGAGGCATGTTTCGCCACCGCGAGCGGTATGTCGGCGGTATTCACCGCCTTGGGCGCGCTGCTCGGCGCAGGCGACCGCCTCGTGGCCGCGCGCAGTCTGTTCGGTTCCTGCTTCGTAGTGTGCGAGGAGATCCTGCCGCGCTGGGGCGTGGAAACGGTCTTCGTCGACGGCGACGACCTCGACCAGTGGGAACAGGCGCTGTCGGTGCCCACCGCGGCGGTGTTCTTCGAAACCCCCGCCAATCCGATGCAGACCCTGGTCGACATCCGCCGGGTGAGCGAACTGGCCCATGCCGCAGGCGCGAAAGTAGTGCTGGACAACGTCTTCGCCACACCATTACTACAGCGCGGCTTCGAACTCGGCGCCGACGTAGTGGTGTACTCGGGGACCAAGCACATCGATGGGCAGGGCCGGGTACTCGGTGGCGCCATCCTCGGCTCCGAGGAGTACATCGGCGGGCCGGTGAAAACACTGATGCGCCATACCGGCCCGGCATTGAGCCCGTTCAACGCCTGGACCCTGCTCAAAGGTCTGGAAACCATGCCGCTGCGGGTGCGCCATTCGGCAGACTCCGCACTGCGGATCGCCCGCTTCCTGGAAAACCACCCGGCGGTCAACTGGGTGAGATATCCATTCCTGGAATCACATCCGCAGCACGAACTGGCCACCAGCCAGATGAGCGCGGGCGGCACCGTGGTCACCTTCGAACTGAAGGCAGCCGGAAACGCGGCACAGCAACGCGCTTTCGAAACCTTGAACCGGCTGCGCGTCATCGATATCTCCAACAATCTCGGTGACGCCAAAACCCTGATCACCCACCCGGCCACCACCACCCACCGCGCCATGGGCCCCGAAGGTCGCGCCACCATCGGCCTCAGCGACGGCGTCGTCCGCCTCTCGGTAGGCCTGGAGGACGTCGAAGACTTGCTCGCCGACCTCGACCAAGCGCTGTCCTGACCCACCGGACTCCGGTCCACGACTGCGCTGGCCGCCTTACCGACATGCTGAAGCCAAATGGTCGAACTGGATGTTAGATCGGCCGAATCCGCACCCTTTGACGAGGGTCTCGTTCAACTGCCTTAACATGGAATGCCGTCGGATTCGTTGCACGGTCGAGGTGTCCGAGTATGTGCGGAAAGGCGCTCAGGTATCCGGCAGTCAATGAGGTAATGATGCTGATTCCCTCGGTGTTCGGATCTTTGTGCCCGATCCAGTGCAATCCACTGTTCCGGAGCGCATTCTTCTCGTCCAAGTCGGCCAACTGATTCTTGTCGCGAGTGATTATCGCATCGAATGCTCGTCTTTTCAGTTCGGTGAAAAGCGGGATATCCAACTCGTCCATGAGTTCTTCTTCGGCAGCAGTCCGGAATACCTGATTCGGAAAGACCAGCCTCAGCACGGGCAATATCGCGTCTGTCTCGTTGGCATCGAGATAGAATCTCACGCGGACCTCACCTGCTCATCAAAGCTGATGGCGTCAAGCGCGGCCTCGGGGGACACTGCCGAATAGAAGCGCTGCACCTCCTGCGCGGATATCCCGTTCTCTCCGCGTTGCAGTCTCGCGATCGTATCGTAGGGGACACGAGTGCCGCTGATGGTAGGCCAGCCACCCAGGCGGGCTTCACGAACATCCAGACGCTGTCGCGGATGCAGGAAATCGACCACTGGGTCACCGTGGAAGTTCTGGAACGGCGCGAACACCTCCACCAATTGGGCGATCACCCGCTGCCGTGGCCGCTTCACGAGGTCGGTGGCTTCGCCTTGCTCGTCGATCAGGAAGATCGAATCACCATCCGATACAAGCTGATAGCGGGACGGATGTTCGGTCAGATCCATATCAGCGAGCTCCAGGAACGCTTTTCGGACCCGTTGCAACGGCACCTGAGACCGCAGGTAGACCACCGTCCGCAATGCCACAACGTCACGGAACGAATACAGCACTCGAGGCTTGGAGCCCAACTCGGGCACAAGCAACGGATTGCGCGGTCTCCGCCATGAGGAAAGCTGCCCTCGCGTAGCCCCTGTCAGGGCGCAAGTCAGATCGACCGGAAACGCCATGATTCACCCCCCTTCTTCGACCGTGGTCGATCTGCTCTCATCGGGCCATTCTGAACGATAAAGCGCATCTTGGAAACAACCCCCTGCACACAAGTGTGTCGCCTGGCACAGTACCTGCTGGTCGGCGTAGCCGAGACTGTTTCAGGCACAACTACCGACCCCATCTCGCGTTATTGTCATACTGTCAATACACCCCGATTGTGTCTGGGGTCGCACCGACCGCCGGTGCGTGGGATCAACGACGAACCGAGGTAAGGCGTGAGCACTCCATCCACCGCCGCACAGGGCCCGCTCGCGGGCATCAAGGTCATCGAGCTGGCCGGTATCGGCCCCGGTCCGCACGCCGCGCTACTGCTCGCCGATCTGGGCGCCGACGTGGTGCGGGTACAGCGCGCAGGGCAGTTGCCCGGCGGGTTCAGCAGGCCGCAGCTGCGGGGCAGGACCATCGTCGAGGCCGACCTCAAGGACCCGGCTGATATCGCGAAGGTACTGCGGCTGATCGAGCGGGCGGATGTTCTGATCGAGGGCTTCCGTCCCGGTGTCACCGAACGGATGGGCCTCGGACCGGACGACGCGCTCGCCCGCAATCCGCGCCTGGTCTACGGCCGGATGACCGGGTGGGGACAAGAGGGGCCGCTGGCCGACCGCGCCGGGCACGACATCAACTACATCTCGCGCACCGGTGTACTGCATGCCATCGGCCGCAAGGGCGAGCGTCCGGTCCCGCCGCTGAATATGGTCGGCGATTTCGGCGGTGGCTCGATGTTCCTTGTGTTCGGCATTCTCGCCGCGTTGATCGAACGACAGAGCTCCGGCGAAGGCCAGGTGGTCGACGCGGCCATGGTCGATGGCGCCCTTGCCCTTTCGCACATGATCTGGGGTATGCGCGGCTATGGCGCTTGGTCCGAGGAGCGTGGCGTGAACCTGCTCGATACCGGGATGGCGTTCTACGACACCTATGAAACCGCCGACGGTAAGTACATGGCGGTCGGCGCGATCGAGCCGCAGTTCTACGCGCAACTGCTCGCAGGCCTGGAGATCGATCCGGAAGGTCTGCCTTATCAGCTCGACCCAGCGGGGCAGGACACCCTGCGGAAGCTGTTCACCGAGCGCTTCCGGGCCAAGACGCGCGAGGAGTGGACGCAAATCTTCGCAGGTACCGATGCCTGTGTCTCACCGGTGCTCACCTTCACGGAGGCGACGCACGACGAACATATCGTGGCCCGCGGTTCGCTGATCGAGCTGGAGGACATCACCCAGCATGCTCCGGCGCCGCGATTCTCCCGTACGCCCAACGAGATTCCCGCCGCACCGCCGACCACCGCCACCCCCATCGAATCGGTCTGGGCCGACTGAACACTCGATCGGCGGTCCTGAGCACCGCCGTGGCGATCCACGATCGATGTGGTAATCCCCGGAGTAACAAACCAACCGGTTCGACACTTCCGTGGTTCGCCTGCCATACTGTCCGCGAGCAGGCGGCTGCACGCACAGCCCACATCGACCGGCGAACATCCGGTCCGCGAATCGACCGCCGCTCGAGGTGGAGGCCTCGACGGTATGTCACTTCCGTGCACCGCCGAGCACCCGAAGAGACCGACCTCGAGGGGTGGGCGGTCGATCGCACTCGTCGGCGCAGGGGAAGAAGTGCCGCCGCAGGCCTCCGCATTACTCCGCGTGGGCACGCCGCCGCAGCGAGCTGTTCAGTAACAGGTCAGTGGCGTCAGCGGTGCGACAGCACGCGGCGTCAGCGTCGCATAGGCAGAGGCGATGGCCTTCACCGCCAACCGCAATTCGGGTTCCCGATGCGAGAACGGCAACCGCAGGAAACGCTCGAACGCGCCCTGCACACCGAATCTCGGTCCTGCGGCGAGAAGTACGCCGTGATTCGGGGCGGTGGCGGCCAAAGCGGTGGAAACCGGAGCAGGAAGCTGCGCCCATACCGACATACCGCCTACTCCAGGAGTGATGCACCACTCCGGCAGTTCCTCGGCGAGCGCACCCAGTAGCGCGGACCGCTGCGAACGCAATCGCTCGCGGCGAGGCTCGAGAATGAGGTCGGCATGCTCGAGCAGGTACACGGTGGCCAGCTGGTCCATCACCGGAGTGCCGAGATCGACTGTGGAGCGAATACCGAGCAGCTTGGTGATCAGCGCCTGGTTGGTGCGAATCCAACCGACACGAAGACCACCCCAGAACGATTTCGAGGCCGAGCCGATCGAAACGATCTCGGCGCCCTTGGCAAAGGCCGCGACCGGAGGCGGCGGATCTTCCGCGTCTAGCCCGAGATCCGCCATGGATTCGTCGACCACCACGGTCATCCTGGTCTCCCTCGCGATGGCGGCCAGCTCGGCCCGGCCCTCGGCGTCGAGCAGCAGGCCGGTCGGGTTGTTGTAATCCGGCACCAGATAAGCCAGGGACGCTGCGGTTTGCCTGGCAGCGCTGCGGATACCTTCGAGGTCCCAGCCGCATGCCTGATCTTCCGGACGCAATGGCACCGGTACCGGACGGGCACCGACATCACGAATCGCCTCGATGGCATTGGGGTAGGTTGGGTGCTCTATGAGTACCCGGGAGGCGGGCGCGGTGAGCACATTCAACAGCAGGCGCAGGCCGTGCTGGGCGCCGAGGGTCACCAGGATCTGGTCCGGATCTGTCGGCAGACCACGCTCGGTGTAGCGGTGCGCGATCGCTCGACGCAGTGCGAGCACGCCGACCGGGTCCATACCATGCGTACCGAGGTAGGCCGGAATCCCTTCCAGTGCGGTGGAATACGCCTCGCTCATCTCGGGAGGAGCATCCATGGCGGCGTAGGTCATATCCACGGTGGGCAGCTCGGGCAGGGGCATAACGGCCAGAATGCTCCTAGCCGGTTTGCTGCCGTCGTGCTGCACATCGCGCGGTAGTGCCACGGTGCTGCGTGAACCCTGACGACTGATCAGGTAACCGTGTTCCCGTAACAGCGCATATGCGGATGTGATGGTGGTGCGGCTGACACCGAGTACGGCGGCGAGATCACGTTCACTCGGCAAGGCGACGCCCAACGGCGCCCGGCCATCGTGGATCAGCAACCGGACGCCTTCGGCCAGTGCCTGATATACCGGCCGAGCGGACCGCCGGACCGCGGAATCCGGTTCGCCGCCGCGCTGGCGCCACTGGCCCAAATCACGGGCCAGGCTGCCCGCGCCGATCACTCTCATCGCCATAAAGGCCAGTATCCGCTGATTGGATATTTCTCGGCAAGGCCAGTAACGCGCACGCTGACAGCATGACCGCCCTCACCACGCTGTTCCTGCTCGCCCTTTCCGGCTATCCGGTCTATCGCACGATGGCGAACCGCCCCGCGAGCGCCTTCCGGATCGAACGCTTCCATCCGGGGGCCCTGCTCCCCGACCCGTCCTACTCGTACTACGACCGCCGACGCCAGTACTCCGATCTCGCCGCGATCCATGCTCGCGCCACCGTTCCGGATCCGAATGCGCCCCGTAGGAAACCGGCCATACCGGTAAGTGCGGAACCTCCTGCCCCCACACGAACCGGGCCGGCGCCGACGCTCGGTATGCCATCGGCAGACAGGCACCGCGGTACGCACCAGAGCGCGGCGCTCCTAGTCAGCGTGGCATGCGATCACACACCCGATCAGTCATGCGATCGAGCATCTGATCAGCACAGCACAGCTGCATTAAAGGCCAGTTTGACTTAACTGGACTGGCCACAGTCGAACAGGTCGGTCGCACCGTGCACACTTGCACTATGCGTGACGCCACCACGGCTGCTTGTTCGGTCACCGATGCCACGGGTCCTACCCCGGCACCGAGAGCAGATGGCCATCCCCTAGTGCCGACCCGGACCGCTGCGGCACTGTTCGACACCGCGATCGGCCATTGCGCGATCGCCTGGCGGGAAGAAGCGGTGATCCGTTTCCAGCTTCCGGAGGCCGATCCGGATACGACGCGCGCGCACCTCATCCGCGGCACCGGGTATCCGGATGACGAGCTGCACGAAAGACCACTCCCCGGTGTGCTCACCGAGGCCATCACAGCCATCCGTGCCCATCTCGCGGGAGAGCTCGACGATCTCCGCTGGATACCTGTGGATACCGGTGGCATTCCGGCATTCCATCGCGCGGTCTACACCGTGACCCGTGCTATCGATCCCGGTCATACCCTCAGCTACGGTCAAGTCGCCGACCGCGTGCGCGCGCCGGGCGCCGCCCAGGCAGTCGGACAAGCGCTCGGCCGCAATCCGATTCCGCTCATCATCCCGTGCCACCGGGTGCTCGCGGCCGATCACGCACTGCACGGATTCTCCGCCCCCGGCGGAATCAACACCAAGCAGCGGCTTTTGACCATCGAGCGCACACCTGGCTTCGGCGAGCCCACGCTGTTCTGACCCACGCTCCACGACACCACCGCCTGCGCCCGGCGGGCAGCGGGCAGCGGGCAGCGGGCAGCGGGCAGCGGGCAGCGGGTGCAGCTCAATCGATCGGGTGCTCGCGGTAGAAATCGCAGGCTTTCCCTGTGATATACCCATCAGCGCAACCGAAATAGGTCTGGATACACGAGTTCGACGAGCAGCCGAGCTCGATAAGCTGCCGCCTGATCCTGGCACCGCGTTCCGATGTGGTTTCCGATTCCGGCGGCACCATCGTCGCCGAAAGCCGCACCGAACCGGTGACCGGTGCCTGCTGCCCTTCCGAACACCCGGCAACCAGAGCCATACCGACCGATACCACGCACAGCAAGACATTCGATCGCATAGCCACCCTATCTACGCTCTGGACTCATCTCCGCTCTGGATGCACCCGCACCAGCTTCCCGGCCACCTGAGCAGCCAGGTCGGCCAACCGCTCGGCCACGGAACGCGCGCCGAAAAGAGCCGCGAGATGCGGCGCGGTGGCCCCGAAGCCGAACGAGCCCGGTCATAGCGCGAATGCCCTTGATCCACGCCGCGTCTCCGCTGTGCGAGCGGAAACTCGCACCGTACTAGGCGAGAACATCGTGCCGGACGATCGTCTCATCCCGGCCGGGGCCGACGCCGATACAAGAGATACGGGCACCGGAGAGCTCTTCCAGCCGCTCCACATATGCCCGAGCATTGGCAGGCAATTCTTCGTAGGTCCGCGCGCCGGAGATGTCCTCCCACCATCCGGGCAGGTGTTCGTAGATCGGCTTCACATGGTGGAACTCGGTCTGCGTGGTCGGCATCTGCTCGATCCGCTTTCCATCGATCTCGTAGGCCACGCAGATCGGCACCGTATCCAAACCGGAGAGTACGTCCAGCTTGGTGAGGAAGTAGTCGGTGATGCCGTTGACCCTGGTGGCGTAGCGGGCGATCACCGCGTCGAACCAGCCGCAGCGCCTGGCGCGACCGGTGGTGACGCCCACCTCGCCGCCGGTCTTGGCCAGATAGGCGCCGGACTCGTCGAACAGTTCGGTCGGGAACGGACCGGAACCGACTCTGGTGGTGTAGCACTTGAGGATGCCGAGCACCGTGTTGATCTTGGTCGGCCCGATCCCAGCACCGACCGCCGCGCCACCCGAGGTCGGGTTCGACGAGGTGACGTACGGATAGGTGCCGTGATCCACATCCAGCAGGGTGCCCTGTGAGCCCTCCAGCAGCACCGTCTCACCACGTTCCAGCGCCAGATTCAATCGCAACCTGGTGTCGGCGATGCGGTGCGCGAAGCTCTCGGCCTGGGTGAGGACCTCATCGACCACCTGCTGCGGATCCAGCGCACGGCGGTTGTAGATCTTGACCAGCACCTGATTCTTGAACTCCAGCGCGGCCTCGACCTTCTGGGTGAGGATCTTCTCATCGAGCACATCCGCCACACGCACACCGACGCGAGCGACCTTGTCCTGATAGCACGGACCGATGCCCCGGCCGGTGGTGCCGATCTTCTTGCTCCCGAGGAAGCGTTCGGTGACCTTATCGATGGCCACGTGGTACGGCATGATCAGATGCGCGTCGGCCGACAGCAGCAGGCCCGAGGTGTCGACGCCCCGCTCTTCCAGACCTGCCAGCTCGGTGAGCAGCACACCGGGGTCGATGACGACACCGTTGCCGATAACGTTCGTCACCCCTGGAGTGAGAATGCCGGACGGAATCAGATGCAGCGCGAAGTTGTCGCCATTGGGCAGCACCACGGTATGTCCCGCGTTGTTCCCGCCCTGATAGCGAACCACCCATTGCACCCGGCCGCCGAGCAGATCAGTTGCTTTGCCCTTTCCCTCGTCGCCCCATTGAGCGCCGATCAGGACGATTGCCGGCATGGTCGTGTCTCCTACGATTCGACAGGCAACAGTGACGTGTTGCAGCTACCTGCCGTACTGAGGCAGTGGCCGGAAGCACAGTCTAGCCGATCCGCCCGAGGCGGCATCGCATCGGATCTCGTCGTAGGCTCGACAACCGTGTGGCCACCGCCCGGACAGGGCTATGGTTGCACGGCACGCCGGGCAGGAACGCGGCGTGCCGGGGCGAACCACGGCGGGTCGCCCCGAGGTGGCGAGGGGCCGGCGGTAGCGGCTCGAACCGAGGAGGGTGTACGGCAGCTTGAGTACCCACGTTCTCCGCTGCGACGGTGCACCAGTACCTATCGCTCTCGCGGCACTGCCGACCACCCAGACGACCGCCATTCCCGACCCCGCCGATATCGACGAACTACTTCCTGTGCTGGCCGCCGACAGCCTGCCGCGATTGATCGTGCTCGGCGATGACGCGGCATTGGCCGCGGTGCTCACCCATCTGATGCGCACCGAACGGCTGCATGTGGAGATCGGCTATGTCCCGATCGAGAAAACCTACGCCGCACGCGCCTACCAGACCGGCACCGGCAACAGCGCCGCCAAACGAGCCATCGAAGGACGTGCCGCCGAAACCCCGCTGATCCGGGACGACCTCGGCAAAGTACTCGTCGGCCGCGCGGTGATCACCGGTCTCGGCGCGGAGAAACTACAGGGCGAGGCCTATGTCGACGAAGCAAGGCTGTTCTCCGGAAAGGTGACGGCCATGCTCGTCTCACCGTCTCTCGAACTGCCTGGGGTGCGGGCGACCGTACGGAAGGGCATCCGCAAACATCGCTGGCTGGAGGGACGAGCAGTACAGCTCGGTACCCCCGCGGCCCTGGTGACCAGGGACGGGGTCCAAGCCGAGCGCCCCGTGCCGCGCTCCAGCTTCTACCGCTACCACGAACCCTGGTTGCTGGTGCGATGAGTGCGCTGTTCCCGGCAGGCCACCGACGGCGTGCCATCCGGCCGAGCCCGGTGTTCCTGCTCATGATCGCCCTCACAGCGGCAGGCGGTGCCATGGCCTGGACCGCTCCACTGGACTCGGCCATGGCGAAGGCAGGTGTCTTCGTCTTCGTCGTGTTCGGCTGGGTCGTCACGCTGTGCCTGCACGAGTTCGCGCACGCCTACACCGCGTGGCGGGCCGGCGACCATGAGGTCGAGTTGCGCGGCTATCTGACGCTGAACCCGCTGAAGTACAGCCATCCGCTGTTATCGATCGTCTTGCCGATGGTGTTCATCGCTTTGGGTGGTATCGGTCTGCCCGGCGGCGCCGTCTACGTGCATACCCACCATGTCGGGCCGCGCACGCAGCGCATCATCAGCGGCGCCGGGCCTGCGGTGAACGCGCTGTGCGCGGTGTTGCTCCTGATCATCGTCCGGACCCTCGGCAGCGCCGAGGCGCATCCCGCGTTCTGGTTCGGCGTGAGCTTCCTTGCCTTCCTGCAGATCACTGCGACATTGCTGAATCTGCTCCCGATACCGGGACTGGACGGCTACGGGATCATCGAGCCGTCGTTGAGTTACGCCACCAGGCGCTCACTCGAGCAGTTCAAGCCGTTCGGCATGCTGATCCTGTTCGCGCTGATATTCACGCCGGCCATCAATCAGATGTTCTTCGACGCGGTATACGGACTGTTCGAATTGTCCGGCGTTCCATCGGATTGGTCGCGCTACGGCAACTACCTGACCCGGTTCTGGACCTGAGTCCCTCGGACACCGCCCGGCAAGATCGGCGATCGGCACGCGATCCGCGGAACGGCATTGCCGGACGGCTCAGACCTCGGGTCGGACATAAGGATTCTCGACCGTCGGTGGCAGCAAAGCCATCGCCGAAATGCGCTGCATACCGCACACCTGCATCAGATCGACCAGCGTCGAGCGCACCTGCGCGAATACGACATGGGCCGAAAGCCCGGCCCCCTCGACCAGTTCCGGGCACGCTCGTTTGGCGACCGAGCGAAGCACCCTGGCTGCCTCGGCCTGGTCCGGCTGCTCATCAGGATCGGCGAGCATCATCCGGCGCACTACGTCGACGGCTTGGCCGAGTCGTTCCACCTCATCGATCAATCCGGGATGGAGTATCTCGTCGTCGCGGACCAGGGTCAGCGAGCGGCGCAACAGCACCCTGGTGTTGCGGACGGCGTTGTCCAGCGGATCGGCCGTCGCTCTGATGCGTTCGAGACGCGAACGGGAGTTCCAGTACAACGGTGAGATCCGGCTGATCTCCCTGCCGCCTTCCAGGGTGGCGCGCAATGAATCGATCTGCGACTGCGTGGCGCGAACCGCGGTGAGCGCACGATGCAGCTTATCGGCATCCTGCTCGAGCAACCCCGCGGCGGCATCGGTGATCGCTGTCCCCATCACCGCGAGGATATCCGCGGCCTGTGTCTTGGCTCTGCGCACCGGATGCAACGGGATCGCGGCGACCACGACCACACCGACCAGACCACCGACCAAGGCGTCGATCACCCTGGAGAAACCGCCCCCCGCCGAAGGCGGCAGCAAGGTAGCGACCAACACCGCGGAACCCGCCGCCTGCATGGCGATGATCGAACCGCCGTCGAGGAATACCGCCGCGGCCATGGCGACCGCGACCACCAGCGCGATCTGCCATACCCCGGTACCGGCGTGGGAGATGAACACGTCGCCGATCCCGATACCGACCGCGACGCCGACAACCAATTCGACCGAGCGCCGCAGCCGGGCGCCGAAGGATATACCGATCGAAACCACGGCAGCGGTCGGCGCGAAGAACGGCAGCTCGTGGCCTATCACACGATGAGCGAGAAACCAGGCCAGCGCGGCAGCGACCGCGCACTGGAGAATCGGCAATGCCGACCGGCGCAGCCGTTCCCAAGAAGTACGTAGCCTGGCCATACCACTCGCGCGGGCGGTGCCGACGCGGGAACTCGGGTCGATCAACTACTCGGTCAGTCAGCCGAGGCCGAGTTCGGCGGCTGCCCGGGGATCGCAGTCTTCCAGCAGGTCCAAGCAGCGCGCGTACTCGTCGCTCTCACCGATCAGCTCGGCCGCGCGGGCCAGCGCGCCGACACTGCGCAGGAATCCCCGGTTGGGCTCGTGGCTCCACGGCACCGGGCCGAAGCCCTTCCATCCGTTCCGGCGCAACAGGTCGAGGCCACGGTGATAGCCGGTGCGGGCGAACGCGTACGCGGCGACGACGTCGTGGTTGATCGGCTCGTCCTGAGTCGCGCCGCGGGAAAGCGCCTCCTCGGCGAGCTGAGCCCAGGCGATCGAGGCGGCTGGATGATCGGCTGCGACCCGCACCGGGTCGGTCAGGTCGCCGAGGGCATCCTCGGCGTCGGAGATTTCCGGTAGCAATACCGGTTGCGGACCGAGCAGGTCACCGAACGAGGTCATGCGGTTCATTGTGCACCGCGGGTCGATTTGCTCGATAGGCTGGCCGTTGAGTTCAACAGTTCCGCTGAGTGAGGGGTGTGCGTGTCCGACCAGAAGGACGAGAAGAATCCGGTGCGGGATACCGCCGAACCGGATGGTGCGACAGGTCCCGACACCACCGCCGAAGGCACATCCGCCGCCGAGAAAAACGCGCCGCGGCCAGCGGCGCCCCCTACCCAGCCGATCGCCCACACCGCGCAGCGCTCGGGTGACGCGCGGAGACCGACCGGAACGGCGCCACACCAGGCGGACAAATCCGACGCTGGTGCGAGCGCTCCGACAGCAGGCTCGGCACCCACGGGCTCATCGGCCCCCACACCGAAGAAGAACGCCCCCGCGGCCACCCCCGAACCGACGACCGGGCCTTCGAGTAATCCGAAAGCCCCCGGCCCCGGATCCGCCGCGGGAGAACCGACGACACCGCAAGGACCAACCGCGAAAACCTCCGAAGGCACGCCACGCCCCCCTGCCCCTGGATCGGCTGCCGCGGTCGGAAACTCCGGGACACCCGCACGCGACTCGAAGCCCAAGCCGACAACTCCGCCTCAGCCGATACCGCCGCACACCGCACCACCCCGAACAACACCGCCCCAGGCAGTGCCGCGTTCACCGGGCGATACTGCCGGCGCCGAGGCCGAAACGGCTGCGATCTCGCGGAACGATCCGGGCCAGGACGCCGCGACCGTGGAGATACGCAAGCAGCGCCCGCCGGAAGAACCCCAGAATCAGGAAGCGCAGACCGTCGCGCTGCCGACACAACCTCCCTCGGACCGCCGGGCGGGCAGCAATCATGTGGTCACGCCACCGCCGGGCCCGCCGCCGATCACCAAACCGCCGAACACGCCGCGTGCTGCGCCGGGACCGCAGCGGTCCGGCCCGCAAGGTCCGGCCGCGGCACGGCAGCGCGCTCCCCAAGCCAAGCAGAACCGTCCGCCGCACCCAGCTCCCGGCAGGCCGCATGAGGCCGCTACGGCTGCCTCGCCCGCGGATACCAAGCACACCGTGCCCGCGCAGTCACTGGCCGGACCACGTCGACCACCCCGACCCCGGCCGATCGCGCAACCACAGCACATCCCCCCACAGCCCGGCGACGCGGCGGCAGCTACCGCTCCCACCGGCCCCAAACGATGGCTGCTTGCCGTCGGCGCGGCCGCCACGCTGCTGGTCTTTCTGATCACGATAGTGGTGGTGCTCGTCACACGCACCGATGACAACTCCCCCGAGGCACAGGTGCGAACCGCCATCACCGACTACACCGCCGCATTGGAAACCGGTGATCTGGCCGGACTGCGCGAAACCACCTGTGGTCCTTTGCACGACTTCTATCAAGGGATCCCCGACGACCAATTCGCGAGCGTGCACCAGCTGTCAGCCGAGCGTAAGAACATTCCGGTGGTCGACAGCATCGATGCGATCCGCATCACCGACGACACCGCTATCGCCCAAGCCACCGTGTACACCGAAGCCGACCCGGCGAAACGGTCCGCGCGCACATTCGACCTGCAACGCACCGATACCGGATGGAAAGTCTGCGACCCGCCCTCCAGTACGTAATAGGCACAGCACCGGACACCGGAACACGCTCTCCCCGCTGGTAGCACCGGTCACACATACTGGTCAATGCTCGAGGTCCTCAGTAGCATGACCCGGATCATGAGCAGGCATCAAACGATGGCGCAGCCGGATACCGACAAGGTTCCGGCGACGCCCGCTGGACAGCGATTCCGGATACGCGATCACTACGAAGTCGGCCGGGAAAAGGTCCGCGAGTTCGCGCGCGCGGTGCAGAACCACCACGCGGCGCATCATCAGGGCGATAGCGCACACGCACTCGGCTATCCCGCGATCATCGCGCCGCCGACGTTCGCATCGGTGATCGGGATGACCGGGACCAGGGCACTGCTCGACTCGGTGCTCGCCGATTACGACCTGTCCCAGTTCCTGCAAACCGATCAAATCTTCGAAAGCTACCGGCCGATTCTGGCCGGTGACCGGATCCACAGCGAGATCGCGATCGAATCGATTCGCCGCTTCGGCGATAACGATTTCCTGGTAGTGCGGTTCGCGCTGAGCAACCAGCACGACGAGATCGCCATCGTCGGGTCGACCACCATCGCCGCACGCCGTGGCGCCGAAGTCGACGCCAATATGACCGACGTGATCGAGAACATCATGATGCAGGGGCGCCCGGCCGAATCCGACACGGCCACGCTTCCGCACGACGATACCCTGATCCCGCTCGACAGCAGCCCGCTGACCGAGCCTGCCCACTACGAGAACATCCCGGTGCACACGCTGCCCGCGTTCGATGAGCTGGCCCCCGGCGACCAGCTACCCGGCGGCATCTTCCGGCTGACCCGCGGTGATCTGGCCAATTACGCGGGTGTCTCCGGCGATGCCAACCCCATCCACTTCAGCGACTACGCCGCACAGCTGGTCGGGCTGCCGACCGTAGTCGCGCACGGCATGCTGACCATGGGCCTGGCAAGCGGCTATCTCACTTCCTGGCTGGGCGATCCCACTGCCATCCGGAAGTTCAGTGTGCGCTTTTCCGGCTTCGTCCCAGTAGCCGCCGATGCGGCGAGCACCGTGGAGTTCACCGGCCGGATCAAGTCACTGGATCCGGATACGCGGACCGCGACCATCATGCTCGGCGGTACCTCGGCAGGCCGTAAGCTGTTCGGCCGCGCGCTGGCCGAGGTCAGGCTGCGCTAGCCGACCTCGCCCTGATGCACTCGCTGGATACCGAGTGCATCAGGGCAGTACGGCAGGGTTACCGGATCAGGCGCTGATCGAACGTCCGGCGGATTTCAGATCGTTGCACGCCTCGAGCACCCGCGCCGCCATCGACACTTCGGCCTTCTTCAGGTAGCTGCGCGGATCGTAGGTCTTCTTGTTGCCCACCTCACCGTCGATCTTCAGCACGCCGTCGTAGTTGGCGAACATATGCCCGGCGACCGGCCGGGTGAACGCGTACTGGGTGTCGGTGTCGACGTTCATCTTCACCACACCGTAGCGCAGCGAGTCCTCGATTTCGGACTTCAGCGAGCCCGAACCACCGTGGAAGACGAAGTCGAACGGCTGAGCTTCGGCAGCCAAGCCCAGTTTGGCCGCGGCGACACGCTGCCCCTCGGCCAGCACCTCCGGCTCGAGCACCACATTGCCCGGCTTGTACACCCCGTGCACATTGCCGAAAGTGGCCGCGAGCAGATATTTGCCGTTCTCACCCGCGCCGAGCGCGTCGATGGTCTTCTCGAAATCCTCTGGCGAGGTGTAGAGCTTCTCGTTGATCTCGGCCTCGACACCGTCCTCTTCACCGCCGACCACACCGATCTCGACCTCGAGGATGATGTTGGCCGCGTGCGTGGCCTTCAGCAGCTCCTTGGCGATCTCGAGGTTCTCGTCGATCGGAATCGCGGAACCGTCCCACATATGCGACTGGAACAACGGGTTCCGGCCTGCGGCGACCCGCTCCTGGGAGATCGCGATCAGTGGACGAACGAAGCTGTCCAGCTTGTCCTTGGGGCAGTGATCGGTGTGCAGCGCGATGGTCACGTCGTACTTGGCCGCGACCACATGCGCGAACTCGGCCAACGCGACCGCGCCGGTGACCATATCCTTCACTCCCTGGCCGGAGCCGAACTCCGAGCCACCGGTGGAGAACTGGATGATGCCGTCACTGCCCGCATCCGCGAAACCCTTGATGGCCGCATTGATCGTCTCCGACGAGGTGCAGTTGATGGCGGGGAAGGCGAAGGAGTTGGCTTTGGCCCGACCGAGCATCTCGGCGTAGACCTCCGGAGTCGCGATGGGCACAGTAAGACCTCCGTATTGTTGCAGCAGGGCGTTGTCGCGGCAGGGGCTTTATCGCAGCGGGGTCGTTGCGGCAAAGACCTGTTTTATCGACCTATTTTGTCAGCCCTTACCCTAAGGCAGGACCATTTCACCTGGTACACAGGGACGGAGTGCGCAGTTGGTGGACAAGGTTTTCGTACACGACATGAGCATCCGCCCGGAAAACCGGTACTGTGGGGCCGGTAATTTGCGCTGGCAGCTTCCGAGGCGGTGACACGCGGGCAGGCCGGCTGAGTCGGGACAGGAGACCACGTGATTCTGCAGGCAGCCACAGAATCGGTGACGAGCAACCTCGCACTTACCGAGTTGCTCGATCCGATGCACCTGCTCACGGAGACATGGCTGAAGAACGCGGTACTCCCGGCAATCCTGGCGATCGTCTTCATCGAGACCGGTCTGCTGTTCCCGATCCTGCCTGGCGACTCACTCCTGTTCACCGGTGGTCTGCTGGCAGCGCAACCGGACCCGCCGGTAAGCATCTGGGTACTGGTGCCCGCCACCGTCGTGGTCGCATTCGCGGGCGACCAATGCGCGTACTGGATCGGCAGGAAGATCGGGCCCGCGCTGTTCCACAAGGAAGACACCCGGTTCTTCAAGAAGCACTATGTGACACAGACACATGAGTTCTTCGAAAAACACGGTCCCAAGACGATCATCATCGCCCGTTTCGTCCCGATCGTGCGCACCTTCATGCCGGTACTGGCCGGTGTGTCCGAGATGAATTATCGCCGGTACGTCGCATTCGATATCGTCGGAGCGCTGCTCTGGGGTGGCGGGGTCACAGTGCTCGGCTACTTCTTGGGCAATGTCGCGTTCATCCGTGACAACATCGAAGCGATCTTCCTGCTCATCGTCTTCGTGTCGATTCTGCCCGGCATCACCGCGGTGGCGCGGAAACTGCTCGACCGCAAGACACCAGAGCCAGGCACACCCGAGTCCGAGCTGACCGCTTCGACCGGCGAGCCCACTCGCTGAGCCGGTGTCGACGGCATCGCCACCCTTAGCGGTGGGCAGTTTTGATCCCCTGATGTCAGCGGGGCCAGCACTCGTCTGGACGATAGTGCTGACCTTCGTCTTCCTGGAATGCGCGGTGATCCTGGGATTGTTCCTGCCGGGTGACTCCATGCTCATCACCGCGGGCATCGTGATGGCGTCGCACGCTTCCGGCGAGAAACACGTGTGGGCGCTATCGCTGGGTGCGATGGTGGCGGCCATCGCGGGCAACCAGGTCGGATATGCGATCGGGCATCGCACCGGCCACCATCTGGTAGCTCGTAAAGGCGGCAAGTACATCAACGTGCAAAATCTGCAGCGGGTGGCGGAATTGCTCCATCGGCACGGATTCGTCGCGGTACTGATCGCCCGGTGGATTCCGTGGGTACGCACTTTGTGTCCGACGGTCGCGGGTGCAGCGCGGATGGACCACACCAGGTTCACCGTGGCCAGTACCATCGGCGCGATCGTCTGGGCACCGGTACTGCTGCTGGCCGGTTATTACGCGGGTGGCTTCCTGCAACGAGTGCCCTGGCTGATGCCGCTCGTAATCGGCATTCTGGTGGCGGGCCTGATCATCGGCACCATACTCGGCATACGGCACTACCGGCAGGAAATGTCCCAGCCTGCCGAAGACTTCACGGTGGAAACCACACCGGCCGCCGCGCTGCACCAGGAGAGCTGAGCCACGATCACAGGCCCGCCGCGCTGACCCGGTGGGCCGCCTCCATGAGCAGCCAGCCGGACAGCTGCACCGATAGGTCACGTTCGGGCACCCGCGCGGAACTCACCGCACCACCGGAGGTGAGAAAGCCTGATCCGGCGACGCCGCAGGGCAGTTGCGCCGGCTTGCTCCAGTCATGTCCGAACAGCGGCTCCCCCTCCACCTCCAACCGGTTCTCCCACGCCGCCGCGGCCGATGCGCGCACAATCGCGGCCGCGGCGCGGCGATCGGCCAGTTGTGCCCGGCCTTCGCCGGGCAGCATCACCGCTACCAACGCCAGATAGCGGACCAGGATGCCGTTGAACAGACCGCCGTCGCCGGTGCCGCCCCCGGTCACAACGCTCCTGGTGGTCAGGTGCTCTTCGACAGCGGCGAGCAGCCGGTGCACCCGTTCGGTATGTCTGATCTCGCCGGTCTGCACGGCCAGCTCGGTCTCCAAACCGAGCACCACACCCTGGCAGTAGGTGAAGACGGGACGCTCGACCACACCGGAAGGCAGATGGATACCGTCCAGCATCAATCCGGTCTCCTGGTCGCGCAAGGTCGCGTCCAGCCAGTCGGCCATCTCCTGTGCGCGCTGGATCCGGCCGAGGCGCAACAGTGCGATGGCGGCGGGACCGTTGGCGGGCGTATTGAAGTAGTCCGAACCGACGCGCCAAGGCAGACCACCTCCGGTCTGCGGCTCCCAGCCCTCGTAGAGTGCTCGCTCCAGTGCGATCAGCGCGCTGCGCACTTCCGTACCCTGGGTGCGCTCGGCACGTTCCAGTGCGATGGCCAGCCAGGCCATGTCATCGAAATAGCGGTTGGTCCAGCCGGTCAGGTTACGGATGCGAAGTGCGTGCACCAGTTCGGTGATGCGCTTGCGTCGCATCGGCGTCGGCACACGATTGGCGGCATCGGTCGCGCAATCGATCAGATGCGCCTGCCACCAGTAGTGCCATGAACCGAAGAGCCGCTCACGCTTGGTGGCGGGCCAGCCGACTACACCGAGCGCTGTGCCCGGCAGGGCCCACAGCGCACGGAGATGACGTGAGATGATCGCGGATTCGGCCATATCGGCTCGTTCGGACCACAGCGTCGCCGCCGCGGTCGTCTCCCGGACCGCCCGCAGGTATCCGGCAGGCGAATGCGGTACCGCGGCGGTGGGACCGGCCTGCTTCGCGCGCGGCACCTCGATATCGTCGCTCCGCGAGGTCATGGGTCAATGGTGCCAGGATGTAACGGATTCACGCGGATAATTTGTCATGTGGGCGAGGCGAATCTGGGGACCTGATGTTCACCAGGCTTTTGCCAGATCGGCGTGCTGCCGAATCCAGGCGTGCATCGCGATCCCCGCGGCGACACCGGCGTTGATGCTGCGGGTGGAACCGAACTGTGCGATCGACACCGTCATGGTGGCGGCCTGTTTGGCGTGCTCGGTGACACCGGGGCCTTCCTGACCGAACAGCAGCAGGCACTCGCGCGGCAACCGGGCTGTCTCCAGCGGGACCGCGCCGGGCACATTGTCCACAGCGACCACCGTGAGCCCGCGGCGTTGACTGAAAGCCAGCAACTCGCCGATATCGGTGTGGTGCTCGATGTGCTGGTAGCGATCGGTCACCATGGCCCCACGGCGATTCCAGCGCCGCCTGCCGACAATGTGCACGGCCGCGGCGGCGAAGGCGTTGGCCGTACGGACCACCGTGCCGATATTCGCATCGTGCCCGAAATTCTCGATGGCGACGTGGAACGGATGCCTGCGCCGATCGATATCGGCGATGATCGCCTCACGAGTCCAGTACCGGTAGGCATC
This sequence comes from Nocardia spongicola, assembly GCF_047200775.1. Taxonomy (NCBI): domain Bacteria; kingdom Bacillati; phylum Actinomycetota; class Actinomycetes; order Mycobacteriales; family Nocardiaceae; genus Nocardia; species Nocardia spongicola. The sequence goes on along the minus strand of NZ_JBJZOO010000002.1, from coordinate 224,822 downwards.
GACCACATTGCGGCGGTCGCCATCGGCCAGCAATTCTGGGTCCAGGCGCGGATCCGCGGGCGGTGGCGAGGTGTGCTCAGTGGCCCACGGGCCGACACCGTTGGGATGCGTACCCCACTCCGTCGGCCCGGGTAGGTCGTGCTCCGTCGTATCCGACACTGGGTGATTCACTCCGACGATGCTAATCCGGCTGTCGCACCGTCGGCGGCCGGCCCGGCTCAGGAACTGGTGAACACACCGATAATGCCGACCATCAAGAGCACCACAAACGGAACCAATACGAGTCCGAGCAATACTGTGGCGATGATGCCACAAATGTACCCCGCCTGGACAACCCCCCGGCCACCGATGGCACCACCGGAAGCATCGATCTCGGTGAGCGTTCGCTTACCCATCACCCAGGCGAAAGGTCCGAGAACCTGGCACAGCACGAGACCGAGGATGCCGAGGATCAGGATCGTTGTGGCTTGGGGATGATCCTGCGGCGGCCCGTACCCGCCATAGGCCGAATAGCCATACGACGAGGGTGGCGGAGGGTGACTCATTCCCAGGATGGTAATGGAAGTGGTTGCCTACAGCACTGATTCGGTATTCGGCTCGATCGGACGTGAGCATTGCGGGCATAGGCGAGCAGCGCGTCGCATCGGCCGATGTTCCCGATAGCCGATAGCGGCCCCCCTACTCGGAGCCGGTCCGCCTATCCTGGAATTCTGGCACTCGGGGGCGGAGGCTGGCATGGATCACGAGCGAATACTGCGTGCGGTGCTCGGAGCGACGGCCGGGTATCTGGTGCTGCTCGGGTTCTGGCTGGGGTGGGTGGTGCATCGCACTCCACCGGAGACCGTTCCGTATCAGATCATGGCGCTGACCGGATTGTTCGGCTCGTGCGTCGGGATGGGGATGATGTGGGCGGCGCGACCGTCGAGAGCGGACCGCCGGTTGTGGCGACACGGTGTGGAGGGCTGGGCGACCATCGCGGGTGTGCATCCGCTGGAGCGCACCGACCATTGCACCGAACTCACCGAACTGGATCTGGAACTGACCGTACCCGGTTCGGAAAGCTACCGAGGAACGATCATCTTCGATGTCACCCCGGCTGACCGGACCAGGATGGAGGTCGGCAAAACACTCTCCATCCGCGTCGATCCCGCTGACCGTGATCGCATCATTGTGGTGTTGTGAGCTCAGCTTTCCGGTGTGCCTTCGGATCTGCGAGCAGATACTGCGCTGCCGCATAGGTGGCCAGGATGACGCCTTCGGCACCCCTGCGGGCCCGCGCACCGCGGGCAAACACTCGGCGCAGCACGATGATCCCGTCGGAGACGGTGAACAGCAACGCACCGAGCCCGAGGCGACTGCGTGGATCGGCACCGGGAACATTTATGCCCGCAATATTTTTCGCGGCAGGTGCCAATCCCGGATCCGAGGCCAGCACGCCGGCGGCACCCAAGGTGAGGCCATAAGCGGTCAGTGGCGCGGCCACCGACCGCGCCTTCACCCGTAACAACCCGGCCACCCCCAACCATGCGGCCACCCGCGGCACCGTGGCGCCGCGGGTCGGTCTGCCACCCATCCGCCACCACAGCGCGGAGTAGCCCGCCTGCATCATCGCGAACGACGACGCACCGGCGATCAGCCGCCGGTCGTCATCCGGGTCGATGAGCGCGATATCACCGATCGTCGCCGCGCTGAGCGAACCGATCAGCACGGCGCGATGCGCGGGCTCCAGCTCACGGCCCTCGGTCGCCACATCAGCCGCGAGCAGCGGCATCAACAGCGGTTTCGCGATCCGCTGCACCATATCCCGACCGCTGACCGCACCATAGACGGTAACCGCGGCAGCAACGAGAAAACCGGTTCGGAACGGTCGCATCGGCTAGAAACTCGGCTCTTCCGGAGCAGGCGGCAAGGTGACCACCTGCCCCGCGTAGCTCAAACCCGCGCCGAAACCGAGCAGCAGCGCGGTCTGCCCGCCTTTGGCCTTGCCGGTTACCAGCATCTCCTCCATCGCCAGCGGAATAGAGGCGGCCGAGGTGTTGCCGGTGTTCTCGATATCGTTGGCCATCGGGATCTCGTCGGCCAAGCCCAGATTCTTTTTCATCAACTCGCTGATACGGGCATTGGCCTGATGCGGGATGAAGACATCGATGTCTTCCTTGGCCACATCGGACAACTCCAGCGCGGTGGACAGCGCCCTCGGCAGAGTGACCGCGGCCCAGCGGAACACCTGCTGGCCCTCCATCCGCAGTGACATCCGCCCGACCGGATCGGTCGCCGGGTCGAGACCCTGCATGGCCTGTGCCCGATGCATGTACTCCAAGAAGTCGATGTCCTGCATGATCGCGTCGGCATGCTCGCCGTCGCTACCCCATACCGTCGGCGAGATACCGTTCTCCTCGCTCGGACCGACCACCACCGCGCCCGCGCCGTCACCGAAGATCATCGCGGTGCCACGATCGGTTGGGTCGAGCCCGACCGTCATCGTCTCGGCACCGATGAGCAGCACATATTCTGCCGAGCCCGCGCGGATCATATCGGCGGCCACGCCGAGACCGTATCCGAAACCGCCGCAACCGGAGGTCAGGTCGAACGCGGCGATTCCGTTCATCCCGATATCTGAGGCCACCGACGGCGCACCGTGCGGGGTGAGCTTCAGCCAGCTGGATGTGGCCAGAATCAGGGCGCCGATCTTCGACCGGTCGATACCGCTGTTACGGAGCGCGCGCTCACCTGCCGCCGCGGCGATCGACCGCAGTGTCTCGTCACCACTGACCCAGCGCCGGTTGCGAATACCGGTGCGCTCATAGATCCACTCATCGGTGGAATCCAGCACCTCGCATACTTCGTCGTTGCTGACCAGACGCTGGGGTCGGTAAGCACCGATTCCGAGCATCGCAACATTTTCCCGACCTCTATTGACTGCAATGCTCACCACAGGTGGCTCACACGACCCTTCACCATCTATAAACTCAGATCACCGCTCAGGCTATCCCAAGGCGAGATCTTTCAGACCGAGAATCGACCGGTATTCCAGCCCTTCCGCTGCGATTACCTGGTCGGCGCCGGTTTCCCGATCGACGACCGTGGCGACACCGACCACAGTAGCGCCTGCCCCACGCAACGCACGCACCGCGGTCAACGGGGAATTCCCGGTGGTAGTGGTGTCCTCGACCACAAGGACCCGCTTACCCGTGATATCCGGACCTTCGATCTGCCGCTGCATACCGTGCGACTTCGCGGCCTTGCGCACCACGAAGGCATCTATCGGGCGGCCCGGCGCGTGCATAACGGCCAGAGCAACCGGGTCGGCGCCCATGGTCAGACCGCCGACCGCGGCGAAGTCCCAGTCCGCGACCAACTCGCGCAGTAGTTTGCCGATCAGGGGGCCCGCGTCGTGGTGCAATGTCGCGCGGCGCAGGTCGACGTAGTAGTCGGCTTCCTTGCCGGAGGAGAGGGTGACCCTGCCGTGCACCACGGCGAGCTCGCGCACCAGCGCGGCCAGTCTGTCCCTGTCGTCGGTGAGCACCTGGTCGATCATCTCTATTCCCTTCCGCGTGCGTTGAGCAGCCCGCGATTCAGTCGGGCCGCCAGGGTTCGCGGGATCATTCCGGCGACGGCGGTAAGCCGTTGAATACTGCGCACCGGATACGCCGCGCACCCGGTCCTCCGTCAGATCACCTCGTGAGCCTGCGACGACCTGGCCGACACTCGTTCACGACGCTTCGACGGCGCCGACATCGCGATACCGGCTCGCTCACGGAATTCCGAGCTCACGAATCCCGGGTGCAGAGGCCGGACCCGCATCCGGTTCCGGCCGATCCGCCTGCCAACCCTTCCGTGAAGGATACGGCGTGAGCAGTGGACGTCGAACACGCCGAGCCGAGTCAGGGAAGCTGCCCGGCCACGTGAACGGCGTCGACGATGCTCGCGGCACCGCAGCGATCACGCCGCGCCGAGGGCGAGCCGCGTCACGCGCACCCGGTTACTTCGACACCGGCCCTTGATAGGGACGGAAACCGGGGTGGAACGGGCCGCCGGACGGATGGACGGACCGTTCCGGTGACTCGCCCGGCTCAGCTGCCACACCGGGCTGCTCGGTCGCCTCGGGATGCTCGTCCGGCTCCTCCTGTGCCCTGCTCCGCTCGGCCGCCACGGCATCCTCCCGCATCCGCACCCTGGCGTTCGGCACCACTGCCAGCGAGGGACGACGAGGCGACTCCGGCTCGCTTTCGCCGATCACGGCCGGTGGCGCCTGCTCATCCGCTACGGAGTCCGCCGTGTCATCACGCTCGGTATCGGCCGCCTGCTCGCTATCGGTCTCGGAGGAATCCGCTGTCCGCTGACGCCCGGCCTGCTGCCTGCGCGCGGGATCGTGTCCTTCTTCATCGAAGCGTGGTTCATCGAATCGTGGCTCACTGACCGGCGGCAACACGTGCAACAGGCCGGACAGGCGCAACACCGCGTCGATCGCGCCCTCCCAGTCCTTGGCGGAGGTGCCGCACGGCAGCATGCCCAACGTCCAGTTGCCCTCGCTCCAGAGCATCTGCACGTTATCGGACAGTGCCTCGATGAAGGCGACCATACGCTGGTCGACAGCGTGTCTGGCGATTTCGGGATTGGTGGCGAAAACGACCCGGTCACCGATAGCGCCAAGCAGTTCCAGATCGTGGTCCTTGGGCGGAGCGGTGGTCTTCAACCGCATGTCCACATCGATGTCCGAGCCGATCTGGCGGCGCACCGCGACCAAGGTCGCGGCGTCCTCCAGATCGAATAGCACGAACTTCTCTCCCTTTCGAATGCCGGAGACCACATCCACCGCGGAGAGATAGCCGAGCTTGGCCAGCGCACCACGCCGCCAGGTGGACGGTAGCGCGGGCTCCACCGACACATAGGTGTATCCCTGGTCCTTCGCCCATACCTGTCGCGCATGACCGCTCCGCTGTCGCTGGAGCCGATCGAAATGCAGCAACACGATCGCCCCTATGAGTGCGATCGCCGCTAATCCGAACCACATTGCCGTCATCGCCGCCTAGCCTAATAGGCGCGGCCCGACATGGTTGGCCATTGGCCCTATGCCGGAGCGGGTACGGGTCGGAGATCCGCCGCTGCGACGCACCGGTCGCATGCCTGCCAGCGGTTGTCTCGCTTCTGTCCGAGCGCCGTTCATCCGCCACCGGGCAATGAAGTGCCGATGATCACCCTGGCCCGCAACGATCCGTCCGACGCCTTGTCCCCCTCGATCATCACCAGCTCGCCGGTGGGCAGATCAGCCACTGTTTCGCTCGACAGCGAGATCACCCTGGTGTTCGCATCGGTGCGCACCGTGACGGTATCGCCGAGTACGGTACGCACCGACAAGGTGCCGTTGTCGTTGACAGTGATGGTCCCCACCACCGCGCCGAGACCATCGATACCGCCGAAACCGGGTACCTCCGGCAGCCCGCTCGGTGGAATCGGCTGATCGGTGCGGTCGCGCGGAATGGATTCGACCGTGGCAGGCGCCGATGAGGTGGCCATGGTGCTGGTCGAACCGGAACGGTCTCCGCCGAGCATTACCCCCGCGGCTACGCCGACCGCTCCGACCAACAGCACGACGGCGAGACCGAGCACGATCCACAGGCCGGTATTGCGCCGCGGGGGCGGCGGCGCGGGCGGCTGGGGCGCGTTACCTGGTAATGCGGCCGTATTCGCCCACTGGCCGCCGCCCTTGTCCTGATAAGTACTGTCCGGATAGGAACCCCACTGGGCCTCATAGGGCGGGAGCTCCCGCGTGGCGTTCGCCCCAGGCGGCGCCCACACCCCGTATTGCTCGGTCGGCGCATACGCCGGGGGATACTCCGAGGGGTTTGCTCCGGATCCTTCCGAGTATTCCGGGTATCCCGTGGGGCGGGCCGGATCCCCACGCCCCGAATCGACCGCTGGACCTAGGTGTTCGGTCGGCGCATCGGCCTGCCGCTGTCCCCACGGATCATTCGGGTTGGTCATGCCATCCAGCGTAAGCCGTGTTCGATTCCCCGCACCCGCGCTTACAGCGTGTCCCCGCACTATCGCCTTGGATGTACCCGCATGGCGGCAACGGAAGGATCGAGCCGCGCTCACATGGCTGAGCCGAGCCGAAATCCGGCCATGCCACCGATCGGCTGCAGACCACTGATCGGCTCCGGGTCATCCGGGGGGCCGGACACACCTGTCCGGCCCCCCGGATACCGCTGGATCAGCGACCGATGAGGAGGGAGTCGCCGTCGGGGCTGACCGTCACCTTGACACTGTCGCCGTCGGCGACCTCCCCGGCGAGCAGCTCCTTGGCGAGAGAGTCGCCGATCGCCTGCTGGATCAGCCTGCGCAGCGGACGAGCGCCGTAGACCGGGTCGTAGCCACGGATAGCGAGCCAGAACCGGGCCGAATCGCTGACGTCGAGGGTCAGCCTGCGCTGCGACAACCGCTTCTGCAGCTGGGCGAGCTGGATGTCGACGATGTCCTCCAGCTGCTCTTGTTCGAGCGCGTGGAACATGACCACATCGTCGAGGCGATTGAGGAACTCCGGTTTGAACGCCGAACGCACCGCGTTCATCACGAACTCCTGATCACCACCCGCACCCAGATTGGAGGTGAGGATGAGAATCGCGTTGCGGAAGTCCACGGTCCGGCCCTGGCCGTCGGTGAGCCTGCCTTCATCGAGTACCTGCAGCAAGATGTCGAATACATCCGGATGCGCCTTTTCGATCTCGTCGAACAGCACCACGGTGTAGGGCCTGCGCCGTACCGCCTCGGTGAGCTGACCGCCCTGGTCGTAGCCGACATAGCCGGGGGGAGCACCGACCAGCCTGGCGACCGAGTGCTTCTCGCTGTACTCGCTCATATCGATCCGGACCATGGCCCGCTCGTCGTCGAACAAGAAGTCCGCCAACGCCTTCGCCAGCTCGGTCTTGCCGACACCGGTCGGGCCGACGAACATGAACGAGCCGGTCGGCCGGTCCGGGTCGGCGACACCGGCACGCGACCTGCGTACCGCGTCGGATACCGCCCGCACCGCCTCCGCCTGCCCGACCACGCGGCGCCCGAGTTCCTGCTCCATCCGCAGCAGCTTCTGCGTCTCGCCCTCCAGCATCCGGCCCACCGGGATGCCGGTCCACGCGGACACTACCTCGGCGATATCGTCGGGGCCGACCTCCTCCTTGAGCATGACCTCGCCATCGCCTGCGGTCGCCGAGGTCTTCTCGGCCTCGACCAGTTGCTTTTCCAGCGTGGGGATCCGACCGTAGCGCAGCTCGGCCGCTTTGCCGAGGTCGCCGTCGCGCTCGGCGCGGTCCGACTCACCACGCAACGCTTCCAGCTCCTCCTTCAGCACCCGGACCTGGTCGATCGCGTTCTTCTCGTTCTGCCAGCGCGTCGTCAGCTGGTTGAGCTTCTCCCTGGAATCGGCCAGTTCACCGCGCAGCTTCTCCAACCGCTGCTTGGATGCCTCGTCGGTCTCCTTGCTCAGCGCGACCTCTTCGATCTCCAGTCTGCGCACCGCCCGCTCGACCTCATCGATCTCCACCGGGCGGGAGTCGATCTCCATACGCAGGCGCGAGGCCGACTCATCGACCAGATCGATCGCCTTGTCCGGCAGGAACCGGGAAGTGATGTACCGGTCCGACAGCGTCGCCGCGGCGACAAGGGCGGAATCGGTGATGCGTACTCCGTGGTGTACCTCGTAGCGTTCCTTGATGCCGCGCAGAATACCCACGGTGTCCTCGACCGACGGCTCCCCGACCAGCACCTGCTGGAAGCGGCGCTCCAAGGCCGCGTCCTTCTCGATGTGCTGGCGGTACTCCTCCAGGGTGGTCGCGCCGACCAGGCGCAGCTCACCCCTGGCCAGCATGGGCTTGATCATATTGCCCGCGTCCATCGCCGATTCCCCGGTAGCTCCGGCGCCGACGATGGTGTGCAGCTCGTCGATGAAGGTGATGATCTGCCCCGCGCTGTTCTTGATGTCCTCGAGCACGGCCTTGAGCCGCTCCTCGAACTCACCGCGATACTTCGCGCCCGCGACCATCGCGCCGAGATCCAGTGACACCACCGATTTGCCGCGCAACGACTCCGGAACATCGCCTGCCACGATCCGCTGGGCCAACCCCTCGACGATCGCGGTCTTACCGACACCAGGCTCACCGATCAGCACTGGATTGTTCTTGGTACGGCGGCTCAGCACTTGGACAACACGCCGGATTTCGGTGTCCCGTCCGATCACCGGATCCAGCTTGCCGGACCGGGCGGCCTCGGTGAGATCGGTGGAGTACTTCTCCAGCGCCTGGTAGCTGCCTTCCGGATCGGGGCTTGTCACTCTGGCGCTGCCGCGCACAGCGGTGAACGCCGAGCGCAGCGCGTCCGCGGTGGCGCCGTACTTGGTGAGCAGCATCGTCACATCGGAGTCGCCCTCGGCGAGACCGACCATGACATGCTCGGTGGAGACGTACTCATCGCCGAGCTCGGTGGCCGCGCGCTGCGCGGCGGTGATCGCGGCGAGCGCCTCCCGGCCCAGCTGCGGCGTAGTGGTGGCACCGGTCGCGCTTGGCAGCCGATCCACGATGTCCTGGGCCTCGCGCCGGATCGGCGCCGGATCTGTGCCGACGGCCTTCAGCAACGGCGCGGCGATGCCATCGGTTTGATCCAACAGCGCCACCAGCAAGTGCGCCGGACGAATCTCGGGATTGCCCGCGGCCGAGGCCGCTTGCAGTGCGGCGGTCAGAGCAGCCTGGGTCTTGGTGGTGGGGTTGAACGAGTCCACGAGTCACCTTCCTACTAGTCGTTCGCGCGGCGCCGAGCATGATCGAAGCCTCTCGCTTCGCCTCGCACAACCGATGCCCAGTTCGGCGCCGCTCTTACCACTTCCAACGTTGGAAAGGTTGAGTCTGTTCCGCTCAAGTTTGAAATTCTCCGCCGAACTCCCCGAAGCGGGGATGCCCTGCCGGATCGGGTCCGAACGCTACGCCACCACGCTGCGGAAAGCGACGATTCCGACACCACCGAAGGCGATGGTTCCGCCGGTCGATACCCCTTGAATGCCTACGATGACCACAGTCGCCAGGTGCGGCAGCACTCTTCCCTCTGGAATCTCGCAGTTTCGGAATCATTCAATACAGCTTCTTCGGTTCAAAACACTTCAGCCCATACGAGGAGTGAACGGATGCGCGCGATCGTGGTACGAAAGTTCGGTGCGACACCAGAGCTAGCCGAGATGCCGGTGCCTGAGCCGGGGCCCGGCTCCGTACAAGTGCACCTGGAGGCCGCCGGAGTGAACCCCTTCGACCAGAAGATGGCCTCCGGTGTACTGGAGGGCAAACTGCCACACGACTTTCCGATGATCCTCGGAGTGGACGGCGCGGGCACCATCACCACGCTCGGCGCCGGTGTCAGCCGATTCACCGTCGGCGAGCGGGTGGTCGGTAAATTCCTCACTCCACCGGCAGGCCACGGCAGCTTCGCCGAATACGCGGTGCTCCCAGAAGGCGGCACACTGGTACCGATCCCGCCCGGCGTACCGACGGTCACAGCCGCGGCACTACCGACCGCTGGAGTCACCGCGCAGGACCTGGTAGACGCCACGCATATCGAACCAGGCCAGACCGTGCTGATCGTCGGCGCGACCGGTGGTGTCGGCTCATTCTTGGTCCAACTGGCCAATATCGCGGGCGCACATGTCATCGCGACCGCGCGCAGCACCTCAGCCGACCAGATGACCAGGCTCGGCGCCGCCGAGACCGTCGACTACACCGCGGGATCGGTGCGCGATCAGGTCGCCGAGGCACATCCCGATGGCATCGACGTCCTGTTCGATCTGGTGAGCCCACCCGAGACACTCAGCGAACTGAGCACCCTGGTCCGTGCGGGCGGGACCGTCTACTCCACTACCTTCGCCGCCGACGAAGACGCCCTGCGGGCGCGATCCCTCCGAGGCGGCAATATCGAATCCAAAGGGAAAACCCCGGAGCTGGCCCGGCTCCTTCAGCGCGTCGCCGCGGGTGACGTCGTAGTACCGATCGCGGCCACCGTGCCGCTGGCCGCGGGCTCCGAAGTCATCGGCGCGACCGGAGCCCGCGGCAAAACCGTACTCACCATCTGATCGACACCGAAACATCGGCACACTGCCGCCGCCGGCGGGATGACCAGCCGGAGCCGACCCCACACCCCTGGTGCGGCTCACCCACGGCACCGTACTCCGCCGAGCCGGCACCACCCTTGGTTTGCCCGATATTCACCATTTCCCCGGTCTTCTCAGCCGTGCCCACACGACCACGCAGTTCTCAGGAATACTTGTCGGTGGGAGACCACCGGTAACAGGTAGGTCTCCGGGCAGAACTAGGGAAAGGAAGCTCGACGTCGTGGATGCGCGTTCGGCTGCGCTGGTCCGCGCCAACTTCCGCTCGGTGCTCGAGTCACCACAGGGACCCGAGCGGTTGGTCAGCGCGTTCTACAGTCACCTGTTCGCCGAGAACCCTGGGCTGTACGAATTGTTCCCACCCACCATGGACATGCAACCCAAACGCATGACCATGGCCATCCAGTACGTGCTCGAACACTTGGAGGACTGGGAACAGGCACAGAAATTCTTGGAACAGCTCGCCAGGGACCACCGCAAATACGGCGTACAAGCAGCACACTACGACCGAGCGGCCCGTGCCCTGCTCGCCGCGTTCCGCACCTACCACGGCGCGGCATGGCACAGCGAGCTGGAAGAAGGCTGGCGCGACATCACCATCCTGATCTCCGCGGCCATGGCCATCGGCGCCAACTCCGATAAGTCCAAGCCGTATTGGGAGGCCACCGTGGTCGGCCATCGCCGGGTACTGGACGACCTGGCCGTCGTACGCTTGCAGTCCGATGAGCCGGTGCCCTACCAAGCAGGTCAATACGTGCCGGTGAGTGTGCCGCAGCGCCCGAGGATGTGGCGGTACCTCTCCCCGGCGATCCCAGCCAACCCCTACGGCGAGATCGAGTTCCACGTGCGCAAGATCCGCGGCGGCTGGGTGAGCCCCGCGATCGTCAACGAGACCGAAATAGGTGACCGGTGGCAGATCGCGGCCCCGCTCGGCGGTCTGCATGTCGACCGGGACAGCGGACGCGATGTGCTGATGATCGGCTCGGGCACCGGCATCGCCCCCCTACGCGCTCAGCTGATCGAGATGGGCCAGCGCGGCATCAACCCACGGGTGCACTTCTTCATCGGCGGCCACTACCCCTGCGATCTATACGATGTGGAGAACATGTGGCAGCTCTCGCAGAGCAATCCCTGGCTCACCGTCATACCGGTATGCGAGCAGAAGACCAATCCATGGTGGTACCCGCATCCAGCGCAGGACGAGCCGTACGGCATGCACCGGCGCCTGATCGGTAACCTCGGCGCCGTGGTCGCCAGTTTCGGCTCCTGGGCAGACCGGCAGATCCAAATCGCCGGATCCGCGCATATGATCGCCGATACCCGCCGCGCGCTCATCTCGGTCGGCACGCCGGAGCACAACATCAGCTGTGACCCTGTGTAGGAGAAGGAGGCCCCATTGGGGGAGCCGAGCACGTCCAGCCCCGGAACACAGAACGCACCGCAATGGACCTCGACCGTCGTCGGCCATCATCGGCTACGCCACGACCTCGCGGTGATCCGATTGATCGGTGAGTTCGTACCATTCGCCCCTGGGCAGTCCGTCGAAGTGCGGGTGCCACAACATCCCGGTGTGCGGCGCAGGTTTTCACCCGCCCTGCCGCCCTCGCTCGACGGCAAACTGGAGTTCCACGTACGCACCGTGCCCGGCGGCTGGTGCAGCGGCTCCATCGTTGCCGATACCAGGCCGGGTGACGAATGGCGTATCAGCGCTCCACTCAGCGGATTCCGCGTCGACCCTGCCGGCGATGAGGTGATAATGATCGCCGGTGGCACCGGATTGGCGCCCATGCGTGCCCAAATCCTCGATATGGCCCGCAAACCGGACCCGCCACGCACGTACCTGTTCATCGGCGGCCGCTGCCCACGCGACCTGTACGCCGCGGACATGCTCTACCTGCTGGCAGGCGAATTGCCCTGGCTCACCGTGATTCCCGTAGTGGAAAACCTGGACGACCCCGGCTGGGTGGACGAATGGTACGAACAGTCCCGCGTCGACATCGGCTTTCCCCCCGACGACCTGTTGCAGGGCACTCTCGCCGACGTAGTCGCCGCACACGGCGCGTTCCGCAACCACCAGATATTGGTCTGCGGCTCACCCGCCATGGTGCAGACCACCGTGGACCGACTGATCGAAACGGGAACTCCGGCAGAGCTCATACAGTGTTAGCCGGTCGTGCGGGCGCGACGGGTTCGCGGTCGACCTGCTATATGGGCGGGCGCGACGGGTTCGCGGTCGACCCGCTATATGGCAGGAAGAGACAGTTCGCTTCACACCGCGTGGAAGAACTGCTCGAACATGTCGTATTCGGGTCTCACCCCTGGCAAGCGAGCTGGTCTTCGATTCGAGCGCTGAAGCGAGCCACCGGGGGGCGTCCGAGTAGTCGATCCAGGAAATCGGTGATGAGCAGCCGATATCGGCCAAGCCGCACACTGCTGTCCGATACGACGATTTCCTGGTTGAAGCAATGCGAGCTCGAAGCTGGTCTCAGAAACGTTTCGCTGAATCGAGTTCGCTGACCAACCAACGGCCCCAGACGTTGTCGAGGGTCGCTGTCAGCGTGAGGTGCTCGAGAGAGGGTGCAGGGCCGGCCGCATTGGTCCGGACCTGGACAAGATTGATCAATACCCGCTGGCGCAGCAGGTCGCCACCGATCCCACCGCATTCAATGGATTCGACCCATCCACGCACCCGCATCTCTCGCATGCTCGACTTCAGGGCAGGCGCTGCTGCGGAGAATTCGTCCGCGAAATTGCCGGTGCTGCGATCCAAGACCCGTTGAAAGTAGCCGTCCAGCGCCGCGTGGTCGTAGGTCCCGATCTCCCTGCCGAAATCGCAGGCCGAGAGCCGCGCGTCTTCCGGAGTCCATGCCGCGGCGTTCGGCGCCGAGACCACTACTACCGCGGCTAGTGCGGCCAGCAGCATGCCGAGAGCAGGTATACGAGACATGGTGCCCCCTTTTCGGTACAACGACACGCCCATACGCGCCAGGGGTCACTGTAACCGGTTATCGCAGTCACGACCAACCGATAGACGCCGCAGTAATGCCCAGTGAAGCAACCATTTCGACGGGAAGTTCGAGTGCGGTAGGAGAAGGGCCGCGCGGCGTGCAGCCCCGCTGCGGATTTCGGTGTAGTGATACACGTCACCACTTGTCAGGTCACATGTGCGCGTGCTGTCTCGTCTACCCGGCAGAACAACCGAACAGCCAACAAAGGAGCTGAAGATGAAGGTCGCAGTTGTCGGAGCCACCGGACGGATCGGCAGCGAGGTCGTCGAGGTACTGCGGAACCGGGGCCACGAGGTGGTCGCGATCAGCCGCGCCACCGGAGTGGATGTCTACACCGGCGAGGGCCTGGCCGAAGCCATGGACGGCGTACGAGTCGTCGTCGACGCGAGCAACAACCCGTCGCAGGACACCGAGACGATCACCGACTTCTTCGCGGTCGCGGCACGCAACCTACAACAGGCGGCCCACACAGCCGGAACGCGGCGGATCGTGCCGATCTCGATCATCGGCATCGACAATTTCACCGCGGGCCATTACGCCGGAAAGCTGGTGCAGGAGAAGACTCTCGCGGAAGGCCCGGTCCCGATACGGATTGTCCGCGCGGCGCAGTTCCACGAATTCCCCGGCATGGTGCTGGACTGGACCGCCCACGACAACGTCGCCTACCTCCCCGAACAGCTGAGCCAGTTTGTCGACCTGCACACCGTCGCGGAGACGATCGCCGATGTCGCCCTCGATGACTCGCCCACTCCGGCCCTGGTCAGCATTGCCGGCCCCGAGCAGATTCGCCTAGCCGACGCGGTCCGCCAGTTGATCGCCCACCGTGGCCTGCCGATCCAGGTCACAGAATTGCCCGTCGACCCAGCCGACAACAACCAGCGCCTGAGCGCGGAAGGCGCTCTCCTCGCCGGTCCCGACACCATCATCGCGGGCCCAACCTTCACATCATGGTTGGAAAACCACTGAGCGGTTGCGTCCTTCCCCGCGCGAAACCCGGCCGCCCCTGCGGCGCAAGCACTTCCTTGGAGCTCACACAAACGGATCGTGACGGATGTTCCTCGCGAGTGTTCCGGCTGCCATCAGACGGAACTTGGTGGTCTGCACCATCGACGGCGGGCCCGCGATCTGCACGTCCCTGTCGGCCCAGTTACCTGAGCTCGCGACGATTTTGCCGATCTGACCGGTCACCTGCGGTTCCAAGCCGGGCCATGCGGGGCGAGGGTTATCGAATTCGCAATGCCACCATGGGTTTTCCTCGTTCTCGATCACCGGCGTTACGGTGAGCCACGGATTGGCCATGGTGAGTTTGCTCAATGTCTCCAGGTCGTAGAGGTCGCACGGATGATGGCCACCGGCGAAAAGGTGCACCTTCGGATTGCCTCGCCGCCGCGCCATCGCCATGAGCTGGGCGCGTAAGGGTGCGAGACCGGTACCGCATCCGACCATGAGCATGGAGCGTTTGGGATTCCGCGGGATGCCGAGGCCGCCCATCGGCGCACCGAGCAACCATGTGTCACCTATACGGGTCTGCCCGACGATGGCCGGGCTGACCCAGCCACCGGGCACACTCCGGACATGGAATTCGATCTCCCCGTTGGCATTCGCGGGGACCGCGGGCGAAAGATTCCGCCACATCCGTGGCCGGGCCGGTATCTGCGCGCTCAGATACTGGCCCGCCGCATAGTTCATCGGCTGATCGAGCTGGAGCCGGACGATGATCAGGTTGCGCAGCGCCTCACGGCGCTCGATGACCGTACCCCGCCATACCGCCGGTGTGGTCTCTTTCGCCGCGGCGTGGATCATGGCGCCGGTGACAATCCGCAAGCCCTCGTCCCAGGCACTGTCGACCTCGTCGGTCCAGTTCTCCGTAGCCGCGAACAGTTTGACGGCGGTTTTCAGCGCGGTAGCTCCGGCACGGTAATGCTCGGGCCGGACACCGTATTTGCGGTGTTCCCTGCCCCTCTGAGCGAGGAACGGGAACAGCTTATCCGGCTCCTCCCATCGGTCGAGCACATAGGAGATCGCGGTGATGAGACGCTCGCGCTGAACATGCATCGCGGCCGGAAAGAGATCGCGGGCATGTGGGCAATCGGCGAACAAGATCGCATAGAACGAACGAGCCAGTTGCTCCGTCCCGTCCTCCGCCGCGATAACCGCCTTGAACGTCGTTCTCATCAAAGCGATAGTGCGTGAATCCATTGCTATCACAACCCCATTTCGCGCTCGTACACGAATCGTGCCGATGAGACAGGTGCCGCGAGATGCTTGATAACAGTTCCGACAAGGAGTGTAGGTGAGGTTTGCCAGCAGGGGAGTTTTTCGCCTGAACATCACATACGAGATTTGCCCTAATCGAGGGTACGGAGTGGGAAACATCAGGGAAACCGACTGATAGTCAATGGTTTCCCTGCGAAACAAGCACACCACCCGTCGGGAAACGGGGTTCACCGGGTGCCCCTATCCAATTCATCCAGAATCGCCCGAATTCATCCTGATTGATCGGTTTTTTCCGTTTTCGGAGTGCCGCTCGAACAGTGGATCAGATACCGATACAGCCGAGGACCACTGCCATCGACAGGCCGAACCCCCGCTTCATAGCGCCGAACTGATTCGTGCCGCGCACAGCGAAAACACCACCGGGCCCCGGCCGATCACGGAATGTGATCGGCCGGGGCCCGGTGTAGTGTCGGTTATCGTCTGCGCATACCGTCGTCGCGGCGGTTGCGTGGCTGCCAGACGACCAGAGCGGTACTCCGCTGTGGCGGTGCGAGATCGGGCCGGTAGCCTGCTCGCATCCGCTCCAGCTCGGCCGCCAACTCCGCGACCTGCTGGCGCAGTTCCTCTACTTGGTTGGTCAATTCGATGACGCGCTTGATACCCGCCAGGTTGACGCCCTCGTCTTGGGACAGCCGCTGCACCTCGCGCAGCAACTCCACGTCCCGCGCCGAATAGCGCCGTCCACCACCCGAAGTGCGCTGCGGAGTAACCAACCCCAGCCGGTCATAGGTGCGCAACGTCTGTGCGTGCATACCCGCCAGCTCGGCCGCCACCGAGATCATGAAGAACTCGGTGTGCGACCCGCCGGACGCCTTCTTCGGCTCAGTGGACATTACGCACCTGCCCATCCCGCACGTGGATCGAAGCCGCTGGACCGTTCCGCCTCCCGATAGCGCTCCAGCGCCTCGGTGGCATCGTTGTTCAGCTTCTGCGGTATCGCGATCTTCACCGTCACCAGCAGATCGCCGGCACCGCCACCGCGTTTGGGCACACCACGGCCACGCACCCGCAGGATGCGCCCGTCGGCGGTGCCCGGTGGCACCTTGACCCCGACCCGACCGTCCAGGGTCGGTACCGAAACGGTAGTGCCGAGGACCAGTTCGCTGTAGCTGACCGGCAGCACCACGGTCAGGTCATCGCCGGTACGGCCGAAGACCTTGTCCTGGCTGACGTGCACGGTGACGTACAGATCACCCGACGGCGCGCCGCGTAACCCTGCCTCACCCTGACCGGCCAGCCTGATCCGTTGCCCATCGCCGACTCCAGGGGGAATCCGCACGGTAATGGTGCGGGTGCGGTTCTGGATGCCACTGCCGTGGCAGTCGGCGCACGGGTCGTCGATGATCGAGCCACTACCCCGGCACTCATCGCACGGCTCACTGAAGCCGAACGCACCTTGGTTGCGGCTGACCACACCGGCTCCGTTGCAGAGCGGACATACCCGCGGGCTCGTCCCCGGTTTGGCACCGCTGCCGTGACACGTGGTACACGGCGACGGGCTGGTCATCCGGAGCGGAACCGTGACGCCCTGGGCCGCCTCCCGGAAACCGAGTGTCGTCTCGGTCTCCACATCGGCGCCGCGCCTCGGGCGGCTGGTGGTTCGGGTACCACCCCGGTTGAACAGACCGCCGAACAGGTCGCCGAGGCCACCATCGCCCGCGGTCCCGCCACCGAAGATATCCCCGAGGTTGAACTCCTGCGAGAAGCCGCCCCCCGCGCCGGGAGTACCGAACCCACCACGGCCGTAGCCACCACCCGCGAAGAGTCTGCGGGTTTCGTCGTACTCTTTGCGTTTGGCCGGATCGGACAGCACGGCATGCGCCTCGCTGACCGTCTTGAACCGCTCCTCCGCCTTGGCATCCCCCGGATTGGCATCCGGGTGCAGGTCACGGGCGAGTTTGCGGTAGGCCTTCTTGATGTCGTCGGGCGAGGCGCTGGAGGAAATACCCAGCTCCTTGTAGAAGTCCTTTTCGATCCACTCCCGTTGGCTCACCGAGCATCTCCTCCTCTCGCGTCCTTATCTGTCGCTGGTACCGGCATCAACATCCGATGCCTCTTCCGTCTTGCCGTCGGCAGCCTCGGCCCGATCAGCGGTTTCCGCCAGATCGGATACGCCGTCGGTGACCCCGACGAGCGCGTGCCGCAGCACCCTATCGCCGAAGCGATAGCCTTTACGCATCACAATGCCGATCACCGGATCGTGCCCGGAGCCTTCGTGCTGTACGGCCTCGTGCAGCGTCGGATCGAAAGGCTCACCCTCCGAACCGAATTCGGCGAGACCCTGCTTCACCAGCGCGTCCGAGAGCTTATCGGCCACCGACTTCAGTGGACCGGACTCCAGGTCACCGTGTGCCCGTGCGCGGTCGAGATCATCGAGCACGCTGAGCAATTCGGTGACCACCGACGCCTTGGCCGAGTCGATCGTGGCCTGACGGTCGCGCTCGACCCGGCGCCGATAGTTGGCGTACTCCGCGGTCAGCCGCTGCAGATCGGCGGTGCGCTCGGCGAGCTCGCCGCTGATGGTGTCGGCGAGCTGCTGAGCCTCGACATCCTGGGCCGCCTCGGCCGCGGTGCCGTTGTCCGCGGCCTGCTGGCGGATCTCCCCGCTGTCCGGGTCGATCTTCCGGTTGTCGACGAAGGTGATCGGTTCCTTTTCGCTGTTACCCTCGGTCACTTCTTCTCCGTGTCGACCGGCTCGTCCACAACCTCGGCGTCCACGACCTGGTCATCGGTGGCCGTGCCGGATTCGCCGTTGCCCGACGCCGCGGCATCCGCTGCGGACGACTCGTAGAGGGCCTGGCCGAGCGCCTGGGACTCGGTCGCCAGCTTCTCGACAGCCGCCTTGATCGCGGCGATGTCACTGCCCTTCAGCGCCTCGTTCGCCTCGGCGATGGCCGCCTCGACCTTGGTCTTGACCTCGGCGGAGACCTTGTCCTCGTTCTCCTTGATGAACTTCTCGGTCTGGTGCACCAGCGATTCGGCCTGGTTGCGGGTCTCGGCCTCCTCGCGGCGGGCCTTGTCCTCGGCGGCGTGCGCCTCGGCGTCCTTGACCATCCGATCGATCTCTTCCTTGGACAGACCGGAGCCGTCCTGGATCTTGATCGTGTTCTCCTTGCCGGTGCCCTTGTCCTTCGCGGTCACATGCACGATGCCGTTGGCGTCGATATCGAAGGTGACCTCGATCTGCGGCACGCCACGCGGGGCAGGCGGGATACCGGTCAGCTCGAAGGAGCCGAGCAGCTTGTTGTGCGAGGCGATCTCGCGCTCACCCTGGAACACCTGGATCTGCACCGAAGGCTGATTGTCGTCGGCCGTGGTGAAGGTCTCCGAGCGCTTGGTCGGAATGGTGGTGTTGCGCTCGATGAGCTTGGTCATCACCCCGCCCTTGGTCTCGATACCCAGCGACAGCGGGGTCACATCGAGCAGCAGGACGTCCTTGACCTCACCCTTGAGCACACCGGCCTGCAGTGCGGCGCCGACGGCGACGACCTCGTCCGGGTTCACGCCCTTGTTGGGCTCCTTGCCACCGGTCAGCTCGCGCACCAGGTCCGCGACCGCGGGCATCCGGGTGGAGCCACCGACGAGCACGACGTGGTCGATATCGGCGACCTTGATCCCAGCGTCCTTGATCACGGACTGGAACGGCGCGCGGGTGCGGTCGAGCAGGTCGGAGGTGATCTTCTGGAACTCGGCGCGGGTCAGCTGCTCGTCGAGGAACAGCGGGTTCTTATCCGCGTCGACGGTGATGTAGGGCAGGTTGATCGAGGTGCTCTGCGAGGAGCTCAGCTCGATCTTGGCCTTCTCCGCGGCCTCACGAAGCCGCTGCATGGCCATCTTGTCCTTGGTCAGATCGATGCCCGAGCTGCCCTTGAACTTGTCGACCAGCCACTGCACGACCCGCTCGTCCCAGTCGTCACCACCGAGGTGGTTATCGCCCGAGGTGGCGCGGACCTCGACGACGCCCTCGCCGATTTCCAGCAGCGAGACGTCGAAGGTGCCACCACCGAGGTCGAAGACCAGGATGGTCTGCTCTTTATCGCCCTTGTCAAGGCCGTAGGCCAGCGCGGCCGCGGTGGGCTCGTTGACGATGCGCAGCACGTTCATGCCCGCGATCTGGCCCGCTTCCTTGGTGGCCTGCCGCTGCGCGTCCTCGAAGTAGGCGGGCACGGTGATGACCGCGTCGGTGATCTCCTCACCGAGGTAGGCCTCGGCATCGCGCTTCAGCTTCATCAGCACCCGCGCGCTGATCTCCTGCGGGGTGTACTTCTTACTGTCGATATCCACCGACCAGTCGGTGCCGATATGCCGCTTGACCGAACGGATCGTGCGGTCGACATTGGTGACGGCCTGGTTCTTGGCAGGCTGGCCGACCAGCACTTCACCGTTCTTGGCGAACGCGACGATCGACGGAGTGGTCCGCGATCCTTCCGAGTTGGCGACAACGACCGGCTCGCCACCTTCGAGAACAGCGACGACCGAGTTCGTGGTCCCGAGGTCGATTCCGACCGCACGAGCCATTGTGGTTCCTCCTGATTGACGTACCTGTATGTGTCCGGTGCCGGGCGAACAACCGCCCTGCGACGCCCCGACAGAGCGTCGTGCGACCTCGCCCCTGGCACCTCACGGAGCACGGCCCAAGCAACGCTGAGCGTGGTCGACTCAATACTGCCCCGGGTAGCACTGTGAGTCAACCCGAACTTGAGTCTATTACGCTCAATGTTGTTATCCGGCTCAACGCGCGACTGCGACGATTAATTCCCGAAAGCCCGCGAATCTGCCGCACCGGCCGCCTGACGGTCGTTCACATCGCCGACCATGTCGTCATCGAACACCGAAACGCGGCTACTACCCGTACTACCAGGACGACGACCCACCCCGGTGCGGGCCTACCACGATGACGCGGACATGAGCACGGTCCACGCGCATCAGGTGCCGACGAAACACCAGGTCGAGGGCAGAAAATCCCCGCTACGGACATTGCCGGGGAGTAAGGTGAGGGCGGGCCGGGCCATCTGTGCGCGATCGAACCCGAGGAGTCATCATGCGGGCAGCAGTCGTCACCGCGGGAGAGTTCGAGGTCACCGAACTACCCACACCGCTTCCCGGTTCCGGTCAGGTGCTGATCGAGGTCACCCGCTGCGGTATCTGTGGCTCGGACCTGCACGCGCGCACACATGCCGATGAGATGGCCGATCTGGCCCTGGCCACCGGCTACGAACACTTCATGCGCCGGGACCAGAGCGTGGTACTCGGACATGAATTCAGTGGCACCGTCGTCGAGTACGGACCGGACTGCCATAAGCGGTGGAAAACAGGCACCCCGGTGGTGGCTCTGCCGATAGTCCGACAGCGGAAACAACCGCAGCTGGTCGGGCTGTCGAGTGCGGCGCCAGGCGGCTACGCCGAACATGTGGTGGTCCAGGAATCGATGACCATGCCGATACCCAACGGATTAGCCGGTGCGCACGCCGCGTTGACCGAGCCGATGGCGGTGGCCTGGCACGCCGTGCGCATGGGCCGGGTCGGCAAGAAACGGCCCGCTTTCGTCATCGGCTGCGGGCCGATCGGCCTCGGAGTGATCAGCATGTTGCGAGCTGCGGGCGTGCGCACCATCGTGGCCAGCGATTCCTCGCTGCACCGACGGGATCTCGCGGCCGCATGCGGCGCCGATATCGTGGTCGACCCGGCGATCACATCGCCATGGGACGCCGTGCAGGACAAGGGGCGGCCGCACAGCCTCACCAGTATCCTCGACCTGGGTTTCGACGCCATGGAACGGCTGCGGCGACTTCCGCACCTACCGTGGTGGTACTTCTTCCGGCTGATGCGCGAGATGAACGCGGGACCGGCCGGGCCAGTGATCTTCGAATGCGTCGGCGTGCCGGGAATCATCGACCAGATCATCACGGCGGCGCCGCCGCTATCGCGCGTGGTCGTGGTCGGAGTGTGCATGGAAACCGACCATTTCCATCCCGCCATGGCGATCAATAAGGAGATCGAACTCCGCTTCGCGCTGGGTTACGACCCCGGTGAGTTCCGGGATACCTTGCATATGCTCGCCGAAGGAAAGATCGATCCGGCCCCGTTGATCACCGGAACCGTCGGGCTGGATGGCGTGGCGAACGCCTTCACCATCCTCGCCAACCCGCAGTGGCATGCCAAAATCCTGGTCGACCCGCACAGCTCGGCCATAACACCGCTCTGAGTGGCAACACCTAGAGCGCCAAGGCGTCACGGTGCGGCCGCGAGGACCTCATCGGCGATTTTCTCATCCAACGTCACCCGCACCAACGCCGCGGCGAGTTCCGCGGTGTGGTGATCCGGCGCGAGATCCGACAGCCGGTCGGGATCCTCCGGTAGCTGTACGCGTCTGGCGCCACGCAAGGCGCGTTCGTCGAAGTGCGGCCGGACCCACGTCCAGATGTCCTGGACTTCACGCAAGAAGATATCGCTTCCCGTGGGCCCGATACCTTGGAAATCCTGCAGCAAAGCGGCAGCACGCTTCGGGTCGTTACCCGCCTTCTCCGCCAGTTCACGCAGATCACCGTGATATCGGTCGAGCAAACGCGCGGCATTGGCACCGAGCCTGGTCGCGGCGCTCTCGTCGTATCGACGATAATTCGCTCGGTCGAGCGCATCCACCAACTCCTGCCAGTCCGCGTCGACGACCCGGTGCGGTGTGCGGTACCCATTGCCGATCAGCTCCCGCGTGGCCGATACCGCGATCTCGGCAGCGATCCGGGTGCTGAGCAGCTGAGCGAGCATGAGCAGCTGGAACAGTGGAGCCGGTTGGTCATCGAGCGTGATACCCGCTTCCTCTGCGTATCCGGTGCCAGCGCGGACCAGCAATTCGTGTACGACATCCTCGTAACTCATCATCTCCTCCTCTCGCTGCCGACCGCATACCCGCGGATAAGACGGCTACACCACTCGCCGCCCCTGCCGCGGAATGCATTCCATACCAGAACGCCTATCGCCTGCCGGAACGGGTCGATTCCATGCTCCCCGCCGGGTACACAGCAGTGGTACCAAAGAAATAAAGAATCTCATCCATCCCCTACCGAGAAGTAACGGTTGACGTCCAGCAACCGAAAGAACCATTGCAATGACGCAACCACGGCGCGCCGTGCGCTACCGCGGATCGCACCGTAGGAAAACCGGACCGGACAGCTTTCCGAACGGGGTTCTCGAATGAAACAGCGTCTGGCGCCGGGCAACACTGTCCGCGCGTTGAATTCAGCCGCCACAGCAGCCACAGACCATAGCGACTACCACAACAGCACAGCCGATGACGTCGATCTATGCGCATATCCACGCACTGTGTCGCCGTCGTGGGGCGTACCGCACCCGACCGACCCCAGCACGGGCGGCATCGGCTGCACCACATATAGGAATCCCATCGGAGTACTTCTCCGCACGAGTCACCGAACACGCGGAGCGGCTCGACGTGTCCGGGACGAAACACCGACGTCGCCAGTATGTAATTCAAATACACCGAGGATGCGCTATGTTCTGGCAAATACCCTGTTCGTCTCGGATTACGACCCATTCGGCCCAGCGATGAAACGCGAATCAACGGCTTCGTACGAATGCTATAGAAAAGCGAAAAAGGAGCTTTCCATAAATACTGCGACGGTTGTGTCGGCACAGCTCGATCTCACGGATCGAAGTGCCCGCACTACGCGGCCGATCCGCGGTGTGCGGGAAGACCGGCCGCGCGGATCGCTGCCGAGTTCGACCGACCCGCGCCACGGCCCCACACACCGGGCCCGCCGCGATAACGGCACCCCCCGGTACGCCGCCGACGGCGTACCAGGACCACTCGGAGGAAACTCCGATGCCTGAGGCCGCGTTCGACACCCTCCCTTGTGCGCGGGATATCTTCCGCGACCTGGATTCCGTGGACAAGCAGCCGGTCATCTATCTGATCAGAGGCCGTTCGCAAACCGGTAAATCGACACTCCTGGCGGAGATCCGAGCTCGGCTGCGGGCCCGCGGTGTAACGGTACAGGACGACACCGCCGTGATGCGGCGCCTGCACAACGGCGCGCATCCGGCACTCCAGGCCGCGAGCACGACCGCCGTCGGCGGATCCAGCGTGGCCACCAGCACCGCCAAGCCCGCCCTCGTCATCGACAACACTCACCTACTCAGCCCGTTCGATCTGGAATATCTCTGCGCCGCTATCACCACAGAAACCAGAACGGTGATCCTCGCCATGCAGCCACGCCCGCATGACCCGCGGCTACGGCGGCTCACCGACGCGATCAACCGGCGCGGTCGCATCATCGACCTGCGTCCGCTCGGTGTCGCCGATATGGCGCCGTTCGCCAGGGAGCTCGGCCTGATGGTGCCGCGCCGGATCGCCCAGCACATCCACGCGCAGACCGCCGGAATCCGCGGCGGTGTGGTCACCGCGCTGTCCGCCGCCTGCTCGGCACGTCTGAATGCCGGCGTCACCGCCGTCGATACCGCCGTAACCACGTGGGCGCGGGGACTGCTCGACGACCTGGAACCCGATCTGATGGCAACTCTCGTGGTCGCCACCACCGGAACCGGGCTGGACTCCGGGGAACTCAGTGAGGTGCTCGGGGTGGAACCCACCACTGCCCAGGAACTCATCGACCGGGCCAGGGCCAGTGCGCTGGTGACCGATGCCGACCTGCTGCTCGCGCCCGCCGTCGCTCCGCTGCGTACGCTGCTCGGCGAACGCAAATTCGTCGCGATCGAGCGCAAGCTGCTCAGCACCAGGCTGGAAGCCGGCCTACTGCGCGATCACACTGCCTTGCAACTCGCCGAGTCCGGTGTCCGGGATCCACGCCTGGCCGGGTTCCTCATCACTGCCGCGGAGAAAGCAGGTTGCGATGCGGGCGGCTACTACGCCGCCGCCGCGGCCGCGGGCGCTGAGCTCGATCCGATCGCGCTGCGCTGGGCCGAAGCAGCCGCACGCACCGGCGACGGCGATACAGCTATGCGACTGGCCGAGCCGATGTTGGCCCGTCCGGGCAGCACCGGCGCCGAGCTCGCGACCGCCGTACGGATCTGCGCTACCGTGCTGACCCGCCGTGGCCTGGTCGGTCGCGCGGCGCAGCTGTATACCTGGCTGGGCGCGAACCGGGCAGGCCCGGATTGGGCGATCGGCGCCATTGTGCTGTACCTGGCTGGCGATCCGGCCGGTGCCGAACAGATGTCCGCATCAGCGGCGCAGTGGCCACCCACCGAAGCGAACGCGCGCGCCGGACTGATCGCCACCACCCTCGCCGACACCATCGGGTCCGGCGCAAGCGCTGCTACGGCGCTGCCCGCACTGAGACAAGCAGCGCACCCGGAGGCGGATGCCGACCTTTTCCTCCCATGCCTCGCGGTAACGATCGCTACGGTGATCGCGCTCAGCGGCAGCGAGCCGCAACATGCCGCGGAGGTACTCTGCCGAGCAAGCGCGAGCGGACTGAACCACCCACACCTCGAGGTACTCACCGCATGGACAGCGATGTTGCGCGGTGACGAGCGCACCGCCGCGGACACGATAGCCACGCTGAACCATGACGAACTGGATGTACGCGCTCGACTGCTCGCGCACGGTATAGCGGTCGGTCTCGCCCGGCGCAGTGGCGATCACATCGCCCTGGCGCGCGCATGGCAGACGGCGTATCCGATGTTCGATGGCGTACAGGCCGATCTGCTGGCGTTACTGCCGATCGGCGAACTGTGGCTGGCTGGGATCCGGATGCGTGATGAACGCCGGATCGCTCCGTTGGTCGACGCCGGGCTCGCCCTGCTCCGCCGTATGAGCGAGCCACCGATCTGGTCCAATACTTTCCACTGGTACGGCGTACAGGCCGCGATCGCACATCGAAGCCCCGAGGAACTGTTACCGCACGCGCGGGCATTGCAGACCGCGGCCGAAACCGGTGACCGGCACGCGACCGTACTCGCCGACGCGAGCCGTACCTGGATGCTCGTACTACGCGGTCAGACCGAAACCGCACCGGTCGGTGCGACCGTCACCGGCCTCGCCGGGATCGGCATGAGCTGGGACGGAGCCAGGCTGGCCACCGAAGCCGCGCATGCTGTGCCCGGTACCCCGATGGCCGATGAGCTGCTCGAACTCGCCCGCACGATCCGCGCCGACGCGCGTCCCCAGGACCCGCGGCCGCAACCGGCCGGAGCCGCGGCACACACCGATGACGAAACCGCCCCCGCACCCGCGACCAAGCCCGCACCCGCGATTCTCAGCGAACGCGAACACGAAGTAGCCGAACTCGTCCTGCTCGGGCTCACCTACCGAGAGATCGGCGCGCGCCTGTACATTTCCGCCAAGACTGTCGAACATCACGTTGCTCGCATCCGACGCCGAGTCGGCGCCCGCTCCCGTTCGGAGCTATTGTCGATGCTCCGCGCCATGGGACACAACTCGCTGTTGGTGTGACCGAGGCGCGCTTCCGTCAGCGGGAACGCCGAAGCGAGGTATTGAGGATGGCCACTGGGGTCGGCCTGCGTATCGCCGAGGACGAGTGCACAGCAGTCCTCGTCACCGACGGCGACGAGGAACCGCGATACATCGTCCGTGAACCGACCCTGCATATGTCCGATGACGGCGATACCGAACTGGGTGGTCCCGCGCCCGCCGGGTACTCCCATTCGATCACCGGATTCGTATCCGCGGTCGGCGACCCCGCTGGCATCTCGGTCGACGACGGTGCGGCGTATCGCGCCGAGGACCTCGTCGCGACCGCGCTGTTCTGCCTGATCGACCTGGCCTCCGAACATCTCTGCGGTCCGGCCGAGTTCTATGCGGCGTATCCGGCGGACTGGCCTGCCGAGCAGGTGCGTTCGTTGCGTGAGGCACTGGACTATCTCGGCCTGCGCTCGGTGCTGCTGGTCAGCGAGAGCGAACTGCCGAGCAGCGAAACCGGTGCGCAGGACAGCTCGCTGGCCCATGACGCGGCCCGTGCGGCACTGGCGGCTGTGCTGGCCACCCCCGCGGGAGCTACCCCGCCCGACCCGGCGACCGCGGAGAACGCGGCGGTGGACACCATCGTCATTCCGTCCGTGCCAACCCCCGATGCGCAACCGCAGGCATACTCGGCGGCCCTCCCGATGGCTGAACCGATCGCGGCCGCCGCACCGGCTTCCGCTGAGGAGAGCGGGCCGCGCGCCATTCCCGAGAAAAGATCGCGACCGACGTCGCTCCTGGTAGTCGCGGCCGCGCTGCTCGGTCTGATGCTCGGAGGCA
This sequence comes from Nocardia spongicola, assembly GCF_047200775.1. Classification (NCBI taxonomy): domain Bacteria; kingdom Bacillati; phylum Actinomycetota; class Actinomycetes; order Mycobacteriales; family Nocardiaceae; genus Nocardia; species Nocardia spongicola. The sequence goes on along the minus strand of NZ_JBJZOO010000002.1, from coordinate 198,160 downwards.
CCGTCATGGCGCTGTTGTTCCGGGACAACGACAAGACACCGGTGTCACCGCCGCCCGACGCCAAATCCGAGCACATGTCGGCGGTGAATCCGCCACCACCTCCGCTTCCGATCATGTCGTCTATCGCTCCGACCAGCGAGGAACCGGTGCCGACCACGGTGCCCCCCGAGAACCCGCAGCCGCAGACACCACCACCACCGCCGCCGGTGAGCACGACAATCGTGTTGCCCACCAGCACGACAACGGTGTCACCGACCAGTACGAAAACCAGCACGACGACGGTGCCACCGAGCGGCACGACCACCCTGCCGACAACTGGCACGACAACCCCACAGGCAACCAGCACGACACCCGTGCCACCGACCACAACTCAGCAGCCGACAACCAAGGTCACCACGACCACGCCACGCCCATTCCCGCAACTGCCGAACATTCCACCTATTCCATCCCAGGGGTGGCAACACCCTGGATCCAGTAGTTGGTAGCGTCCTTTCGGAGTTTTTGGCTTAAAGTGTTGCGCTGACCGTACTGTTCGGATGAACTTCCACAGCGGTCTGTCGCTGGACGAAGACTGTGAGCCAATGAATTCTGCTCATGGCCACGGATTTAGCTGGCACCTGTGTGCCGACGAAGGGACTTCATGCGCAAGTTGGTGGCGCGCCGCGCCGCGGTCAAAGCTGTTGCTATCGCTTCGACCGTTCTCCTGGCTCCTTTGTCCGGCACGACAACCGCTTCGGCAGCACCCGATGCCCCCGGACAACTCAGCGTGGACGAGCTACCGCCGGAACTGGTGCAGGCGATCGCCCGTGACCTGAAGATGACCCCAACGGAATACCTGGACCGCGCCGCGCGCGCACAGCAGTTACACGACTACTCGCGTGAGTTCCGCGCGGAACGACCGGATTCCTATGCCGGCGCCTGGCTCGGCCCCGACGGCAAGCCGGTCATCGCGGTCACCTCGCTGGACGCCGCCAAGATCGCCGCGGCCGACGGTTATCAGACCCAGCTGGCCCCGGTATCCGCGGATAGCCTGGAAAACACGCTGGTACAGCTGAACCGGTGGATCACCGGTCTGCCGCGCGAGATTTCGCAAGCGATCAACTCGGTGGCCATCGACTTCCTCAACAGCAAGCTGATACTCAACGTCGCCAACACTCCCGCGGGACACCTGCTCAACCTGCCCACCCTGCTCGCGAACATCACCGTCATACTGTCGCCGGATAACGGGGGGCCGATCGAGCACCGGCCGATGGGTGGTGACACCTACATCAGCGCCCCCGGTTCGCTGAAAGACGAGTCGCTGCGCGCCGTCGATGTCTGCTCGTTCGGGTTCAACAGCATCGACGCGGCAGGGAACGCACTGAACATCAGTGCGGGCCACTGTGATCCGAACCTGAACGAAGCCGATCAGACGGCGGGCGTCTACATGCCGGATGCCGGGAACATTCCCGCCAGCCCGGAACTCGGCACCTTCGTGCGGGCCTCACTCGGCGGCCCATCCGCGCTGGATTACTCGGTGATCAAGCTGAACGAGCGCGCGGTGCGGGCAGGTATGGACCAGCCCTCGGTGCGCGGCTCCGGCGGCACCACACTGTCGATCACCGGCACCGCCGACCCGATCACCGGCGCCCCGGTCTGCAAATCGGGCCAGTCGTCCACCTTCACCTGTGGTTTCGTCCTGGCCGATCGGGTGGAGACCCAGCTCTACACCGCCGAGGGCGAGGCCGAGACCGTACGTGGATTCGCCAGTTCGGCGTGCACGCTCGGCGGCGACAGTGGTGGCGCGATCGTATCCGGCACGCTGGCACTCGGCATCACCAGCGGATCCAATTCCGCGGACGCGCCGAATTGCGATGAGGCCAATGTCGCCCTCGCGCAGTATGGCGGCACCGCATCCCTCGGCATTCCGATTCGTCCGATCCTGGCCGATATCGATGCCAACTCCGGTGGCGGGATCGGCAGCGGCATCAGGGTACGCACCGTGCCGAATGCAGGCTGAACGTTTCTCCACGAGGCACCCGGGCCCATCAGTCCGACCGACCGACTATCGGGCGAACTGATGGGTGGGCATACCGTACAGAACCCCATATAGTCTGGTAATGCTCCTGCCACGTATAGGTCCGCTCCGATCAGCTTTACGAAAGACCGGAATCCGACGAGCACTGATTGCCGCCTCGGCGGCAATCCTGCTGTCCGGCCCGACCACGGCAGTAGCGACAGCCGCACCCGACCAGACCCCCGGCATGCCCGCCGAGCTGGTCGCCGCGCTGGCCCGCGATCTGAAGATCTCGCCGGCGGAGTACCTGCGCCGCGCCGAGCTCGCCCAAGAGGTGGCCGCGTTCGCCACCACAGCGCAGCGCCGGTATCCGGCCGTATTCGCCGGTTCCTGGCTCGACCAGGCGGGTAAGCCGGTTATCGCGATAGCCGATGGCCCCCGTGCGGACGAGGCGGAGCAAGCCGCGAAATCGGCCGGTTTCGGAGTCGAGAACGTCGCCAAAAGCGAGGCTGTGCTGCGCGGCGAGAAAAGCGCGTTCGAGCGCTGGCTGGAGGACCAACCCGAAGCAGTGCGCGCGCAGGTACGCGGCGCCGTGGTCGATACCGTGAACAACACCATCGCGGTACGTGTGGACCAAGCGGGCCTGCCCATGCCCAGCTTCATCGATCCGGCACGGGTGCTGGTGACAGCCCCACCGGTGGCGGGCGAGAAAACCACCCTGCAAGCCGGTGAGATCGCCGGGGCACAGGGCGCCCTCGCCGGAGGCGACGGCTACGCGTCGATTTCTGGAGACGAGTCGCTGCGCTGCTCGCTCGGTTTCAATGGCATCGACCGTAACGGCGATACAGTGAACATCACCGCGGGTCATTGCAACCCGGATATTCCATCGGCGGGCAGTACCGAAGCCGCGGCCATCTACGAGCTGCACGGCAACGATCCCGGCGCGCGCCTCGGCGTATTCCAGAAATCGGTGCTCGGCGCGCAGGACTACTCGATTGTGCGTATCGATGACCAGGCCGAGAGCCGCTTCGCCAATAACGCCGTCCGGGTTCCTGGTGCGGGCGCGATCGCGATCGAGGGCGTAGCCATCCCGGTTATCGGAGCGCCGGTATGCAAATCCGGCACACGCACCGGTTTCAGTTGCGGCGTGATCAACGCTGTCGACCAGACTGTGCAGGTAGGTGAGCGGCAGCTCACACAGAGCTTCTCGGCCAATATCTGCGCCCTGCCCGGTGACAGCGGTGGTCCGGTGGTAACCGGCAGGCTGGCACTCGGCATCTCCAGCGCGTCGACGGTAGCGCAGTATCCGGTGTGCGCGATCCCGAACCTGCTCGGTGTCCTCACCGGTGACGTGCCGCAACTGTTCGTACAGCCGGTGCATGTCGTGCTCTCCGATAACCCGGGGCTGCGCGTACGCACCAGCTGACCGCAGGACACCGGAGGAGCAGGCAGCGGGGGCCCGCTGCCTGCTCCTCCTTTCCGCTGCCCTTATCCGGCCCAGCGGGGAGAACACCGGGTAGGCAGTCTGTCCGGTCTGTCCGGTCCGGCATTCTGGACTACATGTGTCTGATGTTGATCGGCTGGCGCGCGCATCCGGAATACCGGCTGATCGTCGCCGCCAACCGGGACGAGTTCTATACCCGGCCGACCGAGCCCATGCGCTGGTGGCCGGAAGTACCCGATCTGCTCGCCGGGCGGGATACCGGCGCCGCGGGCCGGGCAGCGAACGAATCTCCCGGTACCTGGCTAGGGCTCATCGCCGAGCCTGCAGGCAACAGTCGCTTCGCGGCGGTCACGAATGTGCGCAACCCCAGCGGCCAGCGCCTCGATGCCCGTTCCCGCGGGGCACTGCTGCTGGATTTCCTACGCGGGACCGCGGACCACCACCCGGTGGGCGAACTGCCCAGCCCGGAGAAATATGTACTCGATATCGCCACCGCACCCGATGAGTACAACGGCTACAACCTGGTGGTCTCCGATCTGCGGACACTGTGGTGGCATTCCAACCGCGGCACCGCGGAGCCAAGGGAACTGGCTCCTGGCTTCCACGGCGTCTCCAACGACGCATTCGTCGCTTCCGCGGGGATAACCGAGGCGGAACCAGAACTGGGCGCACCACAGCCCGTCTGGCCCAAAGTACGGACAGGTGTGGCCGAGCTACGGGCGGTAGTGCAGACCGAGCCCAGTGCGATCGATCGCTATTTCGCGGTACTCGCCGATCGCACCGTGGCTCCGGACGAGTCGCTACCGCGGACCGGGGTACCGCTGGAGCTGGAACGGGCGCTGTCGGCCAGATTCATCGCGGACGCGGTACACGGCACCAGGGCATGCACCGTATTGCTCGTACGCGAGAACGGGACCTTCGATATGGTCGAACGCTCCTTCGGCGAACAGGGCCGGGAACTGGGCGAGGTCGCTGTGCGCGGCCGGCTGGATCTTCCCCGATAGACGGCTGGCGGCCCGCGTTCCGAGGAACACGGGCCGCCAGGAATCGAACGTATTACGTCCGGCCGGATGAGTTACTTATCCGCCCACTGTGTGGTGCCTTCCGGCGCCTGCAGCGTGTTGAGCAGATCGATACCCGCCACCACCAGCGTGGGGCCACCGGCCGCAATGGTGCCGAGGATGCCGCCGACACCAGCGCCTGTCAGCACGCCCGGGATGCAGACAGGGAGAGTGACGACACAACCGACCGCGGCGCCGACAGCGGTGCCGACGAAACCACCGATCGCGGTAGCCAGTCCGAACTGGCTGGAGAAGTTGTTCTGCGCGCGCTGGTTCTCCATCGGCGAGGCGATCGGGTCCGCGACGACATTGACCGAGCGAACCGTTTCGTCTGTGGACGCGACGCCCTGTTCCGGGGTCAGCTTCAATACGGCGTCGTCATCGGAAACCACGGCCTTCACCGGCACGGTGATCTCGCCGAGCTGGAAGGCGATCGGCAAGGCCATCACCGTCTCCCCGGCCGCATCCTTGACCTTGTAGATGTCGTTTTCCTCGACGTCCTCGGAGGATTTCGCCAGTTCGAACGTCCCTCCCTTGAGCGTCGTCACGACGGTCTGGTCCACCAGTTTGACCGAGTACCTGATGTCCTGCCCGGATGTGGAGACCGGCTCGGCGTGCGCGGTCCCGAGGCCGATCGTCATCGCACCGATCACCATCGCGGACGCCGCGGCGATTCTGCGGAGTTTCATTCAGTTTCCAATCCGTTCCGTGGTCACACCGTTGTCACCAGCCGGTCTTCAGCACGCGAGAGCCTTCTGCATCGAATCCGGTATCGACCACGGACCCTCCCCGAGCAGTGTGAAGACAGGCACAGTTAAGAGAATGCTGTGAGTGTAATCGGACACTACGACTTAAAGCGACATCCTTTACCGACCGGGAGAACTAAGCCAATCCTTACCAATAGGGCAGAACACCTTGGCGTTTACGGTGATAGTCAGCCGAGTTCGAATCAGCCGCCGCACTGTTATGACATTCATCACAGACGGATATCGAGTCGACCTCGGGCGCATATAAAGCCCCGGCACAGTGAAAAACCGATGATGGACAGTCTTGTTACCGGCGGGTAACTTACTGCCAGTTAGGATACGAGCCAACCGAGGCGGTGCTATGGCCGCCTTCGCTCGTGTTGCCTCGAAAGAAAGGTCGCAACATGAATGCCCTGACCGTGACGCTGGGCACGATTGGAGCGGTGCTCAGCCTTGTGTGTTGGGCGTCGTTCTTCGGCGGCGTGTCCCGAGTCGTCCGTACCGTCATGATCGGCCAGTCGGCTCCTGATCGTTGGCGTCCGTTCCTCCCCCGCTTCAAGACCATGCTGGTGGAGTTCATCGCACACACGCGAATGGTCAAGTTCCGCACCGTGGGCTGGGCGCACTGGATCTTCATGATCGGTTTTCTCGGTGGCTTCATGCTGTGGTTCGAGGCGTACGGTCAGACTTTCGATCCCGAATTCCATTGGCCGATCATCGGTGATACGGCTGTATACCATCTGTGGGACGAAGTTCTCGGTATCGGAACGGTTATCGGCATTCTGACGCTGATCACCATCCGTCAGCTGAATCACCCGCGCGTGCCGGAGCGGTTGTCACGCTTCAGCGGTTCGAACTTCACCGCCGCGTACTTCATCGAGGCTGTCGGTCTGCTCGAGGGTCTGGGCATGATCTTCGTCAAGGCCGGCAAGATCGCGACCTACGGCCACGCCAATCCGGCGACCGACTTCTTCACCATGCGGGTGGCCGAGCTGCTGCCCGCGAGCCCGACCATGGTGTCGATCTTCGCGTTCATCAAGCTGATGTCGGGTATGGCGTTCCTGTGGTACCTGGGCCGCAATGTCACCTGGGGTGTTATCACCCACCGGTTCTCCGCGTTCCCGAATATCTATTTCAAGCGTGAAGACGACGGCGATGTCGCCCTCGGCGCCGCCAAGCCGATGATGTCCAAGGGCCGCGCTCTTGACATGGAGAACGTCGATCCCGATACCGACACGCTTGGCGCGGGCCGGATCGAGGACTTCTCCTGGAAGGGCTGGCTGGACTTCACCACCTGCACCGAATGCGGTCGCTGCCAGTCGCAGTGTCCGGCCTGGAATACCGGTAAGCCGCTCTCGCCCAAGCTGCTGATCATGTCGCTGCGTGATCACGGCTATGCCAAGGCGCCCTATCTGCTGGCCGGTGGCCGCAAGGACATCGGTGGCGACGAGGTCGGCCTGGTCGACGCCGAGGGCAACCCGGACGAGGCCCGGCTGGCCAAGATCTCGGCGCAGGCCAAAGCGGAGGCCGAGCGTCCGCTGGTCGGCGGCGAGGATGTCAGCGGCATCATCGACCCCGAGGTGTTGTGGAGCTGCACCACCTGCGGCGCGTGCGTGGAGCAGTGCCCTGTCGATATCGAGCACGTCGACCACATCATCGATATGCGCCGCTACCAGGTGCTGATCGAATCGGACTTCCCGTCCGAGCTCGCTGGTCTGTTCAAGAACCTGGAGAACAAGGGCAATCCGTGGGGGCAGAACTCCAAGGACCGGTTGAACTGGATCAACGAGCTGGACTTCCAGATCCCGGTCTTCGGCAGGGAAGCGGATTCCTTCGACGGGTACGAGTACCTGTTCTGGGTCGGTTGCGCGGGTGCGTACGAGGACCGGGCGAAGAAGACCACCAAGGCGGTCGCGGAGCTGCTGGCCACCGCGGGCGTGAAATTCATGGTGCTCGGCGCGGAGGAGACCTGCACGGGTGACTCGGCGCGGCGCGCGGGTAACGAGTTCCTGTTCCAGCAGCTGGCCCAGCAGAACATCGAACTGCTGGACTCGGTGTTCGAAGGTGTCGAGCAGTCCAAGAAGAAGATCGTCGTCACCTGTGCGCACTGCTTCAACGCGTTGAACAACGAGTACCCGCAAGTGGGCGGTAACTACGAGGTGGTGCACCACACCCAGCTGCTCAACCGCCTTGTGCGGTCCAAGCAGCTGATCCCGGTGGCCTCGGTAACGCAGAACGTCACCTACCACGACCCCTGCTATCTGGGTCGGCACAACAAGGTCTACAACGCGCCGCGTGAGCTGATGGCCGCCTCCGGCTCGAATCTGGTCGAGATGCCACGGCATGGGGAACGGTCCATGTGCTGTGGCGCGGGCGGTGCGCGGATGTGGATGGAAGAGCAGCTGGGCAAGCGCATCAACATCGACCGGGTGGACGAGGGATTGAGCACCCTCGCCGCGCCTTCGGGCGGCTCCGCACCGGGGAAGATCGCGACCGGATGCCCGTTCTGCCGGGTGATGCTCAACGATGGCGTCACTGCTCGCCAAGAGAAGGGTGAGGGCGAAGGCGTCGAGGTGGTGGACGTCGCGCAGCTGATGCTCGATGCCATCGATCGCGTCGAGCCTGCCGAACTGACCGAGAAGCTCACCGTGATCCAGGAGCCGAAGGCGCCGGAAACCGAACCCGAGCCGGAACCGGAACCTGCCCCGGCTGCCGCGGCCCCCGCGCCCGCCACCAAGGCCGCGCCGACCGGTGGCGGCCTCGCGATGAAGGGCCCGGCCAAAGCACCCGGCGGACTCGGTATGAAAGGCGCTGCCAAGGCACCCGGCGCCAAAGCACCCGCAGCCCCCGCCGCCGAATCCACCCCGGCAGCCGAAACACCGGCGGCACCGCCGGTCAAGGGCCTGGCCATGAAGGGCCCGGCCAAGGCACCCGGCGGGCTCGGTATGAAAGGCGGAGCCAAGGCACCCGGCGCCAAGGCACCCGCAGCCCCCGCCGCCGAATCCACCCCGGCGACCGAGGCACCGGCGGCACCGCCGGTCAAGGGCCTCGGTATGAAGGGCGGAGCCAAGGCACCGGGACTCGCGATGAAGGGTGCGGCCAAGGCGCCGGGTAGCAAGGCGCCAACCACCGAGGCACCCGCGGCTGAGGTGTCCGCCGAAGCGGCGCCTGCCGCCGAGACAGCGGCTGCGCCGACCGAGACCAAGCCGACAGTTCCCGCCAAGGGCCTGGCGATGAAGTCCGGCTTCAAGCGCCCCGGCCCCAAGGCTCCCGGTGCCGCGGCCCCGGCTCCCACCGAGCCCGCCGCGACGGACGAAGTCCCCGCCGCGGAACCGACCGAGCCAGAAAAGTCCGGCAACGGCACAGGCGGTAACGGTGCGTCCGATATCGCACCGCCCACCGCCAAGCCGGGTGGTCTCGGCTTCAAATCCGGCGCCAAGGCGCCGGGACGGAAGAACTGAGCACGGCATCCGATAAGCGAGCCGCCCGATAGATGAGCAGAGCCCGGGTTCCCGCACAGGGGCCCGGGCTCTGCTCATCTCAGTGCACGTCCCGCAGTGCGGTGATCCTGCCGCCGGAAATCCCGCGCACAGCTCGGCACCACCACGGCATCGTCCGTGTACCCGCGACGGCTAGCAATCCTCGAAGAACGCTTTGACGAACCCTGCTGACTGATAGGCGTAATCGTAGGCCCAGCGGGCGACGGAGAGGTCGGGCCGGTGCTCGGCGAACAGCAGCTCTCCGTCCCAGCACTTCCCCAGGATGTATCGGGCTCTGGCGACATGTGGCGTGAAGGTGACCACAATCACCCGGCGCCACTCGTCGGCCCACGCGAGCCGAGCGAGGGCACGGCCCTCACCGCGGGTGGTGCGTGGGGCTGGATCGAAGCAGAGCACCTCGAAGCTGTAGCCGCCGTGGCAGATGCGATTCATCATGGCGCTGTCGGTGTAGGGGTTGGAGAACACCACCCGTGGTGCGTAACCCGCACGAGCCAAACGCAGACCGAGTTGTTCCCGCCCGTCATGGGCGCCACCCAGAACGAGGATGGCATCCGCGGGGGCGGGCGGGTCGGTACGCGGGCGCACATAGACCGGCCACAGCGCGACCACGGCGATAACGACCGACAGCGCGGTGCCGAGCAGAGTCCAGACCCACCGACGACATCGCACCACGCCGATGCTAGCCGGGCGCCATTCCGCTCCGCCCAGGTCACAGGGACGAGAAGAACGATGTCGTCGCATGTACATCTGCCGTTGCCCGAGCCCTTGCCTCTGTGACGTGGCGTGGCCACCGGCGGGACTTACCAATCGATCATGCGATGCACAGTCTTCGGAACCGGGTATCTCGGAGCTACGCACGCGGCGTGCATGGCCGAACTAGGACACCAGGTCATCGGGGTGGATGTGGACCCTGGCAAAGTCGCGAAATTGTCCGATGGGGTGGTGCCGTTCTACGAACCAGGCCTGGAAGATGTGTTGCGCCGCAACCTCGACGCGGGACGACTACGGTTCACCACCTCGTATGCCGAGGCGGCCGCGCACGCGGAGGTGCATTTCCTCGGCGTCGGCACCCCGCAGAAGAAAGGCGAGTACGCCGCCGACCTGAAATACGTGCACGCCGTGGTCGATACGCTGGCTCCGATGCTGGAGCGCCCCTCGGTGATCATCGGTAAGTCGACGGTTCCGGTCGGCACGGCAGCCGCACTCGGCACTCGTGCCCGCGCGCTGAGCTCGACCGACGTCGAGGTGGCGTGGAACCCGGAATTCCTGCGCGAGGGCTTCGCGGTGAAAGACACCTTGCGCCCGGATCGGCTGGTCCTCGGTGTCGATCGGGAACGTGGTGCCGCGGGATGGATCGAGGAGCTGGTCCGGGAGCTCTACACCGAACTGATCGCCGCCGAGGTCCCGTTCCTGCTGACCGATCTTGCCACCGCCGAATTGGTCAAGGTCTCGGCAAACGCCTTTCTGGCCGTGAAGATCTCGTTCATCAACGCGGTGTCCGAGGTGTGTGAGACGACCGGCGCCGATGTGACCATGCTTGCCGACGCCCTCGGTTATGACGTGCGGATCGGCCGCCGATTCCTCAATGCCGGACTCGGTTTCGGCGGTGGCTGTCTGCCGAAGGATATTCGCGCGTTCATGGCCAGAGCGGGTGAACTCGGCGCCGACCACACTGTGGCCCTGCTGCGTGAGGTGGACAACATCAATATGCGCCGCCGCGCCAAGGTAGTGGATATGGCTGCCCGCGCCTGCGGCGGCACGCTGCTCGGTGCCAATGTCGCCGTACTCGGTGCGGCATTCAAACCGGAATCCGACGATGTCCGCGATTCGCCCGCATTGAATGTGGCGGGCATGATCCAGCTGCACGGCGCCGTGGTGACCGTGTACGACCCCAAGGCACTGGAGAACTCGCGCCGAGTGTTCCCGACCCTGAATTACGCGACCTCCATCGTCGAGGCGTGTGAGCGAGCCGATGTGGTGCTTGTCCTCACCGAATGGGGCGAGTTCGCCACTCTGTGCCCCCAGGATCTGGACCGGGTGGTGCGCACCCGCTCGATCATCGACGGACGGAATTGTCTCGATCGCGCCACGTGGCGAGCAGCGGGATGGGTATACGCGGGACTCGGCACACCGTAAACTCGCGGTACGAGGCGGACTACGACCGGACGAATGATCAGTCCTGCCTCGAGCACAGCTGATCGCCGACGGTAGGGTCCGTCCAGCGGGCCGATACCGGCAAATACGGCGGGCTCGCATGTCGTGACGTATGAAACGAGATGGACAGCTGATGAGTTCGGTACTGGGAGTTTCGGTGGGAGCGAGCGCCGTTCGTATGGCGCGACCACACGCCGGCGACCCCAACGGGCAGGTCGCTACGAATTCTTTCGATCTGCAGACCATCCCGGTCGTCGACCGGAACGTGGCGGAACTGACAGCCGAAGCTATCGGGGTCGTCTTGGAGACCGCGCCGGATATCGACGCCATCGCGATCGGCCACCGTGGTGAGCAGCACGCGCACGCGATTCGCGCGGCTATGGCACGTCAGCAGCTGACCAATTACGAGTTGATCCCGGAAATATCGGCGGTACTGGAATTCGCCCAGGCCACAGGCGATATCCGCGGTGTATCCTCGCTGGTCGTCTACGATCTCGGCAGCTCAGGCCTTTCGGTGAGTGTGGTCGATACCCATACCCGTGAGGTTCACTACAGTGAACGCACCAGTGATATCAGCGGCGATTATCTCGATTCACTGATCCGTGAGCAGCAGATCGCATCCGGCCGGATCGCACCGCCACCGGACGCCGCAGGCTTGGCCGCGCTCGACGCCCTGTGCCGGTCGGCCAAAGAACAGCTGAGCAGCAATACCGCAGTGGCACTGCCAAGCGAACAAGGGCTGGTGCTGCTGGCACAGGAGAACTTCGAAGCGCTGCTGATGCTGGCCATCGAGTCATCGGCGCGGATGACCCGTGACGTGATCGTGCGCTCCGACCGCCCGGTGCACGGAGTGCTCGCCATCGGCGGTTGCGCGCGCATTCCTTTGGTCGCGGGCGTACTCGAACGCTGGATGGGCGTGCCTGTCATCGTGCCGGACAGCCCGGAGAGCGTCGTCGCCCGCGGTGCCGCGCTCTTGGCCAGACCGAACCACACGGAGACCGCCGCCCCGCAACCGGTACTCGACAACGACCTATCGCCCGCGTGGTTGTCCGCACCGGCCCGGCGAGGCAAGCGGCAGATCAGCGGTGCGGTACTGACGGTCGGTGCGCTGGCCGCGATCTCCGCGATCGGGCTCGGCCTCAGCTACGGACCGGAGGTTCTGGAAAGTGATTCGCATACGAGCGAGGGAGCACCGCCCTCGCTATCACCGACCAGCGCACCGCCGGCCACCAGCCTCGAACCACCGACCGTGGTAGTGCCGACCACCACTGAATCGCTGTTACAGGCATCGGCTGTCGCACCACGGCCGTACCGGCCGGAGCCGACCAGCGAGGCGCCACCGGCGCCAGGTCCGAACACCATTGTGGTACCAGGCCTTCCGCCGATCGTGGTGCCTACCCTTCCACCAGGAATTTTCCCTTTGCCGCCGCCCCGCTGACCTGGAGCGGGCCGAATCAGACCCTGGCGTGTCTGGCGGGACGCGGCTGCGGCGGTGCAGTGAGCTTCTCCCCACCGAACGGGCGAGCAAGCAATACCGCGATACCGGTGGTCAACGGTACCGAAAGCGCCAGCGCGATACCGCCGACCGCCGAACGGGCGATCTCGATCGCCACCGCATCCCCGACCAGCACATCGCGAATCGACCGCCCGGCGACGCTGAACAGCAACAACAGCGGCAATGCCCCACCGGCATAGGCGAGCACCAGAGTGTAGACAGTGCTGGCGATATGGTCTCGCCCCACCCGCATAGCGGCGGTGAAAACCGCGCGACGCGAGGCCGTTTCATCGATGGCGGCCAGCTCGAACACGGCCGATGCCTGGGTGATCGTGACGTCGTTGAGCACACCGAGGGAACCGATGATGAACCCGGCCAGCAACAGCCCGGTGATACTGACGTGCTGAATATAGGTGGCGACGGCGGTGTTCTGTTCCTCCGAAAGTCCGGTCAGACTGGTCAGCTCGATCGAAAGCCAGGACAACCCCGCGGCGAGCAGCATCGCGGTCAGCGTGCCGAGCAATGCGGAACTGGTGCGCAGGTTCACCCCGTGCGCCAGATACAGCACCGCGTACAGGATCAAAGCGCCTGCGACCAACGCGACCGGTATCGCTGGTTTGCCGTCCAGCAAAGCAGGCAGCAGAAACATGACGAGCACAGCGAAAGCGAATACCAACCCGAGCAACGCGCGCACCCCGCGCCACCGAGCCACCACGATGATCACCAGCACAAAAGCCAGGCCGATCAGGGTCAGCGGCAGTCCACGCGCATAGTCCTCGAAGGAGTACAGCGGCACTCCGTTCGGATCGGTCTGCCGTACCAGCCGGATCTCGTCGCCAACGCGCAGATCGGGTTGTCCTGGGCTCGGCGAGATTTCGAATAGGGTGCGGGTGCCCTCATGCGGTCCCGACTCGATAGCGATCAGACTGCGCTGGCACGAGTAGGCGTTGGTGCGCGGTGCCTCTGGCTGGTCGACGAACACCCTGCCTTGGGAGGGACTGCCACAGGGGCCGATGTCCTGCCGCAGTACGGTGCCCGCTTCGGTCTGCACCGCACCACCGCCCGCGTTCTGCATCGGCAGTGGGATATCGACGTGCTGTTCACTAGGCCACAGCACGGTAGCGCCGAGCAGGACGATGCCACCGATCGCGACGAGCAACCCGATGACCACACGTGCCGCAGTCGTCCCGATCGCGATCGGTCCCGAGTGATCGTGGTGATGATGGCCGCCCACCGCGCTCCCTAACCTCCGAGGTGCTCTACCGGAGCGAGCTTAAAGGATTTCATTTTCATAAGCGGCGCAACACCCACACCGGATACCAGAGGTGGCGCGGCCCGAGCCGAGTGGAATTCGGGAAGGGGGCGGCGGAGAGCAGGGGGATGTCTCCGCCGCCCGCGGGTAGGCGGCCCAGGGGGGTAGGCGGCCTAACCCGGGGCCGGATGTGCCCAGGGGGGGTAGGCAATCCGGCCGGGCACTCTAGGTGCCGAGGACTACTGTACACAAAAGTACTTCTTTTGCGCTAGGCGGTCGCGAAATTCGGCATCTATCCGTACGGACGGTCTGTTTATGAGCTCGAACCGGGGCATGTACGCCATCCATCACCGCTCCCCATCACTGCCGGTAGCTGGAGAGGAAGTTGCCGAAGCGCTCGATCGCGACCGCGAGATCCCGTGCCCAGGGCAGCGTCACGATCCGGAGGTGATCGTGGTCGGGCCAGTTGAAACCGGTGCCCTGCACCATCAAGATCTTCTCCTGCAGCAGCAGATCCAGGATCAGCTTCGAATCGTCGTGGATCTCGTAGACATCCGGATCCAGCTTGGGGAACGCGTACAGCGCGCCCTTCGGCTTCACACAGGACACCCCGGGAATCATGTTCAGCCGCTCCCAGGCGACATCACGCTGTTCGAGCAGCCTGCCACCGGGCAGGATCAGATCCTCGATACTCTGATGCCCACCGAGCGCGACCTGGATCGCATGCTGCGCGGGAACATTCGGACACAGCCTGGACGAGGCGAGCAGGTCGATGCCTTCCAGGAAACCGGCAGCATGCTCCTTGGGGCCGGTGATCGCCAACCATCCCGACCGGTATCCCGCGACCCGATAGGCCTTGGACAACCCGTTGAACGTCAGGCACAACAGGTCGGGTGCCATGGTCGCCATCGAGACGTGCTTGGCGTCGTCGTAGAGAATCTTGTCGTAGATCTCGTCGGCGAGCAGCAACAGCTGATGTTTGCGCGCGAGATCGGCCAGCTGCTGGAGCACCTCGGCGGAGTACACCGCGCCGGTCGGATTGTTCGGGTTGATCACCAACAGCGCCTTGGTCTTGTCGGTGATCTTCGATTCGATATCGGCGATGTCCGGCTGCCAGCCATTGGTCTCATCGCACAGATAGTGCACCGGAGTGCCACCCGCGAGACTGGTCATGGCCGTCCAGAGCGGGTAGTCCGGTGCGGGAATCAGCACCTCGTCACCATTGTTCAGCAGCGCCTGCATAGTGATGGTGATCAGCTCGGAGACGCCGTTGCCGAGATAGACATCGTCGACGTCGAGTTCGGGGAAGCCTGGCACCAGCTCGTAGCGGGTCACAATCGCGCGCCTGGCCGACAGGATGCCCTTGGACTCGGAATAGCCCTGGGCGTACGGGAGCGCCGCGATGATGTCACGCATGATCACATCCGGGGCCTCGAACCCGAAGGGCGCGGGGTTACCGATATTGAGCTTGAGGATGCGGTGGCCCTCAGCCTCCAACCGTGCCGCATGCGCGTGTACCGGTCCACGGATCTCGTAGACGACATTCTGCAGCTTCGTGGACTGCTCCAGAACACGCGGGGGACGATGCGGATGCTGACTAGGACTCACCCGTCCCATGGTGCCATCCGGCGCAAACGGTTAAACCACCTGGCCGAAGCCCGCACCCAGCAGCCCGTCACCGTGTGCGCCCAGCCGGTGAGGGCGCCACGGGCCGGATCGCGATGCGGTGATCCGGCTCACGCCGAATTGCCCGGAGAGATACCTCCGGCCGCCGTGGAGCCGCAGAACTCCTCGATCCGCTCATCCAATCGCCGCGCCTCCACCGCATGCCGGAAGGCCGGGGCCGCGATCCGTCTGCGGATACCGCCCAGCCGCTCCCCCAGTTGCGCGATGCGCCTGTCCTCATCGAGACCGAACACCGGATCCAGCGCTTCGGCCGCACCGTCCACACTGCCGTCGATCAAGTGCGCGGCGGCACAGTCCACCCTGGCCAGAGCTTCCGCACCATAGGAGCGTTGTTCGGCCGGACCGTTCGAATACAACTCGATAGTCCGCCGAGTAGCGGCGAGAGCCGACTCGGCCGCACCCAAGTGGATACAGGTCGCGCCCGCGTAATAGCTGGCTTTGGCGTCGTTGAATCCGAAGACCCCGCCCACCTCGTCGTGCACAGTGTCGGTCACGGTAGTCGAGCGGGCCGCGGCGGCAGCCCGAAGACATCGGCTGGTGTCCGCCGTGCTGCCCAAAGCAGACCAGATCCGCGCCTCGATAGTGTGCAATCGCACAGCAGCGGTCGCGGACTCGGCGAAATCCTGCCCGCTCTGCACGAGCTGCACCGCTCGGCGCGGACGCTGCGACCAGTATTCGATCAGCGCGTGCATACCGCGGGTCCAGGCACGAAGACCGTTGTGCCCGCACAGTTCCGCATAGGCCCAGGCGGCCCTGGCCTGTTCGCCCGCGGCGTCGTATTGACCGAGATCGGTGCTCGCATTGGCGAGCAGCCCGGAGAGCATACCTGCCAGCAGATACAGATGGCTGGTATCAGCGGGCCGCTGCTGTCCCTCCAGCAACCGATACACCCGACGTCGCACCCGCAGCATCTCCACCATCATCGGAATCGGCGGAATACGCACATAATCGTTCGCGATACGCATGACATCGGCGTCGAGCTGTTCCAAAGTAGCCGAACCGATATTCGTGCTCTCGGCCTTGCCTGCATGCTCACTGGCCTCATGGGCAGCCGCCATGATCAGATCCCTCTCCGAAATCGCTGCTATAGCAACACCTCTCAGCGCACCAGTGGCTACGAGGGCCAATAGATCCGCATCGCCCGAATACTGGACACGCACCGAGGTGTCTGCGCGCCCATCGGATCCAGGCACACCGACCGAAGCGATCACAGGCTGATCGATCAGCGCGGCGAACCTCGCCCGCACCACCTCGTCGGACCTGTCCAAAGACGTATCCAGGGCAGCTTGGTTGATCGGTCGCGGATGGACCCGGACGCCCCCGGCCTCCCATTTGGACACCAGGCGTTCGTGCACTCCCAGATGGGCGGCGAATTCCCTGATGCTCATCCGCTTGGCATCGCGAAGGGCCCGGACTTCTCTACCTGACCAATGCCTGATCACGATGTCATCCCTTCCGAACGAACTTCCTCCCAGAGTACGAGCGGTTTGTGAGCAGGGCCACAGGTGAAAGATGGTCTCTATCAATGGCGGTGGAAGGGCAGCAAAAGGCTGGCATACGGACAACACCGAAATATGCCGAGGACTGGGATCATTGAGCAGAAGACAAGGAGTTCGCCGCATATGTCAAGAAACTCGGGACCACCGACGGCCGGGTCACACTCTCTCGGCACGGGCTCGGACAACCCGTCATCGAGCGCGCCGGATTCGCCGCGCTTCCCGATATCCGATACGTCACAGTGTTCCCGCACCGAGCCGAACAGCCCGCGGATCCCGTCCTAGCGATACTCGATCGGCTGAATATCGAACTGCCCGCACTGGGCAGTGCTGTAATGACACCGACTGGCCACGGCAGCCGGTCCGGAAAGGGTGCTTCTGGACCAAACGCCGAGCCGCGGTGACACGCTCCCACCGCCATCGGTCACCTGCGCCATGGCACGCATGGTGGGAGCAGGCGACGGGGGCTGATCACCTCCGCGAGCAGTTCCCGTCGCCACCCCAAGGCCCCCGCTCGGGCAACCGACCCGGTTGACACTCAGCGTGTCTCGGCAGCCCCAAGGGCTGCTTCCGGGATCGGAAAGTTGAGGTAGGACCGCGAAGGAGTCGGTCCGCGCTGGCCCTGGTACTTCGAACCCACCGCGGCGCTGCCATAGGGATGCTCGGCAGGACTGGACAACCTGATCAGACAGAGCTGGCCGATTTTCATGCCTGGCCACAATGTGATCGGCAGATTCGCCACATTGGACAGTTCCAATGTGATGTGCCCACTGAAGCCGGGATCAACAAAGCCCGCAGTCGAGTGGGTCAGCAGACCGAGCCTGCCCAGGCTCGACTTTCCCTCCAACCGACCGGCCAAATCGTCCGGCAATGTACACAACTCCAAGGTGGAGCCGAGCACGAACTCACCGGGATGCAGGACGAACGGCTCGCCCGCTTCCGGCTCGACCAGACTGGTCAGCTCATCCTGTTGCCGCGCGGGATCGATATGGGTGTACCGGGTGTTGTTGAATACCCGGAACATCCGGTCCAGGCGCACATCGATACTCGACGGCTGGATCAGATTGTCCAGCAGCGGATCGACACCCAGACGCCCAGCGGCGATCTCCGCACGGATGTCACGATCGGAAAGCAGCACGCCGACGAGCCTAGCGCCCGCATGTCACGGCAGTTCAGCCGCACAGCGCTCAGTCGAGCACGATCCCCTCGCTATCGACCGGAGCGCATCGACCAGAGCTACCGGACCGGCGAGATGAACTCACACTCGGTTTGCCAGAAAGTTGACAGCAACCTGTCCAACCAGCCACCCCTGGAGCGCTTGCTAACATTTCTCCATGAAAATCGCGGTCCCACTCTGCCTTCTACCGTATTGCCGAAAGCACGCTACATAGGAGTGCCGCCCGCGACATCGCGCTGTTCCGCCGATTCGGCCCGGAAATCCAGCCCAGCGCTACCCATGGCCCCCTGCGCCACAGGATGCTGAAACCTTCCTGGCATACACCTTCGTGCCGAACCACTCGAAGTGACGCACAGCCGACCGGGCAACGGTAGTCACAGCCCCATACCCAGCTTTGCTGATCTCACCTCCAGCCACACATCCACTCGAACACATATCCCACTACACGGCCGACGCCGTCTGATAGTCACGCCGCGATGCACCGCACCCGCCGATCGCATCACGAAACTCGCACACCTAATCCTGCGATGCGCCCCCACCGCCGCACAATCTCGCGAGTGACACAAATCAGACCCTTCGCCACTTCGAAGTTCCCGGAAGGGCAGGTAAAACCCATATGTCCAGACCCAGCCACCTCCTGGCAGCCTATGTCGCCGCCCGCCGCCGCGACCTCGGACTGACCCAAGAACAGCTGGCCGAACGGTCCAACCTCAGCCCGAGCATCATCAAGAAGATCGAGCAAGGTCTCCGCCCAGCAACCGATCAGGTACTGGCCGCCTTGTTCACCGCACTGGAAATCCCCCGCTGGTACTTCCAGCACGTCATGCATCTCACCGCGCCGAACATGATCCCGAGCATCCTCGGCGCGACGTTCCACCGGCCGACCCGTAAAGACCTCCGCGTCCTCGCCGACTACAACGGCGCCACCTGCTATCAAACCCTCCCCGACTTCACCGTCGCCGCCGCCAATCAACGCTATCTGGACTCGTTTCCCGGCCTGGTCCCCGGCGGGAACATCATCGAATGGATGCTGCTCGACGACCGGGCTGTCGAAGCGATGGGCGAAACCGGCCTCGAACGCGAGGCCCACCTCATCGTGCACGCGTTCAAAATGCTGTCGTTCGGGCTCATCCCCCACGATGAACGCAACCGGATGATCGACACCTTCAGCAAGGCCGACAGCTGGGAACGCCTGTGGACTACCGATGTTCCCGTCGAAGACATCCCCCGCGACACCGTCATGGTCCGCGACCCAGGCACCGGACTACTGCGCCCGCATTACCTCACGATCACCTCCACCGAGTTCCCCGACCGCCCCTGGTGGATCTACCACCTCGCCGATACGGACGGCCCCCTGGCCTTCACCACGTGACCCGGCCCCAGCGCTAGAGCGGCTGCACCTCGCCGAAACACCGGTCGGCCGCGACACTCGCGTCGACCGCTGCCTGAGCGGCGCTTCCCGTCTACCACGTGGGAAGACATCGGTACGGGTCAGGACGATCCATCCGGATTTTTCCCACCTGAGCACGGGTTCTGCTACAGTCTCCGATGTACCCAGGTACTGCTGCCGATGTAGTTCAATGGTAGAACTTCTGCTTCCCAAGCAGACGGCGCGGGTTCGATTCCCGTCATCGGCTCCGCAGAAAGGCCCTTGATCCGCGTAAACGCGGATCAAGGGCCTTTCTCGAATCATGCCTGTGGCCGATGAGTCGGCGCTCTCCCGCACCGACTTCAGGATGAAGCGATTCGTCACCGCCGCCGAGTGTGCACGAGGAGAGTGAAACGTCGTCGGCGAACCCAGTTCCCACCTACGCGAAACGCTCGGCCGGAAACCCCGGCCGAGCGTTTCGTCGATATGGTCCGGGGGCTGTCAGCCCTCCAGCCCCATGCCCTGGGCGAGCAGCGGCCAGGAATTGTGCAGCGCCTCTTCCCAGTAAGGCCAGTAGTGCGTACCGACCGGATTGAACTGGTAGGTCGCCGGGATTCCGAGCGAATCGAGCCGGTTCTTCAAGTTGATCGTGCAGCCGTTGACGGCCGCCTCGATCACCACCCCGAGACCGAGGTTGAGTGCGCCGACGGGGCCGGGCGCGCTGTTCAGGTAGTACTCGACATCCTCGATCATCGGGATACCGCTTCCGGTGGAGATGTAGAGCAGGGTGCCGCGCAGCTTCTCGGCATTGATGACCGGGTCGTTCTCGGCCCACAGCGGGCTGTCCGGGGGACCGTACATGTTCATGGTGTCGCCACCGGCCCAGGTCTCGGTGGAGAGCTTGACGAACCGCTGTCCCACCGGGTCGGCGATCTGCGCGCATCCGCTATAGGCGGCGACAGACTTCCACAGCCCTGGCTTGGCCTCGGCCAGCTGCAGCACCGATGTGCCCGATGTCGACAGGCCCGCCAGTGCGTTGAGCCCCGTGGAGTCCAGCGTCTTGTCCAGCAGTGGAGGCAGTTCCTCGGTGAAGAAAGTCGTCCACTTGTTCAGGCCGAGAACCGGGTCTTCTGCCTGCCAGTCCGTGTAGTAACTACCACGGCCACCGATCGGCTGGATGACATTGACATGCTTGTCGGACAGCCATTCCAGGGCATCCGTCTGGGCGTTCCAGCTCGCGGTTCCCTCACCGCCGTCCAGACCGTTGAGCATGTACAGGTTCGGCGCCGGGGTCGACTCATCGGCCGGACGTTGCACATCGACTCTGATCTCGGTGTCCATTGCCGCCGAGTACACCTGCAGCCGCCACGCACGCCCCTCCTTGGTGACAGAGGTGACGGCGGAGGATTGCTGTGGCGCCGCCGAGGCGGTGCCGCCGAGCATCGTTACGCATAGAGCGCCGGTGAGCGCGACAGCGGTGGTTCGCAGAGCGGCGATACCGCGTAGGGCAGAGAGTTTCATCGAGCAGTCGATTCCAATCCATAGGGCGCTGTCGGCCACATCGTCGAAGTGGTTTCCCCAGCAGCCTGACGAACGGGCTGATCATAGCCAGCGCGCGGTCGCGCCGTCACGCCAATGCGCCGTTGAGGAGGTTGTCTGGATATTCGACAGTTCATCGATCACTCCGTTGTTTGCTGCGATTCGTCCGGCCGGATGCTGCCCGGCCTTCGACTCGCTATGTCTTC
Organism: Nocardia spongicola; assembly: GCF_047200775.1. Classification (NCBI taxonomy): domain Bacteria; kingdom Bacillati; phylum Actinomycetota; class Actinomycetes; order Mycobacteriales; family Nocardiaceae; genus Nocardia; species Nocardia spongicola. The sequence goes on along the minus strand of NZ_JBJZOO010000002.1, from coordinate 177,039 downwards.
CTGTTCGGCAAGACTGTTACTCGTTACCAGGGGCGAACGGAAGTGGCTGCCGCGGCTCACCTTCCTGACCAGGACTTCGGCTGTGGGCGATATCCCGCTGGAGTAGAACCGATCACAGCGGAACCTGCCTACCGCACCGGATATGTGACCGGCTGGGAATGTCGTACTCCTGTCGTACAGTCACTGGCGTGACTGGAGCGCGGTATGAGTTCACAGCGCGGGTATGGGAGCACCAGGGCAATGCCGCATGGCATTTCGTGTCGCTCCCCGAAGACATAGCCGACGAGATCGAGGAACGGTACGGGCACCGTTCTGGCGGCTTCGGTTCGGTCCGGGTGCATGTGGTCGTCGGCGACAGCCGGTGGTCCACCTCGCTGTTCCCGGATACCTCGCGGGCGACCTACCTGCTTCCGCTGAAGAAAGCCGTGCGCACGGCAGAAGACCTGGTAGCGGGGTCGACCGCATCGATCGAACTCACCATCGCGCTATGAGAACCGGGTGCGCGGTGCGACAGAGGTAGCTCGGTGCGATGTCCGCCACGAAGGCCGTGTCAGGAAGCGGTACCGCCATCCAGCGAAGGCTCGCTAGCGTGACCCCACCGCACCCGTTATGCACTCGCCGGCGATCCGGCTGCTGGCGGCGCGGGCCTTGTCCGCATCCTCCGCACTCATCCCCAGCGTCTCCGGATCGGGGGCCTTCGTGTCGTACTCATCGCTGATCAAAGCTCGGAGCCCGGCCTGCGAAATCCCCTGGTCGACGAATATTCGCGCAGCGCAATTCGCCAACTCCGCATTGTCCAGACCTTTGTCTTGTAAAGATTTGGCGATATCGGCCTGCGTCACCGTTGGCGCCGTATCGCTGTCGCTACCGCATGCCGCGAGCACCGGCAGCACGAGAAACGCCGCGGCGATCATGCAGATCCGCACCTGATTTCCCTCTCCTCCTTGTCACCACCCCCGCGTGGCCACCATAATGCCGTACACCGTCCGGTGGCACTCGCTTGCGGCCCCGCAGCGAGCACCACCAGCAGGAGTCACAGGTCCATCGCCGCCCGCAGCGCGGTATCGAGCCGGTCGAGGGTGCCGGTGTCCACCACATCGACCCGCTCGGCCAGCCAGCCACGAAAGACACGACCGATGTTCCCGGCATGCGCCCAACCGTGCTCCCGCACCGGAACCGCGAGGATGTCGTGCGGGTCGTCCTCGACCACCTCGGCGCCGATCAGCCACGGCCGCGACGAATCGTTGATGCCGTCACTGCTGATCAGCACCACGGTCCGGCGACGCAGCGAACCATGCGGGGTGTAGGTCCACAGTTCACCCCGACGCACGCATCGCCTCCTCGCCAGCCGCGAGCTCGGCGGCGTCTGCCGCGGCCTCGGTGGTCACCTCCGGCATCGGGCCGACACCCATACGTACCGCCTCCCGGCGCACGGCCCGCGATATCCATGCCGAGGGCGATATACCCGCGCGGGCTGCCGCCTGCTCGGCGTAGGACCACGCGGCTTCGTCCAGCGACAGTGTGACCTTACGTGTTGCCATACCATTTACCGTACCGATAATTCCGTACCCGGCGGCCGCGCGCCCGCTGGTAGCGCGCCGCGCTCGCGACCACCGGATACGCTCCGGCGCCGCTCTCAACGCCCCTGCCACTGCGGCGTACGTTTCTGCGCGAATGCGAGCGCCCCCTCGGCGGCGTCCTTGGACAGCAGTGCCGGCAAGGCGATCTCGCCCTGCTTCGCGAATGCCTCCGCGATCGGCCAATCCGGCGACTCGTCGATGATCCGCTTGCTCGCCGCCACGGCCAGCGGCGCGGCCGCGGCGATCTCGGCCGCGAGTTCCAGCGCGACCGGCAGCACCGCACCCGGCTCGGCTATCCGGTTGACCATACCGAGCTGGTGAAGCCGCTCGGCACCGATCCGGCCACCGGTGAGCGCGAGTTCGGCAGCCGTACTGCGCGGCAGACGCTGTGTCAGCCGCAGCACACCACCGCCAGCGGCGACCAGGCCGCGAGTGACTTCGGGGATGCCGAACTGCGCATCACGCGCGGCGACGATGAGGTCGCCTGCCAGCGCCAGTTCGAAACCACCGGCCAATGCGAAACCCTCGACTGCCGAGATCATCGGTTTCGCCGGCGGCTTCGCCGTGATACCGAGCGGACCGCGCCGCTGCGTCATCGGCATCTCCCCTTTCGACGCGGCGACGAGATCCATTCCGGCGCTGAATGTTCCGCCTGCTCCGGTGAGCACGAGCACGCGCGCGGCAGCGTCGTCTTCGAACTCGTCGACAGCGGCTTCGATGGCGTGCGCAGTGGCAAGGTCGATGGCATTGCGCGCTTCGGGGCGGTTGATCGTCAGCACGGTGATCGCATCGTGCCGTTCGACAAGTACCAGGTCGGCCATCCGGCGTTCCTCTCGGTGAACAAGGTGAGCATGTCCGCTGCGAGCTCGACTCCGCAGTGTGCCGCATCGGCATCGATATCCGGCACCCGAACCAGTATGCTGCTCACCTGATTACCGATGTACCTCTTTGCCATAGCTTCCACCGCCCGGCCGGGTGCGCCCTTGTCCGGCGCGCATCATCTCGATCGGGTAGCAACCATGGCATCGGTCCGGTTGGCTGTGACGCCACCGAGGAGGTGCACGGGCCGGTAGATCTCATACGCACGAGCAGTCTGCTCCATTCGCTCGCAGCCATCCAGCAAACCCGTCTGCTGAAGTCCCCTGCCTGCACGCTTTCGCCATTAGATTAGATATAGCTGGAGATTTGCCATTTTAAAACAAAAGCCTTACGCCCTCCAGTCGCGTTGTTATCATTTGCTGAGATTTTGCCAGCCAGTCGATCAGCGGTGCGCGACACGCTACGAAGGGCCGGTGTCGCGGGACCTCTGTCACTCCGCACCGTTTCTCGGCAAGAACCGGAGGGCTCACAGACATTGATCAAAACCGCATCTTTGCTGATGTCGGTGCTGGCGGGCATCTCGGCCTTGCTCTGCACCACACCTACGCAAGCCATAGCGAATCCGAACGCCATCAACCCGATCCCGGTACTCAACGGCTCGACCGGATTACCGAACCTGGTCGGCCGCACAAGAGCGGTCTTCCAGGTGACAGGTATGGCGAGCCCGAACAACACGCAGAACTACAACATCCTCGGCACCGACCTGGGCATCATGTGGGACAACGGACGCGGCGAAATGCTCACCGCGTTCGGTGATACCGCGGGCATCGGCTTCCCGAATCTGCTCGCAGGCAGTATGTGGTCCTGGCGCAGCAATATCCTCGTGCGCAGCCACACCAAGAATCCGGCCGAAGGCATCTACTTCAACAGCGTGGTCACCGATATGCTCGGCCAGGCCCGCGATCTGATTCCCAGCCCGAAGATTCCCTTCCTCGAGATCAGCCGGATCCCGACGGCAGGTATCGCGGTCGACGGTGTGCAGTACATGAGCCTGATGTCGGTACGCAGCTGGGACGACGTCGGTAAGTGGAGTACCAACTACTCCGGGTTGGCCGCCTCCGGCGACAACGGCGAGACCTGGGCCGAGCTGCCCGCAACCCGGCGACCGAACGAAGGCGGGCACGCCGAATTCCAGATGAACGCCTTCCTATCGGACGGCGGATACATCTACGAATACGGCACCAGGCCCGGACGCAATCGCGCCGCGCATATCGCTCGCGTCCGCGCGCAGGACATCGCGAATCTCGGCGAGTACGAATACTGGGACGGGCACGGCTGGCGTAAGAACGATGTGAACGCCGCCGCGCCCATCATGTGGGGTGTCGGGGAACTGTCGGTGATGTACAACGAGTACCTCGGGCAGTTCATCTCGCTCACCACCGATCCGTTCAATTCCGTGGTGATGCGCCGCGCACCCTCCCCGGAAGGCCCGTGGAGCGCACCCGAGGTGCTGATCGACACGCGGGAACTACCGACCGCCTACGCGCCATCGATCTTCCCTTATCAGACCGGGCGCGATCTGTACTTCCTCACCACAGTGCACAGCCAGTACAACGTGGTACTGATGCGCACCACGTTGTAGTACGGCCGGTCGAGCCGGCGCGGTGCACCCGTCACCGCGCCGGCCGCCGCTGGTATCGGACCGGGCCCGCGCGACCATCCGGCCGTGACACCGATCGATAGACTCACGACCATGGATGCGACCGATTGGGATGAGCGCTACGCGCAAACAGAATTGGTCTGGGGGGCGCCACCGAACAACACCGTGGTGGAGCACGTCTACGGATTGGAACGCCACACCCCACTGCGGGCCGCCACCCCGGACGGCGAGCCACCCGAGTTCCCCCGCGCACTCGACCTGGCCTGCGGCGAAGGCCGCAATACCCTCTGGCTGGCCACACACGGTTGGCAGGTACACGCCGTCGACTACTCCCAGATGGGCATCGATAAAGGCCGCACCGTGGCCTCCCAGCTATCCCGCTCGGTGCGCGGCCGCATCACCTGGCAATGCGCCGATGTCACCCACCTGGACGAGGCGGGGATCACCGGGCCGTTCGAACTGATCCTGCTGGTCTTCCTGCACCTACCCGCCGAACAACGCCGTACGGTGGTCCGCGCGGCAGCCGAACTGCTGGCACCGGAAGGCACCCTCTTGATCCTCGGCCACGACACCACCAACCTCACCGATGGCTTCGGCGGACCACAGGACCCGGCCATCCTCTTCACTCCCGACGATATCGTCGCCGATCTCGGCCCCGCGATCGGCGCCAACCAGGTCCGGGTACGTATCGCCGACCGCGTCTACCGTCCGACCGAAGCCCGCGACGCCATCGACGCCCTGGTCATCGCCACCCGACCGGCCGAATAACCGCCTCGGACGCCCCCAGGTGGCGCTCGAGCATCATCCGATTCCCGCCCACCGGGCCAGCCACGGGGTAACGGTCTCGGCGATGAGGTCGAAACCCGCGCGGAAAGAATGCGGCTGACCTGGGATGACCCTGACTTCGGCCGCGTCGGCGGGATCCGGGATGCCGAACGGATCATTGGCTCCGTTGACCACAACCACCTCGATAGGCCCAGGGGCGAGCAACTCCTCCCTGCGGGTTTTCTCCGGCTTACCCGGCGGGTGCAGCGGAAAGGACAGCGCGAGCACCCCACGAACCCTGGCCTCGGCAGCCGTACGGCAGGCCACCCGCGCCCCGTTACTGCGCCCGCCCTGGATCACGGGGATCCGCTTGCGCCCACGCAGCTGGGCGACCACCTCCAGCCAGGCCTGATCCTGTTTCCCCGCCGCACCGGGCGCCCGCCGCCCCGCAACTCGATAGGGTTGCACAACCCGCGCGACGGCGCCACCCAGCCGCAGCGCCGAATCCCTTACCGCAAGAATATCTTTCGCATCCACGCCACCGCCGGAACCGTGCGTGAGCAGCAACAGGAAGGCGGGCTTACGCGGCTGGTCGAGTTCGACCTCGGCCGGTCCCGCACCGGTCTCGATGAGCACACCTCACCGTAGGCCCGTGACCACACTGTCTGTGACCATGCCGTGGCACTCGGGGCACAGCGACATCACAGCGCCTCGGCGCCACCCGTTCAAACGGTGTAAAAAATGTCACATTGCCTACTCAGCTCTTTGTAGCGCCGTTACTGGTCGGTAATATGGCATAAAGTTACCCGCGAGTAGTATGCGGAAAACCGGCAAGACTACCCGGTAGAGCGACCAACGGGCGGGAACGGCAACCAACCGACCGCACCAACTCAACGGAGAGTGAGTACAGACAATGGGTCACTACAAGAGCAACGTCCGCGACCTGGAGTTCAACCTCTTCGAGGTCCTCGGCCTCGGTTCCATTCTGGACAGCGGCGCCTACGGCGATCTCGACATCGACACTGTCAAGGAGATGCTCAACGAGGTGCGTCGCCTGGCCGAGGGCCCGCTCGGTGAGTCGTTCGCCGACGCGGACCGCAACCCGCCGGTCTTCGATCCCGAAACCCACTCGGTCAAGCTGCCGGAATCGTTCAAGAAGAGCTACCGCACCCTGCAGGACGGTGGCTGGGACCGGCTGAGCGTCAACGAGGAGCTCGGCGGTATGCCGATGCCCCGCGCGGCCTACTGGGCCCTCGCCGAACTGATGCTCGGCGCGAATCCCGCCGCCTTCATGTACGCCGCCGGCCCCGGATTCGCGAACATCTTCTACAACAACGCCACCGAAGAGCAAAAGGGCTGGGCGAAGATCGCCGCCGACCAGAACTGGGGCGCCACCATGGTGCTCACCGAGCCCGATGCCGGTTCGGATGTGGGCGCGGGCCGCACCAAGGCGATCAAGCAGGAAGACGGCACCTGGCACATCGAGGGCGTGAAGCGATTCATCACCTCCGCCGACTCCGACGACCTGTTCCCGAACATCATGCACCTGGTGCTGGCTCGCCCCGAGGGTGCGGGCCCCGGCACCAAGGGCCTCTCGCTGTTCTTCGTGCCCAAGTTCCACTTCGACCACGAGACCGGTGAGCTCGGCGAGCGCAACGGCGTCTTCGTGACCAACGTCGAGCACAAGATGGGCCTGAAGGTCTCGACCACCTGTGAGGTCACCTTCGGCGGCCACGGTGTTCCCGCCAAGGGCTGGCTGGTCGGCGAGGTACACAACGGCATCGCGCAGATGTTCGAGGTCATCGAGCACGCCCGCATGATGGTTGGCACCAAGGCCATCGCCACCCTGTCCACCGGCTACCTGCACGCACGCGACTACGCCAAGGAGCGCGTCCAGGGCGCCGACCTGACCCAGATGACCGATAAGGCCGCCCCCCGGGTCACCATCACCCACCACCCCGACGTCCGCCGCGCGCTGGCCATGCAGAAGGCCTATGCCGAAGGCCTGCGCGCGATCTACCTCTACACCGCCGCCCACCAGAACGCCGATGTAGCCCAGCAGGTCTCCGGCGCCGATGCCGATATGGCCGCACGGGTCAACGACCTGCTGCTGCCGATCGTCAAGGGTGTCGGCTCCGAGCGCGCCTACCAGTACCTGACCGAATCGCTGCAGACCCTCGGTGGCTCCGGCTTCCTGCAGGACTACCCGATCGAGCAGTACATCCGCGACGCGAAGATCGACTCGCTCTACGAAGGCACCACCGCCATCCAGGCGCAGGACTTCTTCTTCCGCAAGATCGCCCGCGACCGCGGCGTCGCCCTCGGCCACGTAGCGGGCCAGGTGCAGAAGTTCATCGACTCCGAAGCGGGCAACGGCAGGCTGAAGGGCGAGCGCAAGCTGCTGGCCACCGCACTGGAAGACGTGCAGGCCATGGCCGCCACCCTGACCGGGCACCTGATGGGCGCCCAGCAGGACGCCAAAGAGCTCTACAAGGTCGGCCTCGGCTCGGTACGCTTCCTGCTCGCAGTCGGCGACCTGCTCATCGGCTGGCAACTGCTGCGCCACGCCGAGATCGCCATCGCGGCACTGGACAACGGCGCCACCGGCGCCGACGAGGCGTTCTACCAGGGCAAGGTCGGGGTCGCGCAGTTCTTCGCCCGCAACGTCCTGCCCGAGCTGACCGCCACCCGCGGCGTGCTGTCCAACCTCGACAACGACATCATGGAACTGGACGAAGCCGCGTTCTGATCCTGACGTCTGACGCCCCAGGCGTCCAACGACCATAAGGCCCTGCCTCGCACTTACCGTGCGAGGCAGGGCCTTTGTCGTCCGGAACAGTCAGGAAGGGAGCACAGAAAAGCCCGGACGGGGGTATGTCATCGCCGGTCCACGGCCCGCATCCGATCAGCAGCCGAGGAGTACCGGTCGACGATCGCGAAGAGTTCCGACCACTGTTCGGCGGAGAGATCCCGCGGCAGCGGTATTCCTCGAAAGTGCTGGGCAGCAAGCCATTTCTTGACCACAGCCTTCTCCGATACAGCAGCCATCCTTGGCACGATCTGATGCAGCCCATGGCCTTTACCGGTGAAAACGGCGTGCACAAAGGAGTTGTACCGGCCGCGCCGCGCAGGATCGACGAGCGGAACAGCCCGCCGGGTGATTGTCATCAGCCCGGCATCGACACCAGGCCGAGGAGCGAATGCCGAAGCAGGCACCCTACCGGTCAAAGTGAAGTCGTACCACGGCCACCACTGAGCGGTCATCATCGTCGCTCCACCGACAGCCGCGCGGCGTCGCGCGACCTCCCACTGCACGAGCAAGACCGCCCTCGTCCAGTGATCGGTATGCAGTAGCCGCCGCAGTATCGCTGTGGTCTGATGGAACGGCAGGTTCCCCACGATGACATGCGGTGTTCGTGGAAGCCGATAGCGCAAGAAGTCGCCGTGCACGATCGTCGTACTCGGGTCGACGCGGCGACGAAGCGTCTGCACATATCGGGAATCGATCTCGATCGCGGTAATCGGTCGGCACAAGGCCTGCAGCGGCAGGGTCAATGCCCCACCGCCGGGGCCGATTTCGACGATCGGACCGTCCGTCCGGGATACGAGATCGACGATCGTGTCGACCGTTTTGCGGTCGGTGAGGAAGTTCTGGCCGAGCTCGTGGCGACCGGCACGGTAGGTAGGCATGGAATAGACTCCGGGCAAGGATGGAATGGCCCGGGCAGCGCAAAGAGCCGCCCAGCAACTGACGTGCTGAAAGCGGCGGAGCGTATCGGAAGGTCCGCTGGCCGCCGCTAGAAGCGGCGGATCCTGGTCACGGCGATACTCGTATTACCCACGGCAATAGCCTACAACACCAACCATGCGGCAACCCCGTAAGACTCGTCATCGGGGCAGCGGGCACAGCAACTGCTTTCGGACGATCTGACGCAGGTGGCTGGTCCCCGATGAAGCGACCAGATCAGGTGGTCGCCTCATCGGGGACCGGTCACTCTCTTCGCCATTTTCGACCACTGCACAGCCCAGTCCGGACCGGGAGCCTGCATAGTGCGGGGCAGCTCGGGAATTCCGCGCAGGGCACGCTCGGCCTCCACTGCGGAGACTGTCGATTCCAGGTCGATCGGCAGGTACATGCTGACCAGCAGCAGATCGGCCAGATCGCGGTATCGCCCCGATGAAGCCCCGGCCGTGCCATGACGCTCGAAGAGGGCGCAGATCTTGTCGGCGATCTGGTCGGCCAACGGATACAGCGCGATCCTGGCGTGGCCGGGGAAATCATCGTTGTCGATCAGCCGCGGTACCGGCTGGTACTCGATCGGGCCGATGAGTTCGCGCCGGGCATCGACGACGTCGATGGAGAACGCATCGAACACCCGGCCACCCAGCAGAGCCTGCACCGTCACCGTCGAGCCCTTGCCGTTGGCCAGCGGTGCAGGCGCGGCGACCTCGAAGCGGAAGTGATCGAGGTGGTTATCGCGAACAGCATTGCGCAACTGGGTGATTGGATCGAAGTCCTGACCTTGGGGAACTACCAGCAGGTCGATATCACGGCTGTACCGGGACTCCGGCAGTCGAACCATCATCCCGACACCGCCTTTGAGGATCCATCGGTCCGGGTCGACAGCGAACACTCGTGCCAGGAAGCGCGACATCACGAACTTGCGGGCGACGGTGTTGAAGTCCTGCTCGGTCGCCTTCGCGTGCGATCTGAGGTGATCGGTGATACTGCGACGCACTGCGTCCGGAGAGCGCATCACCGCCCCACCTGCCCATCGGTGCGCTCTCGCGCGAGGCGGGCCCGCACCGTGTCGGGATCCAGCGCCGCCTGAGCCCGCCCCCCAGCATTGGGTATCGGCTGCGTGGTGTCGATCATCGCGAGCAGCGCAGGATCCGAGGCGATCATCGCGAGCAGCACAGCACCCGAGCCGCCGTGGGCGATCTCGTTGCGAATCCTGTTGAACGCCGCAGCCAGCTGGCCCGGCGGCAGCAGTGCTTCGAGCGCGGCGACGAGCGAACGGGTGTCGGCGGCGTCGGCAACGGCGTGCTGGCCCGCGATCTGGGCCAGTGACACCGCCGAGGATGGAACCCCGGCCATCTCGATGAGCGCATCGAGGAAACCCCGCCCATCGAACGGCACATAGCCGTAGCTGTGGGCGTGCTCAGACAGGACGGCGATGACCTGGTCCGGGGTGACCAGGCTCCGCGCCAGCCCGTCACGAACAACACCCGCCAGATGTCCGGCGTCGAGTCCCGAGGTCGCTAGATCAGCGATCGTGCGCAACGGAGTGGTCACCGCCAGCCCGTCCACCACCTGCCAGTCATCACGGTCGAGGTGAGCGCGATGGATCTCGACCTCTGGCATCGACAGCCGTACTCGGCGCAGCGCAGTCAGCTCCACTACATCGGCATCCACGTCACCGAGTCCGTGGATCACCGCGGCAGACCGATGCGACACCACCCCGGTGGGTACCGGATCGTCCAGACGCTCCCAGACCACACGCTCAGGATCGAGGGCCATCCACGCGACGCGCACGGCCTGGCGCTCGTCATAGGGGAACCGCGCTACCCGATACATACCGTGACGAACCCGCTCCAGCATCCCCGCATCGGCCATCTGCTTGAGCTGCTGTGGGCTCACGCCCACACGGGCACCGGCCTGGCGACTCGTCACCAGGCCCCACTGCTCGCTCGCCAAACCCACCAACTGTGCGGCATGACCATCCTTAGCCATGGCACAATAATAGCTAAATTACTGTAGATGTTCGCCATTCAATGTTATTTTTCTGCCAACCAAACCGTGCTCGAGGCCAGCCAAATCGGCAACCCGCGACGTTCGCACCAACGTCTGGACTGCCCGCACCAGCAACGACCATCTGAATCCCCCGTCGGCAGTCAGTAGAGCTCTGATCGAGTGGTCACGATTTCTCCGGGTGGGCGGCCAGGCAACCATTCAGCTATCTGTTGGGGTTTGGCGAGTTCGAACGGTGCCGAGCAGATCGCGTAGATGATCTCGGTGGTGCGGAGCCCGGTCTTCACGGTGTGTCGTTCCCGGACCACCCGGATCGCTTGCCGGGCGTAGGGGAACCCGATTTCCGTTGGCGCGGTCAGTATCTGGAAGGTTCTGGTCTCGATCCGGCCGTGGGCGGGCTTGTCGATCGAGTCGGTGGCCACGACCGGGGCGTGCGTCCAGGGCATCCCGGTCAGGCGGGTGAGCAGGCTCGGTTGGTTGTCCTTGCACACGAGCAGGTAGTGCCAGCCGAGGTAGCGGCGGATCAACCGCGCGGTCGCGGTCTGGGTGTGCATCGCGTCGATCGAGATGATCAGTCTCACTTTCGATCCGGTCGCTTTGACCGCTGACCGCATCGACTCGAGAAGTGTTCTGACGGTCGGGATCTCGTTGGTTTTGTCGTCGATGGCGAGTTGGCCGATCACGAGGCGGGTGCGGTGAGTGAACGCGGCTACCAGGTGGGCCGCGGTCGCGCCCATGCGGCGGGCCAGCCGCAGGGTCTTGCCGTCGATCGCGACCGCCACGAGCGGCGAGTCGTCGCCGGTGAGGGCGAGTGCGGTGAAGTAGGCGCCGAGACGGTGGTCGAGGTCGGTGGGGTCGATGAGGGCGAACACGCGGCGGAATGTCTTGTCGCTGGGCCGGTATTTCTTGCTCAGCCCGAGTTCGGCGAGCAGGTCGGCCGAGGCTGTGCGTGCCCAGGTGGCGTAGCCGGTGTACCCGCGCATACCGGCGGCGGTGGCCAGGATCGCCATCGCCAGCAGCATGACCATCGGGTAACGCAGCCCGCGGGGATCGCGGGGATCTGGGACAGTCGCGAGAACTCTCAGCAAACCCGGTTCGGGTGGGGATGACGGATCGGTCGAGGTGAGGTGGTCGTGGTGTTCGAGGGTGTCGGGGATCGAGTCGGGCGATAGTATTGCCGCGGGCACAGGCACTCCAGTTCCGGGATGGCGTAGAGAACCTTCATCGGTACCTGGAAGTGCCTGTGCCCGCCAGTATCTCGATCAGCGTGTCGCCTGGTGGTATCAGCGCTGGTCAGCGGGAGGCAACCGAGAACGCCGCAGCCCTGGGTGTTTACCGAGTTTCTGGCTGGATTCGATACCCTTGCGGGCGATACGCACGGCGATGCCTGGTCTCGTCAGCCCAGGTCAGCCAGGGTCAAACAAGAACGCCTCAGCCCTGGGTCTGACACCACGAATTCAAGCTCAGTAATACTCGTCGAAGTTCGATAAAAATTTCCTATGTTCTTCTGGATCCCCGGATGGCAACCGCCACCACCAGTGAGTGTCCGGCAGACCCGAAGGTATATCCTGATGCCGTAGAGGTGGCACGTCGGGCCCGTTGTCACGGAGCACCTCGTCCATTTCCTCCACCATCTCCATATTTTCTTGACCAAGAACATCGGCGGCACCCGGGTATTCATCGAGCAACAGCGCAATTTCGGAACGACGGATGCAAGACTCCCACCAACCCTCGAAGAGCGACTGATTAGTAAGATTCCAGGATATATAGATGTATTGGTGAAGCGTTCGACTGTTCAGTGAAATCAGCTCGACTACGCGACTACGGAACTCTTTCAATTGACTATCTGTCGACTGGACCGAACCACACGAACTCAATCCGACGTGCACTCTGATGAGCCCATGCATTGCATCCGTAAAATATTGGATGCGGAGATCATGGTCCGATGAAGCGGACCTATCCAACTCAAGCGTAAGATTAAGATTCTTTATGATAGTTTCCATACAGCACTTCAAGGTATTGAATACAATGTCCATAACTATTCTCCCTTATGCGGCTTACCGTAGGTTGCGATACGAACGGTGCCGTCACGCGTGACTTTGACGATAGCCCTCAAAGTCACACCCTCGTTCCCGACAGATCTATAGTAGAATATCTTTACGACACCATCAGGTTCCGGAAATGGTCCTTTCGCAACTCCAGTCCGCACCGTCTGTGCTGCACTTCTCTGATAAGCTTCAATCGCTGATCTTCCGACCCTCTCACTGCCAGGCAACTCCTTGATATGCTCACGTGCATGATACGCAGCAGCGACGCCGTCGCCGAAACCCAGGCCGTCGAGACTCCGTATGGCAGCCTCCAGAGCATCTCCCTGCAGATTAGGAGATATGCGCCGACTTCCTTCCCCCAGTGAATGAAACTCCTTCACGTCATCGACAATATTCAGTTTCACACTCTCTATGTCGAAATTTCGTGCAGCAAATTCCGCATCGCTTTCTTTTGTCTTTTTGGCTGTAAAATCAAAAGCCTTATGGAATTCATCCCAGTTGATCTTGATGTATTCGTACGCATTAGCAAATGTGAGCCGCCCCCAGTAGATGAGTCCATCTGATCCGGCCCCCGGATACGTGACCACCGTTGCGAGAGTTGAGGCAGACTTGACCACCAGGAGGTCTTGATGCCGAAATCGTATCCGCCCGTGTTGCGTCGGCAGGTGTGTGTTCGCTTGCGTTCCGGGGAATGTGTCGCCGAGATCGCAGCCGAGACCGGTATCTCCGAGGCCACACTGTTCAAGTGGAAGGCACAGACCCTGGTCGATGCCGGAGTGCGTGAAGGAGTGCCGAGCGTCGAGGCCGACGAGCTGGCGTCAGCGCATCGCCGGATCGCTCAGCTCGAGGCCGAACTGAAACTCACCAGGGATGCCTGCGAATTGTTCGACGAGCAGGTGGTGACTTCCCCAAAAGGAAATACGCGATCGTCGAAAGGCTGATCGCACGCGGTCATTCGGGTCGTGCGGCCTGCCGGGTCGCCGGCCTGCACCGCGCCACTTTTTACCGACGGCGCAAACCCTCACTGTCAACCCGGATATTACGCCGGACGGTCGTGGCCGACGAGATCGGCAAGATCCATCTCCGTTCCCGCGGCACCTATGGGCGTCGGCGAATCCAGGCGGCGTTGCTCAGTGAGTGCGACATGGTGGTCAACCACAAACTGATCCATTCGATCATGAGTGAACTGCAGCTTTCCGGTCTTCCGCGGCAGAAGGGACGAAAACCCAACCTTCTCGGTGTCCAAACGTCATCGGACCTGGTGAACCGCGTGTTCACGGCCGATCGGCCGAACCGGCTGTGGTGTTCGGACATCACCGAACACCCCGCGCGTGACGGAAAGGTCTACTGCTGCGCGATTCTCGACTGCTTCAGCAAGCGGATCGTCGGCCGATCGTTTTCTACGATCCCGGATACCGCGTTGGTCAACAACGCGGTGAACATGGCTGTGCGGGAACGCGCGAAGTTCCACGGGGCGATCCTGCACGCCGACCACGGCGTGCAATTCACATCCTGGTCGTTCGGCGAGAACCTGCGTCAACACGACCTGATTCCCTCGCTCGGCACCGTCGGCGATTGCTTCGACAACGCCGCTATCGAGGCATTCTGGGGACGGATGCAAACAGAACTACTGGACACCAGGAAATGGGCCACCAGCCTCGAACTCACAGCTGCGATGGCCGACTGGATCGACAATTTCTACAACACTGAACGCCGCCACAGCTACCTCGGCCACCTGAGCCCTGACGAGTATGAAACACTATGGCACACCATCCAGCCCGAGTCTTAACTCTCGTAACCCTGGCTCCCTCTCCGGGGGCCGGATCAAGCTGGAATTAGAGTCCTGTTGAGGCCAGGAGAGGACACTGATCCACATGGCAGGACGCAAACGGCACTCCGCCGAGGACATCGTGCGGAAACTGCGCCGTGCCGACGAACTCACCGCCGCCGGGAAGACCGGAGAGGAGATCGCCGCCGACCTCGGGATCTCCGCGGCCACCCTCTACAACTGGCGACGCCAGTACGGCGGCGTCGACACCGACGCCGCGAAGCAGCTCAAAGAGCTCCGCGAGCAGAACGCAAGGCTGAAAAGGCTCCTCGCCGACGCCGAGCTGAAGAAAGACGCGTTGCGGGAGATCGCCAAGGGAAAATTTTAGACCCGGCCACCAAGCGCCGAGCCGTGGACATGCTCATGACGGTCATGGGCACGTCGCAACGGTTCGCGTGCAAGGTCGTCGGGCTGAACCGATCCACCTGCCGCCGGCTGCCCTCCGCGGCGACCCCGGCCGACCCGGACGCCGCGTTGCGGGCCTGGCTGCGGTCCTACGCGGTGAAACACCAGGGCCACGGGTTCCGTCGCGCCTGGGCCGCGCTGCGGTTCGACGAGGGCAGCGGTGTGAACATCAAGAAGGTCCACCGGTTGTGGCGAGAGGAAGGGCTACAGATCCGCGCGCATCACCCGCGCAAGCGCGCCGGGGTGCCGTCGGTGCCGCCGGTCGAGGCCGACGCGCCGAAGGTGGTGTGGGCGTTGGACTTCCAGTTCGACTCGACTGTCGATGGTCGGGCGGTGAAGATCGCGTCGATGATCGACGAACACACCAGGCAGTCGCTGCTGAACATCGTGGAGCGCTCGATCACCGCCGAGCGGCTCGTCACCGAGTTGGAGAAGGTGTTCACCACGGCAGGTGGCCCGCCACGGGTGTTGCGAATGGACAACGGGCCGGAGTTCATTTCCGTCGCGCTGCGACAGTTCTGCGCCGACAAGGTCGGTATGTCCTACATACCGCCTGGTACGCCATGGAACAATGGGTTCGTGCGCCGTGAGGCGCTGATTGATCGAGTGGAGGTGAGAGACCTGCACCTTCGGGTTGTCGCAGCAACCTGAATGAAGCTGGGGGCAGCCTGATCCGGGTCGATGCCGAGGAGGGCGGGAGCAGCCCCGACAAAGCCGGGGCGCGTCGGCACTGCCAGACGGTGCGGGTCCGGCGAGCAAGGCAGAAAGGTGTACGTGCAGGAACCGGCGAGAAAGCCCCTTCAGTGTTCAACCGGCTCCAACCTGGCGGATATGGGCCGGGAAGCGGCTGAGTGTCCGTCGTTGAATCCGTGTGACGGGCAACTTTCGAATGTGGTGTGGCTGCAGGTTCGGAAGGCCACGAGGAAGGTCTGCGGCGTACTTGTGGATGGCCGCAGGGGCACAGTCGGGCACCGACCCTGCCGACCGATCATCAGTGAACACGGGAACCTTCCCGTTCCCGACCACGGCCGCCGAGCCAGAGCGGCCGCCGGTCAGGTGCATCGGACCACTGACGGGAACGGGCGGGGGTGGAGCCGCCGTAGTACTCGGAGCCGGGGAAAGCTCGGCACAGGGGGAAGGGCGGCAGCGAGTCATACAGGAGAGGACTGGAATGCCTGAAGACGCGGTGGTGAATACCGTCGCTCCGGTCGAGCAGCCCCGGCTGGTTGGACGGGTACGGGAGATCCAGACGAAACTGCACAGGTGGGCGGGCCAGGACCCGGACCGCCGTTTCTGCGATTTGTTCAACTTGGTCGCCGACCCTGCGTTCCTCGCTGCGGCGTGGACACGGGTGCGGGGCAATCGTGGTGCGAAAACCGCTGGAGTGGATGGCCGCACGGTCTTCTACATCGAGCAGACTGTCGGAGTTCCGGAGTTTCTGGACGGACTTCGCCGGGACCTGCTGTCCGGAGTATTTGCACCTCTTCCCGTGCGGGAGAGGATGATCCCGAAAGCCAGCGGCAAGCTGCGTCGGCTGGGCATCCCGACCGTTCGGGACCGCGTAGCGCAAGCCGCGCTCAAACTGGTGCTCGAGCCGATCTTCGAGGTCGATTTCCGCCCGTGTTCCTACGGGTTCCGGCCGCGCAGACGGGCATGGGACGCGATCGCCGAGATCCACCAGTTCACCTCGCGAGGCTACGAGCAGGTGCTGGAGGCCGATATCGAGGCGTGTTTCGATGCCATCGACCACACCGCCCTCATGGGGCGGGTGCGGCGGCGGATCGGAGACAAGAAAGTCCTTGCGCTGGTGAAGGCTTTCCTCAAATCGGGTGTCATGACCGAGTTGGGACAGCTGGAAGCCAACGACACCGGCACCCCGCAAGGCGGCATCATCTCCCCGCTGCTGGCCAATATCGCACTCAGCGTGCTCGACGAGCATTTCGAGCGCCGCTGGAATGTGCTGAGCCGCAAGCAGCGTCACACCGCCGCCCGCAAGGGTGTCCCGATCTGCCGGTTGGTCCGCTACGCCGACGACTTCGTCGTCCTCGTGCGCGGCACCGATGGGCAGACCGAGGCGCTGCGGAACGAAGTGGCGGGAGTGCTCACCCCCTCGGGCTGCGCCTGTCGCAGACCAAGACCCGGGTTGCGCACATCGATGACGGGTTCGACTTTCTCGGGTTCCGCATCCAGCGGTCCCGCAAGAAGGGAAACCCGAACAAACGGTTCGTATACACCTATCCGTCGAAGAAGGCACTGACCTCGATCGTCGGGAAGGTCCGCGAAACCACCCGCAGAAACAGCGCCAGGAATCTGGCGAACCTGCTGCGGACTCTCAATCCCATGATCCGGGGCTGGTGCACGTATTTCCGGCACGCGGCATCCAAGACCACGTTCGCCTACCTCGCCGCCTACACCTGGCGGCGAGTGTTCAACTGGACGGTGAAACGCCACCCGAAGACCCCGGTCCGGAAACTGCGACGACAGTACTTCCCGGACTGGAAGCCTACCGACGGCGACGTGACACTGTTCTACGCGGACACGGCGAAGGTCAGCCGATACCGCTACCGCGGCACCCGCATCCCGACCCCATGGAACAACGAAACCGCAGCATAACCCGCCGACTCGGGGAGAGCCCGGTGCTCAGGAATGGGCACGCCGGGTTCGGAGGGCGGTCACGGGAACCGGACTGGAAACCAACCGGTTTCAGCACCGCGCCCGTGGCCGACCCTACATCGAATCATTCAACCGGCGGCTGCGGACCGAGTGCTTGAACCGCAACCACTGGACCAGCCTGCTCGAGGCCCGGGTGGTGATCGGTGACTTCAAGCACGACCACAATGCCCAGCACCGGCATTCCGCGCTGGGCTACCGGACACCGACGGAGTACGCAGCCGACTGCGCCCACACCCACCACCCGGTAGCGGGCGGAACCAACTGAACACGGAACGACATCACCTGGCTCTGGTCCCGGGTGGACTCGTTATCGGGGACTGCTCAGTCGGCCAGGATCAAACGAGAACGCCTCAACCCTGACCTCTCCATTTACTCGACGACCGCGCCACCGGCAGGTAGGCGCCACCACCAATGACTATCAGGCAGACTAGCAGGAATGTCTTCCTCCTGTAGCGGATCTTCCTCCACTCCACGTTCGCGAAGTGCATCATCGACCTCTTCCAGCATTCCCCGAATTTCGTCATCTTCGTGAACCAATTTCGCCGCGCCAGGATAGTCATCGATCAGTAGCTGGATAGCGGATCTACAGTAACAGGGTTTTTCCCAACCATCCTCCCAGGCGGCGAAAACATAATCGAACACGTCACACAGGTAGTTGAAAAATGTATGACTACTTCCGGCTATGAGCGAGACTACTCGAACACGAAAATTTTCCAGATCCGAAGCCGAAGGGGCGCTCCCTTCACTAAGCCCTATCTGGACTCCAACCAGGGAATACATTGCCCTTTCGAAGGATACTATTCGCAGAATATTATCCTCGGACTTCAATTGCTCAAGTTCGCGAGATACAGAAAATCCATCTATTACTGATTCCATACTCTTTTGCGTGGAATCAAATCCATCGTACAATATTTTTAGTCCATCGTACACTATTTTTTGCCCACCTTTCGATGACCATAGCTTGCAATGCGCACTGTACCATCACGCTCTACTTTGACAATCGCTTCCAAGATCGCTCCTTCTGATCCGACAGTTCGATGGAAGAGGATCTTGATTGCGCCAGTGGCCGCTTCCAACTCATGGGGGAAGGGGATGGTGCCGGTGCGCACGGTCTCTGCCGCGCTATCCAGATAGCCCACAATCATACCTTTGTCCGCAAGCTCGCTCTTGGGTATCTCCTTTCGATGCTTGATAGCATGATATGCGGCACCTACAGGATCGTCGAAACCCAGATTATCGACCTCTCGCACAGCAGCATCGAGTTGATCTCCTCGCAGTGTGGGATCGATCCTCTGAGCATTTCCACCACTGGACTCGACGATCTTCAGATCTTCGGCCAATGCCGCCCTGACATACTCAAGATCGAACATCCTGGCGGCGTATGCATTATTGGATTCCGTCGCCCTCTTTGGTGAGTAATCCAATAATGATCTGAACTGTCCGAACTTAGCATGGGCGTACTCGTATGCATTCGCAAATTTCCAAGGATTCCCCGGCGTACTTTTCTCCGCCGCAAACTGGGCCGCTTTTTCCAACATGCCGTGGGCATCTTTAGCGAAACTTGTCGTTGCGAGAACGCTACTCATTCGGGCCCTTCCTGGATGATTCGCAGGCAGGTCACCATATATATCGGCAGGGTTGATCCCAACTTGTTTCAGTTGCTCATCGGCTTGCGTGACCCATCCATGCTTTCGATCGTCGAGCGATGGGAATTCTGGAGATTCGTCCGGTCGGTGCGTTGCCCTCGCGTCACTATTTTTGACCGGGGATATGGGGTGTTCTCCTGTGAAGCTCAGCCCATCCGGAAAGTCGTATGGACCGAAACCTCTGATCGGAGGCTCCCCGAGTTCGATAGAGGCTTTGAAGACGCCGATTGAACCGCGAGAGGGGTACGTCATGCCGAGGCGGGCGGTTGCGTTTGATACGCCGTCTGCAGCTAGTTTGTTCGGCAGGAAATTATCTAGGGCTGCGGATACTTCCCTTTTAATGCCCTCGAACATCCTGCCCGGTATTTCTTTCCACCATGTGATCTCGGCTTCTACGGCCGCGCGAACGGTTGATGATAATCCTGATGAGGGCTTATCGGGTATTGAATGATCGGCAATCCTCGTTTCCGCTGGTGGATGGCTCGGGTTTCCCTTCGTCGTATTCGGTTGCAGGGTCGAATTCGGTTGGCTGATACCTTGTTTGATATCGGTGCCGATGGCTGCTTCGCGGGGGGAGGGGA
This sequence comes from Nocardia spongicola, assembly GCF_047200775.1. Lineage (NCBI taxonomy): Bacteria > Bacillati > Actinomycetota > Actinomycetes > Mycobacteriales > Nocardiaceae > Nocardia > Nocardia spongicola. The sequence goes on along the minus strand of NZ_JBJZOO010000002.1, from coordinate 157,282 downwards.
AAGGCACGGCTGACGGGGCATCGGGTGTTGTGGCAGCGTTTCGGATCGCTTCCGCGGTCGCGCGGCTACTGGCACCGCTGGATTCGGCGGCGACCCGGCCGGTTCGGCCTGCCCCGGCAGCGCCTTTCGCACCGGCCCCGGCAGCACCCAAACCTTTGGGACCCGGTGCGATGAAGGTAGCGAGGCCGAATCCGAACCGACCCAAGGTGCCACCGGGATCGCTCGAGAAATTGTTCCAGTCGGTGCCGAATAAGAGTTTGGAATACTCATTCAGGGCCTCGTCGCTGTTATTCCAATACTCGCCGATAGCTTCACCGATATGCATCTTCCCCTGCTGGTACGAAACGTACGTTATAGCATTTTCCTTGGCAGCTTCAACACTCAGATGCGCAGCTGTGTTGATGCCCTGCCTCATTTCATCGGCAGCCTCTTCTTGTGTCGGCAAGTTCGGGAATCCCCTAAGGAGACCGGTAAATACTCCGAGTCCTATCGCGGATTCGACTGCGGCATCTCTTATCCCACCGCGTATAGATGAGTCGAGGTCTATAGCTTTTTCCAGTAGGTTCCGGGTATCGACCGGGTTGCCGTCGGCGTCTACTTCGACAGTCTTACCGTTGTCGTAGTGCAGCAGCATGCCGCCGCCTGGCAGGTATTCGAGTGTCCCTCTACTGGTGGAACGACCGTCTTTCTCGTTGATGAAGTCGTAGACGAACTCGCCGTCTTCTCCGAGTTTTCCCTCGATGAACAGCCCACCGACCCGCTGCAGGGTGGACAGCAGTTTCCCATCCGGGCCGAAGGTTTTGGAGTTCACCACCCGCCCGGAGGAATTGTGGGTTTCTACCCGCAGATTGGGGCCGTGGTTGTAGATGAAGCTGTATTCCTTGGTTTCCGGGTCATAGCGCCGGTACATGCTTTTCCCGTTTTCGTCGGGAAGCACATCCCATAGTTGGTCGTTTTTATCGAGTTTCCAGCCGTGCCCGGTGTTGTCGACCTGCCCCGTCAGCACGCTGCCGTAGCCGCCACCGGGATCGCGGACCGTGTCGGTAAAGGTCGTGTTGTTGTACTGGTCGACGTGCTGGTTGTCGTAGAGGCCTTCGTCGTTGAGGACACCGATATCGAGCCCGATGAAGTTTCCGTCGGCGTCGTAGGACGGCGTATAAATGTTTTTGAGCTCGGCATCAGCGGTGAACTCGTGACTGGGCGCACCGGAGGTCGAGGTCCCCGGGGCGAAACTCTGGAAATACCAGTCGTCTTCCGCGGTGTCTTTGCTGGCGTAGGAGGAGTGCCCATTGGCGTCGTCGTGCCAGTGTTTTACCCCACCACGCTCGTTACGGACAATCCGCCACCGATCGACCGTGCCGTTAGGATTGAGGATCTCCAGATCGACAGTATTGGTGCCATTGCCTTCCGGGATGCTGTACGTAACCGGTCGCCCATCGAGCATGGGCCCCTCCCAGACATCCCCCGGGGCATGACCGGTAGTGTCCGGCATATCCAGCAAACTCGTGTCAGGGATACCGTGCTGCGGCGCCTGCGACCCAGCACCCACCGAACCCGACGAATCCGGGGTGGTGGCAGAGGACCCTTGATCGCTTTCCTGCTGAGCTTCCGCCCAGTTCTGCTCGAAGTCACGCAAGGTTTCTGCCGCTCGTTCCGCACTACCCCTGTAGGCGTCGTACTTCGGGTCATCCGGCGATAGGGATTCCGCCTCGTTCTCCCAAAACTCCACCTGCCCCTGCAAAACCGAGTACATCGTTCGGGCGTCCGGGTCGTCCTTCGGCGACCGGTACGGAGCGTTGACGAACTGCAACCCCAAACCCGGCGAAGCGATCTTCGGCAACTGCCACCCCAGCGGGGTCATGATCGGCAACGGTTGCCGCCCAGGCACTACCGGTGGCGTGACACCCTCAGCCCCAGACTCCGCGACTGCAGGCGACTGCACCGACGCACCCAAATCGAAGGAATCAGCGACAGTTACGACCTCACGAGCACCTGCCACCAACTCACGACGCGCATCGATACGCTCGACCATGCGGGCAGCCGAATCAGGATTCATCCCGTGGAAGGTGTGCACCTTCCCACCACCGGTGGCGGACTGCTCGGCCGAGTCGGCGCCTGCCGGGGTCAACGTATCCAGATGAGCACTACGACGAGCCGCCCACTGCCGCAACCGCTCATGCTCGCGTTCCACGGCATACAGACCGAACAACCCGGTGATCGCCATGACCTCACCACCTTCACAGGCTCGCTACCCGATCACCCCCACCCGGGAGGAAGACAGGCAAAACAGAAGCGACCCGGAACATCCGGGCCGCCTCGAGATTTCGAAATTTTCAGTTCACGCCACAAACACGATTCAGCCATTACCCTCAGCAGCGGGCTCCTCGCTCAGCTCTTCACCCGCCACGGAGCCCTCCCCCGGATCGGGATCGGTGTCCGGTGGCTGCTGATACACCCACAACAACCGCTCCTCGACCACGAACGCGACCGCACCCGGCAACCCGGACACCCCACGAACGAACTCCGGCCCCGCACCAGGAGCCAACGGCAACGAATCGATACGCACACGGCACACCTCGGTCACCGGGGTATCGGAATCGCCTTCATGACTCCAATACGTGACCAAACGACCGAACTCCGTGCGCGCGTGCACCAATCGGCCATCAACGGGAACCAGGACATCGGTCCATTCCGTGGTGACATCGACCGGCAATCGGTAAATACATGTCATGTCAGATCTCTTCCTGCAACGACGGCGGGATACGGTAATCCGGCGTGGGTGGTTGATGACCAGGCAGATGAAGACGCAGAAAACCACGCAGCTCATCGATATGCCGCTGCAACGCACGAATCAACACAATCGCCTCCCGAAACCGCTTCTTGTCATCGAGGGCCTGCTGCTCCAGCGACTCCACTCGCCGCCGCAGCTTCGATACCTCCCGCGCCTCCCACGCGGTGACCGCACCGATCACCGACGCCAGCGCCACCCCGCACGCCTGAACCAACTCAGGATCCAGAAAGGTATCCACCTCAACTCCCACCGTCCAGGCCATCGACCGGAGTAACCACCGGCCGGATCAACACCCCGGCCACAATCGGTGACAACAAGCCATAGAGCGTCAACACCGGCTCGATCCAAGACGTATCGAGCTGACGGCCCAGCAGATACGCCAGCACACCGGTCACCGCGACCAGCACCGAACGCACCAACGCGGGTTCGGGAAAACGAGTGATACGCATCAGGATGCCTCCTCGACCGCGGCCAACACCCGATCCAGCTTCAACTCCAACGCCCGCAACCGCTGCTCATTGCGATAGTCAGCGGCATCGGAATTCAACACATACCCAGCAAGAGTGTCGCAATACCCCGAATCGGACACCCGCGACTGGAACGCACCGGTCAACTCCAAATGCACCCGCCGCACCTTGTCCAACAACTCACGCTGCTCGGAATCCGAAAGCACCGGCAACACCTCACCTTTCAAACGATCCGCGATATCAGCGCGGAACTGATCCATATCCATACCGCCGGGGTCCCATTTGCCCTGTTTGCGGCCGGCCCACTCCTTGTGACCGATCACCCGTTCGGCGCCGTGTCCGAGACGCCGCAGGATCGCCGCGCAGCAAGCGACATAGGCGTCGTACTGGGCGCGGCTCCATCCTTCGGTGCCGTTGTTGACGGCTTCGATACCGATGGTGTTGGCGTTGGCATTGTCCTCCGGCAACCCGGGCCAGCGGCCTACTCCCGCGTGCCAGGCGACACCGGCCGCGACCACGGTCACGGTGCCGTCCTGGGCCAGATGCAGCTGCGAGAGGGGGCCTTTCAATGTGGGCAGGCCGTAGGCGATCTCGCGGGGCGGGGTGCGGGAGCTGCCGGTGTGGTGGGCGACGATGCCCCAGATTTCGCGGAAGTCGCCGTGGCCACGGTCGCGCCAGCCGGGAAACTCCACTACCGATAAACCCTCGGCGCGGAGCACATCCGCCAGCCACACCGGATCACCGGTCCATGACATGGTTGCTTGCCTTTCTCGCGGCTGTTCGATGGGAATTCAAGCCGCCGCGGTCCGCCTGATCAGGCGAGATCGAAGGAGAGATAGGTGTCGACGCCCGCTTTCACAGTCGTGGAGTAGTAAGCAGATCCGATCATGCTTATCCACAGACGGTCACCCGCCGTCAGAGTGATCGATACATCGGGCAGGTTCGCCGAATCCGAGCCGCTTTCGATCGAACTCATCGACTCTTCGTTGAGCATGAGATCGAATTGTCTTTTTTTCGGACCGAATCCCGAGCCGCTTGAAAGCTCGATATGCCAATGCACCGTGACCGCACCGGATGCGTTGACGATCAACTCGTCATCGCTGATGACGGTACCGGGGTAGCCGTCACGTGCGGTCCACCCGGTGATCTTCACCGGGTCGCCATATGGGATCGGCTGGTTCGAGGTGTTCTTGTTCATGCCCATCGGCATCAGCACTTGCGTGCCGCCTACCACGAGGAGTGTCATGCGACGATGCCGCCTTTCTTGCCACTGGTCGATGCGGCCGAAGCCAGCGGCTCGGTGCGACGACTAGGCGAGATCGAAGGAGAGATAGGTGTCCACGCCCGCTTTCACAGTCGTGGAGTAGTAAGCAGATCCGATCATGCTTATCCACAGACGGTCACCCGCCGTCAGAGCGATCGGTGGAGAAGTCAGGTCTATCGAATTCGCGCTGCTTTCGATCGAACTCTTCGACTCGTCGTTGAGCATGAGATCGAATTGTCTTTTTTCACCAAATCCCACACTGCCCGAAAGCTCGATATGGCAATGCACCGTGACAACACCAGAGGCATTGACGATCAACTCGTCGGCACCGCTGATGACGGTGTCGGGGTAACCGTCGCGTGCAGTCCATCCGGTGATCTTCACCGGAGCGCGGCCTTTCGAGAAAGGAATCTCCGGGGTGGCTTTATTCATACCCATCGGCATCAGTACTTGCATGCCACCCACTACCAGGAGTGTCATGCGACGACACTGCCCTTCATACTGGCCTGCAGACCCTTACCCGCGCTGGTATCCACCGTGGTGATGTGCACGGTGATCCGCTCACCGGGGTTGAACGTCCAGGGTGTGGTTGGGGTGATCGTCGTGTCACCGGTCTGACTGGCGGCCGCGATAGTCGCCGAGGAGCCCGCGACGGTCGTCCCGTTTCGCCGGAGTTCTACAACGAGGTTGCCGGTGCCCGCGGTCTCGCCGCGGTAGGTGACCGCACTGACCGTGATCGTGCGCTCGATGCGCACGCCCTCCGGCATCACATTGCCCGCACCTACCGCACGGGTTCCGCTGTGCGACTTGAACGCGATGTCGTAGATCTGCCCAGCCGAGGTGGGGGTGCGGGCGTCGGTCAGCCGGGGGTCGTCGGTAGCGACAGCACCGACGGCCGCGCGAGCCGCAGCGGCGTCACTCGCGGTCAGCACGGAACGGCCGATGGCGGTCGAGTCGGTGAGCTGATTCGAGGTGTGGGTGTGCGCGGTCGGGGTCCGCGCGTCCGATAACCGGGGGTCGTCGCCTGCGACGGCGGTGGTCGAGGTGGAGCCGATGGTGGGCGGGAAGGTTGCCGGTTTGCCGGTGATGCCTTCCCACTCGCTGGCGCCGGCGGGCCCGCGCACCGTGATGCCCTGCCCATCCGTGGTCCAGCCGCCAGCCGCCTCGTGATACACGTACAGCAGCTCGTCCGCCATGACGATGTACTGTGCGCCCTCCTGTGGAGTCGCAGGCAGTTCGCTGTACGTGGCGACCTGGCCGTCGATCTGGATGCCCGCACCACGCGGTCCGGTGACCACGGCATTGCCCTGGGAAGCGGGCACGGGTGAGGCGAGGGTGAGATCGACCAGCCCGACCGAACCGGTATCGGGATCGTCGCTGTCAGGACCTGGAATATATTCGGGAACAACGAAACTGAACGAATCGAGCGGAACTCGATCACCGTCGTAGGCCAGGTCGAACGACACCCGCCAGGTCCACTCGGCCGGATTGGTCGCGCTACCGGGTGCGACCAACCGCACACCGGGCTTTCCGCGCCAGGTGAGATACCCGAACTCGTCCAGTTGGCATTCATAGTGCTTGGGTAGCTGGACATAGGTGGCCGGATTCGGCTGTGCGCCTGCGACCAGTACCTTCGGTGCGTCGGCGGTGAAGGTGATGGTGCCGCTCAGCGGTGGGAATTCCGGTAGATCGCCGAGATCGGGGCCGTCGATGACATTGGCGAGGAATCGCCCGACGACTTTTCCGTACTTCAACGGGGGCAGATCGGCCATGGATCAATGCCTTTCGAACAGCCGCAGCCGGATTCGGCATGCGAAATGGGATCGACCGGAGAGGAAGACACCGGTCGCGATGAATAGGGAGACGCGAACTCAGACGCTTTCCGCGAAGACGATGAGCTGCGCGGAACTGGACCTGACCGTGAAGGTGCTGTTACCGAGTACGCGTTTCGCGATGACATACAGGGTCACCGTCTGATTGGGTTGCACAATGCCGAGGTCTGAATCGGGCGACTTCGGGAAGCTGAACTTCGGACCGATCGGTATCCATCCGAAGTTGGATAGGTTGTAGCCGACGCCGTATCCGACGAGTTCGCCCTCCGGTCCACCGATGCGTACCTCCAGGTCGACACGTGAACCGGTGCTCGTCGAGACGGCGACCGATCCGATGACTCGCGGACTCCATGCCGTCGGCTGACCGGGAATAGTGATAGCCGCGAGCACTTTCGGATCGTTCAGATTCGAGGCATCGCTGAACTGGGTCTCGCCGATCGCCCAAGGTCCGCCCAAGCGCGGGGAGGGGATCGGTACGAACTTGCCCGCCGCAGTACTCCACGACAGGACGAAATCCTGGCCGAGCGGATGCTCCTCGTCTACCAGTACGTCGGCGGCGTCTTGCAGTCTGCCACCGGCGCCTGGATCACCGACATCACCGGCTTCTCCTGCGGGGAAGGTGATTTCGAGCTTTTGTCCTGGAGTCGAGCCGGTGATCCTGGCACTTGCGGAGGAGCCGGTAGCGCCTGCGACCGCGGCGCCGGTCAGTACATTGGCCGCGCCGGGTTTTCCGGTGCGGCCGAATGCCTGGTCGAAGGCGATGAATTCGAGCCCGGTCCAGAAGTAGATGGCATTCTCGGAGATCACCCGCCACGCCTTGCGAGCATCGGCGATGGTAAGCCCCAAAGCCTGCAGTGTCGCCGGATCGGCGATATCGCCTTGCCATTGCCACGGCCACACCGGGTCGCCTTCCGCGCCCTCCGGTCCCGGCGAACCCTCGCGCAGCTCGAGTAGCGCCTCGCGGTCGATGAGTTCGAGCGGGTTCACGGTGTAGGGCAAGCCGATCGAGTCGGATACCCCGCGCATGGTGATCATGATGTCGTCGTCGTAGACGACGCTGTGTTGATCGGTCATTTCGTTCTCCGTCTCACTGTGCTGCGACAGGTCTTGCCCAGCAGATGATCTGGGCCTTCGAGCGGATGTAGCTGAATTTGGAGCTACCTTTGTTGCGTCGCAGCACCACGAAGAGGGTGGCCTGCTCACCGGCCGGGATCACCCCGATCGTGCTGTCGGGAGTCAAATCCATGGTGGCGTAGTACGGCTGGAAATAGCAGTACCCCTGTGCTCCGAATGGGAGCCCGGTACCGAGTGCGACGATCTGCCCGGTGGCTGAGCCGATCCGTACCTCGGCATCGACGCGAGTGCTGAAGTTCCCGACCGACTCGTTGGTCGCCGTGATGACGCCGCCGGAAAGGACCGGTCGCCAGTCGGTGTCCTGTGCTGGAACTTGCAGCTGGGCGACGGTGAGTGGTCCAGAGACATTGCTCTGTGGTTCGGCGAAACCGGCGCCGCCGTCCCATGCCTGGGTCTCCAGGATCGACCAGGGGCCGCGCAGGCCCGGATAAGGGCCCGGTTTCCATTTTTGCGCTGTCTCGTCCCATACCGGGACCGCACGGTCGACATGCGGGCCATCGGCATAGTCCGGCGCCTGCCGGATGGGTCCGGGGCCACCTGGCTCGCCTTTACGGCCCTTGATACCGCGCGGCACGGTGAGATTCAGCACCAGATTCGGCCGAGTACCGGTGACAGTGACCTGTAAATCGGAGCCTGCTGGGCCGGTGTCGACCGTCCCGATGTTCACCGTGCATGGTTCACCGTCCGGGCCCGCTGCACCGAAGGCGTCGACGAAGGTGTCGAACGATGTTCCATTCCAGTACATCAGGGTATCGGTGGCAAGCAATCGCCACGTCTTACCCGCGTGAGCGGTGGTCAGTTTCGACGCCACCGCGGCCAGTGCTGCCTGGTCGGCGATATCGCCCTCCCAGCGGAAGGCGGCGCCCGCTTCACCCTGTAGCCCCTCCGGGCCCGGTGTTCCGGTCATCAGTTCGAGTGCGCCTGCGTGCGGGGTGCCGTGCAGCGACTGGAGCAGCCCTGGCGTACCAGCGTTCTCGTCGATACCACGGATGAGTGTGGTCTCGAAGTATTCACCTACAGTGGACATGTCACCTCAATCAGATGGGCTGGGCGTGGACTACCAGCGAGGCCATGGTCCTGCTGTAGCCGATGACGCCGCCGGAGCTGGAACGCTGCACGGTCACTACCAGGGTTGCCGGCTGCCCCGCAGGCACGGTGCCGAACGTGGAGCCCGAGGAAAGCGACTTGCTGTTCTGGCTGTCCCGGTACCAGGGAATCAGGGGCAACATCAGATAACCGCCACTGGACTTGGGTGTCGCGGCGACCACGTCGCCATCCGAGCCACCGAGCCGGACCGTCGCCTCGGTACTCGAGCTGCTGCCGAACACCGACATATGCCCCTGCACTATCGGCCGCCAGTCGAACGGCTGCGCGGGCACGGGGAAGCTTCCCGCGATCAGCTGGGCGACATTGGCATCGCCCTCCTGGTTGTCGTTGAAATCCTCCTGATACCAGGACCACGGTCCGGTACCGAGTGGCGGTGGCATCGGCCGGAACTTCTGCGTGGCACGGTGATACGCGAGAATCGAGCCGGGGGCCGGGCCGGTCGTCGTGTCGTAATCATCCGCCGACGCGATCGGTTCGGAGGCACCCGCTGGCCCCTTCGGTCCCTGCGGGCCCGCCGGTGCGGTGGCCGTCAGCTGCTGATCAGCGCCCCTGCCGGTGAACTCCACCGCGGGCGTGGTCAGCTCCTCTTTGTGCGTGGTCGCGGCGACGGTGATGGTGTTGGCCGAGGCCAACGGCCCCTGCGGTCCGACGGCCTGCGGCGAATGCTGCCACTGGGAGCCGGTCCACACGTCCATACCGTCGTTGTCGAGCCGGTGCCACCACTTGCCACGGTCATCCGGTCCCAGATCGGTCGGGCGGCCCGTCGCGTTGGGGATCTCTCCCATTTTCCGGAAGGTGGTCCGTGGCTGCCCGGCCCGTCCCCGTGGGCCCGCTGGGCCCGGCGGCAACGGCAGCTGGGCGACCTCGTCGGTGACCGCTACCTCACCAGTGAGGACGGGCAGACCGGTGGCGTCCGGTGTCCGGCGCAATGTGATGTGGGCCGGAAAAGTGATGTCGGCCAATGTTTTCTCCTCACAGACGAGATCAGAAGATGAGCAGGTCGAGGTCGGCGCCGACGTCGGTGGCCAAATCCTTGACCGCGGCGGCGACCCGGCCGAGCCGCTGCCATGCCTTGACGATCGAGTCCTCTTCGTCGGAGCCGTCGCCGACGACGATCTGCCAGTGCGCGGCGGTCTCGCGGTCGTCGGTGAAGGTCAGCTCGGTCACGTAATCGGTGAAGATCTGATTGTCGATCGCGAACCCGATCTGGTCGCCGAGATGGAAGTCCTTACCGAGGATGTAGGGCGCGCCGTCTTCGACCGTGACCCGTTTGCTGGTGTAGCCACGAGTCAGGTGCATGCCTTGGCGGGCGGCGACCAGACCGTCGAGGTTGAAGGCCTTATCACTGCCGGTGATGTACAGCTCACGGAAGGCATAGGGGCCTGCCCGGTCGACCCGCTCCATATCCCGGTAGACCATCCAGGCCAGGAAGATGTCGTTGAGCTGACCGCGATACAGGAAGTCGAGGCCGACCAACGAGAGCAGGCCCTTGAACACGAACTCGATACCCGCGTTCACCCAGCCCGGCGACCGGCCGCCGATGATGACGTCGGTGGCGGTGGGTTTGTGCAGCGCGATCTCCGAGCGTCCGATACCGGAGTACTCGCCCTCGAAATACCACACCCACGGGAAATTCTTGAAGGTTCCGCGGGGACCGTACTCGCCGTACACCGCCTCGTAATCGGTGGTGGAGTTGAAATTCGGGTAGCGGACCGGAGTGGTGCCGTCATCGCTGAACTCCTCGATCCAGGAGATGATTCCGTCCAGCAAAGAGCCGGTGGGGCCGGTGACACCCGATTTGTCCACCGTCTCCAACACGACCGTCGGCCGGTCCAGGTAGAACCATTCCGGTGCGGGCTGCTCGTCCTCACCCGGCAGGAAGAACCGGGCCGTGAGCAGCACACCCGAGTCCTCCAGCATGGGCGCGAACAGCTTGTCGGCCATATCGAACCGGGCCGAGGCGGCGCTCCACCCACTGGTATCGGTCAGCGGGTTCACCGGAACCACCGCGATCGGGAACAGCGTATTACCGACCCCGTCCCAGTCCGGATCGTCCCCCGAGTCCGGCGGTGCCCAGCCCGGCGCCTGCAGCCGCATCAGATTCGCGGTGAGGTAGTTGGTGATGATGGTGCGCACCGGACCGAACTGGATCATATGCCGTGGGAACTGCGCCAGGATCGGTGCGAAGGGACTGGCCCAGCAGCAGATCGTGGCGATGTGATTCCAGCAGTGGATGGCCTCGATATCAACGGTCTCCACGCCGTGCTCATCGCGCACGATGGACGCCTTGGTGATATAGCCGTCCCAACGGAATCCCTTGGTGTTCACCGTGATCGGGATGGTCGCGTCTTCGCCGTCAGGATTGTTGAACAGGTGGTCGAAGTGGACCATGTCGCGCGGGCAGATCATCTTCAAACCACCCGCGGCATTGCGCGGATAGGTGAATTCGAGGGAGAGGTAGCTGTGCTCCTCACCCACTTCACGCATGAGCTTGTCCCAATAACGGACCAGCACTTCGGGATTGCGATACTCTTCCAGCTCGGCCTGTCGCACTTGGTCCATACGCAGTGCTTCGGCCTGCGGGTCCCACATCGGCGCCCCCATCAGAACGGCCTCGACGACCGCGGCGTCACCGATACGATCAAGCTCGACTCCACGGTGCCGCCCTCGACCTGGACGGTGATATCGGTGGAACTCCACGGCGGCAACGAGGCGAGCCAGCGGCGCCCGGCCAGCTGCGCCCAGACGTTCCGCTCGGTGGAGCCGGTAGCCGAATACAGTTGTGCGGTGCGATGGCGCGGATGAGTGTCGATGCGCAGCGTCTGCCCGGCCTCCAACAGCGGTGTCTGCACAAGGCGCAGCTCATCGCCGCCGGTCGGGTCCAGAATCGCCCAGCGCCCCGGCCCGTTCATGGTGTAGCGCGGCCATGCGGGCTGGTCGGCAGCGTTGCGGGCGCGCACGATCCCCTCGCCGAGGCCCGCGCTGTTGGTCCATACCGAGGTCTCCTCGAAATGGTGCTGCAGCGGGTCCATGGCGGTGGCCGACATCCGGTACACCGCGAGGGCGTTACGGGCCGGATCCATCTCGCTGATCGGTTCGGGTTCGGCGTCCAGTTGCACCTGCTGGAACCGCCAGCCCTGATGCCGGGTGAAGAACCCGAGCGTGCTCGGTGTATCGGTGGACCAGCCACGGAACCAGGCATCGTGCACGGCGTGGAAATCCCGGACCGCGTTGGCGCCGGTGTTCTTCGCCGACGGCGCGATGACCGCCAGGAAATCCCACTCCTTCTTGGCGCGCACCGAACGCAGGAAGGTCGCGCCGTCCTGGCGTGCGCCCTCGGATACCAGCAGCTGTGTCGGGGCGAACATGAACCCCCGCTGATTGGACAGCCGAACACCCTCGCGTCCGGCATTCGCGCCGGACAGGTGCCATACCCGGCCGTTCACGTCCCAGACCACGATCTTGGTGTCGTGGACATCGAGTAGTTGGTGGGTCATCTGCCGAGGCCTCCTCCGCGTTGTTGTGCCACCGTGCGGCGTCGGCGGACCCGTTCCACCGCGATAGCGGCGCTCTTGGGATCCATGCCGTTGAAGTTGTAGATATCGCCACGGGCGGTCCGGCCGCCCTGGCCTTTGGCGAGATCGACCAGGCCGAAGCCGCTGCCGATCTCCTCTTTGGCCGCACCGGCCGCCAGCTCGATCGGCTTGGTGAGGAAATCGGCGGCGCTCGAGCCGACTACGGAGCCGATCATCTCGCCGATAAAGGGGGCCAACGCACCCGCCGGACCAAGGAATGGAGCCGCCAAGGTGCCAAGGGTCCGACCTGCCGTGCTGCCGAGCGCCGACCCGACACCGCGAACAGCGCCGGTGATACCGCCGACCAGGCCGCCCTGCTGCAGACCACTGATACCGCTCTGCAAGGCGACCATACCGAGCTGCTGTTCGAAGGTGGGTGGAGGCGGCGGCTGCTGATCCAGCGGTGTCCATGGAATACCGGTGGCGTTACCGACCATCGTGCCGATGGTGTGCAACCAGTTGTTGTCGGGGTCGGCGTCTTCGTACGCCGTGCCGATCGCGTCGCCGAACCGGGCGCCCAGTGTGCCGAATATGCCCTCTTTCCCACCGAACAGGCTTTGGCCTCCGCCGAGCATGGCATCGACCGTGTTGCCGAAGTCCGAACCGACCTTCTGACCAGCCAGCTTGCTCAGATCGTTGAAGTTTCCTTCGTACTGGTTGTAATACTTGACCGGATTTTCGGGTGTATCAGTCTCCAGACCATCGACAGCGGGAACAGCGATGTCCGGTGTCGCGGTATCCGGTACCGCGGTATCCGGTGCGGCTGCCTCATCGGCCTCGCCTGCGGGCACCGCCGCGTCACCGGTCTCACCGATCGACAGTTTCGGATGTTTGCGCAGGTCGTTGACAATGTCCTGAACAGAAAGGCCGCCACGGACATCGGGCACGACAAGCGGGCCGTTCGGATCCGCCGGGTAAGCGATGCTGGCCTTACTGCCAGGGGGTGTGTGCACCCAGGACGGACCGCTGGTGACACCTTCTATGGCGTCCGGCTCATACTTCCACTCCCCGCCACCGGTGCCGCCATTCGCGCTCCCCGAGGAGGACGGCTGGGAGCTACCGCCCACGCCACCACCGACGCTGCCTCCGCCACCACCAACACCGCCTGCGTCTACCTGGCTCGGTGCGAAACTCTCCTCGGCCGGATTGCCGCCCAGCCCCACACCGGGCACCAGCTCGGTGCCCGCTGTCCCGTCCTTGCTCATGATCGCCGGGTTCGGACCGGTCTGGCCCGATACGGTCATCGACGCACGCAGGCTCCCACCGAATCGGGAACCGATCAGACTGCCCAGCTCGGCGCCGATCTCCGGGGCCAATACGCCCGCAGGGCCGAGAGCCGGGCCGATCGCCGCGCCGAGTGCGGCGCCGACTCGGCTGCCTGCCGCCATAGCGGCGCCCTCGAGGCCACGGCCGAACGCATCGGCCAACGCACCCATCTGGGTGAGCCCTGCGCTCTGGGTGCCTGCGGGCAGATCTGCGAGCGTGCCCATCGGGGTGGTGAACACCCCTTGGCCCGCGGGCCCCTGCGGAATTCCCTTGGGTTCGATGCGCAGAGACGCGGTCAGCGGGTCCGGCGCTGCGCCGACATCCGAAGTCCGGCGCTGGGTAGCTGTCGGCTCGGTCGACGCGGTGTATGAACCACCGAGCATCGTGCCGAGCAGGCCGTTCGGCGCGAACAGCGGTGCGACAGCCGAGCCGACCGCCGCGCCGGCCGCGCCACCGGCATCGGCGGCGAAGTTCCCCAGCGTGCCGAGCGCATCAGCGGCCCAACCGAACAGGCCGAAATCCTGCGGGCGGAACCCTTCGGTTGCCGGTTTGCTCGGTACCTGCAGATTATCCGCGAGCAGGTCACGCCAACGCTCGGCCGATGCGGCATCACCGACCAGGCCGCCGTCCGCGAATCCGGCCACCATGCCCGACAGATACGCGGGCGAGGGTACCCAGCCCGCGTTGATCGCCTCGAGCAACGGAAGCGTATTCGACGTAGCCGCGGCATTGACCACGTACTCGCCGTTGGACAGCCAGGCCGGGATCGCATCCTCGCGCGACCCGCCCGGCCCGGATACTTTGCCGCCTGCCGCCCGGTGGATCGGTGTCCGGTCGTCGATACCAGAATCACCCACCACGGCGGCGTCATCGGGCAACTGCTCGATGACATCACCCGCGCCATGGTCGGTCGGGCTCCCGGCCGGGTTGGTGATGGTAGTGCGGGAAGTGACCTTGACGATCCTGGTACTGATACCGGTTTTGGCCCGCTCCGCGTCCCTGGCTACCGTGCCGCTGATCCAGCTCGCGACGAACGTCGGTACCGCGCTGAGGATCTCGTGGAAGGTACGGGCGAGCGAATCGATCCGGCCCGCACCGCCGGTGATCTCGTTCGCCGCCGTGTCGGCGGCGAACTCGGTCGCCTCGGCACCGGGCACGGTGATCACCGATGTCCCGCTGGTCGCGCCGCCCGCCCATACGGCTCCGCTGGGCAGGGTCAGCTTCCGGCCCGGCGCGGGGTGACCGTTGGTCGCCATCGCCAGGATGTCGGGCATCGACATCAGCGCCGGGCGCGACCCCTCGGGCCGAGAAGTATTGATATCAGACGCCGAAAGGCGCCTAGAGTCCGGCGGTATCCGCACATTGGAGCTCATCGTTTTCTCCACATTCACATCTACTTTCTCGGCCACTTCCGCGGATCGCCGCCGCCTGCGGCCAGAAATACAGCCGCAGGCGGCCCTTTACCGTCCCCAGTTGAGGAAGTCGTTCATCTGATCGATGTCGACAGCTGTGCCGACGCGCTCGCGCTCGGACTTCTTGCCCGGCCGCCGGATCGGCTCCGGCCGGTTCCGGCCACGGACCCCGTCTTCGGTCTTCGACCACATGAGCCAGCGCAGCGAATCGGCCATATCGGCGAGCAACATACTGTCGAGCTGCCAGCGACTGTTCTCCGGATTCAGCGAACGCTGTAGCGCGGAATCGGCGGGCAGCCCATGGATGATGGCCTTGAGGTCACGCCAGCCGAACAGTTCGCTGCCCAGCTGACGCAACCGTAAGCCGAGGGTGATCAGGTCGTATTCGATCGCCTCGGAATGCTCTTCGAGCAGAGCATCGAGGCTCAGGATTCCCCCAGGTTGACCCCCGAGTGGGTGCGCCAGGCATCCAGCAGCTCGTGGTAGGCGTCCGGGTCCATATCATCCAGCACGGCCAGCGCTTCAGGCGAGAGCGTCAGCTCCAGCAGGGTGTACATCGCGTCGACGTCGCCGAGTCGGCGGATACGACGGATCAGGCCGGGCTTGAGATACGACAGGGAGGGCAGCCGGAGTTCGGCGCCGTCGACCTGGTAGACGAAATCGTCCTTCACCTGGGTCGGACGGTTGAGCGTAATCGGGGCTTTCGGGGAAGTCATGGCGCACAGACCCTTTCGTTATATGTAGTGGTACGCAGGCGATTTCTGGGTAAAGGGCCCAGCGGCGGCGGGCGGGCCTGCGCATAGGGGTGAATCCCGCCGCCGCTGGGGGCTTATCAGGCGGTGACGATGCCGTCGTCGAGGTAGCGGTAGGCCTTCACACCGGCGTCGTCCTTGAACGCTTCGACGGTGATGGTGAAGCCTGCCAGCTCCCGCGAGACGAACCTCCGCTCCTGGACCTGCGAAATCTTGGCGTTCGGCAGCACGATCCGCAGCTTCTTGTTCTCGTTCTTCATATCGAAGACCCACGAGCGCGCGGGCAGCACCGAACCGGTCTCGGTGACCGTGTACAGCTTGCCGTTATCCGCCGTGGCCGGGGCCGGGGTGACATTGCCCTCGCCGAAGACCTCGGTGAGAACATCCTGGTCCCACACCGCGTACAGGGTGAGACCGAAGCGGACCGAGTGCTCGGTCTGCAGGTTCGCGATGATATCGGCGTTCCAGTCCTTGACCATCTCGATCCGGCGCTCGCCCTTGGACTCGATACCGTCTTCGGACACATAGCCGAGAGGCTTGAATGCGGCATCCGGAGTTTCCGAGGTGCCGATAGGCAGCGTGGCGCCCAGCGGGGCGACCAACACACCACCGGTCACCGAAATCGGGGTGCCGGCGCCGATGTACTTGCTGGAAGGCAGAGCCATTTTCGTTTTCTCCCTTTGGGATCGTTGCGCAGGCCCATCGGGATTCTGTTATTCGGTTCGGCTCCCATACGGGAGTCGGGCGAGGACAGCGCCCCGCACGTTTTGGGGGACCGCGCGACCCGGCAGAGCCGTATCGCGCGGATTCAGGTGAGAATCGAGCCGCGAACGAACAGATCGGCGGTGATCACATACCGTGGGGCAGCGGTCTCCGGATCGGTGTCGTTCTCGACGCCGACATCCTCGATGGCGTCGCACCACACCGTGCCCAGATAACCGGGGGACGCACCGGCCAGGATCGCCCGAACCAGCGCGGCCAATCCAGCGGCTCCGCCGGAGTCGTCGGTGCATTCGAACATCACCCGTGGGCGGTCCAGAATCAGGTTCGGACCACGCTTGCCGTATCCGTCCTCGTGATCCAACCGCTGCTTGCGGTCGTCGCGGACCACCCGGACCATCTGGGCCGGACGCGGGTCCGGCACGCGGGTGACGACTGTCGAGGGGTCAGCGGCCGCCGCGAGTTCCGCGGCCAGGTAGTCGACCAGCGTCTTCTCGATGTCGGGGAACACGATTCGTTCGGTCACCGCGTCACCGCCTTTCGTGAGCTATTGCTGCCCTCGGGCTTGTTCGATCCGCTGTCGTAGCTGATCGACCACACCCGCATAGGCTTCGGTCTTGGTCGCGGCCTGGAAGGAAAGGCCACGGGGATGCACGGCGCACCAGGCGCCTGCATCAGTTTGGGTGACCTCGATATCGTCGAAGTCGTAGAACGATTCCGGGTCCGGTGCGGGCCATCGGCCGTCGGCATCTTTAGTGATGTGGATGCCGGTGTCGAACGCGCCGGGTGGGCCACCTGGAGTGGCGACCCAGCGGATCTCCTCCAGCTCGGGGTGTACGCGTACACCGCGTTGGATGAGATATTCCGCTACTCGTGTCGCCTGCTTGATGCCGGTGACGGTGGCTTCCGCGGTCCGAGGTGAGTTCTTACTCTGCCAGGCGGGTAGGTGGATCACCGACAGCTCTTCGGCCAGTGCCTTGACCTGTGGGTCCAGTTCCTGGGTTTCGGCGTTGTCGGCGAGTGTGCCGCTCAATGCCTGTTGGATGAATGCCAGGAACTCCGGGGTCACCAGCTGACCGCCCTCGGTCGGCACGTAGTTCGGTGTGGGTTGATGGTTGGCGAACTGGACGGATTCGATGATTTCCTTGTCGGACAAGGCGTGTGGTCACCACCTGTGGCAATAGTTCGTGCGGAATCCGGATGCGGCGCATCCGTTCGGCCCTCCGCACGCTGGGGTGCGGGTGGCCGGGTCGGGCGAAATCACAGGCCCAGGAGCGGGAAGAGTACCGGTGCGATGTCGATAACGAGTTCGAGCAGGGCGAGGATGATGGTGCCCATGGATTCACCTCCTTCTCGGGTGTGATGCGGGTGGATGTGGTGGGCGGTCAGGGCAAGGGGCCGCTGACCGCGTTGGTCTTTCCGGCAGTTGTTGTGGTGCCGGTAGGGGCCCCGCCCCCGGTACAGGGGACCGGGGGCGGGGTGGGACGCCCCGATGCGCCGGCTGGGTCTGCGACCGCTGGGTGTGAGGGGTAGCGGGAGACCTGTGTGTGATCGGGGCGTGGTGTGGTGGCAGGCTCTGCCCGCGTGTCGTTGTTGTCGACGGGTTTTCGGGGGCGTGCCACGTGTGGGGCCAGGGTTTGCGTTGGCCTGGTGTGGGAATGACAAAGGCCCCGCCGGGTGTGGGCGGAGCCTTGATCGGAAGTTCTTGGGGGAGGGAGTGTTCCCGGTTTTTCGGGATTTGGGCGCAGCTCTGGCGCTGCGAAGATCTTGGCTTAAGGACTACCGAGTTGTCAACACCTGAATCGAAATCGACGGAAAACCGCAGCTAGAGATACGTTTTCACGATCGATCCCCAGCGCCTGCGAACAGCAACGCCGGGATGCATACCCACGAGGCCGATACTGCCGCACTCAGGCATGCGGCACACCCAGAAGACCAACCCGGCGCATCCGGCACGGAGAACACAGTCGACGGTATCGATCGGGCAACCAACCGATACCGCTCCGGCGCGAGGCAGACCGAAGGCGCTGGATTGCCCCGGTCGATGGGTGCTCTCCGGTCGATGGCATGCACCATCTGCCCTACCTGGAACAGGTAGGGCAGATCCAGGGCCGGTGTCCGTGAAGGCTCATCCCGCCAGGGACCAACGTGCAGATCGCTGCGGCCAGGAACAGACCTGAGACCGATCAACCGACACTCAGCGACCTCAACGAACTACTCTTCACCTGCTGGAACCGGACTTTGCCGGAGCCCTGGGTCGGGCACTGTTGCGAGCACTTCCAGCAAACCAGGGCGCGCATCATCGGGTATCCCGATGATGTCGTGGCGATCGAGTGTGTCGGGAATCGATATCGGCGATACTGTTACTGCGGGCACGGGCACTCCAGATCGATCTTGGCCTAGGAACCTTCATCGATACCTGAAAGTGCCTGTGTCCTATCGCATCTGGGTTGGCGTGTCACCGGGGCGTATCAGCTCAGGTCAGCGGGGGTAAATCAAGAACGCCGGAGCCCTGCCCACACCGCAGATCTACACGAACACACCCCACAACCACAAACATTCAGTTCCGGATCAATAAGACACGCTCCAAGACCGATATCATGCTTTGTTATATGAAAATCGACCAACCATATCCCATTCTCCATTAGAATTCTTTTGGAATTCATATATTGCTTTAATGAGCCCCGACCCGGACCGTTCATGCGCATTGGCCAACTGGCCAACCGCCTGATAGAGATCGTCATCAGGAACAATCATGGAGCGAAGATCCGATGCAAGCACCACTTTGATTCCGCCTTCGACCAACTCAATCGAAAGTTCCGCAAAATACTCTTCGTCATTCATTTCACAAAGAACGGCATCTCCTATATTCATATCGATTGGATGCTGCTCATCGAGAGGGACGGATGGCATATTCGATACACTCCATTACTAATTGATCATACCGGTTGGATACTACCTGGGGTATTTCGGCGCGTTCGGTACAGTAACTGCTTTTATGGGTTTTTCCGTACCGATCGACCGTGCCGTTAGGATTGAGGATCTCCAGATCGACAGTATTGGTGCCATTGCCTTCCGGGATGCTGTACGTAACCGGTCGCCCATCGAGCATGGACCCTTCCCAGACATCACCCGGGGCATGACCGGTAGTGTCCGGCATATCCAGCAAACTCGTGTCAGGGATACCGTGCTGCGGCGCCTGCGACCCAGCACCCACCGAACCCGACGAATCCGGGGTGGTGGCAGAGGACCCTTGATCGCTTTCCTGCTGAGCTTCCGCCCAGTTCTGCTCGAAGTCACGCAAGGTTTCTGCCGCTCGTTCCGCACTACCCCTGTAGGCGTCGTACTTCGGGTCATCCGGCGACAGGGATTCGGCTTCCTCCCGCCAGAATTTCTCCGACCCCTTCAAAAGCGCGTACACACCCCTGGTCTTCGGGTCTTCCAGCGGCGACAAGTACGGCCCGTTGACGAACTGCAACCCCGAACCCGGTGAAGCGATCTTCGGCAACTGCCAACCCAGCGGGGTCATGATCGGCAACGGTTGCCGCCCAGGCACTCCCGACGGCACTTCACCCTCGGAAACAGGCTCCGCGACTGCAGGCGACTGCACCGACGCACCCAAATCAAAGGAATCAGCGACAGTTACGACCTCACGAGCACCTGCCACCAACTCACGACGCACATCGATACGCTCGAGCATGCGAGCAGCCGAATCAGGATTCATCCCATGGAAGGTGTGCACCTTCCCACCACCAGTCGCGGACTGCTCGGCCGAGTCGGCGCCGGCCGGGATCAACGTAGCCAGACGAGCACTACGACGATCCGCCCACTGCCGCAACCGCTCATGCTCGCGTTCCACGGCATACAGACCGAACAACCCGGTGATCGCCATGACCTCACCACCTTCACAGGCTCGCTACCCGATCACCCCCACCAGGGAGGAAGACAGGCAAAACAGAGGCGACCCGGAACATCCGGGCCGCCTCGAGATTTCGAAATTTTCAATTCACGTGATATGGGTTCCAGAACTGCTGTCGACAGCTGGGCTCCTGGCCATATCAGCGGCTGGTAGAGCCGTACAGCAACCGGCCATCTACGACGAACCGTTCGTAAAGGTTCCGGGGAGATGCCAGGTATGCAGCCGAGGGTTCCGGATGACCTGACGCGGGAGTCGCAGAGGCCCCGCCGTATGGCGGAGCCTCGATCGAAATCTGGATCGAAATAGATGGAAATCTTCAGGGAGATCCAGTTTTCTGCACTACTGCCCGGCATGCGGAAGTCACCGCGGAATCTGTGCCCGGAGCGACTCCACCCGCACTACCCTTCTCGAGCCACCGCTAAGCGATACGCACGAAGGATGCCGTGTCGGTATAGACGACCGGGTTGTACGCGGTGACTACAACGATGCCTGCTGTGCCGGGCGGGATAACGCACTTTCGGGGTCAATCTCCGACGGCTCGTCAGCCTAGCACCACACTCCATGACAGATCACAAGAAAGCGTTGAACAGTGCAGGTAGATGACTATTTCTGCAGTCACACCCGGCTGTCTGGATTACTGCCTGGCGGGCGGAAGTCACCACGGAATCGGTGCCCGCGGCGACCCCCGCCCACACTGCCCTTCCTCGAATCACCGCTATGTGATGCGCACGTAGGACGCCGTGTCGGCGTGGGCGACCGGGTTGTACGTGGTGACTACATTGTTGGATGTCGCCTGCACAGTGATGACATCGCCGGCCGCGATAGTCGCGACACCGGAAACGGTGATCGTCGTCGCCGCGTTCGCGGTGGCGGCTTTCGGTATGCCGGTGGCGATCACCACGTTGTTCAGTAGTAACTGAAGCGTCAGATTCGGTTGGCTGAATACGCTGGCGGTGAACACCACGGCCGCGGTGATCGTGGCATCGGATTTCCCGCCAAGGGAGAGCAGACCGTTACCGCCCACAACCGATGAGCCGGGGTAACCGCTGGTGTCCGCGGCCCAACCGGAGATGGTGCTCCAGCCGGTGTTCAGCCCTGACCAAGTACCGGATTTCGTCATCGACGAAGGTTGGAAACTGGTCTTCGCCTCGGCCGATAGCGTGCCTGCTGCCGCGGGCATGGCGAACGATGTCGCGTATACGGCGTAGGTCTGGGCCAGTTCGCCGCTACTTGTGTGATTCGCGGCGAGGCCGGTGGTCGCGGTCAGGGAACCGCTCGCCGAAGCAGGCGACGGGGAGCCGGTGGCGGCGGCCAGCGTGCCTGCTGCGGTGTGCGCGGCTGTGGCCGGGATTTTCCCGGCCGCCGCGATACCGGTGGACAATGCGCCTTCGGCCCCGTAGCCCACGTGTAGCGGCGGTAATGCCGAAAAGCGTCCTTCACAGGTGAAAATCGCTTCGGCGGTGGCGATTACCGTGAGGTATACCGATGCGGTTCCATCCGAATCCGCTCCGGTCGCCATGCTTGCATCGATTGCCGCGCCGGGGTCACCGCTTCCGCTGAGTTCGGCCTCGAGTACACCGGGGCCTGCTGCGATGGCGATCTGGGCTGCCGCGTGTCCGGTGTGCTCGAGAGTGGTGGGGGTGGGGACCGTCCACCGCTGGTGAGCTGTTACGTCGCCGTATCCGGTGAAGGGGGCGGCGGGTGCGGCGCGCACCGAGTCGAGTGTGACCGTGCTGTGTCCGCTGCCGGTGTATCCGGCGATCGAGTAGGGCTCGATGACCGGCACCTGTACGTCGATCACCGTGCGCACCGCCGTGGGTGGTACGGCGGTGGTGGCCGCCGCCGGCGCCGATGCCACGGTCACGGGCGGCGCCGGCGGCACGGCGTGCGTGCGCAGTTGTTGCGTTGCCATGCCGTGCCTTTCGATCAGGACATCGTGAAGGTCGGGGTGATCAGCAGCTGGCCCTGCGCGCCGAGGGTGGTCGAGCTGATCGCTACCTTGTCGATGAAGTCGGCGGTGCCGCCGGTGGAGGTCTTCCACAGGCCGATGTAGGTGTAGGTGCCTGCGGGCAGGTCGATGGTCACTTGGGAGCCGTTGATCACGCCGCTGGTCGCGGATGTCCAGGTGGTCTGTTTGCGGGCGTAGGCGGGTGAGCCGCCGGTCGCTTCGTTCGCGCCGGTTGTGCCGGGGTCGGCGGTGTGCACGCTCACGAACGCGATATTGGATCCGGCGATGTTCTTGTAGGCGTCGGCGAGTGCCTGGCGGGTGGTGGCGACAGCGATGGTCATGATGAATCTCCTGGGATAGTTGAAATGATGAGCAAGCAGTGGCGGTGCTACTGCTTGCGGCGGATGGCTCCGAAGAACCAGAGGTAGTCGGTGGTCGGGGTGGTCGGATACGACACGTAGAGGCGGTATTTCGCGCCGGTGGGGATGGCATCGGCCCGTTCGGACTGCACGGTGAAGACGGCATCCTGGCCGTCGATGACCGCGGGCCAGGTGTCGAGCACCGCGTCGGCGGCATTCAGGACCTCGATGCGCACCTGGGTGCCGTCCGGGAATACCGAACCGGGCTCCAGGGCGATGGTGTGCACGAAATCCGCGCCTTTGGACAGGACGAGCGTGAGATTCGACGGGTCGTAGCCGAGTTGTTTCTGGGTCACGGTTTTCCTCAGTTCGGATCGGACTGCGGTGCGACGGGATCGGGCTCGACGAAGACCGGATCGGGCATGGGGTCGAGTTCGCCGATGAAGATGCTGCCGCGCCGGGTTGTGGTGCCGTCGGCCACGATGGAGACGACGAGCATGCCGTTGTCCACGTCGAGCGCCAGCTCGTGGCCGCCGATGGTGACAGGTGTTGTCATAGATCCTCTGCTTTCCAATAGTCCCAACCGCCACCGTTCACCCAGGACGCCCGTTCGGTGCCGAGGCCGGTGTAGCGGTAGCCCGGCCCGCTTGGCAGCGAGTTGCCGGTGTCGGTGTAGGTGAGTACGTCCACCCAGCCGGAGCTGGTCTTGCGTTGTGCGATGTATTCGGTGCCGATTGCCTTGACACGCAACACCTCACCGCTGGTGACGGTGGTCGCCACGCTGGTCAACGAGGTCCAGGTGCCATCGGTGTACCTGTAGAGCACGAGGGCGTTCTGGGTGACGTTGAGCGAGACGAAGCTCTTGTTGTCCGCGGTGGAGCGGAGTACGAGCCAGGCGTGGCGCACCGTCGGATTGATGATCCGGCCGGTGACCATGTGGTCGCTGTAGTTCAGTTGCTGTGCGTAGAGGTAGTGGCGAGGTCCGTCGGTGCTGCCGGATACCACGAAGACACCGCCGGAGACGGTGGCGGCGAGGCTGGACATCCTGGCGAAGGCCGTCGGGATCGCGCCGGTATCGAAATCCTGGTAGAACACCAGTTTCACCGGGTCGCCGGTGACGAGTTCCTTACTCAGCGCGACATACGGCACGCTGTTGGACGAGAAGGCGAGTGTGCCTGCCGCCACAGTGGTTCCCGCCGCCAGTGGCGCCGAGGCCGCGAATCGCGCTGTCGGACGTGGCGGCCACGCGGTCGCCGCGCGCGGCAGATCCGTCGTGGTGATCCCCAGCAGCGGCCGCACCGCGCCGGAACCACACTGCTGGATGCCGACGAACGCCGATTCACCGACATCGAAAAGGATTTCGGCAGGCAGTTCCACCGAATGCTCGAAGCGAGAGTTCGTGATGAGCGGTGTCTGATCGTCGGAAACCCATTCGATCCGGATATCGCCGTTGTCCTGTACGCGGCCGACGACCACATACAGCTCGCACGGCGCCGAGGAGACCGCCTCGACCATGAACGTCGCGATCTTCCGGCCGCCGCTGTAGCGGCAGCGGATATAGGCGCCTTCCAGCGTGTTCGCCGGCGGCGTATACGCGGGCGTGAACTGAACATAGAACGTCCGCGTGTTGTAGACCGGCAGATTGTTCTGGTCGTAGTAGGCGAGGTACTGGTAGGAGTACCTGGTATATCCCGTCTTCTGGCTGTCGGAGACATCCCATGCCCGTTGATGCAGCAGGCTGCGCGGTATCGATGACTCCTCGGTGAGGTTCATCGTCTCCCAGTACGCCTTGATCGGCAGCCCATCGATCACCACCTGCACCCGGGAACTGGTGGCTTGGGCGACCTCCTCGGTCTGTGCGACGAGCTGTTCGGCGAGCATCGCCGAATCCTGCGCGGTCGATGCCTCCGCACGTGCTTGCGCTGCCTGGTCGCGCAGGACTCGCGCCCAGCCACTCAGATCGATGAGCCCGCCGGTGAATCCGGTGACCGCCTCGCAGAAGCTCGCGGCGAATTCGTGCAGGCCGATGCGCACTGCCGTGGCCAGATTGACCGGGATAGCGGCGTAGGAGCGCACCAGCTGAGCCGACATCTGATCGTGTGCGGAGCGCGCGGCGGCACTGGCCAGGCTACTGATACGCGCGGCGCCGGGTGCGGCGCTGTACGCGCCTTCGGGCAGTACCCGATCAGGACTGGTCATCGCGCACCGCCGGAGCCGGACAGAACCCAGTTCTGGTTCACAGGTCTTCTGCCTTCCAATCGCCCCATCCGCCGCCGTTCACCCAGGAATAGCGGGTGGTGCCGAGCCCGGTGTAGCGGTAGCTCGACCCCTTCGGCAGCGCATTGCCCGAATCGGTGTGCGTCAGGACCTGGGTCCACACGCCGCCGATCTTCTTCTCCGCGGTGAACACATCACCGACCGCTTTGATCCGGAATTCGTCGTTATCCGCGGTGGTGGTCTGCACCGAGGCCAGCACCGAGGCGGTTTCCCCTCCTGTCCAGCGCACGATGCTCAGCGAGCCGCTGGTCACGGTCAAGGAAACGTAGGAGCTGTTGGCGGCGTCGGATCGCACGAACAATCGCGCGCCCTGATCGGTGGGATTGCGGAGGCGACCGGTCACCATATGGTCGTCGTAGTTGAGCCGCTGGCCGTACAGATAACGGCGCAGACCGTCGTCCAACCCGGACACCACGAACACACCGTCGGACACCTTCGCCACCCGGGCCGACAACCGCACCAACGCGCTCGGCATGCCGCCGGATTCGAAGTCCTCGAAGAACTTCAGTTTGATCGGATCCCCGGTCGACGACGATTTGCCGAAGGAAACGTACGGGATCTTCCTCGAGGTGAAATCCAAGGTGCCCGCGGCCAGCGTCACCCCGGCGCTCAACACCGACGAGGTCGGGAACTGCGCGTTGAGCTGCGGCGGCCACACCGTCGGCGGGCGGGGGATATCGGCGGCCTCGATCCCGAGCAGTGGCCTGCGGTTGCCCGAACCACGCTGGTGGATGCCGACGAACGCCGTCTCCCCTTGTTCGAAGACGAGTTCGGAAGGCAATTCGATAGTGCGTTCCACCCGGCTGGCGGTGATCTCCGGTGTCTGGTTCGCCGACACCCATTCGATCTTGATATCGCCGCTGTCGAGCATGCGGCCGACAACCACGTACAGCTCACATGGCGAAGACACCGCATCAGGGATATAGCTGACGACCTTGCGCCCCCCGCTGTACAGGCAGCGGATGAACGCACCCTCCATAGTGTTCGCCGGTGGCGTGTAGGCGGGCGTGTAGTCCACACTCACCGTGGTCCCCGACGCCGACAGCTCCCATACCGCGTTGTGCAGCAGGTTCCGCGGAAACGATGTCTCCTCGGTGAGGTTCATCGTTTCCCAGTACGGCTTGATCGGCAGCCCGTCGATCACCACCTGCATCTTCGAGTTCGTCGCCTCGATGATCACCGTCTGGTTGTCGGCGGTGGACTGCGCGCCCGAGGCGCTGCGCTGCGCGGTCACCGAATCCCGCAGGGCTTGGTCGGCGTCGGCGCGCAATTGCCACGCCCAGCCGCTCAGATCGATCAGGCCACCGGTCGCGCCGGTGATCGCATCGCACAGGTCGGCAGCGAATTCCTTCACCCCGGCATCGATGACGGCGCCGAAATTGATCGCGATGTTGCCGAAGGACTGAACGATGCCACTCGACATCGCGGATTTCGCCGTGTCCTGGGTGATCTGCGAAACGCCGCTGATCTCTCCGCCCGCGCCGGGCCCGCTATAAGCGCCTTGGGGAACGAGACGATCGGGGCTGGTCATCCCGCCTCGCCCTCGAACGTGCCGTCGTGGGCCACATCGGGGGCGAGGTCGCGACGGTCGATCAGATGGGCCAGTTCACCCGATGCCTGGAGTTGCCGCACCAGTTCTCGCCGTTCATCCAGCGAGAGGTCGGTCACCGATGGCGCGGTCATCGCGGCGGGCTTTGGCGTACCGACCGGAACCCAGTTTCCGGACTGCGCCAACCAGTGCTCCCCACCGGGCACGGACGGATGATATTCCAGCGTCTGCTCCTCGGGATGATGCCGGAAACCCAGATCCCACAAATGTTTCGACCATTTACCCAGCACCTGCTGCGGCACCAGGAGCGGACCGTTGCGCGGGCCGGGCAATCCGATCAGCGCCCAGAGGAACGCCTGCTCCGGATCGTTGGGGTCGCATTCGTGCTGTAAAGGAAGTGGCATTGTTTCTCTCCGGATCTCGCATGGCGATCACATGACTCCCAGTTCATGCAAATCGCCCATGATGGTCTGAATGTGCCTGAGTGACTTGGCAACCGGGTCTTCCCGCACTTTGTCGGTGCCGATCGAGATATGCCACGACGGCGTAACACCGCGCGACCAGCTGAGATCGAGCGCCGTCACCTGCTCCACGAAGATCTGCCCCTTCGGCAGCCCTTCGACCGTGGCGCCGATCCGGTCGCCGAGGAAGAAATGACCCTGCCCGTTCTCACCGATGAAGTACGGCGCGCCATCGATGACCGTGATCTTGTGCGAGGTGGTCCCGCGCGTCTCCCAGAAGCCTTGGCGGATCGCCACCAGTGACGACAAGGTGTAGGCCTTGTCCGCGCCGGACTGGAAGAACTCGAAATAGTGCGACCAGCCCATCTGCGAGGGACGCAGCAGCGATTTATACGACATCCACGCCAGGATCGTGTCCTCGTACAGCGGTTTGAGGAACGCGTCCAACGGCTCACCCATCCCAGGCAGGCTGACCCCCACCCCGCCGATACCGGGAATGCTCAATGTCACCGCGGAAGTGAGATTGCCGATCATATGCACCACCGA
Source organism: Nocardia spongicola (assembly GCF_047200775.1). Classification (NCBI taxonomy): domain Bacteria; kingdom Bacillati; phylum Actinomycetota; class Actinomycetes; order Mycobacteriales; family Nocardiaceae; genus Nocardia; species Nocardia spongicola. Next base: position 129,903 of record NZ_JBJZOO010000002.1, on the reverse strand, counting down.
GGAGATGACCTCGTTGACGCCAGGCATACTGTGCCCGCCACAGTTGATCTGCGCCGCGGTCGCAGGCGAAATCGTGAACTCCGAGGTCTGGATGCCGGTGTATTCCGACTCGCGGTAGATCACCCAGGGGTTGGATGGCCTGGTCCCCAACCAGTCGGGCTGGTGATACTCCTCCGGGGCATTGGGGTCGGGGAGGATACTCGGCTCCTGCTCGGCCATATCGTTGACGAAGTTCTGCACTGTGTGCACCAGCCCGTCGACCAGCGAACCGCCTTCCGAGGTGCCGCTGTAGTACCCCGACCGGTCGACGATGTCGAACACCAGGCAGCCATGGCGCAGGTTCGCGCCCGGCCAGGGCGGCGGATCGCCCTCGAGGTAGCGGCGGCAGGTGACCATGAGCTGAGCGTCCGCCAGCGTGCTCTCGGCCATCTCGTGCCAGCCCTTCCACCGGGACGAGATCACTGTCCAGATAGAACTGTCGGAGAAGAAGCCACTCGGCGCCACCACCATCGACCAGTTCGACTGATCGAGGTTGATCCATTGCGAAGGATCCAGCGGGTCATCCGGCAAAGCCCACAAGCTGGCTTCTTTCCGCAGGATATTGAGAAACAGCGACAGCTTCAAACACCAGATCGACGGCCCGGCCAACATGAACACTCTCGGGAACTGGAAGCTCGCGGGCAGGAACGGATTACTCCAGGCCTGAATCCATTTCAACTCCTCGTAATCGTGCATGAACTGCACGATCACGCTCTTCACACCCGTATCGGACTTCTGCAGCGTCGCGGTCTTCATCCGGCCACCCCACCGCGCACCATCCTTGTCGACGGTGATGTGCACGTTCTGGGTCGAGCGCGCGGAAGCGTTCATGATCCATTCGGCCAGATAATGCTCGGCAGGCAACACCAACTGCCCGGTGCCCGATTCGTTGAGCAACCAGGTGAAGGTGGCCGAGATCTCGGCCCGGCAGATACCGCGTAGGTTCCAGTCACCGTCCCATAGCCGGATCAGCGGCGGTTCGAGCCGCTTGTTCTTGCGAGTTCCGCGGACAGCGAGCGCATCACGGTGGATGGTCTCCATCCGGTCGAGCGCCGAGGCGCTGACGGCAGGCGCGGTCATTGCAGCCCCCACGGCCGCGACCAGTTACGTGGGCAACGCACTTGCACCGTCGCCCCGGCCGCCGCACCCCGCACCGTCACCGGAACCAGAGTCTCCGGAGTCCACGCGGGCACCGAATGCAGGAACATCTTGCCGTTCATCCGCGCCCACACCGAACTGCCGTCGGCGGCGACGATCATCTCTTCCATCGGATCGGTATCCACAGTCACGTCCTGGCCAGCCACCAACGTCGGCAACGTGAGCACCCGCGCCTTATCCGCATCCTCGGTCCAGGAGAAATCCGGCAGAGTCCACACCCCAGGCGCGGTCACCACCCACTGCGGCCACAGCGGCTGATCGGTCGGGTTCGACACCGGCAGCCACAATGTTTCGGACTGCCCCGCACCACGAGTGTCGATCGTCGACATCGCGGTCGCGGTGACATCCTCCTCCACCCACCACGGCACCCCAGCGGTGCAGGTCATCGTGACCTGCCCCCACTTCTTCAGATGCGGATCCCGCTGCGGCTTGAACTCCGGCTGCTGCGACATCCGCAGATGCAGCGTGCGAGCACCGTACTCGGTGGTGACGACGAGCTTCGTATCACGGTCATACGCCCACGCCTTCCGCCACGCCGAATCCACCGACTCCCAACTGGCGGAATCAGTTTCGTACACATTGACACCGAAGACCACATCCCGCTTCTGCCAATTCGCCCCACCATAGGTGGCGCCGATCTGGAAAGCGGTCGAGTTCCAGATCGTGGTCACCGGGGCGTCATAAAGCCCGGTCGGCGTGGTACCCAGCTCGACACCCTCACGCCCCTGACCGGGACCCGCCAGCGTCCAGTGCGAACCATCGACACCTTCGACTTCGATCATCGCGGCTTGTGCCACAGAGATTCACCTCATTTCTTACTTTGCGTATCACGACCAGCGACCGGCGTACGTCAACGCACGCCGCGCCGTATTCGCTTTGACCTGCCTGAACTCGGCATCCACATCCGGCGCCGAAATACGGATCGCCAACGAACGATCCATTCGGGTATTACGGCGGCGCACACCACCGGCACCCAGCGCGCGAGTCGGTACGACCTGCCGCCCACGTACTCCGGACAACACGCCCGCATCCTGAGAAATCACCTGCAACAAAGACAGATTCGCATCCGGGAAACCACCGGCCGACCCACTCCCACGGGAAACGGACCCGCCCGCAGCCAACAACCGAGCCGCGCCATCTCCATCACCGGAAGCGAAATGCTCGAACACCGAGGAAGCGGCGAAAGCACGATCCACAGCCAGGGCATCGGACCCATCGACCTCGAAACCAGAACCGGAACCCGATACTCCCCCAGCGTTCCGGCCCACTACCCCAGCCCGCATCACCGAGCCGGCACGGTGCGCCGCAGCAGCAGCGGCCACGAGAGCGGCCGTTCCGCTCGCCCTCGCCGCCACCGAAGAAGCACGCGCTCTACCTGCGCGACGCCGCCGGCTCACAGAGCGCCGGGCTTGCCCCGACCCCGCACCCGCACGATCGGCGCCTGCCTCGACAGAACCGTGAGGCACTGCGAAACCTGCCGGCGATTCCGGTATCTCCAGCCCCCAACCCACCCCGCGCCACACCGGAAGAGAAACCAGGCCACCAGCAGCGAACCCCGGGGCGGCGCCATAGTCGGCCGTCTCCGGCACCGGCACATTCTGAGGCCGCGACGCCACGTCCACAGCAGACGCGCCCTCCGGTGCTGATGCCAGCACCGAATACTCACCCGGCTCGCCCTCATCCCGCGGCACCCCGTCGTCGTCCCCCTGCCCCGGATCGGTGAATTCCCGAATCCTGTCCGCCCATTCATGGGGATTCGGCCCGATCCCGGCATACGGAATCCTGTCGATGAAATCGGCAAACCCCCGCAGGAAACCCCTGACCTGATCGACAATCCAATTCCACGCACCGGATATCGAGTCGGCAATCGTCCGAAAGACCGCGGAAACAGCATCGGCACACGACTGGAATATCGGAACCAAAGTGTCATTCCAGGTATCCGAGAACCACTGCCCCATCGGCATCAAAACATTCTTGAAAACCCAGTCCAAAGCCGACCTGAACGTATCCCAATACGTCACCACCAGAGTGATATTGGTAATAGCGAGAGTGAGGGCGGCAACGAGCAGAGCACCGATCGGGTTGGCATTCATCGCGATATTGAACGCCCACTGCGCGACAGCCCACACCTGAGTAGCGATAGATATACTCTGCAACACCCCCGAGAACATCCCCACATCCGAAGCAAGCTTCTGCGTCCCGCTCCCCCCCACCCCCTCCTTGAACAGCTTGTGCACACCAGCCGAATCCCGCGCCGAAGCAGCCCAATCCTTCAGACCTGCCGTAGCCGAATTCGCCGAAACAACATGCGCATTCGATGCTTGCACCACCGAAGTGGTGTCGTGAGCGCTAGCAGCATGCGCCTCCGGGCTACCACCACCGAACACCATAGCGGATACGAACGCCCCAGCAAGTAGAGCTGTTGCAGCAAACCCGGTCCGCTGCGGCGCACTCCTCCTGTCACCTGGCTTGCCCCCGTTGCTTCCAGCGCCTCGGCTATCCGGAATGCTCCTACTTTCAGACTGAAGACCCTTTTCACCTCGATACCCCTCGGGCGGCACTGCACCCTTCGGGAACCGAGCGGGCAGTCCAACTGGATGTTCTCCGATATCAAATAGTTGAGTATTAGCCCCGCCAGCCTTGGTAGCTCGAACCATCCGGTATTCGATCTGCGCTGTGCCATCGTATAACGCCTGGTAGATCTCTGGATGGTCATCCTTCAGCTTTTGTAGAAGATATTCGTCACTAGCAAGCGTAGCCTCCAGATATTCCCGTGTCCCCTGTTGAGCATAGACATGGTTTCCAGATTTACCCTTAACCCATCTGCTACCTAGCCCCGCACTAGGGCCTTTGGCCTCTATCAAAACAAGTTTTCCGTCAATGACAGCTACCAGATCGAATACATTCCTTTTATCTTTCCCTGGCCGCTCATCATCACCTTCTATTACAAAACTCCCACCCCCCTCCGCAATGCGCTGCTCGATATAATCTCGCGCAGCCACCTCGCCAGCTTCCTCACTCAGACGGTTAAGATTATTGAAGGTCTGCAGATATAGCTGTGTAAGATTTTCGAGTTTTCTAATTTTAGATCCCGATACCGACCCTCCCCTAATGCTATCGAGATACCTCTTTATAGATTCTTTTTTCTTCTTTTTCTTTTTGGCACCTTCATTCTCCTCGGCGCCTTCATCCCCCCCGGTACCTATGCCATTCTCGACACCTATCTCCTCCTCGTAATACCTCTTAACTTCCCTCTCCCTGTGCTCCAACTCCTCCTTAAGGGATTCTTGTTTAATCTGTTGAATTTCTTTAATTTCCGCCCGCGCCGCCGGAGATAAATCAATCGGAACTGCGCGCGAGCCGATTTTCCTTGCCCGGAGGTCTGGCCATTTCTTCCTCGTCACTTAAGCACCTGTGGTTACATTGGATATCGAATGAAGACAAACGCAGCGGACAACATCGATCAATCCCATGAAGATCGACCGAGTCTTTTAGAAAGGTGGCGGAGCTAGAATTTTCAGAAATTTCAGCCTTACCAATAGGTTCCACTGCGGCATTAATAACTCGCTACTGACGATCAACAAGCCTTTCAAGCAATCGGTGTGCTATGAATTCATGCTTTCCGACGGCACTCAGTGCGGAATAGTACAAAGGAAACGACAACGATGACTGCGATCCGTCAAGGGAACAGGCTGCCGCACCGCAGTACCTCGGATTTAGTTTCGAGCAAGGAGTTGCCGCGTTCACCGATGGCTCGCTTGCTGTTGTACGCTTTATCGGCCACTTTCTGCTGTTCCGGCAACTGCCCACCAGCAGGTTTCTTCACCGCTACCGTGTCCACCTCGGATTCGACCTCATAGCGGAGATCACCCCGTACCGGTGGGGCATTAACGGGCCCGGGCAGACAGTCCCTCGCGCACACCGGCATGGGTGCGCAACGCGGTGGTGTTGTGCTCGCGGTTGGGTCGCATCTGCGACGACCGAAGCGACTACTCGTCACGTGCGGTGTATCTGGACATTGCGAATCGTGGATAAAGTTCGTGAAGTCGGTCGATGGAGAATGAATGTGCCGCCCACCCCGATACACTCGCACCTGGACAAGTGCGCCTCACATAATGCCGCACCACGATCTGGGACTCAGTCTGCGAGTACGTCGATACTTTCGTGCATGTAGTTGTAATCGGTGGGCTTGCCGATGATCGTTGCCACAGTCCTGCTGCACGACTCCGGTGAGGTCGAGCAACCATCGCAGTACCGACACCGCTTGCGCGAAAGCGGTCTATGCCCGCCGATCGGCACAGGTACCGCGACAGTGGCGTTCGATCTCAAGCAGCCTGGCCAGGGACTTGGTGGTGACTTCTGTCAACTTCGGAGAGCCACAACACTGCCTTGGTCAACACCTACCGATCGGCGCGCAGTAGCGACCGCCCGCCGCGCTGAGCATCCGTTACGTTTTCAGGCTGGCGACAACTCGTTCGACGGCTACGCGGATGCCGGCCATCCGCATAGCACAACCAGTGGCCGAATGGCTTGCGGATAGGTGCCCCACCTTGATGGCGGTGAACGCGGCGGCGAGCCCGGACACCACCCATACGTACGCATCGTGGCGAGCGCTGGGAACCGAAAGGGCTTACCTACCTGGGGCAAGCAGTCGTCACGCCGAACCGATCCTGATATGGTGACGACGGATCACATCCAACATCCGAGTTAGAGTCGAAGGTGATAATGAGTCATTTTCATCTGTGATGGATGACTTTGTGGCAGTTGATGTTTGGTGCGGCGTGTCGCGTGATCGAAAAGCGCAGCCCCTGGTAAAGCGGGATTGCCGAGATCACCGTCCGACCAGTGGCTTCTGTGTTGTTCTACCGTTCCGCGCTGTCGTAGTCACTTCAGACCCTCCACTTCGTCGCGCAGCTGATCCGTCGGCACCGCCGCGCGATCGGTTCGGCCTGACTCAAGCTCGACCCGGCCCGCCAGGCCCTGCTCGTGCTGGCCCACCTGTGTAAGCCGAAACTTTCAGCGACCTCGGGGCAGGATTCGAGGTGTCGACGACCACCGCGTGGCGCTCTGTCGCCGAGACCGTGGAGCTGGAGGACGGGCACATCTGCCTGACCCTGGACGGCATGCTGATCCCGATCGACCGGGTGGCCGCCGACCGACCCTACTACTCGGGCAAGCACCGTAATCACGGGATGAACATCCAGATCATCGCCACACCCGACAGATACATCATGTGGGCGTCGGGCGCGTTGCCCGACAGTGTGCACTGTAGCAAGGCCGCGTGGATCTGGCAGATCCTGCGCGACCTCTAACGTTGCGGGCTGATCGTTTTGGCGGACAAGGGATATCACGGTATCGATGGGTTTGTCACCCCGTGCAAAGGGCGCGGCAAACCGGCATAGCAGACCGACGCCAACCATGAGCATGCGCAGCTGCGAGGCCGCGGCGAACGCACCAACGCGCAGTTGAAAACCTGGAAGGTGCTGCACAAACTACGCTGCTGCCCGCACAAGGCCGGTCCCCTGACCAAGGCCATCCACGCCCTACAGGACCGCGAGATTCAGTCCACACGAGTATGAAAAGGCTCAATGACAGCACAGCAGGGCAGAGCAACACATAAAACCTCTTGGTGGCGAACAGTAGATTCTGTCAATAATATTCTCTACCAGGGGGTTTTGCCATATCGGCAAACGATACACACTGCTGGTGGCAACCTCGGGTCGCCACCAGCAGCAAGGATGAAAAGGGTCCCTGAATCGAAACGTTCAGATTTCCTATTTGTGAGATATCCACCAGGAGCGCCACTCTCGAACCGGCGATAACCAGCTGCTTCTGTTCAATGATTTGACACAGGACGATATCCGCGCGGCCAACCTCGGCCAGTGATATCCTCTTCAGCTCTCCCGGACCTCACAGGGAGAGCCTAACTAAAACGGAAGAATCGGTTCATCCAGCAACTCCTGATACTCTGGGTTCACAATGTGAAATGCTATCGAACTGTTAACCGTATATAGTTCTATGCATACATTTTCCAGATCCCAAGTCGTTTTCGGCTCACCCCGATCTGGCAAGCGTCGATCCGGCGGACCCAATTCTTTGATAATTCGAGTTTCTAGTAACGAATAAATATCAGCCTGCTCTGCTGACGGTTTCACTCCTCTACAATCAGATTCGACGTCTGCGACGAACAATGTCATCCAGCTGATCCTTCCAGAAGAATCGGCCGAGAAAAAGACGATTGCATCCTTACGGAACACATCAAGAGTCGTTACCAAGGTTGCACCGTTCTCATCGATCTCGCTTACCTGCCAGTCGACCTTCTCGCAGAAAGGTGGCAGATCCTCGGCCTGCCATGTCCAGTCGAACTCCATGGCCGTGCGAGCTAGGCGCACCGCACCTTCGATATCTGATTTCATACTCATAGATCCTCTCACGAGAGACACATACAGTCACTACTAAAACTAACGGACTCTATTCGAAACCCGAGGCTTAATCAGACCCTCTAAAACAGCAGGTTCGATGATCGATGTACCTCACAAAGCAGCATCGCCATATCGGAAATAGTCTGGCCGAAAATAGAAATTCACTCCATAAGACCAGCGCCCCAACCAGCTACCCAGCCGGGGAACTCTTAACACTGGACATGAAACGCACCACCGGCTTTGACCGGCGCGATATCGTCTAGCTCCGCCTGCTTCTCTATCCACTCTTGAAAAGCAGGATTGACGAAGCCCAGAATCACCGCGTTTGTTACCGGATACAAGCGGATGGAAACTTTCGATAGGTCCCAGATGAGCTTCTGATCAGTCTCGTATACCCGGCGCCTCGGTGGACCCAGCTCTGTAATCAGTCGCTGTCCGACAAGTCCGCAGCACTCCACCACCTCCGCTTCTGTTGACGAGTGCGAAGCCGCAGTCAAATCCGCTACGGTTATCGAGATATTTTCGATCTCCTCACCTGCCGCAGCAAGTTCAGGAGCCATTCCCTTATCAGTGAACAGGTTTGCTTGAGGACGTCTGACGTCGAAATCGGTGGCGAATTCAATCCCCAGTTTGTCACGAATCACTATTTTCCAGCCTGTGATCGCACAGAATCGTGGCACATCCTCGAGTGTCCAGGTCCAATCAAATCCCGTTGCGATGCGGGCGAGCGCGGCGGCACCATCGAGGTCGGCGTACATGATCGAAACTTCCTGTCAGCACTGGGTCGGGTTTGTCGGGTTCGGCGCAAGACCCTCGGCCTGGCCCTGAATGGATAATGTAGTCGTCTCCGCTGGCATGTCCACGCCCCCGGCCGAAAACGAGGCCATGACGAGCGTCGAAACGGACCCCCCACCCCAGGAACGCGCTACTGTATGACGCCTTCCCCCGATCACCCCCACCGGCTGGTGTAGGTCAGTGCGCGTTGCGCTTCCCAGGTCTTGGCTTTCTGGAACGCGGTATCCACATCAGGAGTGGACAGATGAATGGTCGTCGACTGATCCAAACTCTCGCCACCGACACCCGCACCCACCAATGCCCTGGTAGGGACCGGGGTGGGCTGGACCAGGGTGGACAACGCGCTCGCATCCTGGTTGATCGCATGCAGCAGTGAGCGATTGGCGTCCGCGGAGCGGGCATTGACCACGAACTCCCCATCCGACAACCACGCCGGGATCAGATCCCCGATCGAAGACCCCGCACCCGATACCGAACCTCCCGCGGCCAAGAACATCTCCGGCGGGAAGTGAGCATGATCGGTGAACACCGGGTCGTCGGCGCCTGCGGCGAAACCACCGTATTGACCGTTCCCGCGGCGACCACCCATCTCGAAGTTCACACCATTGGGCAACGTGGCAGCGGTATGCCCGTCCTCGCCGCCGCGGTGATACCAGCCGATGTTCAAACTGCCCGCCGGGCCCAGACCATGCCTGGCACCGCGATCGGCCAACGCCCCGGGCTGGTTGGCGGTAGCGAACCGGGAACCGAAGGGCGGCAAGCCCGCCGCGAAGTTCGCCAATGCCGATACCGCACCCGAGCAATCGCCCCAATGCATCCCGCCCGGGTCGTAGGGGGCGCCTTCGACTCTTTTGGCGAGATCGATCAACGTCGCGGCCTTCTCCGACAGACCCTTTTCGTTTTCCGGTGTGGTCTCGGCATCGGTCTCCGCCTCCGTCTGACCATCACCGGTCGCGTTCTCCGCCGCTGCTTGTGCTTTCTCCGCATCTGCTTGCGCTTTCCGCTCGGCGCGATCTTTCTCTTGCTCCCGGTGCTCGTCGATAGCGATACCCGCCTTGACGAGGCCCTGAACCAAGGGCGGAACACGGCTGATATTCAGCTCGGACATGACGCTGCCAACCATCCCCGATGCGAATATTCCTGCGGCGTTGGAAAATCCGTCGAACATGCCATTGACGGCATCCTCGCGTGCCTGCTCAGGTGTCCGGGGTTTGTCCTCGTCGTACTCGGGTTCCGGCTTGCCTTCAGGTCCGAAGAAGAAACCGCTCACGGCGTCGGTTGCCGACTGCCCGGCCCAATCCGAGAAACTCGAATGCGCCACCCGTCCACCGTCAGCGAATTTCGGTGTGGCACCGCTGTTGATCGCCTCGAGCAGCGGCAGGTTCTTGGCGGTCGACTCGGCGTTCACGATGTACTCACCGTTGGAAGCCAGCACCGGAATGACATCGTCGCGTGGTCCGCCCGGACCCCGCAGCATGCCACCATCGGCCTTCTTCTCCGGACCCAAGAAGTTGTTCAGGCTTGCGGCGATGTTCTGCGTAACGGGTAGCGGAATACTACCGACCAGGTCCGCGATGGTCCGCACGACACCCTGGATAGTGCCGACGATGCCGTTCCACACCCCCTGGACCGTTTCACCCATCCCGCTGAAGAACCCGCTGACGGTGTCGATGCTGGTCTTGAACATGGGCACAACGGTCCCACTCCAGGTGTCGGAGAACCATTTACCGACCGGGATCAACACATTCTTGTGCACCCATTCGAAGGCCACCTTGACCTTGTCCCAGTTGTCCACCAGCAACCCGATCACGCCGATCGCGGTGGTGATCACGGTAACCACCATGCCGAGCGGATTCGCCCGCATCGCCTTGTTCAGGTTCTTCTGTGCCCCGGTCATGCTCTTCGTCGCCGACGACGCGCTCTTATGCGCCTTGGCCGACTTCTTCAGCTCCCCGGAGAACTTTTTGAACCCCTCGGTCGACTTCTTCACTGCCTCGGTCGACTTCTTCGCCGCCTCGGTCGACTTCTTCATCGCCTCCGTGGACTTCTTCATCGCCTCCGTGGACTTCTTCGCCGCCTCCGCCGAGGCCTTCGCCGCGCCGCCACCCTTCGACTTGGCGGCCTTCCCCGCGGCAGGAGAACCGCCCCGGCCACCTCCTGCCGGGCTCGCAGCAACCTGGCCGCCGCCCGTGTTATCGAGCAGACCCGCCATACCGGATACTTCACCCAGCAGCTGCCCGGTGGCCCCCATGGGATTGCTCATCGCCGCCGACAACTCCGGCAGCATCCCGGCCGCCGCTTCCGCACCACCGAGCAAGGCCGCGGTGCCACCAGCGGCCTGCCCTGCCTTACCGGGCAGGTTCTTGAACTTGCCTGCCGCAGCCGATGGGGCGTTCTTCAGCCTGCCCGTGAGATTTCCGAGCCATCCCGGCTTCTTCATCTGATCCCGGTGCGGGGTACCTGGGCCAGCACCCGGTTGCTTGCGTGGTGAGCCTGCTGCCTTGGCAGAAGCCCCGCCCGGAGGATACGACGGGCGGGAACGGTTATTTGCCTCGGATTCCCTTGTCACCCCCAGCTGTTGGTTGACTTCGGCATTCGTCCGGTTCGAACTGCCGATGATCGTTTCGAAGACCTCGTCATCGGACAGGCCTCGATTCCGATACTTCTCGACGAGATCATCGAAGGCCGGCCCATCGGGGTTGCCGTACAATTTGTAGTCCCTTTTTCGAAGCTCACGTACCCGGATACGGTCCGGATCCATTGCGCGTGCGGTCATACGAGCGTCATGCCGGATCCCCTGTGCGCGACGCGCTCTTTCTTCCGTTGACAGTCCCCTGGCCAGACCTTCCTTGTCCAGTTCGGGAATGGATGCTGCCTGCGCGTCGTACCACTTCCTGATACGCACGGCAGCCTCATCATGTGTCTCCCCAGCTTTCGGCGCGAACTCACCTAAATTCTCATTACTCGGCACCGGGTGCGAATCAGGTGGCCCGAACGGCAAATCTTCATAAATTTCCCGGTCTTCTTCCCAACGGGACACATGTCGCCTTGACTCTGGATCTCCAGAAGACTCACCAGGAGGCTTTCTTCCATCGTTAGAAATCATTATCAATACACCTGTCGTAGCATCGCAGAGGCGGCCACCATATGCCGCGAAATGCGAATCTCCCCGGAGCTACATTTCATCCGATACCACACCAGAGGAGAGTTATGAATAGATAGCACTCAGACCCCTTGCGTCGGAGTGGAACAATCCATCTGACACCCGATAACCAGTGCTGAATAAAAGACGAAAATGAATGAAATAACCGAGTCCCGCATGAGGGCATTGCCGCCACTCTGGTTCAGAACAATTCCGCCGGAGAGATCATTCGACGCGCTTCGATATCCAGAAGGGCTTGTATCCGACCTATAGCACCCATTGCGACCATCCAGGAAGCACCGGAACCCAACGGGGCGACAAGCGCTTTTCCCCGATGCCTGCGCTCGAAAGGGGAATCTGTTGATCAGCGCATCCGTGCCTGAGATCGCGTGCCAAGAGATTACGAATCGATGTGACGAAGCGAGGTATTACGAATTACGCCTGGAAATTACGGAACTGCCGAGTCCACGACTCGGGCCAACAATCGAATTCACCAGATGGGCGACCATCGACCAGAAGTGTGTATGCGGACTCCGCGGGAAAATCTCCTATCAGGATCTCCAAAACCACACCGTCGACCACAGTGCGATACTGCAGTTCCGGGTTATCGAGAGAATCGACAGAGTCCCACAACAGCTTATGATTCACATAGTCTGAAAAGTCCATCATTCTCCCTGGTGCAGAACCGGCTCGGGCGTAACCTCATCCGGCGCCCACTGCTCATCCACAGTGCCACCGCTGCTATACACGCCGAACCTCGCTCACTTCCTGCTCCGCGGTACCGTCCGGCGTATCGTCGGGCGGCTGGGCGGAGAACACTCCGATCAGATCTTGCAGAGATCGTAGTCTGCGTTCTTCCCGGACCTTGTCCAGCGCGGTCACCGGCCTGGGCATCGGTTTGACCTGAGGCGGGTCGGCGCCTGCTGCGGCGATGACCGCGGCTTGCACGCCTTGTAGCCCGTCGATGACCGTCAGCAGCAGATAGGTGTCGAGGGTGTAGCCATCAGGGGTCGGGTCCTCGGCTTCGGGGAATTCGTCATCGGTTTCGAGCGCGAGGAGTTCTTCGGCCAGCTGCAGGTCCATCGCCAGTGCCGTCTTGTATTGCGATCCGCGCGGTAGCCGGTCTTTGAACCGCCAGATGGTGCGCCAATCGCGGGTGCGGAGGTCTTCGGGCCCGAAGCAGTCCCGGACATCGATGCCGCGTTCGAGTAGGTCGTAGTCGAGCGCGGCACCGAAACGATCCCAGAACTCTACGAGCCCGCTGATCCCCCCGGCAGCTCCGTGGAGCCCTGGCCGAAGAAGTGGGCATAGAGGTCTTCCTGGAAAGCGATCCACTCATCGATCGGACGGTCGTCGAACAGTTCCTCGACCGCCTCGTGCTGATCGCCGAGCAGGATGGCCAGTTGCTCCTCCTCGTCCTGGGTTTCGCGCAGGGCTTTGGCTTGGCGGCGGGTCATCGGCTGGATGGCGATATCACTGGTGAGCTGGTAGGGGCCGCGCCGTTTCGCGGTCAGCTCCTGCTGGATCTCGTAGAAGCGGCCTTCATCGCTGATGCCGGTTTTCGCGGGGCTCTTGCGTGGTGATGCCATGGTTTTCTCCGGTTGATAGGGATGCGAACACCGCTCGGCTTCGCGGCGGAAAATCCGGCCGCAAAGCAGAGCGGTCTTCGCGGGCTTAACTCAGTGCTGTTCGGCTTCGGCGCCGGTGATATGCCGGTGGCCGCGCGAGTACACCGCGTTGACGAACGCGGTGGCGTCGTAAACCTGGTATTCGGTTTCGCCGTCGGTCAGGGTTACGGGGTATTCGGTGGGAATGGCAGACATGATGACCTTTCTTCTCTCCGGTGCTGCGGCAAAAGGGGTGGTTGTTCGCCGCGACCGGAGACACGCGGCGAACAACCACGATTGGGGACCACGAATTACACGGTGGCGGTTTCGATTCCGGCCTTGGTGAGCAGGCTCTTCCAGCCGGTGCCGCCGAAACCGTGGGCGACGGAGTAGCCTGCGGTGTCGTCCTTGAACGCGGTCAGGGTGAGCTTCTGGGAGATGATGGTGGTGGGGGTCCACTGCTCACCGGCGTACTTGGTGACCGCGACCTTCGGCATCACCTTGAACACGTAGATCGGCGCGGCGTCGTTGCCGTCCTTGGCGATGACGATCGCGGAGTAGTAGGTGATCTGCTCGGACGACGGCTGCGCGAAGAACACCTCACCGGACTGCGCGTCCGCCTTGACCTGCTCCAGGTTGGCGTTGGTGGTCAGAGCCAGCGTCATGGCGTTGGTCTGCTGCGGCTCGAACTCGATGGTGGTGGTGTCGCTGGTGATGTCGTTGCGGACCGGCTCCAGCTCGCCATAGGACTCGATCGGTGCGGCGACCACGTTGCGCGCGAACGCGACACCGGACTTCTTATCGATCAGACCGACCGACTTGTAGGCCGCGGGCAAGGTCTGCAGAGCACCGCTCGTATCGGTGAAGGCGGCCGGGGCGGCGGTATACCACGGTGCGAGGAATACCGCGGCGTCGAGCGGCTTGAGCAGCAGCTCGCGCTGGGCATCCTTCAGCGCGGTCAGATTGGTAGCAGGCATGGATTCTCCATTTCGTGGATAGGTGTGCGCGCCAGCGGATTACTGACGGCGGGCGTGCAGCGTGAACCCGATTTCGACCATTTGATTGATCGGATCCAGATTCGGTAGATCCGCCACACCCTGGCTGCGCTGCAGGGTGGGCGGGAAGTACTTCACATCGTCTGGGGCCGCTTCTTCGGCCCAGTCGATCAGCACACCGTTCACCCTGGTCGCGGGCGTGGCGAGCAGAGCATCGCGAGCACTGGAAGCGAGCTGCTGCGCGGCAGCGCGTGTCTGGGCGATCGCCGCCACACGAACTTTCGCGGTATAGGTGACCGCGTTGATATCGGTGCTTCCACTCACCAGACGCACCCAGAGGAACGGGAGCTGGTCTCGGATCTCGTCTCCGGTGGCGGGCAATGTCGATACCGTGGTGGCGATCGGCGTGCACAGATCGACAAGGACTTGTTCGAAATCCGGGAATTGTCCAGGCGTTGGGTACGGGTTGGTCATTGTTTCACCTGGACCTCGACCTCTAGGGTCCCTGTGGGCGAGTCACCGTCGAGGTCATGGGTTGTTTCATCATGTGCGGTCAAAGTCGAGTCATCTCCATCGAATCGAAAACGAGTAGCCCGGAACACATTCGCCGCGGAAATCGGCAATCGTGGCCCGGTGGTGGTGTGGCCGGAGAAAGGGCGGTCTTGCCCGCGCGTGCGACGCACGGGCAAGACCGCCGAGCGCCCCGGACATCCTGGCCGTCCTACAACCGCATTCGCTGAACCACGGGAGGAACCGGCGGGCGGGGCGAGCTTCGAGAACCGTCTCTCAACGGTTTCCTGGTATCGGAACGTGGAATGTCCCGATAGGCTGTGCGCGGCCGCGGCCGCTGGTTATGTCAGATCTCTTCGCGTAACGACGGTGGGATGCGGTACCCCGGTGTCGGTGGTTGATGCCCAGGCAGATGAAGACGCAGAAACCCACGCAGTTCATCGATATGCCGCTGCAACGCACGAATCAACACGATCGCCTCCCGGAACCGCTTGTTGTCATCGACCGCCTGCTGCTCCAACGACTCCACTCGCCGCCGCAGCTTCGATACCTCCCGTGCCTGCCACGCCGTCACTGCCCCGATCACCGACGCCAACGCCACCCCACCTGCCTGCACCAGCTCGGGGTTCAGCAAACTCTCCACCTCACCCCCCACCGTCCAGGCCGTCGACCGGAGTGACCACCGGCCGGATCAACACCCCGGCCACAATCGGTGACAACAAGCCATAGAGCGTCAATACCGGTTCGATCCAGGACGTATCGAGCTGACGACCCAGCAGATACGCCAGCACACCGGTCACCGCGACCAGCACCGAACGCACCAACGCGGGTTCGGGAAAACGAGTGATACGCATCAGGATGCCTCCTCGACCGCGGCCAGCACCCGATCCAGCTTCAACTCCAACGCCCGCAACCGCTGCTCATTGCGATAGTCAGCGGCATCGGAATTCAACACATACCCAGCAAGAGTGTCGCAATACTCCGAATCAGACACCCGCGACTGGAACGCACCGGTCAACTCCAGATGCACCCGCCGCACCTTGTCCAACAACTCACGCTGCTCGGAATCCGAAAGAGACATCAAAGCAACACCTTTCAAACGATCCGCGATATCAGCGCGGAACTCATCCGTATCCGTAGCGGCGGAAGGAATCCGGCACGATCTGGCCTGGGACGACCAGGCATGGAAGGCCTGGCGATTACACACCGGCAGTAGTCAGCTGCGCAGTAACGGTGGACGCGCCTGGTCAGGGCACCCCAGGCGCTGCGTCCAGCTACACCACGGTGGAAAGAGCAGCGGGAGCCCGGGGGCGGGTTGGTGGCAGACCGTGTCCGTTTGTCTGCACTATCGAGCGAATCGCGGGGGCGTACCACGTGTGGTCGGGGATTCCCCGGTCGCTTGGTAGGGAATGACAAAGGCCTCGCCAGCGTAGACGAGGCCTCGATCGAAGCTATTGGGGTGAGGAAAGTTTCCCGAATTTCGGGATCAGGGCGCAGCTCTGGCGCTGCGAATATCTTGGCTTAAGGATTCCTCGATGTCAAAACCGGAATCGACATCAGCAGGAAAACCGCAGGTAGACAAGGGGTTTTCGGCGTCTTGATCACAGGCAGACGAAGGTTGTTGGCATGGAATGCCACTCGTGTGTGGATGGCGGCCACTCAACACACCATCAGGCCACGGCCCTCGTGGGGCAGACACCCCAGAACGATGGCCAGGCGCGGCGGAAGACCCGAGTGCAGGGTGGACACGTCGTACAGCACCAACGGCACCGGACCCAGATCCACCTACTGCGCACACGCCCACGCAAGTGCTGCCCGCCACGACGGCTGGGCATACGCCGGCAACCGGCGTTCGCCCCATGGCATCCGACAGCGCCTGTAGTGCACAAATCCCGACGTCCGCGCGACAAAAACAACAGATCGACGAAATGCCGCTACTACGCACATCTGAACGTGAACCAAGCAAGATATGACACGGACGGTACTCGCCGAGGTAGGTGGCGAACTCACCAAAGCTACATCAGGAGCGGGCAGACGAACCCGGATCCACCGACGTGTTTTCCGGTGATCCGCTACCCCACGATCCGGGCTCGGACTATCAGGACAAACGACCTAATCCGCAGCCGAACTCATAGTATATTCTTCACCTATACAATTATAATCACCGTCGACCTCATTATAGTCTATTGCGCACCGCACATACTTTCTGTCACATTCGAGCAGAAGCCCCTGTAGTCGGACAGCGGCATTCTCGAGATGGTCATTCACATACCCCTCGAAAAGAAATTCACTGTATCCTATACTCGGCCGCGTTACATCGTAGCAGTAGATATACAGATACGGATTCTCATAGGTAATTTCAATGCCATTGAGCCGGAATTCAACCTGCAGTTCGCCGGCAACCAGCCATGATCGGAGTGTCTGCTCGACAACCTGATGACTACCCGTTTCGATGGACCCGTAGAAGACAGTTCTGCGCGTCATGTACGCTTCAATCATTCAGGTCCAAATCGATAGGACGCGCTCTAGGCAAGGTGTATCCTGATCTCGTAGAGGTGGCGCATATGTAATGTTACCACGGAGCACCTTATCCATTTCCCCGATCATATCCATATCCTCCTCACCGAGAACCTCGGTCGCACCCGGATAGTCATCGAGAAGCAGCGCAATTACCGAACGCCGGATACAAGACTCCCACCAGCCACAGAAGAGCGAATTATTAGCAAGGTTCCAGGAGATATATATGTAGTTGTGAAGCGTTCTCCAGTTCAGTGCAATCAGTTCGACTACCCGACTACGGATTTCTTTCAACTGATCAACTGTCGACCGGACCGAACCATACGAACTAAATCCTGCTCGCACCCCGATAAGCCCGTGCATTGCATCTGTGAAACATTGGACACGGAGATCATGATCCGGTGATGCGGACTTGTCCAGCTCGAGCGTACGATCAAGATCCTTAAGGATATTCTTTTTCAGTTACGTACCCGCTTCCGTACCGGGTACGCCAAGTGCGCATCCAGCACCTCACCCACGACATACAGCTCCGGCCATTCCGGGGCCCACGGTCCTGGTACGGGCGCGACCTTCTGCGCATCGCGGAGTGTCCGCACTCGCCGCGCGGTGAGGCCCCGATAGGACTCATCCAGTTCTTTTGCCAGCGCGACGATTCCCGAAACATTCATTCGCTGCTGTCGCGCTTGTTCGACCCTGTCGTGATCCACAGTGGCTCGTGCTTCCGACGGACAGATCACCTGCCACGCGGCCTTGACCACGGCGCGAACATCGGTGGGCGCGTCCTGTACGCCTTCGGTCATCGCCAGTGCGATGACATTGCGGTCGAGCCAGCGGGCCAGACCAGGTGTCGAGGGCGCGCCGGAGTATTCGATGCCGCGCTGCTCACAGACCAGCCGCACCCAGGACACGAGTACCGCGTGTAATTCGTCCGCGACGAGTGCCGCGGCCTGGTTGTACGGCAGCGGCTGCTCGCTCGGTCTACGGTGCATGCGGTAGTCACCGGGGCTGCTCAGCCGCGCCTGCTTGGTCAGTGCGATGCCGAGATCCTCGACCAATTCCGGGATCTCCCGCAATAGCTCCACCAGTTCGCGCAACTGGACGCGGTCGAGGTAGAGATGGTTCGGGTCGATGTTCCGCGCCGGCCCGCTATGGCGTATCGACGCCGGACGCCGAGTTGTCATGATGCCGCTTCCTCTGCGGTGGAATGCCAGTGGTCGAGCGTGGTGGGGGTGGTGTGATCGCACCGGAGGACCGGTGGATCGGGATTCACCGCGAGCAGTTCGGTGGGAGCGTGCCGCCACCCCGCGTCATCGCACATGGCGCAGCGACGGGCGGCTTCGCGGCGATTGATCGCCTCGGCATGACGTTCGGCGCCGTGCTTGGCATCCCAGCGTTCCCGCGCTCGGCGGGCCTCGGCGCAGGCACCGCAAGGCGGTGGCGCCGGGTGGGCGCGGTGCAGCGAGCATCGGCGTTCCGGGGCTTCGTCGGCTGGTCGCACGCTCCCCGAGCTTTTCTCAGGGGCAGGGACAGGGACAGGGGTTCGCTGGTGCCGCACCGGTTGGGTAGCGGCTGCTGAAGCATGTGCTTGCGCTCGCCGCACCTGCCCGGATATCTGTCCGCCCTTGCGCCCGGCGGCGGCACGCTTGCGGCGGCGATCCTCGATCTCGGCTTTGGACATCTGCCGCTCACCCCAGCCGTGGAAGCGATACCCACCATCTTCAGCAGCCCACAAGCCCACCGCGACCAGTTTTTTCGCCTGTGCGGTCGAGCCGAGCCCACGCACGATGGCAGCGGGTACGAAACCCTCGGTGAGCTGCTGCATGGACCACGAGCCCGCGCGCACCCACAGGCCCATGGCGGCATTGCCCGCGGCGACCACCTTAGGGTGGAAGCCGAGCTGATCGTCTACCTGGAACCAGGGCATCAGCGGGCCCCCTCGGCCACCTCACGGTTGATCACCTCGGCGAGCCGAAGTGCGTGACCATGGCGGATGTAGTCGTCGGTGTGCCTGCCGTCGAGCAGATAGCCGCGCAGGTAGGCAACGGCGCCGCCCCAGCTGTGCCAGTTGCGCGGCGACCACCAACGCTGTAGCTGGCGGTCGATCGCGACCTCGATCAGGCTCTGTCCCCAGCGCAACATCGCCTCGGGACTGCGCAGGCTGAAATACGCCGACAGGTCGGCGATACTGCGCAACGGGTTTCCCGCGGGTAGCGCGGTGATCGGATCGCCTGCCGCGGCTGCCCAGTAGGTGGGGATACCGGTGATCGGCCGCTGGCCCGCGATTCCATAACCACCAGGATCGGTATCGATGCAGGCGCCCATCGGGCGCAGCGGATCGGCGATGAGTGCGCAGGCCACCACTTCGAGAAGCGGAAACTCTCCGCGCCCGATTTCTGCCGCGAGATCGCCCACGATTCCGGCCCCCTGTGAGTAACCGGCGAGCACTACGCGATTCCCGGTGGCCTCGATGGCCTCGATGAGCGCGCGCCTGCCTACGGCCGCGCTATCGGCATAGGTCACCTGATTGCCGTAATCGGCGGGATACGGAACCATCTGCGATGTAAATACTTTCGGATCCAACGCGTCGGCGAAGACACGGCATGCGCCCGCTCCATCGGAGTTCCAGGTGCCGCCGACGATGAGCACATCGAATATCTCGTTCGCGGCGTGGGAAGATCGAAAGCCCTTGCCGTTCAGTGGATCGAATCTGGTCATGGCGACATGCCTTTCGTAGACGTGCGAGACCGGACGCGCACCGGGCGGCTGGCGTCGATCAGGGAATTCGGGTGCTGTGCGTACCGTTCAGGTCGCGCTGAAGAGCGGGCCGGGCGCCGACCCCTCGGCAGATAGCGTATTGCGAGGAGAATGCGAAAAGTATTTCGCTACAGTACTTTTCATCTGCATCGTCACGGGTTTCAGACGCAGATTACCTGGATGTGTTGCGATAGAATTTCCCAGTTCGGGCCACACCGGATTGGGATATCCGTAGTCGACATAGACCATCCGATGATCGACCGCGATGATCACACCGTGCTCGATGGCGCCGCACTGGGGACCGGCGGGGGGAACGAAGACAACACGATGACCGATGTGGCGACGGAACAGTTCCACGCGTTCTCGAGGCATTCCACATAGCCCGGTCATGGACCACCACTGCGGTAGCTAAAAGTTTGCTTTTCGGTCGATTTCGAGGCGGCTGATGTTCGTGATTCATCTCACACATAACCAGAACGAGGCCGGTCGCGGCACACTACGAAGCCGAGTGGTCAACTCGACCCCGCCATCTCGGGCAGCAGATCGGCTACTCGGCAGTCCAGTACTGCCGCAAGGAAAACGAGCTCGTACAGATCGAACGAGTCCATGGCGTCGAGCTTGTCCAGCAATACCTCTTCCGGGACGCCGGATAGTCGCGCGAGTTCGTCCCGAGTCAGTCCAGCCGCAGACATGGCGTGCCGGATCAGATCGGCAACCATGCGATCCAGATGTTCCATGTGGAGCACAATAAGTTCCGTTTGGACTTGTTGCAACTCATAACGGCGCTCCAGGTGGATCTGGACGGAGGCCCAGGGAGGTCAGCGCGATGTTTGCCATTTCATTTGCCACATGGCCGTTCGGACCTCAAAATAGTCCGTATGGGTGTGAACAGGGCGGCTTCGGAGATCAATAGCGCGGTGGGCAACGAGCTACGCGCCGCGCGGGCGCGGCGGAATCTGACCCGCCCGCAGCTGGCGACACTGACCGGATTGGGGGTCAGCACGATTCAGCGTTTCGAGAACGGCGAACGCTCACCGGACATACAACAACTACACGCGCTGTGCACAGCTCTCGGCATACCCATGCGCGAATTCGTCACGCTGGCATTGCGCGATGTGGAACGCCCCGACGAATAGGCCGGATGCGATGAGGATCGGTAGCCGCCACAGTTGCCGGCGGCTACCGACGAATCAGAGCAGCGGGCGCACCGCGCCCATCACCTGCCGCGCGATCAAGCGCAGCGCTCGCCTCCATCACGAAAGCTCCCTGCGGCCACAACCACCTCGGCGTATTGCACGACTGCCTCGGCCGGATCCACATCAGTCGCCCATGCCGCGAGCACGACATCACAAAGCGTGCCCGTGCCTTGCGCGACCCGCTGTGCGGCCTCACCGCCGATGACCACCCCGAGCAAGCTCGTCACACTCCCGCTCCACGCAGGAATAGACTCTGCCAGCGAGTCGATACGATCCACAACCACTGTTCCCCTTCTAATTCCGCTCTACTTCGAGCCCATGTTCCGGAACAGAGCTGAACAAGCGTCCCGGAACATGGCGTAGTTATACCGCATCTATCCAGCAATCGCGTACCAAAGCAATGCTGCTACAGCGGTATTCATCGAAGAAAGCGGCGAATAGCGGAATTCCGCGTAATCGCTGGATATTTGCCAGCGCAAGACTCGTTGCGCTTACTCACATTTGACGATCGGAATCGGGTCGTACTTGACAGTACGTGTGGTGCGGGAGATTTCCCGACCGGTGCGACGGTCGGTGATGACCCTGGTGTCGGAAACGGTGAAGCCGGGTGCGCCCTCGGTGGCGATGCAGTCTTCGCCCTCAGGAAGTTCCACGGTGGTGGGCTCGGTCGGCTTGGTGCGCTCTCCGGTGATGGATTCGACGTCGACCGTCTTCACGCCCCACAAGCGCACGGTGACGTCGGAGGCGGAGGCGGAGGCCTCGATATAGACGCCGTTCGGGGTGTTGTTGCGGAATCTCAGGTCGATGACGCCGTCGAATACCGTGGCCTCACGAGCCTCCGGATAGCGCGAGATGTAGTAGCTGTGCTCGGTATGCCCAGCGTCCTCCAGACCTGCGAAGTACGCGGCGTTGTAGAGCGTGGTGGCGAACTGGCTGATGCCACCGCCGACCGCGGTGCTAGGGCGGCCGTGGTCGATGATGCCGGACTCCACATAGCCTTCCGCGATACCGCGCGGTCCGGTGAAGTCGTTGAGCGAGAAGGTCTCGCCTGGTTCGATGATGGCACCGTTCACCTGCTCGGCGATGGTGCGGATATTGATACCGGAAGGGCCGCTGAAACCGCTGGTGGTGAACTTGCCCATCACCTCGGTGATATTGAGTGCCTGCGCGGCCTCGGTGGTGAGCTCGGGCTCTATCTTCTCGTAGACGGCTTGTCCTAGACGTTCTCCCGGAGCGGTGATCAACGCGGGCAGCTGTTCGAGCGTCTTCAGCCAGTCGATCTTGTCGCCGGCACGCGCAGGCACCAATCGCGCGGTACGGCCGGAGAGTTCGAAGGTCGCGTCTTTCGGTTCCACCTCGGACTCGGCCAGTTGCGGAGCCAGCAAGCCGGTCGCGATCTCCTGATCGAAGACCGGTGCGAGACCACCATGGCCATCCGGCTCGAACGAGAGCACCTGCGCGATCTGCGCCGGTTCTAGGGTGGCGGTGACCTCTTTGCCCTCGATCTCTTTGCCCGCGAAACCGATCGGCGCGCGTACCGCGGGCTCGGCGATGGTGCGCATCGCCTGATCCACCGCTTCCGGCCGCACGGTCATCGGTGCCGCGGTTTCCGGCAGCACGAGCGGACGACCGAAGTACCAGTTGTCCAACAACACGGTGCGCGCTGCGGGCACATCCAAGATACGACCCGGAACCGGCTGCACCGCAATGGGTTCCGCGCCGCGGAAGACAATGTTTCCCGCTACCGACGGCCGATCGTGCACCTGCAGTGCGGTGAACGCACGTGTCAGGGCCGCCTCGTCGACCGTGCTCGCCACCGGCACGCTGTGCGTGCGCATCAGCGAGGTGAGACGGGTAATAGGATTGAGCGGCTGATCACCGATACGCGACCAGGTGGCGGGCCAGTCCACCGCGAGACCCGCGGCGCTCGGCACGATGCCGCTCTGCTCATCCCCTATCGTGACCGCCAGCGGGGTGGTGGCCCGTGGGCCGAGCTCGGCACGCAACCTGGCGTCGGCGGCGGCGGTGTGCATACCACCGATGTCGATACCCGCGACCACGGTGCCGCGCGGCACCTGACCGGAGGACATCAGCAGATCGGTGAGATAGGCCAGACCGGCGAGCGAGACCACCACACCGAACGCGATACCGATCCGCTTGGCCAGCGGTGCCTGCTGCGCCGGATTCCCGGGGCGCGCCGACCGCAGAATACGCGCGGCAGTCCAGCGGCCGGGCGCTTTCGGCTCGGCCACCGGCCGCGGCGCGGACGGTACGGCCTCCGGCGCGGCGCCGGGACGCTGCACGGCCAGCGGCACGGTCGGCGACGAATCCACGGCACGCTGCTCAGCTGGCTCGGCGGTCACCGCATACGGCAGTCTGTGGGTCGGCTGATCATCCCCGTACCGCGGCAACACCTCGGTCTGCGGCTCTGGCGCTTCGAAGTGTGGTGGCTCGACCTGCGGGGATTCCCTGATCTGGGTGGATTCGAGGAGCCGCCGCAGCCCGACCTCACCGCCCTGCGACCGGCCACGTCCCTGGCGCCCGGTTGTGGACTCGCTGGTCACGAACCTCCCTCTCCGCTCGGTTGCCGTGTGGTCTCCCAGGTATGGATTCTTCCGCCAACCATAGTGATGACTACTCGCTTATGCCGGGTCAGCACATACATCGCACAGCACACGCGCATCACACATCAATCGGATGTGGCGCTACGGGGGAAACCGCAAGGCCCCGCGCGGGTGCCGGGTCGGGGGCCGGCGCCCACGCGGAGCCAACCCGTGTATCGCTGCCGTGCGCGGCGCGTTACCGGTCCTGCGCAGAACCCTGCCGAGGCAATACCGCGAGACAGGCGATGCCTGAGACAGACAAGACGAGGACAATCGACACCGGCTCCCGCCACAGGAACTCGGACAAACGAGGGAAAGGGATGGTATGCAGCTGGGAATGATCGGTCTGGGCCGGATGGGCGGCAATATCGTGCGCCGCATCGTCGCGGACGGGCACACCGCTGTCGGCTATTCACGCCGCAAAGAACAGGCCACACAGTTCGCCGAGGAGCTGGGCGACAGCTTCACGGGCGCGGCGGATTACCGGACTTTCGTGGCCGCGCTGGAGAAGCCGCGCGTTGTCTGGGTGATGATCCCGGCAGGGGCAACGGGCACGGTCATCGAAGAGGTCGCCGAACTGCTCGAACCAGACGACATCATCATCGACGGCGGCAACAGCCGCTACCACGAAGACATCAAGCGGGCCAAGCGGCTGCAGCCCAAGGGCATTCACTACGTGGATATCGGCACCTCGGGCGGGGTCTGGGGTTTGGAACGCGGCTACTGCCTGATGATCGGCGGGGAGCAGGAGCCGGTCGCGCATATCGATCCGCTGCTGCGATCGATCGCCCCCGGCATCGATGCGGCGCCACGCACAACGGGCCGCACCGGCGAACCGTCCACCGCCGAACAGGGCTACTTGCATTGCGGGCCCGCAGGTGCGGGCCACTTTGTGAAGATGGTGCACAACGGTATCGAGTACGGTGCCATGGCAGCCTATGCCGAAGGCTTGAACATCTTGCACAAGGCCGATATCGGGGCAGCGAAGGCCGGTGCGCACTCGGCCGAGGAGGCCCCGCTGGACAACCCCGAGTACTACCAGTACGACCTCGATGTGCCCGAGATCACCGAGGTATGGCGGCGTGGATCGGTAGTCGCCTCATGGTTGCTCGATCTCACCGCCGGTGCGCTGTTCGCCGATCCGAGTCTGGATTCGTTCAGCGGCCGGGTATCCGATTCCGGTGAGGGCCGCTGGACCATCGACGCGGCAATCGACGAAGGGGTGCCCGCGCCGGTGCTTTCGGCCGCTTTGTTCGCCCGCTTCTCCTCACGCGGTGAGTCCGAGTACGCGGACAAAATGCTCTCGGCTATGCGTAAGGCGTTCGGTGGACACGATGAGCTTCCTGACGCATAGACCGCGCCGATCGGCATGGCACGGCCCCCGGTCCGATGACCAGGGGCCGTGCCGATACTGGTTACGCGCTACCCGGATCAGCGCTCCAGGATCGCCACCACGCCCTGGCCGCCCGCGGCGCAGATGGAGATCAGCGTACGGCCGGAGCCCTTCTCTGCCAGCGTCTTCGCCGCGGAAGCGACGATACGCCCACCGGTAGCGGCGAACGGATGGCCCGCTGCCAGCGAGGAGCCGTTGACGTTGAGCTTGTCCCGGTCGATCGCGCCGAGCGCACCGTCCAGGCCGAGGCGCTCCTTGCAGTACTGATCCGACTCCCATGCCTGCAGAGTGGCCAGCACCACGGAGGCGAACGCCTCGTGGATCTCGTAGTAGTCGAAGTCCTGCAGGGTCAGGCCGTTACGGGCCAGCAGGCGCGGCACCGCGTAGGTGGGGGCCATCAACAGACCGTCCGGACCATGGATGTAGTCGACCGCGGCGACCTCGCTGTCGACCAGGCGGGCCAGCACCGGCAGCTTACGCTCGGCTGCCCACTCCTCGCTGGACAGCAGCACCGCGGAGGCACCGTCGGTCAGCGGGGTGGAGTTGCCCGCCGTCATGGTCGCCCCGCCTGCCTTCACCCCGAAAACCGGCTTCAGGGTGGCCAGCTTCTCGATCGAGGAGTTCGGCCGTAGGTTGTCGTCGCGGGTCAGCCCGAGGAACGGCGTGATCAGATCATCGAAGAAACCGCGATCGTAGGCCGCGGCCATCCTGGTGTGCGATAAGTAGGCCAGCTCATCCTGTGCCTCACGCGAGATGCCGAATTCCTTGGTGGTGAGCGCGGCGTGTTCCCCCATGGACAGCCCGGTGCGCGGCTCGCCGTTGCGCGGGATCTCGACGCCGAGCATGCTCGGGCGCAACTGGCCGACCAGCTTGAGCCGGTCGAGGTTGGTCTTGGCGCGATTGGCCTGGAGCATCCACTCGCGCATATCCTCGCTGACCCCGATCGGGGCATCGGAGGTGGTGTCGGTGCCGCCACCGATACCTGCCTCGATGCGCCCGGCGGCGATCGCGTCGCCGACGGTGACGATGGCCTGTAGGCCGGTACCGCAGGCCAACTGCAGATCATGTGCCGGGGTGTACGGGCTGAGCGTGCTGCCGAGCACACTTTCCCTGATCATGCCGTGCTCGCCGACCCGCTTCAGCACGGCACCGCCCGCGACCATACCGAGCCGCTCGCCTTGCAGGCCGAAACGGCTCACCAGCCCGTCCAGCGCGGCGGTGAACATGTCCTGATTGGAGGCGTGGGCATACGCCTTGTCCGAGCGAGCGAATGGGATCCGGTTACCGCCGACAATCGCGACCGGGCGGGCGGTCTTGGCGGGCTTGGCTGTGCTCTTCGCCGAACGGGCTTTGCTGGTCACTCGAGTCTCCAAGGTCTCGTGGATGGCTGCCCGGCGGCCGGTCGGATGCGGAGGAATCCGCGCAGATCGGCGCCCCGTCGCAGTTGTTTACTTTAAACTTACTCTGGAGTAAGTTTAAAGTCGATACGTACCCCGCAAAAGTGCGCCAGCAGACCGCGCCGGGGCGACCCCCAGACCCGAGAGACAGAACTCAGAAAAGGTAGGAATAGTGGCCGCCAGCAAGAACAAGGGTGCTCCCAACCTCTACGGATCGTTCGTGAACTCCGCTCCCGGCGCGTTTCTGGCCGGTAGACTCGGCCTCCCGCAGCCGGAGAGCCTGCGCCGTTACGTCAAGGGCGAGGCGCCGCTGCCCGGCCCGGTACTGCTCGGCGGCAAAGGCCGGGTCGCCGAGCCGATCCGCGCCCTGTTGCCGGATTACACCTTCGCCGATGCGCTGAGCAACGGAACCAAATACGGTGCCCTGGTATTCGATGCCACCGGCATCGGCACGATCGAAGACCTCTCGCAGCTGTTCGAGTTCTTCCAGCCCGCCATGCGCAGCCTTGCCCCGTCCGGTCGTGTCGTGATCATCGGCACCACACCGGAACTGGCCGCCAGTGTGGACGAGCAGATCGCGCAGCGCGCCCTCGAGGGCTTCACCCGCTCGGTGGCCAAGGAGCTACGCCGCGGCGCCACCGCTCAGCTGGTGTACCTCCACCCCGAGGCCTCGGCCACCGCGAGTGGATGTGAATCGACCCTGCGCTTTCTACTCTCGGCCAAATCGGCGTTCGTCGACGGACAGGTCATCCGGGTCGGTAAGGACGAAGCGACCGCTCCGGCCGACTGGGACCGTCCGCTGGCGGGCAAGGTGGCCGTGGTCACCGGCGCGGCGCGCGGTATCGGCGCGACCATCGCCGAGGTGTTCGCCCGCGATGGCGCACAGGTGATCGTGGCCGATATCCCGGCAGCGGGCGAGGCACTGTCACAGACCGCGAACAAGATCGGCGGCACCGCGCTCGCGCTCGACGTGACTGCCCCCGATGCCGCCGAGAAGCTGGCCGAGTTCGCCACCGAGCGCTTCGGCGGCATCGACATCATCGTGCACAACGCAGGCATCACCCGCGATAAGCTGCTGGCGAATATGGACGAGGGCCGGTGGAACGCGGTCATCAATGTGAATCTCGCAGCACCGCATCGCATTACCGAAGGCCTGGTAGCCAAGGGCGCGCTGAAAGAGGGCGGCCGCGTGATCGATGTGTCCTCGATCGCGGGCATCGCGGGCAACCGTGGCCAGACCAACTACGGCGCTTCCAAGGCCGGGGTCATCGGCATGGTGGCGGCCGAGGCGCCGAAACTGGCGGAGAAGAACATCACCATCAATGCCGTCGCGCCCGGTTTCATCGAGACCGCGATGACCGCCGCCATTCCGCTGGCGACCAGGGAAGCCGGCCGGTTGATGAGTTCGCTGTCGCAGGGCGGCCAGACCGTCGACGTCGCCGAGACCATCGCCTACTTCGCCAGCCCTGCCTCGAATGCGGTAACCGGCAATATCGTCCGGGTCTGCGGGCAGAGCCTGATCGGAGCATGATGAACGACGTGGCACAGGGAGGGGAGAAAACGCAGGTGATCACCCTCTCCGAACCACCGAAGAACAGCAGCCTGTTCGCCAAGGCCGCGCTCGGCGCGGTGCCGCTGCTGTCGGCGCGTAAGCCGACGCTGCCAAATCGAGCCGTTCAGCTCGAGGGGCTGCGGGTGGACCCGGATCATCTGGCCGCTTACTGCCGGGCGACCGGCCTGCGGTTCGGCGACGCGCTGCCACTGACCTACCCGTTCGTCCTCACCTTCCCGCTGGCCATGCGGCTGGTGGTGGCCAGGGATTTCCCGTTCGTCGCGGTGGGCGCGGTACACGCGCAGAACCTGATCGAGCGCACCAGGGATATCTCGGTGAGCGAACCGCTGGATATCCACGCCCATGTCGAGAATCTGCGCGAGCATCCAAAGGGTCTGCTCGTCGATGTGATCAACGATATCCGGGTGGGGCGAGAACTGGTGTGGCACCAGGTCACCACCTTCCTGCATCAACAGCGCACCTCACTGTCCGGCGGGCCGAAACCGGAACCGAAACCGGAGGAGGTCCCGCCGCCCCCGCTGCGCACCCTGCGGGTGGATCAGAAGATGATCACCCGGTACGCGGCCGCGTCCGGTGATCACAACCCGATCCATACCTCGGCACTGGGTGCCAAAGCGTTCGGTTTCCCGAAATCGATCGCGCACGGAATGTGGTCGGCGGCAGCTGTTCTCGGTGCCATCGAGGGCCGTATTCCCGGGCAGACCAAGTACGCGGTCAAGTTCGGGAAGCCGATTCTGCTGCCTTCCACCGTGAATGTGTACGCCGATCAGACGAAAGACGGCTGGGATCTGGCCTTGCGGCATCCGAAGAAGGGGTACCCGCATCTGACGGCCACCCTGCGCTGAACAAGCCGGAACAAGCAGTGCCGCATCCCGATTCCGGCGGAATCGGGATGCGGCACTGCGGCACCACGACGCCGGATTACCGTGGTGCGCGGGTTATTCGGTCTTCTTCCTGCCCGCCAAACCGCGCCAGGCCAGATCGTCGAGCAGATCGACCGCCTGGCTCACTTCGATACGACCACCGGCCAACCGATCGGCGATGGCCTCACCCGCACCGATCACGGCGGCGGCGATAACGTCGAAGTTCGTCCCCGGCTCGGCATGCTTGGCATTGGATTCCAGCAACTTGGCGGTCAGTTCGATAACCCGCTCCCGAGCGTTCTCGATTTCCGAAGCGAACCCCTGCTGGCTCATGGCCTGCCGGTAGAGCACCTGCCAGGAGCGGCGATTACGGTCGACGAAGCCGAGGAAAGCCTCGAGGGCGGTGCGCAACTGCTCATGCGGTGTCAGCAGCGGATTACCCGCGGGCGTGACGGATTCGATGAACCGCGTCCTCTCGCGCTGCACACAGGCGCGGAACAATTCGTCCTTGGAACCGTAGTACAGGTACAGCATCGGCTTCGAGATCTTCGCCTCGGCGGCAATCGCGTCCATCGACGTATCGTGAAAACCTCTACGCGAGAAGACCTCCACAGCGGCATCGAGCATCTGTTGCTCGCGTATCGCTCGCGGAAGCCGCTTCGTCCCGCCCGCCATCTATACTCCTACCGCAGGTGAACCTCACATATTACTCCAAGGTAAGTTCCGGCGGTGCGCATCGGCCGGGCGCCCGTGGTGGCCGCGCAGGGTGGTCAGCAACGCGGCAGCGCGCCCTTGAAGGCAGCCATGCGCAGCACCGAGGCATCCACCTGCGCCATCGGTAACCGGCCGCTCGATACCGCTTGTTCCAGCCGGTCGAGCACCGACGGCACCGCGTCGGTGCTGATCCACAAAGCGTTGTCGGCACCGGCGAGCAAGGCGGCCTCGACGGCGTCCTCGATCGACATCCGGTCGGCGATCGCCGCCATCCCACCCAAATCGTCGGTGAAGATCGGCCCATCGAACGGCGCGGCCCCATAACCGCTGCCCTGGCGCAGCAGCGTCATCGCCGCCGGACTGATACTGGCCGGGACATCCGGGGTGGTCAGGCCTGGCACGTCCAGGTGACCGACCATCACCGCCGCACCCGAGCCGATCAGCTCGCGGAACGGCACCAGATCCACGGTCTG
Source organism: Nocardia spongicola (assembly GCF_047200775.1). Classification (NCBI taxonomy): domain Bacteria; kingdom Bacillati; phylum Actinomycetota; class Actinomycetes; order Mycobacteriales; family Nocardiaceae; genus Nocardia; species Nocardia spongicola. The sequence goes on along the minus strand of NZ_JBJZOO010000002.1, from coordinate 99,752 downwards.
TAGCTGTGCCAGTGGCGGTGTGCGGACCGCGCCGGTGTGCGAATCGCCTGAGGCGGAGCCGTGCCCGGGGAAATGTTTCAGCACCGTACCGACCCCGGCCGCGCGCATCGCTCGGATGAAGGCATCCGCGTAGCTGACGACCACAGCGGGGTCATCGGAATAGGAGCGGTCGCCGATGACCGTATCGTCGGGCTGGGAGCTGACATCGATATCGGGGGCGAAGTCCACCGTCACCCCCAAATCGCGCAAGGCGCGCGCCCTCACCAGCACCGCGTCGTAGTACTCCTGCGGACTCATGGTCTGTGCCGTCACGCGTGCCGAAGGGGCAGGGCCGATCAGATCGCTCACGCGGGAGACCCGGCCGCCCTCCTCATCGATGGTCACCATCAGTGGCACCTTGGCAACCTGCTCGACCTGCCGGATCTCGCCGGATCCAAGGAGCGCCTGGTCGGTCCATGTGCCGACGAAGATGCCGCCGACCTGCTCATCGCGCACCACGGCGGTGGCATCCGCGGCGCCGGTTATCCCGACCGTCAACAGCTGGGCCAGCTTCTCTCTGGTGGTGAACTGCGCCAGATACTCGGCGGTGCAATCCGGCCGGGCCGAGGCGGTGACCGGGGTCGCGGACGCCACCGCGGGGGTAGCGCTGTCCGAGGCGGCCGGTTCGATACTGCTGCCGCTGCTGGAGCAGGCGGCCGCTACGGCGGTGAGAACCGCGAGGACGAGCAGAGACGTCTTCCGCATAGCGCCCAACCGTACTCGTTACGACACTCCCGAGAGCAGGTGACGACACCCCATCGGAAACCCGCAGCGACCATCGGCCACTGCGTTCGCACGTGCGTACCGGTATCCGCCACATCGTTTCGGGTACTGGACAAGGGGTAATCTCGACATACCACCGCGCTCCTCCCTCAGGAGGTCATCGTGCCCTGCGATCGGATACTCATCGCCTACGACGGCTCCGAGAATGCCAAACGCGCTATCGAATACGCCGGACGGTTCCTCGACGCGCAGCGCGCTGTCGTACTGACCGCGTGGGAGCCCCTGGTACGGCAAGCTGCCCGCCTGTCCGGGTTATCCGGTGTCGTACAACCGGAGTGGGTGCCCGATGAGGAACTGGAGGACGTCGCCTACCTCGATGCCCGCACCACCAATGCGGAGGGCCTGCTACTGGCCGAACTGGCAGGCCTGAACGCCGAGGCACGTACCGCCGAATGCGCGACGACCATCTGGAACGCCATCGTCGACTGCGCCGACGAACTGGACGCCGATCTCATCGTCGCGGGGACAAGGGGCGCTACCGGTATCCGTGCGCTGTGGCACAGCAGTGTCGCCGACGCTGTCCTCAAGCACTGCCATCGTCCCGTTCTGCTCGTCCCGCCCGGTAAGCCTTCCTGACCGGCACGGGCAGTTCGGCAGGTGGCATGACCGGCCTGCCGAATGCGCCGCTCATGCGGGGGGCGATCCGGCCGGGGTTAGGTTAGGGGTATGGATGGGTTCCTGCTCGCTCGGGCCGATGGCGTTGTTCGGGGTTATGGGAGCCGTATCGTTTTCGATGACGCGCGGCAAGCACTGGCAGCATTGCGCACGGGACACGCGGAGTTCGTCGTCGGTGCGTTGCCGTTCGACCCACGCAAGCCCGCGGCACTGAGTGCGCCGAAGCGTGTCGAGCACACCGCGGGCCCGTGGCGGCCAGCGGCACTTCCCGAACTACCCGCGGTGCGGGCGGTCGCCGAACTGCCGAGCCCGGCCGAGCATATGGCGCGGGTACGGAAACTGGTCGCACAGCTCAACGATCCGGCACAGCCACTGCGCAAGGTGGTCGCGGCGCGTTCGGTACTGGCCGAAGCGCAAGCCGCGCTCGACCCGGAACTCGTCGCCGCGCACCTGCTGACCAGACATCCACACGCGAATGTCTTCGCCGTCGATCTGACCCCCGCCGGACGCACAGGCGCGACACTGGTCGGCGCCACACCGGAGGTACTGATCGCCAGGCAGGGCGATACGGTGACATTGCGTCCGCTGGCAGGCACATTACCGCGGCTGCCCGACCAGAGCGCCGATAGCGCCCAAGCCGGGGAACTTCTGGCCAGTACCAAGAACCGAGCCGAGCACGCCTTCGTGATCGACTGGATCGGACAGCGACTCGGCCCGATCTGCGCCGAACTGACCATTCCGGACAGCCCGGAACTGATCAGCACATCCGAGGTGTGGCATCTCGCCACACCGATCACCGGCCGCCTCCGCGACACCACGACCACCGCGCTCGATCTGGCGATGCTCCTGCACCCGACACCCGCGGTCTGCGGCACGCCGACCGGTCCGGCCCTGGATGTCATCACGCACCTGGAGGAAGACCGCGGCTTCTACGGCGGAGCCGTCGGCTGGTGCGATGCGGAAGGTGACGGTGTGTGGGTGGTCGCGATCCGCTGTGCGGAACTTTCCGCCGACGGCCGCATCGTGCGCGCGCACGCGGGCGGCGGTATCGTCGCCGCCTCCGATCCACGCGCCGAACTCGACGAAACCACCGCCAAGCTGCGCACTTTGCTCGGCGCGCTGAACTGCGACCTGCCCGCGCAGTGAACGAGAAAACCTCGGCAGTGCGCTGATCGCTACTCGGTGCGACAGCAGGCCGACCGCTCGTCTCCGTGGATCCGTTGACCGAATCGACCATAATTTTGCGGCCTGAACACACACAGATACCGGTCGTCCTGCTAGGTTGACCGGGAACGTGACCGCGTCGATGTATTGGAGTGCCGCGATGAAGTTTGCTGTCCCTGGTGTTGCGAGCGCGGTCGGCGGCGCCGTACTCGGTGTGATCAGTGTCCTCGCCATCACCACGGCACTCCAGCAGAACACGCGACCGGAGATCGATCGCGGCGACAAACAGGACTCCTCGCTGCTGAACAACGTTGAGTACGGGTCCCGCTGAGACCCTATCCCCTGCCGGTTCGCTCGGGTCTTCCGCGACGCTGAAGCAGCGCGACAATGCGCCGCTAGGGCAGCGCGACAGTGCGCCGCTGGGACGACGGTGGTTCGCCGCCACCGTCGTCGCGGCGTTTCTGCTGACCTTCGCGCAAGCGCCCGGGCTAACGGTCGCTGATACGAAATACGACCTGGCGCAGAATCCGTTCGGCTTTCTGGCCCGTGCGAGTCATCTGTGGAGTAGCCAGGCGCCGATGGGTCAGGTGCAGAACCAGGCCTACGGATACTTCTTCCCGCACGGCGCGTTCTTCGCGGCCGGACAGGCGCTGGGAGTACCCGCCTGGGTGACCCAGCGCCTCTGGTGGGCGCTGCTGCTGCTGGCCGGGTTCTGGGGAATCGTCCGGCTCTGCGAGACCCTCGGTATCGGTACTCGCGGGTCACGCGTCATCGCCGCGATCGCGTTCGCGCTCTCGCCGCGGGTCCTGACCACACTCGGTTCGATCTCCTCGGAAACGCTGCCGATGATGCTGGCCCCGTGGGTGCTGCTCGCGCCTGCCGCGCTCGGTGTCGCCCGGCGCGACCGATCGCGCCGCAGCAGAGCCGCATCACCCGCGGGTAGTGCGCTGGCATTGGCCCTGATGGGCGCGGTCAACGCGGTAGCGACGGCGGCCGCCTTCCTGCCCGCATTGCTGTGGTGGGCGTCCTACCGGCCGAACCGGCGCTGGTGGCGCTTCACCGCGGCGTGGATTCCGCTGCTTGTGCTCGCGACGTTCTGGTGGGTGGTGCCGCTGCTGCTGCTCGGCGCGGTAAGCCCGCCGTTCCTCGACTACATCGAGTCCGCCGGGGTGACCACCCGATGGGCCGCGCTCGGTGAGGTACTGCGCGGCACCAGTAGCTGGACCCCGTTCATCTCACCGGAACGCATCGCGGGCGCGGTATTGGTGGCCCAGCCAACGGCAGTACTCGCGACCGGGCTGGTCGCCGCGGCGGGTATGGCGGGCCTGGCACTGCGATCCATGCCGTATCGCGGCAGGCTCACCCTGATCCTGTGTGTCGGGATCGTCGGTATCTGTGTCGGGTTCGCGGGTGAGCTCGGCGGGCCGTTCGCTGAGCCGGTGCGCCTGTTCCTGGATTCCGGTGGCGCCCCGCTGCGCAATGTGCACAAACTGGAGCCGCTGATCCGCATCCCGCTCGTGCTCGGGTTGGCCCAGCTGCTTGCCAGAGTTCCGCTGCCGAGCTCAGTGCCTTTTCCGGTGTGGCGACGCGCGTTCGCCCATCCGGAGCGCAACCGCCCGGTCGCGCTCGCCATGCTGATCCTCACCGCCCTCGCCCTGTCCACCGCATTGGCCTGGACCGGCAAGCTGGCACCGCGCGGCGCCTACGATCAGGTGCCGCAGTACTGGCAGCACACCGCGGACTGGCTACGCGACAACGCCGCCGATACCCGTGCCCTTGTGGTGCCTGGCGCCCCGTTCGGCAGTCAGGTCTGGGGCCTGACTCGCGATGAACCACTGCAAGCGCTGGCCGATACCCCATGGGCGGTCCGCGACGCAGTACCGCTGAATCCGCCAGGCACCATCCGCGCGATGGATTCGCTGCAACGGCTGATCGCCGATGGCAGGCCCTCGACCGGGCTGGCCCCGACACTCGCCGCACAGGGCATCGGTGTGGTGGTGTTGCGCAATGACCTCGACCCGGAAACCTCCCGCTCGACGCGACCGATGCTGGCGCATCAGACACTCGACAACTCACCCGGTCTGACCAAGGTCGCCGAGTTCGGCGATCCGATCGCCCCGGCAGTGCTCGCCGCCGGTCTGGTGGCCGACAGCGACCTTCGCCCGGCGTACCCAGCGATCGAGATCTATCGGGTGGATGTACCAGGACCGGGGACAGCCGCCGAAGTACGCGGCGGCACCGGCGCCCCGGATACCTTCCCCGGTGCCTACACCGTGCCGCTGGCCGATGTCCCTGTGGTACAGGGCGGCCCCGAAGTACTGGAACGGCTGCACCGGGAGGCGGACACCGGCGCAACCCCGACCATGCTCGCCGCCGACGCGATCCGCGCCGGGCTGCCCATCGGCCCGGTGCTCGTCACCGATACCCCGATGGATCGCGAGACCGACTTCGGCCGGGTGGACAATCACAATTCGGCACTGCGGGCGCCGAGCGACCCGCGCCGCACCTACAACCTGATACCCGACTATCCGGTGCCGGACGCCGAGCTGGTGCGCGGTGAGTGGTCGGGGGCGACGATCACCGCCTCCAGTTCGGCCGCGGACGCCACCCAGCTCGGCGGTACGGCACCTGGCAATTCGACCGCTGCCGCTGTAGACGGTGATCCGACAACTGCCTGGCTCAGCAATGGCACCGAATCCGCACTGGGACAGTGGCTTCGACTCGATCTGGATCGCCCGGTCAAGGCCGGGCAGCTGAGCCTGACCACCAGTTCGGCCATCATCGGCGCCCCGGTCACGTGGATCGAGGTGCGCACCGCGAACGGCACCACCTCGACCAAGGTCGGCGAACCAGGCACGCCGGTCTCGGTTTCGCTGCCACCCGGCACAACCGACTGGCTGACCATCACCGCTATCCGGACCGAGAACGGTTCCCGGGTAAGCCAATTCGGCATCAGTGAGCTCACCCTCGACGATTACTCCGAGCGCGAAGCGCCGGTTCGCGTCGATATCCGGCATCGGACGGTGCTGCCGCCGCCCCCGCCGGGCGCGCAGGTACTCGGATGGGATCTCGGTCAGGAATTTCCCGGGCGCAGTGCCTGTTTCGACGCGCCCGATCGGGTCCGGTGCAGCAAGGGGCTCCGGCTGGAGCCGGAAGAACCGGGAACGTTCCAGCGCACACTCACGGCCGCGGCACCGATATCGGTCACTCCCGAGCTCACCGTCCGCGCCGAACCTGGCCCGGCGCTGGAGACACTGCTCACCGACCGCAGCCGCCCGGCAGCCCGAGGCGAGGCCGATGTCGCCGACCCGCGCGGGAGCGCTTTCGCCGCGACCGATGGCGACCCGCGTACGAGCTGGATCGCCCCGGAGCACTCCGTGCACAATCCGACCGGCGGCAGACCGACCCTGACGATCGAACTACCCCAACCGGCCCTGGTGACCGGTCTGGAACTCACCGCATCGCGCGGCGACCTACCCGCGGCGCCTGCCACGGTCGCGGTAGATCTCGGCACCGGCCCGCAAGTACGCGAACTGGACGACGACCAACCCGGTAGCCGGACGCGGATCTCCTTGCACCCCACCGTCACCGATCGAATCGAACTCAGCATCCAGACTTGGCGGGCGGTACTGGACAAAACCGCGCTCGGCTTCGTACAGACCCAACCGGCAGGCTTGGCGGAAGTAAAGGTTCTCGGACCTGACTACCCCGAAGCCGCACTCGCGGAGCGCGAGATCACGGTGCCGTGCGCACTGGGACCGACGATCGAGGCAGGCGGCCGGACCCTACGTACCACCATCACCGCTACCGCCGAAGAGTTACGTTCCGGCGCACCGGTTCCGGCGCGGCTGTGCACCGACGCCTCGGCCGGAACACCGGATGAGTTCGCGCTCCAGCAAGGTCGCAACGATGTGGCGGTCGAGCCGACCGAGCTGTTCTTCGTGGACCGGCTGCGCTTGCACCGCACCACGACGGAGGCAGGCACGCCACACCAGCCGGATACCGGCGCCCGCCTGCTCGCCTTGCCGATGAGCACCAACATCGGCTGGCATGCCACAGCCGCGGATGGGCGCACACTCCAGCCGGTGGTGGTCGATGGCTGGCAGCAAGCGTGGTTACTACCGGCCGACGCCACCGGACCGGTTACGATCTCGTTCCCGGTCGACCGCTGGTACCGCCTCGGCATCTTCGGCGGGCTGCTGCTGCTCATCCCGCTCGCCGCCCTCGCCATCCACGCCGGTTACCGACGCACCGGCCGCAAGGCCGCCGTAGCCGAGCCCGGGCACCTCGCACCGGATTCACCCACCGGATCGGCACCGGGCACCTGGGGACGGCGCCTGTTCGGTATCGCCGGGCTCATCGGTGCGACCACGCTGATCGCGGGCCCCATCGGTGCGGTCATGACGGTGACCGGGTTGGTCGCGCTGCGTGTCGTGCCACGCCGCGCGCCACACGCCCTCGTCGTGGTAGCCGGTGTCGGCGCGACGCTGTCCGCGGCGGTCTTGTCCACCGGCCCCTGGCGCTCGCCCGAGGGTTACTTGGGTGGATCGTTACTGGTGCAATTACCCGCGCTGGCCGCGATCGTCGCGGTGGGAATCGCCGCGCTGCCGCGGCGGGAGGATGGCACCTGATCCCGTGCGCGGGCCCAGCGCCGCACCGGGTCCTCGATCAGCGCGTAGCTGGCCGCGGCGACCGGAAGGGTGATGGCGATCGTCAGCACGAGGACATAACCGAAGTCGCCGTGGAAAGGCACGATCCCGAATACGGGGAACACGATCGACAGCACCGCGAGATGCCAGATGAAGATTCCGTAGGACCAGCGCCCGAACATCGCGGCGACCGGCGATTCCAGCCATCGGTGCGCGCGCGTCGCAGGCTCGCGCAGCACCAGCGGTGCGAGCAGCGTGAACCCGATGATCGTACCGAACCCTACCTTGAATACGTACTGCCATGGCTCGGCCCGAGTCAGCCCGGCCGGTCCCGCCAGATCGGTCGCCGACAGCGCGAAAGCGAGCAGCGCGACGCTCCACATCACTCGCTGATTCGCCGCGATTTTCCACCACGGCGATAGCCGAACGCTATAGCAACCGAGCTCGGCGAGCACCATGCCCGCCAAAAACCACGGCAGATAGCCGGGCAGCCAATTGTCCGCATGGATACCCTCCGGTGTCGGCACCGGAAGGAGGTTCCAGCCCAGACCGAGCAGCGCCGTGGTCAGCAGAATCGGCACTCGCATACGGGCCACGGGACCACGCAACCGAACCAGCGTCAAGGCCAGCAACGGCAGCACCAGATAGAAGGCGACTTCGACCGAAAGACTCCACATCTGGGTCAGCCCATCGGTCAGGGTGAGTGGAATGAACACCTGCAACAAGGCCAGGTTCGACACCCATACCTGAGGCCCCGCCGTCCGGGCCGCACCGGGCAGCAACACCAGCACCACGCACACCACAACCCAATACGCGGGCAAGATGCGCGCGGCGCGATGCCGCAGGTAATAGCCGACTGTGGGGGCGCTTCCGAGTCCACGCGCGGCCGCCGCGTGTGGACGCCAGAGCAAGAACCCCGACAGCGCGAAGAACACCGCGACCGTCATATCGAACCGCCCCCACACCCGGCCGAGAATCGGTGTGTTCACCGCCCCGGTCTGGAAGGCGACATGGGTCAGAAGCACCCCGAGCGCGGCCATCCCCCGCATACCTTCCAACGCGGGCAGAAAGGTGCGTGAACGCACGCTGCGGGGCGCTGCGGTGCGCGGAATCGTGGTCATCGAACTCCAGTCTGCCGTGCCTATGCGCAGTCGATGACCCGGCTTTTCGAATTTTAGGGCAGAATCGGCCGATTTCTCGGCCATTTCTGGCCTCGACGCCGCATGGTACGACATCGGACTGTTAGTGTCTGGGCTCACGAGTGCCGCGGCCCGCCCGCAGTACTCGTCGGAGCAACATGTGTTCTTACGACGAGGAGAGTTTGTATGGCACTGAGTGCCGGTACCAGAAGGACGGTGGCCTGTGCGCTCGTGGCTCTCGGCGCGCTGCTGATCACCGCCGCGCTGATGATCCCGACCTACACCATCGACAAAATGGCGAAGACTCCCCTCGATCTGGAGATCACCACAATCGCGTACAACCAGCCCGGCGAAGAGAGCCTCTTGCTCGATTCCAGGTCCCTGACTTCGCCGGAGGGCCCGGCCAAGGTCGATTCCGATGTGCCGATGGTCTCGCAGCGTTATGTCACCGTCGAGGACCCTGCCGATGCCGACAAAATGACAGTGCAGGTAGGCCAGACGCTGCGCCGCGAGGGCGTGCCGGAGAACATCGGCCTGTTGAGCGCGCTCATCGACCGGGTGACCATCAGCCGTAAGACCGGTATGCCGGTCGACGAGGACCCCAACGGCTCCGTCGCGGCCACCGTGAACAGGGAGGGCCAGAGCGTCGCCGAGTCCTTCAAGCGTGAAGGACTGCAATACCGGTTCCCGATCGGCACCGAGAAGAAGTCCTACCCGTACTTCGATCTCACCGTGCGCGAAACCTACGACGCGAACTTCATCGAAGAGACCGAGATCAACAACCTGAAGGTCTATCACTTCCAGATGTCGGTGCCGCCGACCAGCGTGTACGATGCGGTTCCTTCGCCGAGCAACCGGATAACCCTGCCTGCCGCCAAGTGGGGCGTCGACGAGCGCGACGATACTCCGGTGACCATGACCAGGTACTACACCAATACCCGTGATCTGTGGGTCGAGCCGGAGACCGGTGCGGTGATCAAGGGCGGCGAGCAGCTGCACATGTACTTCTCGCGTACCCCGGACAAGGCCGAAGTCACCGCGCTGAAAACGCACCTGGTGTTCGACGAGGGCACCATCGAATCGCAGATCGATACCGTCAAGCCCTATGTCGACATGCTGTCGCTGTACGGCCGGGTCGTACCGATCGGCCTCGGCATCCTCGGCGTGATCGCGCTGATCGGCGGGGCATTCCTCGGCCTGCGCGGCGATGGCCCCGCCCCGACGCCCGCGCGGCGCGGTGGCAGCCCGAACCGGCCACCGAGCGGATCGACTCCAGCCGCCGCCGCGCCACCGCGTGGCACGGTCAACCGCGGCGACGATGACGCGCCCACCGAACAGATCCGCATCAACAAACAGCCCTGAGCTGATCGAGATCGCTGATCAGCACGGCTGACCGAAGGCACTGACTCCGGCTCCCCCGCCGCCATGGCTGGGGAGCCGGAGTCGTCTCGGCGGCAGCCACGCCGGACCGGAATCAGCTGATCGGGTGCAGTGGCACGGGAGGTGCCGTGCGGTCGGCCGTGCGCACTACGAGGACGGCGACCAGAACAGTGGTACTGACCGCGACCGATACCGCCGTGGTGATCAGGGACGGGATCGAGCGGGCCGCCAGCAACATCAGCGTGACTTCGACCGCCAACCCAAGCCAGATGACCACGGCGAGCGATGTGCGGTCGACGGCGATGGCCGAGAGCACCGCGCCTTGCAATACAGCCAGTACCGCACCGTGCAGCGCGAACAACCACAACAAACCCTCGATGGGGGCATAGTCCTCGCCCGCGAACAGCACGGCCAGTGGAGCAGCGCAGGCCGCGCCGAGCACCGCGACGAGCCCGATCCCGCTGAGCACCGCTACCGCCGCTCGAATCGCACCCGCCGAATGGGTCGGCTGCGCCATCCTCGGATACAGCACCACACCAACCGCCTGCGGCAACCAGAACGCGATCTTGGCGGCGATGGTGCCGAGCGCGTAGCGACTGGCATCCGCCTCCGTCAGCACGATCCGGACCACGATCAGATCCGCGGACGACAGCGCCATCAACGCTGCCTGCACTTGAGCGGCCCGCAGCACCGGCAGCACGCCCGTGACCCGAACTGCCTGCCGCTCGGGCCCGGGGCGGTCCGCCGCCTCGGGCGAACCAGTGATCATCCTGGTCAACAGCGCCGCCGCCGCGATGCCGCAGGCCGCGGCCGATAACGCGAGCGTCGCACCGCCCCCGAGCGCAAGAACTCCGAGGGCAGGCGTCACTCGCACGGTCCCTGCCGCGCCGAGCGCGACACCCAGTGCCCGAAATCGTTTACTGCCCTGAAGAATGCCCTGCTCGCCGGATAACAGCACCAGCAAAGGCGCCGCACCGAGCGCCGCCGCGGTAGCGGCCGGATCGACGTTCAGCATGCGCGACACCGGCAGCACCAACACCGCGGCTACCGCGGCCACGATCACCGCGCACCGCCACTGCGTCCCGCGCAGTGCCGCCACCCCCGCACCGCGAACCCATTCCCTTGCCACCACGTTCTGCAATGCCAGCGCAGGCACCGCGCACAGCAGCTGTATCGCGAGCAGGCTGGCGAACTCGCTGTAGCCTGCGACCCCAAGCCACCGTCCGGCCAGTAACTGCAATAGATAACCGGCCACGTTGGCGGTCATCGCTCCTGCCGTCACCCACGTCAGGTCCGCCACTCCAAGCAATCGACGGACAGCAGGCACGCCGCTCATCGTCGCACCCCGCCATACCCTGGCGGACATCGACCACCGGAATACGGGCACCGCCCGGCCGATCCAGGCACCGGAACGACGCGAACGCGGCACCAAGCGCACCGTGCGCCGAACCGGTCCCGCTCCCACCGCGATGCTCCGGACACCGCTCGGCTCTCCTACGGCGGCGCTCGGGACGTACAGTGCACAGGCGTGAACGCGAGCAGTAGAGAACGAGTGATCGTCGCGGGCGCCAGTGCGGCCGGAGCCCTGCTCGTGACCGGTCCGCTGCTGCGGCCGGGATATCTGCTGCTGCGGGATGCGGTGAGCACGCCGCGCAGCTATCCGACCGACTCGGCGCTCGGGCTCGGCGACGCGGCGCCGCGGGCGGTGCCGCAGGATGCCTTGCTCGCGCTGGGGTCGACGATCGTGGATGGCGGGCTGCTGGTCAAGACGATCCTGGTGCTCGCACTGTGGGCCGCGGCGTACGGGGCCGCGGTACTCGCACGCGAGTTGCTGCGCGCGCCGATCGGGGCGCAATTGGTCGCCGCCACGGTCGCGCTGTGGAACCCGTATGTGGCCGAACGCCTGTTGCAGGGGCATTGGAGCCTGCTGGCAGGCTATGCCGCCCTGCCGTGGACGGTACTGGCCGCTTATCGAGTCCGCTCGGCCGCCGCGACCGAGCCATCAGGAGGCGGTCGCAAGTTATCGGCCTGGGCGATGCTGGCGACGGCGCTCGCCGCGGCCGGGCTCACGCCGACCGGCGCGCTGCTCGCGGGCTGCACCGCCCTCGCCCTGGTCCGCCTGCGGCAACTACCCGCGGCAGTGGCCCTCTGGTGTATCGCTTCGGCGCCGTGGCTGGCCGCGACCGCACTGTCGGGCGCGGCAGTCGAGCCCTCCGATCCGGCGGGGATCGCGGCCTTCGCCGCGCGGGCCGAACCCGGCCTCGGCACCCTCGGCAGCCTGGCCGGGCTCGGCGGGATCTGGAATGCCGCGGCCGTACCGGATTCCCGAACCACCCTGCTCGCCGTGGTCGGCACCCTGCTGTTGCTGGTGATCGTCGCACTGGGGATACCAGCCGTCGCCTCCGGCACTGCGGCCACGGACAACCGCCACGTCCGCCGGATAGTGCTCCTGCTCGCCGCGGTGGCGATCCTGTTTCCCGCCCTCGGCGCTACGCCGTGGGGTATGCACGCACTGGAGTGGCTGGTCACCTGGGTTCCAGGTACCGGCCTGCTGCGCGATACCCAGAAGTACGTGGCCTTGGCCATGCCCGCCTACGCACTGTGCGCCGCGGCCGCCTGCGCCGGACCCGGCAGACGGCTCGTCGGCGTGACCACCCGCCATCCCGTATCGGTACACCCGGCAGTGACGTCGACAGTCGCGGCATTGTTCATCGCGTTACTGGTATTACCGCTGTACGACCTGGCGTGGGGGGTCGGCGGAACCATGCGCGCGGTGCACTACCCGAGCGGGTGGCAGCGAGTCGCCGAACAGGTGGACGACTCCGGTGATATCGCGGTCTTACCGGGCGGGATGTTCCGCAAGTTCCGCTTCAGCGGCCCTGCGCCGGTACTCGACCCGGCACCACGCATGCTCCCCGATGATGTGCTGCAGACCGGTGAACTGCCGGTGCGCGGCCATACCGTCGCCGGTGAGGGGACTCGTGCCAGAGAGGTGGAAAATCTGCTGCTGCGTGGTGGTCCGGCCACGGATCTGGCCGACCTCGGTGTCGGCTGGGTACTGGTCGAACGAACCACCCCCGGTCCGCTCGGCGACTCGGCGCAAACCCTGGCCCAGCTCGAACTCACCTACCGGGATACCGACCTCGCGCTGTATCGCGTGCCCGGTGATATCGCGCAGCGCGGGTCTACTACGGCACAACGTTCGATCGTCTACGCCGCGCATCTGCTCTGGGGCGCCACTCTCCTCGCAGGCCCGCTCGTCTTGCTCGGCACCCGCGTACTGTCGCGCACCAGACCACGGCGGTGAGACCACCACGACAGCTAGGCGATGCCCTGATACGACAGCACAGCCAGGCGCGAAGGCTCGACGCCACCGGGATGCGCGGTTACCCGATACCAGCGGGCGGCAGGTGGCTCAGCCGACCGGCCGTGGTGCGATCAAGCCCTCGGTGTGCTCACCGCGCGCGATGGCGGCCAGCACCTCGTAGACCCCGTTTCCGGTCTGCTCCCAGGAGAATTCGCGGGCACGGGTCCTGGCCTTCTCGCCCATGAACGCGCGCCCGGCCGGATCCTCCAGCACATCGCCGAGTGCATCGGACAGCTGGGCGACATCATCGACCAGCACACCGGTCACCCCATCGACGATGGAGTCGGTGAGCCCGCGCGAACTCCGGTAACCGATGGTCGGCACCCCGTGTTGCGCGGCCTCGATCACCGCGAGTCCCCATCCCTCTTTCCGGGAAGGAAGCACATGCACCCAGGCTCGGGCGAGCAGTTCGTGTTTACGGCGTTCGTCCACATGGCCGTGAAAGGTGACCGCCTCGGCGATGCCGAGTTCATGGGCGGTGGCCTTCAGATTGTCCGCCCACCAGCCACCACCGATCACGTCGAGGCGCAGCTGTGGAATGCGCGCGCGCAGCCGGGCTACGGCGGCCAGCGCGTCCTCGATCTGCTTATGCGGCACCAGCCGGGAGAGCACCACCACCGTCGGCGCCTCGGCACGTGTTCCCACGGCGCCGGTCGGCGCGCCGACTGGAACAGGTTCGGCGCCGTTACGGACCACCGCGATGCGCTCACGGTCCACACCGAGCGCCGCCAGTTCCTCGGCCGAAGGCAGTGAAACAGTCAGGTACTGATTGTCCCGATGTACGCGGGGCGACAGCCTGGACTCGATCCACCAGCCGATCCGGCCGACCAGCCGACCGGCCACCGGCCACTGCTCACGATGGCCGTGATGCACGAGCAGCACCGACGGCGCCTTGGTGGCCACTGTGGCGAAGAAGGGGATGCCGTTCTGGGTGTCGATCACCGCGTCGGGGCATATGTCCCGGAGCGGGCCGATACCGATCCGGCCTAGTAGCAGGGCGATGAGCGCACGGGGGTACACGGTGTAACGGCCGCCCGCCCTGCTGACCTCGATACCGCCGATCCGCTCCCGCCGCGGCGCCCCCGGATAGCGCGCGGTGCGCAGGGTGACCTTGACCCCCCGTTCCGCGAGGTGCGCGCCGACTTGTTCCAGATAACGCTCACTGCCACCGCCCTGCGGATGCCCGGTGTCACGCCAGCACAGCAGGAGGACTTCGCGCACGGTGGAGCTCTCTCGGTCGGTGAGGTATCCCGGTAGGGACGGTCGGATGACGCGGTACACCCTAACCCGAGTACCCGCCTGATATACCGATCATCGGAGTTATGCCACACTCGGCGCCGTGCTCGAAGCCGAAACGAAGCTCAGATACCGCAGCGCGCCGCGGTTCGCCCGCCGGGCGACCCTACGCCGATCACTGCGGCTGCTCGGCAGCTTCCGGTTCGAACAGACCGATCCCGCGCTGTTCTACGGCGGTCTGGCCGCCGACAGTGCGGCGATGATCGCCGACTTCTACACCGAGCTCACCGGCCGGTCACTGGACGGCGCGACGCTTCTCGATGTCGGCGGCGGGCCGGGCTACTTCGCGGACGAGTTCAGCCGGGCCGGGGCGCGCTATATCCCGGTGGAGCCGGACCCATCGGAAATGCACGCGGCGGGGCTATCGGTAGCCGGTACGGTCCGTGGCTCCGGAATGGCCTTGCCGTTCCGCGACGACGCGGTCGACATCTGCTTCTCCTCGAACGTCGCCGAGCATGTCGCACAACCGTGGGTGATGGCCGACGAGATGGTGCGGGTGACCAGACCTGGCGGATTGATCGTGCTCTCCTACACCGTGTGGCACGGCCCGTTCGGCGGACACGAGACCGGACCATGGCACTACCTCGGTGGTGAGTACGCCGCGCGCCGCTTCCGCCGCAAGCACGGCAGGGAACCGAAGAATCGGTTCGGCACGTCACTGTTCGCGGTACGCGCCGCGGACGGAATGCGCTGGGCGGCGGACACTCCAGCCGAGGTGCATACGATCTTCCCGCGCTACCACCCGCGCTGGGCCTGGTGGCTGGTACGGGTACCGCTGGTACGGGAGTTACTCGTAAGCAATCTGGTCGTCGTGGCTACCAAGAATTAGCCGGACTCGAGTTCCCGCCACCCGGCTCAATGCTCCAACCACCCGCGGCGCCAGCTCCGCTTACCGCACGGCGCGTGCACCGGCTCGCTCCACGGCGATTCCCGCATGGCGAGCCCGACAGTCTCCAATGTGGTCAGACCGACCAAATCGGCTAGTGCCCCTACCGCGGCGACTGCCTCGGCGGCCTGGATAGCCGCAGTGGCCTGCTCTATGGTCAGGGTGCGGCCGGGTAGAAAAGAGACTACCCAGCCGCCACTGCCTACGGACTTCGCCTGATGCTCGGTCTGATCACTTGTCATCAGCGACCGGCCGATCACTTGCACCGCCATGACTCGGACTCCCCAGTTTGCGGAATCGGTTCGGAAATGGAGCGAGCAGATATGTCGATACAGCATCCCCTTTCCAGCAACAGAACGCAATAGTGCGTTCTGCGAAAAGCGAACCGGGAGGTCGGAATTCATATCGGGACACGCCGAGACACACGGCGACACCCACCACAGAACCTGCCATGAAACCGAAACAGGTTGCAGACAAGGGGGGCGCAAAACTGTAACGTGTTCTCATGCACTACGACAGCTTGTTCATCGGCGGCCGCTGGACCGCGCCAGCCACCGCCGAGCGCGTCCAAGTCATCTCACCGGCCACCGCAGAACCGGTGGGCAGCGTCCCCGCAGTGAGCCGGGCCGACGTCGACGCCGCGGTCGCCGCGGCAAGGCATGCTTTCGACCACGGGCCATGGCCGGCCACACCGCCGCGGGAGCGTGCCGCGGTGCTCACCCGTGCCGCCCGGCTCATCGAACAACGCTCCCCCGAGCTGCTCGCCGCGCTGACCGCCGAGGTCGGCGCCCCGCAGATGTTCGCGATGACGCTGAACCAGATCCCGGCCGTCGCGGCACTGGACACCTATGCGGGGCTCGTCGACACCTTCCCCTGGCAGGAGACCCGTGTCGGCGTCTTCGGCACCAGCCGGGTCACCCGCGAACCACGCGGCGTTGTCGCGGCGATCACCGCGTGGAACGTCCCGCTGTTCCTCGCGGCCAATAAACTCGCACCCGCCCTGCTGGCCGGCTGCACCGTGGTGCTGAAACCCGCGCCGCTGACCCCGATCACCGCCAATATCCTCGCCGATATCTTCACCGAGGCCGGACTGCCGGAAGGCGTGCTCTCGGTGCTGCCCGCCGAACCCGATGCCGCCGAGTACCTCGTTTCACATCCCGGCGTGGACAAACTGACCTTCACCGGAAGCACCGCGGTCGGCAAGAAGATCGGCGCGATCGCCACCGGGCAGCTCAAAAGCGTCTCACTCGAGCTCGGCGGCAAGTCGGCGGCAATCCTGTTGCCCGATATGGACATCGCGAGCATCCCGACCCTCGCGTTCTCCGGCCTGATGAACAGCGGGCAGGGCTGTGTGGCGCAAACCCGCATCCTCGCCCCGCGCAGCCGGTACGACGAAATCCTCGACGCACTGGTCGAACACGTGAAGACGATGAAGGTCGGCGATCCGAACGACCCGGAAGTACAACTGGGCCCGCTGATCTCCGAACACCAGCGCGACCGGGTCGAGAGCTATATCGCCAAAGGCAAAGCCGAAGGCGCGCGGCTGGCACTCGGCGGCGGCAGGCCTGCGGGTCTGGACCGTGGCTGGTATGTCGAGCCGACCATCTTCGCCGATGTGGACAATAAATCCACCATCGCCCAAGAGGAGATCTTCGGCCCGGTGCTGTCGGTCATCCCGTACGAGACCGAGGACGAAGCCGTTGCCATCGCCAACGACTCGGTCTACGGCCTCGCGGGCTCGGTATGGACCACCGATATCGAACACGGCGCCGAGATCGCGGCGCGGGTGCGCACCGGCACCTACGCGATCAACTGGTACGCCTTCGACCCGAGTTCGCCTTTCGGCGGCTACAAGGCCTCCGGGCTCGGCCGGGAGAACGGGCCAGAGGGTCTCGACTCGTTCTGCGAGCAGAAAGCCCTGCTCATGCCGCTCGGCTGGACCGAATGATCAGTCGGTCGGCATGACCGCCCGAAGAATGGGCCCGCGGCCACCGCTCTGCCGGGGTGGCGCCTCGACGATCTCGAGGCGCCACCCCGGCGGCAGCACCGCGCGCAGCTGCCCGGCGACCCGGCGCAGCGGAGTGCTCACGGTCGCGAATCCGGGTCCGGCGACCATCGGGTCGGCCGCAAGGGCAGCCGGGTCGATAGATGTCCCCGTCTCCACATCGGTCATATTTCAACCACCTCTCGCGCGTCGATCTCGCCGGACGCCGCGGGCATCGCGGAATCCGGCGTCGATAGGGAAGTAGTTCGGTAGGTCAGTTATCCGTCGGCTATCAGACTGGTGCGACGGGGAAGGGAGTGCAGGTCAAGCATAGTTTACGAGCATATGAAGCTTACCGGAGGCAGTACCCGCCCAGATTCTCGGCAAACCCACTAATGCGGACAAATCTCGCGTACCGGTATTCGGCGCGCGCTGTATCGAGTCCCAGGAATGCCGACAGCCGGTCTCCAGACCGCTGCCCGCCAAGAATTTCCGCTCTACCGCCGCTTCCCTCTTCGCCGTATCACCGGCAGAAAACCCGGTGCGGCCCCGGGCGGGTATCGGGCAGACTTGCCGGGTGCAGGCACTCAGTATCACCGAGTTGATCGACGACATTGCCCGTGGTGAGCAAGCGGAATACTTCCCGTTCTGGGGGCATCAGCCACGCAAGGACGACACACTCGGGGCAAGCTGCCTGAGCCAGTGGTGGCCTGCGGAGTTCACTGTGGAAGGTTCGACCTTCCGAACAGCCGAACACTTTATGATGTGGCGAAAGGCGATGTTGTTCGAAGACCTCGCGACCGCGGAAAAAGTGCTGGCGGCCGAACACCCCAAAGAAGCCAAATCCTTGGGCCGTCAGATCAGCGGATTCGACGAAAAGATCTGGGAGACAAACCGATACCAGGTAGTGGTTAGCGGAAACATCGCGAAATTCGGTCAACACGAAGACCTTCGCCGTTTCCTTCTGCATACCGGTGATCAAGTACTCGTCGAAGCCATTCCAGTAGACCGGATCTGGGGCATCGGCCTGGCCATCGGGGATCCACGTGTCGAGGATCCGGCCCAGTAGGAGGGACTGAACCTGCTCGGCTTCGCGCTGATGGAGGTACGCGCGGCACTACGATCCGCACCACCGGCCACAGCGACCTGAAACGCAGCCGGATTCCTCGTCGTAGATCGCGTTCAGATACCGGATCGGAATGCAGGCGTCCTTGTCTATGGTGGTGATGGAACCGTACTAAGACAGCGGGAACGGGCAACTCCCCCAAGATAATTCAGTCGTAGAGAACCTTCATCGTCCTCGGGGAATCCGTGCCCGCCCCACCTCCTCAACACCCCTGTCGCACAGCAACTACCGCAGGTCATCGCACTATCAGCTGACAACGCCAAAACCTGGATCGGTGTATCGAGGTTTAGAGTGTGTCTTACGGGGCTCCTGGGCAATGGTCGGCGATGGTAATGCATTGTGAAGGATGATCTTTCGTTGCGGCTGGTGCCGGATGAGTTGTGGGCCTTGATCGAACCGCTGATCCCACGGTTCGAGCCCCGCCCCCAAGGTGGAGGTACCGCACCGGTGGATGACCGCGCGGTGTTCACCGCGATCGTGTTCGTGCTGACCAGCGGCTGCGCTTGGCGGCATTTACCGCCGTTGTTCGAGATCACCGTCCCCACTGCGCATCGCCGGTTCACCGACTGGACCGACGCTGAGCTATGGCGCAAGCTGCACCGCGCGGTCTTGGACGAACTCGGCAGCCAGAGCCTGATCGACTGATCGCGCGCAGTCCTGGACGGGGCATCGGTCAGGGCGAAAAGGGGCCCCATGACCGGCCCGAACCCCGTCGATCGCGGCAAGACCGGCTCCAAGATCCATGTCCTTTCCGACCGGACCAGCCTGCCGTTGTCGGTCGCGGTATCCGCCGCCAACACCAACGACAGTTACGCCCTCAAACCACTGTTCAAAGCCATCCCCACCATCAAATCCCGCTGCGGCCCGCAGCGCCGGAAACCCGGAAAGCTGCACGCCGACAAAGCATACGACCAGCAAGACCTGCGCGACTGGGTCCGCGATCGGGGCATCGCCGTGCGCATCGCCCGCAAGGGCATCGAATCCAGCCAGAAACTCGGCAAACACCGGTGGATAATCGAACGGACGATCGCCTGGCTGTTCGGCTACCACCGGCTCAACATCCGCTACGACCGCAAGGCCACACACTTCCTCGCCTTCCTCACCCTCCCGCCACACTGACCTGCTACAAAAAACTGGCGAAATCAGCGACATGAGACACGCTCTTAGCGTCGGAGCAATGGCTTCGGCACGAGCTGTTGACAGATTTGTGATGTACTGAGCCCTTTTCATCTTTGATGAGCGGCTCTGAGTTCGCGGTTCTGGAGCGCGTGAATGGCCTTGGCGAGTTGTCCGGCCTTGTAGGGGCAACAGCAGAGTTTGCGCAGGACACGCCAGCTTTTGAGTTGGGCTATAGCCCGCTCGCCGCGTCCGCGTGGGCGCGGTTGGCGCGCTTCTGCGAGGGTAGCTTGCCGCGTCCCTTGCACAGGGTCAGCGCCCAGTCCGACCCCTGGTATCCCTTGTCCGCCAACGTGATCAGTCCGGCGTCGCGTAGTTCGTGCGAGACGCCAGATCCATACCGCTTTCAAATCGTGGACACTGCCGGGCAAGGCGTCCGATACCCACACGATGTCCCCGTCACCGGTGGCGATAACCTGGACGTTCATGCCGTGGCACCGGTGTTTGCCGGAGTAGAACAGCCGGTCGGCGGCCACACGGTCTATCGGGATCAGGGTGCCGTCGAGGATCACATAGTCGTGTCCGTCCTTCTGTGCTTGCCGCGGTGCGTCTTTCAGTCGTGGTGAGTGGTCGGCGAGCAGGTCCACGGTTTCCTGGACATAGCGCCAAGCGGTGCTGATCGCGACATCGAATCCTGCGGCAATATCACGGTAGGTCTCGCCTTTACGCAGGTAGACCAGTGCGAGCATCGCTTGCCGACCGGGATCGAGGCGTCGCCACGTCGAACCGATTCCGCGGCGATGGCGGCGGATGACTCCAGCGACCCAGGTCAGGGTCCGGCGTGACAACGGCAGGGCGGCACGGCAGAACAACATGGAAGCCTCTGGTGGAAAGTGATCTTGGTCGATCAGCTCTCCTACCAGAGGCTTCACCACTATCCGCAGAGGCTCGCCGCACGCGCCTGACCATCGACATCAGGCCGATCACCGAGGATGAAAAGGGCTCACTATCTTTCTACATGCTTAATCCGGCCAGATCTGCTTTGCGCTGGATAATGCAGCCCTGTGATACATCGGTAAATTCGCAGTTTCATCAAATACTTCCATGAGCCATTTAACCCCCAAGTCGCACGAGAATCGAGAATCAATGAGACTGAATTCTCCGAACTCTTCGATGCCCGGAGCGGTCTTCACCAGATATAGCCAGATCGCCGCATTTGAATATTCCGTGAGCGGAGTTCGCCAAGTCCTTCCGATCCAGCGATAATTACGCTGCACCGCTAATTCGCGGATAATTCGATCGGCGGGCGAAGGGTCGGGGAGACCGTCAGCCTCGCCGGGATTGAATTCATATTCAACGGGGGGAGCTACACTCGTCCGAGGTATCGCATCCATCTCATCGCTATCCAATTCTGCGTCGATAAGTAGCCTGCCGATTAGATCTGCTTCATCATCAGTAATAGCGATATGTTGATCTTGCAGGCCAAGTATTGTCGCCTGTAGCCCGCTAGCGAATTCTCCAGCGGAGAAGTGAGACCGAGTTACATTGATGTAGTCGTCCGGTACTCTTCCTGCAAGCCGTCGACATAAATCGGCGGTCATTGAGTACATGTCCACGTCGACATCCTCCTTTGCGGGTTGTCTCGACAAGCTAATTGACTGCTTTACTTTATATATTTACCGTGATCGATTTTAATCCAGCGGCCATCAGGATACAGGATCACCTCAATGTCTCTGCCAGATTTGTTTCCACGCCAAGTCCAACTTCCATCACCCCCGATCTGTGGGTTGCTATAACGAGGAACCTTACCTTGTGGTATGGATTTCACTAACTCCTGAGGCAACCCCTTCGGGAGCTTCGGGTTTTTTATTACTCCACGATCGAGAAAATAAGTCGGGAATCCAGTTCGTATTTTTCCGTCTTTTATAACAGTTGTTCGTATATTTATGCCATTAATCTTCCCTTCATAATCGAAAGCCGAGGAGCGCTCTCCTAGTTCATTTTTTGTGGGATATGGACCCTTGGTCGGCCTACCGCTCTGCGTGACCTGATATACGGCATCGAGGATGTCATTGTCTGACCAATTTTTCGGAAACTCGGTCTTACCGCTGAAACCGGTACCTGCTCGATGTCCTCCCGTTGAAGAGTTGCCGCGGTCGCCTCCCAGGATATGCTGACGGGAAAGGTCGGTATGCCGGATGGATTCCCGCACCGGGGGATTCGCCTGTTTCTGGCCTAGAGATGAACCGGGGTATCCTGTCGAGGGTTTAGCAGTCTGATTCCTAGGTCGATATCCTGGAAAGCTGGATGCGTCGGGGAAGTCGTGGAGGCCGGGTAGTCGGATTTCGTCGAATCTGGGTAATGCGTTGATATCGAGGGGTTCTCTGAGGGATGGGTGTGGACTGAACCCTGGTATCGGGGTGTCTCGGAGTCCGATGGTTGTTTCTTGGGACAGCCATGGATTCCGTGGGATTACGTCGCTGTAGGGCACCACGGCGGGTTGGTTCACCGAGGCTTTGGGACCGAACCGTAAACCTCGTGCCGCAGCGGAGCCGGCTGTGCGTGCACTGGTGGTGATGGCGCGTCCGGCGGCGGCGGCACGGGCCAGGAGGGGGGCTATGGGTGGTAGGGGGGCGAAGAGGGTGGCGATGCCGACGACGTCGATGGCAGCCCAAAAGACTTCGCCGGGTGTGTGTCGCATCTGCGAGAGCGGGAGGTAGTAGCCGATGGGGTGTCTGTCGGGGTTGGGGGGCGCCACGCTCAAGGCGGAATCGCGGTTGACCCATGCGTTATCGACGTCGCCTGCAAAGCTGAGCAATGATTCGCCGAGGACCGCGAACGGGTGGCCGAGGACTTGGAAAATGTTGCGGGCTTGAATGTCCGTGGGAGGGACTTGGCCGGGGAGGTCGCCGATCCTGGTTTCCCGCTGCAGGACCTTCCAGCTCGTGTTGTCCTGGAAGTAGGTCGTTGCCTTACCGTCGGGGCCGACTTCAACCCGCAGGTACGTGATGCCTATCTCGCGCCATTTACGGTCGATGTATTCCTGGCTGGCGATGAATATGCTGGTGCCGTTGACTACGGTGTAGCTGCCCAGGTCGATGCCGTCGCGATCGAGGTAACGACCGCCGATGATCGTTCCGTTGAGCGTGGTGGATTCTTGGGTGACGCCGCCCAGCAATGCTGTCCACCCGGTGACGGGCTGGGTGGGGTCATCAGGAACCAGTTGTCCGGATCTTTTGCCGTCTTTGCCGACATAGACGAGTTCTACCTGGTTGTTGCCGGTCGGGTTCTGCCGGGTGGTGCCGTCTTGGGTGTCCGTGGTGATGAAGGGCCCGAGCGGGGTGTATTGGGTGGTGCGGGTCCAGGGCCGGCGCGCGCCCTCGTCGCCGCCGTGGTGTTCCTCGATGCCGAGGTCGCCGTTCTGGAAGCGCAGATCACGTATGTCGACGCCACCGATGGTCTCGGCATGAACGGTGACGGCGGTGGTTGCGTAGGTGTCCACGCGCGGGGTCGTATCGCCAGGTTCGGTGATCTTGGTGCGAGTCCAGGGCCGGTCGGCGCCGTCGCTGCCGCCGCCTTCGGTGACCTCGATGAGCCGACCGTTGGATAGCAGATGCCGCCAATGCCGTTGGCCGTATTCGTCAATCCGCAGCGAGCCCTGTGTACCGTTTCCGTTGACCCATTCCACGGGTGCGCCGCCACGTTGTGGCACTTGCACACCTTCGGGCAGGATCTGTTCGACCCGGTCGGCGTCCAACTCGGCCTGCGTCGGCTGCTCAGCGGGGGACGGTGATGATGGCATTGAGGGGACCGGTGTTGCCGGGCTCGCAGGGGTCGATGGTGTGGTGTCTGTGACCGGGAGGTCGTCGAGCTTCTCGTGTAACTTCTCCAGCGTCGATACCGGCAACGACCCCGACGGTCTGCGCTGTTCTTCGACACTCGGATTGGGGATAGTGTCCGGGGTCGGTGTCCGCTGACCTTTGTCATCCATGGGGGTGAACGCCTGAGGCTCGGCGATCAGCGCCGCCCCGTTGGCCGGAGTGACCTTCGGCAACCGCCAACCGAGCGGGGTCATAATCGGCAGCGGTAGTTGGGCAGGCGCTTTCGGTGGCCGCGCTGTGTCGGGCACGGGGTCGACGACTGCCGAGGACTGGGCTTGTGATGACGCGCTGAGGTCGAAGGAATCTGCGACAGTGACGACTTCACGGGCACTGGCCACCAGGTCCCGTCGGCGGAACACCCGATCGACCATGCTCGCAGCCGATTCAGGGTTCATACCGTGGAAGGTGTAAACCTTCCCACCTCCACCACCGGCCGATCCCGAACCGGCATCGGGGTCGTCCTCACGAGCGGGAGTCATCGAGTCGAACCAGGCGGCATGCCGGGTGACCCACGCGTAGTCCTCGGGCTCGCGACCGCCTAGGCCAGGGATTGTCATCGGATTACACCTCGGAGGTATCGGTATGCGGTTATGACGAAAGAGGGTGATACCTGCACTAGGGCAGGCGGATACGACACGCGACCTACACCAGGGTTGGTACGGGCCGCGTGTGGTGATCGGGGTATTCGGTTAGCTGTCGATGCCGGTCCGGATCACGGCGTAGTAGCCGGTGGGGTGGTTGTGTTCGAACTGGCCGACGATGTTGTGGAACAACCTCCGCCTGATGGTCATGATGGTGTCGCCGGTTTCCGCCGTCCTACAGGCGGTGTCAGCCTGCGACCCACAACTATCGAGCGGGCAGAGTGGCCGCTCCGGCTCGACAACGACGAACTACACGGACGCAACCCACCGCGTACTCCATTCCGCAGCTTGTGGGAACGATCCGAGAAGCCGAGAAGAGCACGGTGTGCTGCTGGCGACATCGTCGCCTGCCTAGCAACCGTCAGCCGACGAGAATCGCATTGCTCGGCTGCGCAAACAGCGTCCAGGAATGCGAGAAACCCCGATCCGTAACGGTGGACCAGGGTTTCGATCTAGTCGATACCAGAAGTCTCGGCGAAGAGAATATTCCGATGAGATGGAGTTAGGCACAGTTGTGCTGCCGTAAAAATCGTGGCTTAAGGACACATCTTTGTCAAGAGGTCTTTCGTAGATTACGCAAGACTGCTGGTAGACAGGCTTATTGGAGCCTATGGAGGGCGAAGCCTTCGACCGCGCCGAACCGATACCGAGCGGCCCTTGTTAACACTGAGGACTCGAACGCGACGGCGACGCCTGCGAAGAGGACTAGTTGGCCACCTCCATCGCACAGACAGGGCTGATGGTTTTGCGTGCCGAAATTCGTTCCCCCAAAATATTTTTCGACACGCCGAAGAACTCAGGGGCCGCCCAGTGAACGGCGATAGGCGGCAGGGGTGGCCCCCGTCGTCGCGCGCAGATGTGCCCGCAGTGCGGTAACGCTGCCGAATCCTGCTTGTTCCGCGACGACTTCGACCGGCAACTGCGTAGTTTCCAGCAACTCCCGTGCCCGCGTGGTGCGTTGGGCGTCCAGCCAGCGCCGGGGTGTGGTGCCTACCTCGGCCTTGAACCGCCGGATGAAGGTGCGCTCGCTCATCAACGCGTGCGCGGCCATTGCCGAAACATCCACGGCGGCCGATGGTTCCGTGACCGCCCATGCCAGCGTGGCGGCGAGTCCGCCATCGGTATCGCGCTCGCCGGGGACGGACGGGATGTACTGTGCCTGGCCGCCTTCCCGGTGCGGTGCGGTCACATTCCACCTGGCCAGTTCCGCCGCCGCCCGCGCGCCGAGTTCCCGGCGGACAAGGTGCAGGCATAGGTCGAGGCCCGCTGATAGGCCCGCTGAAGTGAGTACATCGCCGTCGTCTATGTACAGTGCCGCCGGGTCGAGCCGTACCGTGGGATATCGGGCGGCGAATTCATCGCAGTAGGCCCAGTGTGTGGTCACTGGCCTTCCGTCCAGCAGGCCCGCCTCGGCAAGCACGAATGCGCCGACGCAGATGCTCAGTATGGTCGCCCCGCGCTCCGCCGCGGCCCGTAATGCGGCCAGTGCCTCGGGCGGGACGGGCTGGGCTGGGATGCCGGTGCCTGGCACGACGACGATATCGGCCTCGTCGAGCAGCTCGAGCCCGTGTTCCACCCGTAACTCGAAACCGTTGGGTGTCCAGACCGGCCCCGGTCGGATACCGCAGGTGCGCATCTCGAAGCCACGAGGCGTACCGGTCTTATCCGGGCCGTGCCGAAACGCCTGCACGGCACAGGTCAAGTCGAAGACCATGACACCGTCCAACGCCAACGCCACCACCTGCTTCATCACCCCAGTTTGGCATGAATCCGAGCATTACTGGCATTTCTGCCACTCGTCGCCCACCTCGAGACGCGCTTGACTGAAAAGCGAAGTTCCAACAACGAAGGAGAGCATCGTGGCCGCACCGACGGGCATCGACTGGGCATGGGCCACTCGCACCGGTGGCGCACTGTCCAAGCAACAACGCCGCAGGCTGGCCCTCGCCTCCGCCCGGACCCTGCCCGCCGCTGTACCCAACCGGGTCAGGCTCGCTCTGGGCAGGCGCGGACGCGGCACACTTGAGTTCGCCGGCCTGCGGCTACCTGATTCCGCACTGGCTGTCGCGGCGGAAACCGAAGCACGCGAAACGCTTTCCCCGCATGTGCTGAACCATTCCTTGCGGACCTACTATTTCGGTCGTGTGCTGGCCGATCTCGACGGCGCGGCCTATGACGACGAACTGGTCTACGTTTCCTGTCTTCTGCACGATCTACAGATCGAAAACCCCACACCGGGGCGGTGTTTCGCGGTGGTCGGTGGCGAACGCGCCGTCGCGCTCGCGCTCGGCGCAGGCGCCGATCCCGCACGCGCGGAAGCAATCGGCGCGGCCATCGCCGCCCACATCACCCCAGGAGTCGCCGATGATCTCAGTGACCCTGGCGGCTTCGTCTCCGCGGGCGCTGCGGTGGACGTGTTCGGCGCACGGATAGCCGAACTGGATCAGAACTGGGTTGCCGAGCTGATCCGACGATACCCCCGGCACAACCTCACCCGGCATGTGATCGCGGCCTTGGAGGCGGAGGCGAAAGCGATGCCGGAAGGCAGGGTGAGCTGGCTCAACAGCACCGGTTTTCTGACCATGGTCCGAATGGCGCCGTTCGCCGAATAGGGCCCGGTGGCAGATAGACGTGGAGTAGGAAATACAGACCACTGCGCGCTGTGGTGATGAAGTTCGGCGATAAGCACGCCGCACGGGAGTGCGGTGCATGAGGTCGGTCTGCTTGTTGCCGCATTGCGCCTGCCCGCCGACCGGCCGCATATAACGGATACAGCCCGCACCACCTACCGGTGATACGGGCTGTATTTCGTTGCCGGAGGGCTTCAGCTCAGTCGCCGCTTGAGTGCCTCGAACTCGTCGCGCACTCCGGAAGGCAGCTTATCGCCGACGAACTCGAACCACTCCTCGATCAGCGGGATCTCTTTCCGCCATTCCTCGGCGTTCACCGCGAGCGCCTCGTCGACATCCCTGGGATCGACGTCCAAGCCGTCCAGGTCGAGCTGCTTGGCGGTCGGCACATTGCCGATCGCGGTCGGCTCGGCATCGGCCGAACCCTCGATACGGCCGACGATCCACTCCAGCACCCTGGAGTTCTCCCCGAAGCCGGGCCACAGGAAGCGGCCGTCGGCACCACGGCGGAACCAGTTGACGTAGAAGATCTTCGGCAGCTTGCCCGCGTCGGCGTTCTTACCGATGTTGATCCAGTGGTCCATGTAATCGCCGACGTGGTAGCCCATGAACGGCAGCATGGCCATCGGGTCGCGGCGCACGGTGCCGACCTTGCCTTCGGCGGCCGCGGTCTGCTCGGAGGACAGTGTCGAGCCCATGAACACGCCGTGCTGCCAGTCGAAGGATTCGGTGACCAGCGGGACGGTGGTCTTACGCCGACCGCCGAACAGGATCGCCGAGATCGGCACACCCTGCGGGTCGTCCCATTCGGGCGCCAGGATCGGGCACTGCGACATCGGGGTGCAGTAGCGCGAGTTCGGGTGCGCGGCCAGTGTCTCGGTCTCCCGCAGGTACCAGTCGTTGCCCTTCCAATCGATCAGGTGATCGGGCTCGCCCTCCAGGCCCTCCCACCAGACATCGTTGTCGTCGGTCGCCGCGACATTGGTGTAGACGGTGTTGCCCGCGTCCATGGTGGCCATGGCGTTCGGATTCGAGCTGTGGTTGGTGCCTGGCGCGACGCCGAAGAAACCGTATTCGGGGTTCACCGCGTAGAGGCGGCCGTCCTTGCCGAAACGCATCCAGGCGATATCGTCGCCAAGGGTCTCGGCGCGCCAGCCCGGTACGGTCGGCTGAATCATCGCGAGGTTGGTCTTGCCACACGCACTGGGGAACGCGGCGGCGATGTAGTAGGCCTTGTTCTCCGGGGAGATCAGTTTGAGGATCAGCATGTGCTCGGCCAGCCAGCCCTCGTCGCGAGCCATCGCCGAGGCGATCCGCAGCGAGTAGCACTTCTTGCCGAGCAGTGCGTTACCGCCGTAGCCGGAACCGTAGCTCCAGATCTCCCTGTCCTCGGGGAAGTGCGTGATGTACTTGGTGTCATTGCACGGCCACGGCACATCGGCCTGTCCCTTGGCCAGCGGCGCGCCAACGGAGTGCAGCGCCTTCACGAACGGCCGGTCGGTGCCGAGCTTCTCCAGGGCGGCGGCGCCCATTCTGGTCATCACCCGCATCGACACCACGACGTACTCGGAGTCGGTGATCTCAACGCCGAGCTTCGGGTCCTCGGCACCGAGCGGACCCATGCAGAACGGCACCACGTACATGGTGCGGCCCTTCATCGAGCCGCGGTACAGCTCGGTCATGGTGGCGCGCATCTCGGTTGGATCGACCCAGTTGTTGGTCGGGCCCGCGTCGGCCTCGGTCTTGGAGCAGATGTAGGTGCGGGACTCCACCCTGGCGACGTCGGAAGGATCGGAGAGCGCGAGGAAGGAGTTCGGCTTCTTCCGCTCGTCCAATCGCTTGAACGTTCCTGCCGCGACGAGCTGCTCGGTCAGCCGGTCCCATTCCGCGTCCGAGCCGTCTGCCCAGACCACCCGCTCCGGCTGGGTGAGCTCGGCTACTTCTTGTACCCAGGCGAGTAGTTCGCTGTGCTCGGTCGGCGCCTTGCCGTCGGATCCACGAAGACCAGGAATGGTCGCTGACGTCATGAAAACTCTCCTGAGATGGGCGGCTGTTCGATGCTTCGCCGCCCGGCCCGAGGCCCATGACCAGCGCGAATACACCAAGCACCACCATTGGCGGGAAGGCACCCGCTACGACCGGCCGACGCCGCGCTCACAGCGGACGACGTACCAGGACTCAGCGGGCACCCAAGTTCCTGACTAGAGGTTAACGCGATATGACGATCGATATGGCATCGGGCTCCTCACTGGGTACCCATTCGCTTACTCGTTCAGTCGCTCGTTTCGACGGGGGAGATCCAGCTGTCGATAATCCGAATATCTCGCTCGCAAGCCGCAAGCTGTTTGGGCTGCTCAGCCGTCTTCCGGCGCAGCGTGGCCTCCAATTCGGCGACCCTGCGGTCGATATCCAGCATGCGCGTGGTGCTCGCCTGCACCACATATTCGGTCAACCCGGTCTCGGTTTCCACGAGCGCGGTCGCCACCCGCTGCTCGAGCTGGGCTTTTATCGCGACCAAGACATCGGCCACCCACTGCCTGAGGTGCGCTCGGTCGGCCAGCTGCCTGCGCGCACGGACCACCCAGGCCGCCGCACCCCCGCCGACCAGCAGGGCGACCGGAAAACTCGCGACGTCGAGCGCGGGCACCAGCGATAGCGGAGCCACCAGCAGGCGCCCGAGTCCGACACCTGCCGATGCACCGAGCGCGATCATGAGGTGATCTTCGGCACCCCGGTGCCTCGGCTCCGGATCCGGGCCCACCTGCGGGGCCGGGTCACGCCGCCGCTGCGGCGCCCCGTGCTCGTCGCCCGTTATCCGGCCGCTGAGTTCGGCCAGCCGATGATCGATGGCGTGATCGACCGCACCGGTCAGCTCGGTGACGGCCCGCTGCAGCCGGTCGGGATAGGCACCGGCCTCGGCGGGACGCAGCCGGTCCAGTTCGGCTCTAGCATCGGCGTGCAACGCGCGGATTCGCGCACCGATATCGGTCAGCAGATCCACCCTGGCCAAGTGCAATCCGCCGCGCAGGGCGGACATGGCGGAGGCCCGGCCACCGTCGCGGCCTGCGAGCAGTAGCGCGCGTTCCTCACGCAACCGCGCCGATTCCGCGCCGGAGCGCAGCGCTGCCATCTGCTCGACTACCCGCGCACGGGTATCGGCCAGTACCCGGCCGGTCACCGAAGCCTGCCGGGCACCGCCGGTCTCGGTGGTGCCCGAGGCCGCGGCGACCAACTGCGTATGCAGGACGGCAAGGCCGGAACGATCCAACAGACCGGCATCGCCCGTGGCGCGAGCCGCCGCAGCGAGCCGAGCCGAAACCGGCACGATATCCAGGTCGGCGGCACCGTGTCCGGCCAGCACCTCCAGATCACGCTCCCGCACCGCCCGCCAATCCTGGTAGGCGTGGATTCCGTTCATCGCGAGCAGGATGCGGGTCCGGTCCGCGCGCAGCCGGTCGATCAGCTCCAGCAGGTCCGCCCCCACAGTGATGCCCGCGTCCAGCAAGATCAGCGCCACCGCGGACGGTGCGGCGCCCGAGTCCGCGGTAGCCGCCGGGGCCAACCCGGCGATCGGCTCGGATAGGGGGATACGCGGTTCGAACCGCGCCAGCTCGGTCCGCAACACCATGGTGTTCGCATCGGGCGGACCGAACAACGAGACCACGCCACCCCGCCCGGACCCGGATACCGTGCGCAGCAGTGCCGTGCCATGCGGATTCCACCGCGCCACCACTGCCTCGACCTCGGATGACAAGCCGGGCGCCGGCTCGGCGGTACTCGGCCGATCGGATTCGGCACGTCCGGTCCGGCGGGGATCAGGCGCGATAGCGGCTGCGTTCTCCGGGTTGTCGTATTCCGCGCCAACGGATGAGATTGCCTGGCTCGGGGTCACCGTGGCCGGTTCCCTTGGTTCAGAGACCGGCACTGCGCATCCGTTCCCATAGTCGGACGTAGCCGTTATGTACCCGGAGGGCAGCACGGCGTGCGGCCGCGGGCATATCGCTGGTGACCACGCCGTGCCAGTGGGCCGCTCGGGTTATCGCGTCATCGGCATCGGCAGGCGCCGGGGCGTGATAGCCCGCGGCGAGGTGGGCCACCTCGGGATGCGCGAGCCCGGCGCGGAGCCCGAGCCACCTGGCATCGTCGCCATGGAGAAAGGACTCGAGCACATCGCGCGCGCAGCCACCGTCCTCCGGGACAGCGCGCGCGGCCAGGCGAGCGAATTCGTCGAGCAGTTCGCCGCCACGCAGCGCGGAAATCTGCGCATAGCGGCGGTGCAGCAGTTGATGCAAGGTATCGATGCCGCTCGCGGCATGCAGGAGCTGCACAAGGGCCTGCGCGGACAACTGCGGATCGTGCCGCAGGGCCGAGCAGGCGCAGAGCACTCCGTATAGATCCCAGTGCTCCAACAACTGTTCCCGCTCGGCGGCATCCGGCCCTGGCGCGACGAACAGCTCCGGTGAGAGGAACAGTGTCGGGTCCGCTTCGGTGGCGAGTCTGCGCAGCACAGTGAGATCCGTTGTGGTCAACGCGCCTGCCCTGGTACGCGCCGCCAGCGACGCGACGATGGGAAGGACAAGAACCCCGAGCTGCCTGCCGTATTGTTCGGCCGCGTCCACCGCGTCACTCCAGCGTGCGCCGATCGCATCGGCCTTGTTCAGCACCACGATCGTGCGTTGCGGCGGCAAGGTGGCCAGCACTCGATGATCGGCAGGTGCCGGAGCGGCAGCCAGTACATAGACGACGAGGTCGGCATCGAGTTCCGGATCGGGTGCCCCTGGTTCGTCGACCGGAGGCGTCTCCAGCGCGGACATGAGCGCCAGCGCGTGCAGCACCGTGCTGCGGCCTGCGCGCGCCCGTCCGGTGACCTGAATCCGCAACGGGCTACGCCAAGCCCGGACAGCCGCCGCCGCGGCATACCCGATTCGCGGATCCCGGCCCGGCCCGAACCGCAATTCGGTGAGCACCGCGTCGAGCTGATCGTGGGTGGACTGATCTCGGGTGTACTGATCGTGGGTGGCTACGAGAACGCCGCGCTCCCGCAGCGGCCCATCGGACTCGGTGGCTGTCTGCATACCGCGCACCCCCTTTACGATGCGCAATTCTGTCAGAACCACGCATCCAGCAGAAACCACGCAGCCGGACCGGATCGGGCTCAGTAACCGCTGAAACGCTTGTTCATGATCCGCGCTATCCGGTTCGGCGTGTACTTTCCGGCCATGACGAGCATCTTCGCCTGCCCGCCGATCGGATAGTGCACCTTTCGTGATCTGCGGTTCTTCCGAACGGCTGCCCAGATCCCCGCGGCGACATCATCGACGGACAACCGTACCCCGAACAGCTTCGTCGTTCCGGTTGTCACGCCCTTCAGCATCTCGGTGGCCACGAACATCGGCCACACGGCGATCACCCGGATGTCGTAGCGCTCCCATTCCAGATCAAGCGCCTCGGTAAAGCTTTTGACCGCCGATTTGGCCGCGGCATAACTCGCGAGTTCCGGCTGGCCGTAGATCGCCGAACCCGAACAGAGGTTGACCAACTGGGCGCCAGGAGTCTCACGTAGATAGCGGAACGCGCAGTGGGCTCCCGCGAGCACCCCGAATACATCGACGTCGATGATCGACCGGTGGGCGGACAGCGCGATGGATTCGAAGGGCCCGGCGCGCAGTACGCCCGCGTTATTGACCAAAACGTCCAGCCGCCCGGTCTGCGCATAGAATTCCGCGAGCCGCTGCGGCCACTGTGTGGCGTTTGTCACATCCAGCACGCCGGTGTATATCGCACCACCGCTGTTGTTGATGTCGGCAGCGAGTCGGCTCAGGCCGACCTCGTCGATGTCGAAGGCGCCGACATGATATCCCTGGGCAGCGAAAAGCAGGGCGGTGGCCCGCCCGATACCGGTTGCCGCGCCCGTGATGAACACCGCCGGTTTGCTCATATCGAGAAGTGTAGTGTCGCGGGGGCCGTGTACTCCGGGGTTCCCAGACACTGGGTCGGTCACCTACCCTGCTGACGTGGTCGGCGCTATAACCGGTGCACAGCTTCACTCGCGCACCCGGCAACCGACCTCAATGATGAGGAGGTTGTGATGACCGCGAATAGCGTCGGCGTTGCCGATGAACTCGCTTCCACCGGAGGCCACCGGCCTCTGCTTCCGAGCCTGGACCCGTTCTACCGGCCACCAGGGGGATTCGCGACCACAGCACCGGGCACCATCCTGCGCAGCAGGAAGATCGACTTGGCCCTGTTCGGCATCATCCCGCAACAAGTCTCGGCCTGGCAGTTGCTCTATCGCAGCTGTGATCTGCACGGCACCCCGGAAGCGGCGATCACCACTGTCCTGCTGCCACTCGGCGCGCAACCGGACGAGGACCGCCCGTTGCTGGCGTTCCAGACCGCGATGGACGCGGTCAGCGAGAAGTGCTCGCCGTCGTACGCATTGCGCCATGGCGCCCACGCGCTCGGCTCGATCACGCAACTCGAGTGGTTCCTTGTCGCGAACGCACTGCGCCGCGGCTGGGCGGTCAGCATCGCCGACCACGAGGGCCTGCACGGAAACTTCGGCGCTCCGCGCGAGCCCGGCTATCGCTCACTCGATGGCATCCGCGCCGCCCTCCGCTTCGCCCCGCTCGGTCTCGGCCCCGATACCAAGGTCGGGGTGTGGGGCTATTCCGGCGGCGGTATGGCCAGCTCGTGGGCAGTCGAGATGGCGCCGAGCTACGCTCCGGAACTCGATATCGTCGGGGCGGTACTCGGCGCACCGGTCGGCGACCCTCAGCAGGTGTTCGACCGGCTGAACGGCACTGTCTACGCGGGATTTCCCGCCATTGTCATCGCCGCCCTTCGCAGGCTGTATCCCGCCTTGAGCTCGTTGATCGATCATGAGCTGACCCCGGATGGCCATCGCTTCGTCGTCCACGCGGAGAACTCGACCCCGATCGGCGCGCTCATCGGGCTCGCCAAGAAAAACGTGGACGACCTCATGCATCGCCCGCTCGCCGAAGTGCTCGACACACCGGAGTTGGCGGCGATGTTCGACGATTTGCGACTCGGCAACACCACGCCCGCCTGCCCGCTGCTTGTGGTGCAACCGGTGCACGATCAAGTCATCCACATGCCAGGCATCGATGGTCAGGTGGCGCGCTATCGCCGCGGTGGTGCCACGGTGACCTATATACGCGACCGGCTCAGCGAGCACTTCTCGCTGCTGCCGCTGTCCACCCCGACCAGCCTGGAATGGATCGCCGACAGGTTCGCCGGGAAGCCGGTGCGTGATGCGGGCGATAAGACCGTCTGGTCGGTCGCGGCCTCCCCATCGGCTGCCCGTGGCCTGCTGGAAGTAGCGGTGACCGCGGCGATGGTCGCATTGGGTAGACCGCTACGCCAACAGCAGCCCACCGCGCCGAGAATCGCTTCCGCACGCGCTGCCTGACCTCCTGCTCGGTGGTCCGCACCCAACCGCGTGCCACACCGATCGCGCGATGCTGGACAATGGCTGTGTGAACGACGCCGCGAACCACGCTGCCGAGTCAGTTCCGGGACCGCCGTCCACAGCTTCGGCTCCGGCCGAAGGAAGGTCCCACCACACGACTGGCTCCCGCCTGTATCCACGAGTCACGAGCTTCCGGTCCCGCCGGGGCGCGCTGACCCCTACCCAGCAGCAATCCTGGGACCGGATGTGGCCCACGATCGGCAGGGAAGTCGCCGACGAGCCATTGGACACAACCGCCTGGTTCGGCCGCGACGCGCCGCTGGTCATCGAGATCGGATGTGGCACAGGCACTGCGACAGCCGCCATGGCGCAGGCCGAACCACATCTGAATCTGATCGGCATCGAGGTCTACCAACCCGGTCTCGCGCAGTTGGTCCAGCGCATCGAGCGCGAAGGGATCGAGAACATCCGACTGCTGCGCGGCGATGCCGTGGACGTCCTGGAGAACATGATTGCCGCGGAGTCGCTGACCGGTGTCCGGGTGTTCTTCCCCGATCCGTGGCCGAAAGCGCGTCATCACAAACGGCGGCTGTTGCAGCCGGCAACGGTCGCGTTGATCGCCGATCGCCTCGCACCCGGCGGTGTGTTGCACGTCGCTACCGACCATGCCGGCTATGCCGAGCACATTGCCGAGGTAGGCAAGGCAGAACCACTGCTGCGCGGGCTGAACGAGACCACAGGAGGAGTCAGCGCACAGCATCGGGCGAGTGCGCCGATCGGCTTCGAACGGCCCGTCACGAAATTCGAAGGCAAGGCACATCGTGCCGGTAGCGCCATCACAGAGTTCATATGGGGGAAGATCGACCGATGAGCGTCAGTGAGATGGCCCATGAAGTGGTCGATGTTGCCGGGGAGGTGCACGGAGCCGGACCGGAAGGTCTGAGCGGTGCGGCTCCGGACGTGCGCCGGGTCCTATTGGTATGGGACGCTCCGAATCTCGATATGGGCCTCGGCGCCATTCTCGGTGGCAGGCCCACCGCGGCCTATCGCCCGCGCTTCGACGCGCTCGGCCGCTGGCTGCTGGCCAGGACCAGCGAACTATCGGTTGGCAGTGCGCAGCGGGTCGAACCCGAGGCCACGGTGTTCACCAATATCGCCCCCGGCACCGCCGATGTGGTGCGGCCATGGGTGGAGGCGCTGCGCAATGTCGGTTACGCGGTCTTCGCCAAACCCAAGGTGGACGACGATTCCGATGTCGACGCCGATATGCTCGGCCACATCGCGCTGCGTCGGCGCGGCGCGGGCCTGGCAGGCATCATGGTCGCCTCCGCCGACGGACAAGCATTCCGCGAACCGCTGGAGGAGATCGCCGCCAGCGGTATACCGGTTCAGGTGCTCGGTTTCCGCGAGCACGCCAGCTGGGCTGTCGCATCCGATACGCTCGATTTCATCGATCTCGAGGACATCCCGGGCGTATTTCGTGAACCACTGCCCCGGGTCAGCCTCGACTCGCTGCCCGATGAGGGCGCCTGGCTGCAGCCGTTCCGGCCGCTGTCGGCGTTATCGGCCTCCCGCTCAGCGCAAGGAGTCGCTTAGTGTTCACCCGCTGGGGCGATCTGGTCTACCGGCTACGCTTCGCAACCCTCGGCATCGTGGTGGCAGGTCTGCTGGCTCTCGGCGGCTATGGCCTCGGGTTGGAAGATCACCTCAGCTCCAGCGGGTGGGATGATCCGACCTCGGAATCGGCGCGCGCCGCGCAGACGAAGGACGCCGCGTTCGATCGGGATCACAGCTCCGACGTCATCCTGCTGTACACCGCACCGGACGGCAAAACCATCGATGATCCTGAATTCAGCAGGAAGATCGTCGAGAACCTGAACAGCCTGCCGCGCGAGTACCCGAACGAGATCACCAAGATCGTCGGCGCGTACTGGCAGACCGAGACCGGACTCACGCAGACCAGCATCTTCGGCTCCGACGACAAGAAGCACGCCTTCGCCGCGGTCGCCATCACCGGCGACAACGACACCGAAATGGTGCGTAACTACCGCAAGGTGAAAGACGTCTTCTATATCCCGGGCGTCGATGTCCAGGTCACCGGTTTACAAGCTTTCGCAGGCGCGCTGAACGACACCATGGCCGACGACCTGAAGCGGATGGAACTGCTCGCCATCCCGGCTGTCGGTGTCCTGTTGTTCTTCATCTTCGGTGGCATCGTCGCCGCGGCACTTCCGCTGATCGTCGGCGGCCTCACCATCATCGGCGCATGGGGAATCGTCCGCTTCATCACCGAATTCACCGAGGTGAACTCGTTCGTCTCATCGGTCGTTTCGATGATCGGTCTCGGTTTGGCCATCGACTACGGCCTGTTCATCGTCAGCAGGTTCCGTGAGGAACTCGCCGAAGGCTACGACACACCTGCCGCGGTCCGCAGATCCGTGATGACGGCAGGACGCACCGTGGTGTTCTCCGCCACCATGATCGTCGCCAGCCTCGGCGGCATGCTGCTGTTCCCACAGGGCTTCCTGAAGTCGATCGCCTACGGCTCCATCGCGACGGTCTCGCTGGCCGCGCTGAGCTCGATCACGGTATTGCCCGCCCTGCTCAGCATCCTCGGCAAACGCATCGATATGCTCGGTCTCAAACGGTTCCGCAAGAACAAGACCGCCGAGGAAGTGGAGAACGGGTTCTGGGGGCGGTCCACCCGCTGGGTGATGAAGCATCCGCTCAAGATCGCGATCCCGTTGTGCATCGGGCTGCTGCTGCTGATCATCCCCGTCAAGAACCTGCAGTTCGGCGGGATCAACGAGCGGTATCTGCCGCCGGACAACGCGACCAGGCTGGCGCAGCAAGAATTCGATGCCATCTTCCCGCTGCGCAAGTCCGACCCGATCGAACTGGTCTTCACGATCGATGACCCCGGTCTGACCGCCGAGGTCGGTCAGACGATCAAAGACGCCAGCCAGGCGCCTGGGCTCGCAGGCGCATTCGAATACCCGCCGAGCGTAGCTCCCGACAACAAGACGATCTTCGCCACCAAGGCAGCGCTGGCCGACTCGGAGAACGCCGATCCCACCATCGATTTCCTTCGTTCGATGCCGGTACCCGACGGTGTCACCATGCTGGTCGGCGGTCAACCGGCGATCCAGAAGGACAGCGTCGAGGGGCTCCTGCACCGAATGCCGCTGATGATCGCGGTGGTGCTGCTGGTAACCACCTTGCTGATGTTCCTGACCTTCGGCTCGCTGGTGCTGCCGATCAAGGCGGCCTTGATGAGCGCGCTCGGCCTCGGGTCCACACTCGGCATCCTCACCTGGATCTTCATCGATGGCCACGGTGCGAGCCTGCTGAACTTCACCCCGCAGCCGATCATGTCGCCGGTGCTGGTACTGATCATCGCGATCATCTACGGATTGTCGACCGACTACGAGGTCTTCCTGATGTCGCGCATGGTCGAGGCGCGCACCATGGGGGCGAGTACCACCGAGGCGGTCCGGATCGGTACCGCGCAGACCGGAAGAATCATCACCGCCGCAGCGCTGATCCTGCTGGTCGTCACCGGTGCGTTCGCCTTCTCCGATCTGGTGATGATGCAGTATCTGGCCTACGGCATGATCGCCGCGCTGTTCATCGACGCGACAGTACTGCGCATGCTGCTCGTTCCGGCCATCATGAAGCTGCTCGGCGACGACTGCTGGTGGGCACCGGCCTGGATGAAGAAGGTGCAGGAAAAGATCGGGCTCGGCGAGCCGATTCTCGACGACGAGCGCGTCGGCGGCGGCGAGGTGGTCGACCTGGTCAAGACCACACCGGTCACCGATCCGGTGACCATGCAGCTGCCCGCCGCCGTCGCGGCCAATACGGTGCCGCGCAGGCGCAAACCACGCACCATCGCGGAAATCGAGGCCGAGGCCCCCACGCAGCGACTGGACCGGACCCCACCCGCTCCACCGTATCCAGCGACATCGACATCGACACCGCCGGATACCAAGGGGAAGCAACCGGCGACCCCGGCACCTCGGGTAGCCACGCAGCAGCCGATCCGGCCACGCAAGACCGCACCGCCCCAGGACAACAGCGGGCATACCACAGCCCCGGCACAGCAGACCGATCCACGACCGGCAATCTCGATGCCAACGGACCCGCGCGTGGCCCCACCTCCCCGCACGCCGCGAGATCTGGACACACCGCAATCCGACGCATCCACGGATGCCGCTGTGGAGCGCCCCCGCCCGCCCGGCGCACCGGTGAAGCCCGTACCGCGTCCGGCCGAGCAGCCACGGCAGCAACCACAGCCGGACCATGTGCCCGACCCCGCTACCGCGCTACCGCATCAGTCCGCCACACCGGCCGAGCCGCATACCTCCGGCGATGCCGATGCCAACGGGGAGCACACCACCGATACCGGACCGGCACCGGATACCGACAACGGCAGCGACCGCGGCAGCATCGAGAACTGGATGGCCGAACTCCGTTCCGCTCGCCGCCACACCGGCAAGCCCGAGGGGGGCCGCCACCACGGTGGCGAAGGGCGCACGGTCAGCGTGAACGAATTGCTGCGCCGACGCGACCACGAGTGAGCGGTGGCTGCCCGCCCGCACCGCGGGCCACCGGCGCGGCACCATTCCAGCGGCCTCGAGTCGTGGGCCGCCGCCGGGCCTTTCACCGTCGTCACTGTTGCGGGCTACCGCGGGGCGGCAGATCTCCCCGGTGCCCTCGGCGCGGCTGTTCCCGATGTCCTAGGGCACAACAGTCGTGTTCAGCGCGCCACCCATTGGCGCCACTGGGTCAGGAACGGATATCTGACGGTGATCGATCCGAATCGAATCCGGCCACGCACCACCAAGTGCAGCGGCCCGGACGACGCTCCGGCACGGACCTTATCGGTGATGCTGGAACCGATAAGTTGCAGCGAATGCAGATCGACCGTCGTCTCGGCGGGCACGATCAGGGTGACCGAGCTGCAGTAATCATCGATACGCACCTCAACCACCTGGGTAGACCGAATCGCCTGGGTGAAGTCCAAGGTGATACCGGACATCCAGTTGTTCAGATACAGCGTGGGCGCCACCTGCCACGGACCACGGCGATATACCCCGGACATCCGGCTGCGGATCACACTGCCGGAATCCTGGCCGGAGACCGGGAGGGTGGGATGACTCGTGCCGAAGCCGGGAACGGGGTTCCCGGTACGCGGCGCAGCGGCGGGACGACCGGCCAGCCGTACTCCCGGCAGATCGATGAGCACAGCATTCAGCTCACCCCGCGTCTTGGCGGCCAGCGCGGTGTCCATCCGCTCGGTGAACTCACCGAGGGAAAGCATGCCGAGGCCGACCGCGCGCTGTAACAGCTGCCCGACATGTTCGCGCTCCACATCCGATACCCGCAGATCACGGTCGCCTATCGCGCCGCCGCCGGTATCGGATACCGATTCAGGGCCGCCCATGGCTTCGAGATTACCGAGCCCGCGACCACGGACGCATCAGGGCGATCCCCGATTTCCGCTCTTCACCGCGAAATTCGCCGGCTGGGTCCCGGAGTTCATTCGAGCCCCTGTTCGATGGCGTAGCGGGTCAGTTCGACCCGATTCGCCAGCTGCAGTTTGCGCAGTGTCGCCTGTACGTGATTCTCCACCGTGCGATGGCTGAGTCCGAGCCGCGCGGCGATCTGCTTGGCGGACAGCCCCTTCGCCACCATCCGCAATACCTCGGTCTCCCGTTCGGTGAGCGCGGGGCGATGTGGTTCGTCGGGCCGCGTCGGCGTAGTCGCCATCCGTCGGTACTCACCGAGCACCAGCCCGGCCAGCCCCGGAGTGAATACGGCCTGACCCGCGGCGATGGCATATACGGCAGCGATAAGTTCCGCCGCCGACGCGCTCTTGACCAAGTAGCCAGAGGCTCCAGCCATGATCGCGTCCAATACGTCGTCCCGCTCGGCCGAGGCCGAGAGCACCAGCACCCGGCTATGCGGCGAGACCCGCAACAGTTCGGTAGTGGCCTCGGCCCCATTGCCATCGGGCAAATTCATATCCATCAGCACCACATCCGGGCGCACCGCCGCGGCCCGTCTTGTCGCCGCACCGACACCATCGGCCGTGGCGGTCACCGGCAAGCCCGCCTCGATCAGATCGCGGGAGACACCGTCGCGCCACATCGGGTGGTCGTCCACCACCATCACCGAGATGGTGGCTGCCACCTGCTCTGTCATCACATCTCTCCGTTGTCCCTCATCTCGGCACTCGGAATTCCCATTCGGCACCGGACCCGATGTCATCGCCGAGCTCGGTGAGCAGGTCCGCGCTACCGCCGAGTGCCGTGATCCGCCCGACGATCGACCGGGACACCCCCATCCGGCCTTCGGCTTCCGCCTCGGCCAGCCGGCCCGGCGGGATGCCGACGCCGTCGTCACGCACACTGATCACTAGTTCACTGCCAGTATCCTCCAGCAATACAAAGGCTTTCGCATTCGGTCCGGCGTGCAGCCGCACATTGGACAGTGCCGTGGCCACGGCCGCCGCGATCTCGTTCGCCACCCAGCTCCCGATCCACACCGGATCGCCCGGCGTCGACACCAGTACTCGAGGGGTGGACTGCGCGGTCAGCAACGGCCGCAGATCCACCTCGGCGTCCCCGGCCTCCTCACGACCGGCCTGCTCGGAAACCAGCACCCGCAAGGCCACCTCCTGCTCACCGGCACGCAGCGCCAATTCCTCGGTGGGGCCGCCGATCTCGCTTCCCCGACGCTTGATATAGCTGAGTACCTGCAAGACACCGTCGTGCACTTCGCGGGCAAGACGCTCACGCTCTTCGGCGGCCGCGGTCAAACGCATCGCACGCGCCAGCTGGGCTTGTACGCGACGCGCGACATTAGCGGCCAACCCCAGCGCGATCCCCACCGAAACGAGCACCGGAACCGTCGCGTCCTTCCACACATCCTCGCCCCACTGATCGCGCACGGTCAGCGCTACCACCGCGATCAATCCGCCGGACAACACACCACCGAGCGGCCCGTGCAGGAACGCCGCGCCGATCACGGCATTGATGGCCCATAGCGTGGTCGGTATGGTCTGATGCTCGTGGTACCAGTCGTAATCGGCGACCAAGCGGGTAGCGGCCATCAAACCGATCACCACCACGTGGTCGCCCAATACCACCCTGGTGCGCCACCGGATCGCCCCGGGAAAACGCCACTGCGACAACATCGCCGCCGACACCACCGACCACACCGCCATCAGCCCGATGCATGCCCAGCTCAACGCCTGATTGGTGTAATAGGGCACCGAAGCGAACTGCTGGCCGATCGCATACAGCAACGTCACCAAACGCAATGCCTGAGCCGCTCGCCACAGTGGCGTGGTCGCTATATCCGCCGGATGAAGCTCAGCCTTGCGCCGTGCCGTCATCAGGCCCCCTACCGGTATGTCCGGACTCCGACCGCTGCGCTTCCGGTGACTGCCCGGCCTGTCTGTTCGTCGCCTCGACCAAGGCCGCCGTCAAGTCGAACCGGACCGGGTCCGGTCGATCCGGCGCGGCGGAATATCGTCCGTGCTGGTTGCCGCCGGTCTGTAAATCCTCGAACATCTCCTCCGGCCCCTGGAGCAACGAACGGATAGCCGTGTTCATCACCGCGACGAACGGCACCGCGAGTAGACCACCCGCGATCCCGCCGAGCACCACGCCTGCGGTAATGGCCAGCACCACGGCGAGTGGATGGATGCTGACCGCCCGCCCGAGCAACAGTGGCTGCAGCACATGACCCTCCAGCTGCATCACCAGGATGATGACACCGAGCACGATCAAGGCGGTGACGAGTCCCTTGGTTACCAATGCGATGAAAACAGCGATGAATCCCGCCAGAAACGCACCGATGATCGGGATGAACGCACCGATGAACACCAGGGAGGCCAGCGGAAGCGCCAGTGGTACGCCCAGGATAGCCAGACCCGCGCCGATACCGATGGCGTCCACCGCGGCGACCACCACGGTCGCACGCACGAATCCGACCAGCGTGCCGAACCCGAGCTGCCCCGCGGTGCGTACCCGTTCCCGGTGCTCGGAGGGCACGATTCTGGTGACGAACTGCCAGATATGGTCGCCGCCGTAGAGGAAGAAGATCAAGATGAACAGCGTAAGAAAGGCGCCGGTGAGCAGCTCGCCGATCACGGTAGCCGTGGTAAGCGCCCCACTGGTCAGATTGTCCTGATTGGACTGGATGGCCTTGATGACGGCATCACCCGCGTTACGGATCTGCTCATTGCTCAGGTGTGGTCTGCCGTTGATCAACCAGTCCTGGATCTGGTGAATGCTGTCGGTGAACTTATCGGACAGCTGCGGTACACCGGCGACGAACTGCTCGACGACGAAAGTCATGATGCCCGCGACCACACCGATCGACCCGACCAGCGCGACGAAGACGCCGACCCCGCGAGGCACCCCAAGCCGCTGCATCCAGTCCACCAACGGCGCGAGCAGCGCCGCGGCCAAGAGGGCGATGGCCATCGGAATGACCACCGTGGCGAGTCGCTGCACGATGGTCATGAGTACGACCCCCACCGCGAACAACACCAACAGCCGCCAGCCCCACTCCGCCCCTACCCGCACAACCGGGTGCACGGTCTCGGCAGCGGGACGCGACAGCGTGATTTTCCGCTCTGACTTCGGGTCGCTCACCTCTGTGAGCCTAATGGGCGCAACCTGACCCCGCCCCCGAGCAGTGGCACCATCGCCTGGCCCGATGGCGGGCCGTCCACACCCCGGACATGCGCACCTCATCGAAACGTAAGATTGATCCCCGTGTCAGCGCCTTTGGAAGCGGTCAAACAGACGATGCGGACGCGCTGGCCGCTGTATCTGACATCGATGCTGTTGGCGAACGCTTTCGGCGCGGTTCTGGTATGGGCGTTCATCCTGTACGGGCTCCCGGTCCCCGAGGGTGAGCCCTCCGGGGTCAGGCGCACCGGCCTGCTGATCCCGGCACTGGTCTTCGTGACCGGCGGTCTGCTCAGTATGGTCGCTTCGGCGCTCATGCTGCGTCCGGTAATGCGCTGGCAGATGCGCGGTGGACCGCCGAGCCGCGCGGAACAGATGGCCGCCCTGCACGCACCCCTGCGCCAGGCGATCCTGCACCTGGTGCTGTGGTTGATCGGCGGCGCCGTCTTCGCCGCACTGGTCATCAAGGACACTCCAGCGCTGGCCGGTGCGGTCATCGTCACCGAATGTATGGCCGCGACCATCGTGTTCGGTTTCACCTACATGCTTGGCGAGCGCATCCTGCGCCCGGTCGCGGCCCAAGCCCTGACCGAGGGGACCTTCGACCAGACCCTCACCCCCGGTGTCGGCACCAGAATGGCGATGACCTGGGGGATGGGTACCTTCGCCCCCACCATCGCCATCGTGCTGCTATGCGTCACGCAGATCTCCTCGAATGTGAAGTTCTCCTCGCAGTCGCTGGCCATCTCCATCCTGCTGCTGTGCGGCGTGGTGATCATGCAGGCCCTCGCCTTGTCCATGCTCACCGGCTCCAGCATCTCCGACCCGATACGCCAGCTCAGCCAAGCGATCGACCAGGTGCAGGCAGGGGCGCGGGACGCGCAGGTGGAGGTGTTCGACGGCAGCGAAATCGGGCTGCTGCAGGTCGGCTTCAACCGGATGATGGAGGAGGCAGCCAAGCGGCGCAGACTGCAGGAATTGTTCGGTCAGCACGTCGGCGAGGAAGTAGCGCAGCGGGCGCTGGACTACGGCACCGAACTCGGCGGCGAGACCAGGTTCGTCGCGGTGCTGTTCGTCGATATGGTCGGCTCGACCGCGACCGCGGCCGAACGCCCGCCCACCGAGGTGGTGAGCTTGCTCAACGAATTCTTCCGCATCGTGGTCGATGTGATCGACCGCCACCACGGATTCGTGAACAAGTTCGTCGGTGATGCGGCACTGGCCATCTTCGGCGCACCGCTTGACCGCCCGGACGCACCGACCGCGGCGCTCGCCGCGGCACGCGAACTGCGCGAAGTCCTGCAGGCAGTCCCCGGTCTCGATATCGGCATCGGGATATCCGCTGGACTGGCTGTCGCCGGAAATATCGGTGCGGCGAACCGTTTCGAATACACCGTGATCGGCGACCCGGTCAATGAGGCATCCCGGCTCACCGAACTGGCCAAAGAGCGGCCGGGCCGGACTCTGGCCTCGGGCAGCGCGCTGTATTTCGCCGATCAGGACGAGCAGGACCATTGGGAGACCGGCGACGAAGTACAGCTACGTGGCAGGCGCAGAAAGACCTTGCTGGCCTGGCCGAGGGAAGCAGCGGACGATACCGGTGAAACGACACCTTCGTTAGGCTGACCGCGTGGTCGCCGACGGGGAGCTGGCAGAAGAACCAGCACAAGCCGCGGCGGATTCTCGCCGTAGCGGATTCCGCCGGCTGCG
This sequence comes from Nocardia spongicola, assembly GCF_047200775.1. Lineage (NCBI taxonomy): Bacteria > Bacillati > Actinomycetota > Actinomycetes > Mycobacteriales > Nocardiaceae > Nocardia > Nocardia spongicola. Next base: position 55,206 of record NZ_JBJZOO010000002.1, on the reverse strand, counting down.
CTGGGTACTCGGCACCGCCCTACTGGCCTTGCTGATCGGCGAAGGTGTCTATCTCTGGCCACGGCTGCACGAATCCTGGCAAAAGCTCACCGAAATCCACTGGGGCTGGTTGGTGGCCACGATCTGGCTGCAGGCGGTATCCATGAGCGGCTTCGCCAGAGTGCAGAAACAACTGCTCCACGCGGGTGGCGTCGCGGTGAGTCAGCGGAAATCCGTCGCGGTGGTCTACGGCGCGACCGCGATGTCGGTGACCCTGCCCGCGGGCCAGGTGTTCTCCACCGCCTTCACCTATCGGCAGACCAGACACTGGGGCGCGCGCCCGATCGTCGCTTCCTGGCAGCTGGTGTTCTCCGGGGTAGTCGCCGCGGCAGGACTGGCCCTGCTCGGCGCGGGCGGCACACTGCTGGCGGGGGGACAGATCGGCCCGCTGAAACTGGGCGTCGCACTTGGCGGCATCATCGCCTTGGTCTTGGCGGGTAACTACGTCTCGCGCCACCCAGGTTCGCTGGAGAAGCTGCTGCGCGCGCTGCTCACCCTGCTCAACCGAGTGCGCAAGCGCCGAGCCGACCACGGTATGAGCACCATCGCGGAGATGCTCGGCCAGCTGGAATCGGTGGATCTGGGCAAACGGGACGGCGTCTTGGTCGCGGCATGGGCGCTGGTACATCGCGGCGCCGATGTGGCCTGTCTCGGCGCCGCCTGTTACGCGGTCGGCGCCGATCCGCACGTCGCGGGACTGCTGCTCGCCTTCGCCGCGGGCAAAGCGGTCGGCACCATCCCCTTCGCCCCCGGCGGGATCGTCTATGTCGACGCCACGCTGATCTACGGCTTGACCGCCGCCGCGGGTCTGCCCGCCGCGCAGGCGGTCGCCGCGGCATTCGTCTATCGGATGGTGAGTTTCGTCTTGGTCGCCATAGCCGGCTGGATCACCTTCCTGTTCCTGTTCCGGACACCACAGGTGGACGACGCGGCACTGGAAAAAGAATTCGAGCAACGGCGGCTGTGAGCGGCCATCGGTAACGCATCGGGCCGAACGTGCCGATGGTGGCGGCCGCAGACTCGGCGACCCCACTACTGTTGCCCCCGTGAGAAAACTATTGCCGCTGGTGACAGACGCGCTGCTGGTCGCCGTCTTCTGCGCGATCGGCAGGCGCAGCCACGACGAAGCGGTGCTCGCCGGGCTGCTGCGCACCCTGTGGCCGTTCGCGTCCGGGCTTGCCGTCGGCTGGTTGATCGTCGCCGCGCGCGTCCGGTGGGGTGCGACCACCGACGACACGCAGTTCACCGGTACTGCGCTGTGGCCTACCGGGGTCGTGATCTGGATCAGCACGCTCACAGTCGGCATGCTGCTGCGCGTGGTCAGCGGTCAGGGCACGGCGCTGAGTTTCATCCTGGTCGCGGGCACAATACTCGGACTGCTGATACTCGGCTGGCGCACGGCGTACAGCGCCCTGCGCTGATCAGGGATCCGGAGTCGACAGGGACTGGAGCATCCTGGCCGCCATCCGCGCGGTCGCGCTCCGGCTGTCCACATCGTCGATGTGGATCGAGAAGACCAGATCGCCCATCGCCCCGATCAGCCACCCATCCGATCCCGCGGTCGCCGCGAACGCGACGACATCCCGGTAGCCGCGCACACTCGCCAGCTCCGGTGCGTTCGTGGCGTCGCGCAGCATGCCTCGGAGCCGCTCCACCGCCGCCCGTGGCAGCGGATCGAGCCTGGCATCGGTCGTCCCCGGCCGGGCGATCTCGATCATCGGCGGGGACACCGCCCCGTGCACAATCGTGGCCGCGGCGATGGCCATACCGAACGGGCTGGCCAGCACCGGATCCGAACCAGCGCCCTGTAGTACCTGCTCGCTGTGTCCCGCGACGAGCAGCCTGCCGGTCACCTCGTCGAGGCCGGGGACAACGAAGTCGATACCGACCCCGAGGGCGGCCGCCGCCTCGGCTATTTCCTGCGCCGAAATCTCCTGCGGGGATTTGCCCTTGGTCGCCGCGGCGAAGGTGCGGAACAGCTCCATGGCGCCACCGAGTGGATAGAGCCCGGTGAACGCTACCGGGCCACGCTGGCTGGCCTGATTGTTCTGCGCGACCGCGACCACCGCTCCGCTGGAAGGCTGGATCGCCACCAGCGACGCCGGCGTTCCCACGCTGACCACCGCGTCCTCGGCGGCGCGCTGCAGCCGCTGGTCCATGGTGCCCGCGATATCCGGCCCCGGTGGACCCTGCGCACCGGCGAGCTGGGTGATGAACTTTCCATCCCGATCGAAGAGCTGCACCCCCCATCCGGAGTGCGCCTCCTGGCTTGCCCGCTGCACTTTGCGCAAAGCGTCCAGCATCGGCGACCACACCCGGCGGTCGGCCGAGATCAGCCTCGGTTCTTTTTCCATGACCACGCCGGGAATCGGCGCCATCCGCGGCTCCAGAATGGCGAAATCGCCCTCCCGGAGATTCACCGCGACCACCGGCTTCCCCTGTGAGGCGGCCAGCTTCTGCCGCATCGACGCCCCGGTGATCAACGGCGCGACCGGCTCGATGGCCGCGGCCAACGCATCGGTCGAAGCGACCGGGTCGGAGATCTTCGCGGGGTCGAGCTTGATGACATTGATGATCTGCTCGGTCAGCAACGGTGCGCCGACGATGTCGTTGACCCGCGGCGCGGGCGAAGGCAGAGTGCGTACCAGCCGGACCGTGCGCTGGTGGGTCAGCTGCGGCAGGACGACCGAGGGATCCCAGGAGATCCGCCAGCCGATCGCCAGCTTGCGTACGGTGCCCTGCAGGCTGTAGCTCCAGTTCCGGTCGGCACCGAAGTTCCAATCGACATCCATGTTGAAGATCGCCGATCGCGCGTCCAGACCGATGAACTGGGTAGTGCGGTAATCGACCGTGCCCGGCTGCAGGCCAGTGAACATTTGCTGCAAAGTCGCCGAAGCCGCAGTGGGGTAGGAGGTCAGCGCGGCAGCCTCGGCATAATCCTGTGCATCGAGCAGATCCGTGAACCGCTCTACGACCGCTGCGGCTTCATCGCGTTTCTCGGGTGTCCCGCATGCCGCCGTCATGAGGATGAGCGCCGCCACTGCGATGAGTGCCACAACACCGCGAACAAGAAAGCGGCGGGATCCCCACACATCCATGACACCCACTCTTCACTCTCGTCACTTCAGTAACAAGACCACCGTACCCGAAAAGACCAGACCGCGACGCCGCCGTGGCTAGGACGTTATCCATGCTCAACATCCCAATTGTGCCCCTGGAGCCGCCCCCTCCGGGTGGCTTTCATGATCATCGAGCCACCTCGGAGACGCGCAGCCCATACTCCAGCCGGATCCGGAAATCGCGAGGTGACCGCCATACCCGACCGTACAGACCACGCAGACTGCGCGAATCGCGCGAATATATCGAATCACGGCATGTCGCTCCTGTTCACACTGGGCGGAATCACAACGATCCCAGTGCCGAATTATCGGAGTAATCTTGTAATCAATGAAATAGACACAGCGCAGTAAGTAGGTGATCCATTGTGAAAAGCGCACACCGAGGCCGGGGTTACGGACGGTCCGGCGGATGGCAACAGGCCGATCTACCGGATGCCACAGACGCGCCCGACTGGTTCGCCGGAAGATTGCCTGAGGACTGGTTCACCGGCCCGCCTGCCATCGAAGTGGACCGGGACGAGATCATCGTCATCGGTGAACTGCCGACCCCGCAGCCGGAGAAACCCTCGGCCACAGAGACCGGGCCAGCAGCCGAGGAAGTACCACGGGCGACCAAAGAGGGCGCGGCGGCCCGGTTCCGTGAGGCCACCCGCTCGGCCCGTATGCGGATCGCCGATGAGGCACAGCACCGCTACCAGCGCAACGTCGCCTGGGGCGTTTCGGTGGACGGGGAACGAATCATGTTCACCCATCTGGCCGTTCCCGTGATGACCCGGTTGCGTCAGCCGGAACGCAAAGTGCTCGACACCCTGGTCGACGCGGGCGTCGCCCGTTCCCGTGCCGACGCACTGGCCTGGACGGTGAAACTGGCAGGCAAGCACGCGGAGGCCTGGCTGGAGGAGCTGCGCGCCGCGATGCGTCAGGTCGACGACCTGCGCTCGGCCGGGCCGCAAGGGCTGTAATCGATCGGGTCTAGGGTTGCCGGATGGCTGTGACCACCGGCGCTGTGCCCACCGATGCAACCCTTGGCCCGATCCTCGTTCTCAACGGCCCGAACCTGAACATGCTCGGTACCAGGCAACCCGAGGTATACGGATCGGCGACCCTGGCCGATGTCGTCGCCCTGTGCGAGCAGACCGCGGCGAGATTCGACCGGGAAATCGTCGCCTTCCAGTCCAACTGCGAAGGCGCGCTCATCGACCGCATCCATCAGGCCCGCGGCGCCGAATCGGGCATCGTGATCAATCCCGGCGGCCTCACCCACACCTCGGTAGCACTGCGCGATGCCCTGGTGATTCCGGAGATCCCCATCGTCGAGGTGCACATCAGCAATGTGCACGCCCGCGAGGAGTTCCGGCACCATTCCTACATCTCACCCATCGCGACCGCCGTGGTCGCGGGAATGGGTATCCAGGGCTACGCCGCCGCGATCGAATTCCTGGCCCGCTCCACGTAACCCGCCCCCACACCCCCAGTAGTCAGCTGAGCCGGAACACCGGGAACCCCGGAGCGATGGCGGCCAGTTCCGCATCGGTGGCGTCCTTGGTCACGCCCTCGAAGAACCTGCCCACCTCCCAGCCCCATTTCTTCAGGTAGAGCCGCAGCAGCGGGATCTTGTCGGCATCGGCCACCTCGGCGGCGGTGAACACCTCGACCTTGCGCCCGAGCCGCAGTTCACCGCCGCCTGCCACCCGCAGATTCCGCACCCACTGCGTGTGTCCACGCGGTGCGACGAGGAAGCGTTCCCCATCCTCACGCACCATCAGGTTGACCATCGTGGTCCGCCACTCCCCGCTCTTGCGCCCACGTACCGCGAGCAACCGCGAGCCCATCACACTGATGCCGAGCTTGGGCAGCAGGTTGAAGATCCGGCCGACGATCGGGTCCAGTCCGGCGGGGCTGATGTAGCGGGTGCTGTGGTCCATGACCTACTCCTTTGTGAGCACTGCTCTCTGTTGAGAGAAGTGTTCCATGCGGTGTTCAGCAAAGTCAAGAGCACTGCTCTCTATTCTTGTGACGATGGTGCCCGTTCACGCGACTGCACCACTTCAACGCTCCTGGCGCAGCGTCCACCAGGTCGAACGACACGATCCAGGTCGACTCACCCAGACGCTCGAGCTCTGATATACCGCCACCGCCTGCGACTGATCGGTGACAGGCCTGCCGGATCCCCCGATGGTGGCGGCCCGCAGGTCCATGGAGCAGGCCAATACCGCGGTCCGTACCAAAACCCGAGATGCCCGAGCCGGCTATGCATTTCCGCATTCAGCGGTCGCATGACTACCCCTGACTCGCCTACACCGAAGCAATCGATGACGAGAGATCCTGCACTACTGTCGGATTCATGCACCAAGCTCAGATTCTCTTAGCCACCAACGCCATTGCCCAACCAACGTCACCAACGTCATAGCCTCATACAGCTAGTTTATAACCATGAGTAGATTCAATTTCCGCACCGATGCGGAGTCCGAAGACTTTTTTATGGATGTCGCGTGGGAGATGGAGGTATATTTTGAAATATCAGAAGAAGAGGCCATCACTCGAATAAAGAATCGATTTCATGGGCAGGAGATCATAGGCCTCGATATCATCTATCATGAAACAGTAGAATTCTGGGCCGAAGATATTATGTATGGACACAGTGGTTGGTGGCAGAATGAGGCCGATGCCAAGCCACTTCCTTTGCCGGACAAGCTTTGACAGCAGAGTCCTGCCAAAGTCCACAGTTCCGTCATTCTCGGGTTTCAGCAGGCCAGTAGCAGTTCGAGAGGCTGGTTGAAATCGTGTACATAGTTTCGTGGAGTGGCAGCAATGTTGGTGTGCCCGCTCCCACAACACACCGAAAGCACAGGTCGAATCTGTATAAGCCGACTTCGACGCTGCTCTGATCCCCGGAAACAGCGCTACCCCAACTGCTCGGCGGCGATTCGCGCGCCGATACGTTCGAGTAGTGCCGCCGCGTCGGACATCGAGCGCGCGGGATCGGATTCCAGATCGGCCAGCGCATAACACCCCGCGAATCCCGCGGCCTTGATCGCAGCGGGCTCGAGCAGAGCGCGACCGACAACGGCGATCACCGGGACCCGCGCCGCGCGCGCGGCCGCGCATACCCCGATGGGTGCTTTACCGTGCAGGCTCTGCTGGTCGAGCGAGCCTTCGCCGGTGACCACGAGGGTGGCGGTGGCGAGCAGGTCGGGGAATTCGAGAAGTTCGAGAACCACCTCGATACCGCTGCGCATTCGCGCACCCAATACGGCGAGGGCGGCGAAACCGGTACCGCCAGCGGCGCCGGCACCGGGATGGTGGGTGAACTCGCCGCCTATGACGCCTGCCCAGGTGGTGAGCGCGGATTCGAGGATGCCCAGTTCCGTTGGGCCCGCGCCCTTTTGCGGCCCGTAGACCGCGACGGCGCCGGTCGGACCGAGTAGCGGATTGTCCACATCGCAGGCCAGCGTGAATGTCGTGGTGGCGATACCGGGATGCAGACCGGAGCGGTCCAGCTGCGCGGCACGCGCCAAAGCCGCTCCACCGAGCGGTAATTCCGCGCCATCGGCGTCCAGGATGCGGGCGCCGAGGGCGCGCAGCATGCCCGCTCCACCGTCGGTGGACGCGCTGCCGCCGAGGCCGAGCACGATATCGGTGACGCCGTGTTCCATCGCATGCGCCAGGACCACACCGAGCCCGAAGGTGCTCGCGTGCAAGGGATCCAGCCGTCCTTCCGGCAGCATCACCAAGCCGGATACAGCGGCGAGTTCGACAACCGCGGTCCTTCCGCGCCTGGCATAGGACGTGGAGTGCGGTAAGCCGGTTGGGCCGGGGGCGGTCAGCTCTACCCTGGTCCAGCCCGCGGCGACGAACGCTTCGACCGTGCCGTCGCCACCGTCGGCGACCGGCACGTGCCGCACCACCACCTCCGGTGCGCTGCGCGCGAAACCCGCGGCGAGCGCCGCAGCCACCTGCGCTGCGGTGAGCGATCCCTTGAACTTGTCGGGAGCGAGCAGCACTTGGGCCGCTGACACGCGCGTCATCCCCTTATTGTCCGGTGCGGGCGAATGACCCGCACGACGACAGCACCGGAACGGACCCACCGGTGCCGAGATCTCGCTCGGCCGAGCCGATGCCACGGGCGCTGTGGTACCCGGCCATCACCGCACCGAGTAGCGTCGAGCCATGTCGACCGAGATCAGGAACAACACCGCATTGGAACGCTTCGAGATCTACGTCGACGGTGTGATCGCCGGCTACGCCGAATACCAGGACACGATGTCCGAACGCGCCTTCGTGCGCACCCAGATCTCGCCACCATACGAAGGCCAGGGCTACGCGCGGATGTTGGTCGAGAGCGCGCTGAACCGCACCCGCGCGGACAAGCTCGGCGCATTGCCCATGTGCCGGACGGTCAACCACTTCATCGAGACCCGTCCCGAATACCTCGCGATGGTGCCGCACTGGGCGCGGGACCGGATGAATCTGCCGCAGTGAGCGGATACGCCCCGTCCGCGGCGCCGGGATGGCGCCGCGGACGGGAGCGCTCAGTATGCCGCGACAGCGCCGTCGAGGGCCTGCTGCAGATCGGTGCGCACCAACCGGGCGATATCACCGGGCCGGGCGGGCAGGTCGAGCACCGGAGCGCCGAAGTAGCAGCTGGCCGCTTCGATCTCCCGGTCATCCGACCGCACCGCCGGGTCGGTCTGTGGTCCGTAGCTCAATCCCATGGACAACAGCACCGGCTGGACGCCGCGCTTACGTGCGTGGAAGGCGATATGTCCGATGCCGCTGCCTACCGGCTGCACTCGGGTCGGGTCGACGTCATTGCAGGTGCCCTCGGGGAAAACCGCGATACCGTCACCGCGGGCCATCCGCTCGGCGCAGATGTCCATCATGCGTTGTCCGGCCGCGTGTACTGCCCGAATACCGTGGTCCTTGCCACGGAATACCGGGATGCCGCCCATCATGTCGATCTTGCGCCGCTGGGCCGGGTCGAGGAAGAGTTCGTCTTTGGCCAGCACGCGTACCCGGCCGATCACCCGGCGCAGGCCGCTGCGCCAGGCGGCCGCCGCGACGGTGTAGGGGTCGCGCTCCGATAGATGGTTGATGGCGACCAGCAGCGGCCTGCCCTGTCTGATCACTGTCCGGAGTGATTCGCGGGCGCCTTCGGCGTATCTGATGCGCGGGCGATAGCGGTGGGCGAGGAAGGCGTAGGCCCCCCATGCCTGCACCCGGCTCTGGCGATGATCACGATAGAAGTCGTACACGGTGTCGCTGTGTTCCAGGAGCACCTCTGGTAGTTCCACAATCGTGGACTCTACGGTCAGGCGGCAGCGACGCAACTCGGTATCCCGCTCCCGCCTCCGGGCCCTGTCCAGCACATCCGGAACACAGAAGTCGACCGTGGGGGGCGCATTATGAGCAAACAACTGCGATGATGGCGGAGTGGCACGCGCAGAAGACCCGGACGATCGGAGAACTCGCGGCGGGCAAGACGACCGCGGACGGCAGGAGTTCCGGTACGGCGAACAGACGGTCCGTGCCGGGATGTTGCTGGTATCGGCCACCGAATTGGCCGAACCGACCTTCCGGCGCACCGTCATCTACATCATCGAGCACAACGAGGCAGGCAGTCTCGGTGTCGTGCTCAACCGCCCGAGCGATACGGCTGTGCGCGATGTGCTGCCACGCTGGGCGGAGGTGGCCACGGCGCCACGCGCGCTATTCATCGGCGGTCCGGTGAAACGAGACGCGGCGCTATGCCTCGGCACCGCCAGAGTGGGCGCGCGACTCGACGGGGTGCGCGGGGTGCGGCGCCTCGACGGCCGCGTCGTCCTGGTCGACCTAGAGGCCGATCCCGAACAGATCGGCCCGCTCGTCGAGGGTATCCGGATCTTCGCGGGCTATGCGGGCTGGACCTTCGGTCAGCTGGACGGCGAACTGGAGAACAACGACTGGATGGTGCTGTCGGCGTTGCCATCCGATCCGATCAGTACCGGCCGCGCCGACCTGTGGGCACACGTACTGCGCCGCCAGCCGCTACCGCTGGCCCTACTCGCCACGCACCCGATCGAACTCGAACGCAACTGAAAAGATGTGCTCCGCACGGACCTCCAGTACGGTACGAGAAGGCATACGTGAAGCGGTCGGAACATGAGTGACTGCCCGGATGCGCCCGGATACCGGTCCCGAGACTCTGGCGGAGAGGTACCTATTCGTGCGCAGCGCACACAACGAGGACGGCACGCTCGACAATCCGTCCGAATTGATGCAGGTTCTCTATCGCGAGCATGCCACCCCACTGTGGCGCTACACGCTCGGCTTGGTTCGCGATCCTGGACGGGCCGAGGACATCGTGCAGGAAACACTGCTACGAGCTTGGCAGCGCCCGAGCGTCCTGGATCAGTCCACCGCCTCGGCCCGCGCCTGGCTGTTCACCGTGGCACGTAACCTCGCCACCGATGAGCACCGCAGCGCCCGCAGCCGCCGCGAACTCCGCACCGACAACCCACCCGAACAGCCCCTCCCCGATCAGTCCGATCGCGCGTTGGACGGCTGGCTGGTCGCGGACGCGCTCGGCAGGCTCAGCGCCGACCATCGCGAGGTGATCGTGCGCGCGTACTACCGTGGTCTGACCACCCAGCAGATCGCCGAAGAACTCGGCGTTCCGGCGGGAACAGTGAAATCCCGGATGCACTACGGTATGCGCGCATTGCGGCTGGCACTACAGGAGATGGGGGTGACGAACACATGACGGATATCATCGATGACTACACCACATGGGATGCGGCATACGTGCTCGGCTCCCTCACTCGGGACGAACGCCTGGAGTACGAAGACCATCTCACGGGCTGCGCCGAGTGCCGGGCCGCGGTGGCCGAATTCGCGGGCCTGCCCGGCATGCTCGCCACAGTGCCTGCCGAGACCGCGCTGGCCATGATCGAACCCCCTGCCGAACCGGCCGAGGATACGGCAACCGAGGCGCCGCCGCGGGTACTGTCGCGGCTCGCCGACGCTGCCGAACGCCGACGTCGCCGCGCGAAGTGGGCGTCGATCGGCCAGGCAGTGGCGGCGGCCGCCGCCGCGGTGGCCATCGCGGTGCCGGTCGCCGTCACGATCACCGGATCGAACCGAACAGCGGACACTTCCGCGCAGGTCTTCGCCGAACACCGGATGGAGGCACTCGAGCCGACGCCGGTCACGGCGAGCTTCTCACTCGTGTCCGCGGGTGAGCGGACACGGTTGGTGATGTCCTGCAGCTACGCAGCGGACGAGCAACGTTACCCATGGGATCTCGCCCTGTACGTTATCCGCGCCGATGGACAGCAACAGGAACTCGACCGGTGGCCCGCAGGTCCTGGCACCGAGCTGACCATCGATCGGACCATCGATGGCACACCCGATCAGGTCCGCTCGGTCGAGATCCGCGCCGCGAACAGCGGCAAGGTGCTGTTACGTGGCATGGTCTGATCGGCGGCGCGGTGGCCCCGAAGGTACCCGCCGCTAGATATCGAGATCCTCGACTTTCGGCCGCTCGGCCAGGTCGACCACCCGCTGATAGAACTTCTCGGGTAGCCACTCTTTCAGTTCGTCCAGTGAGTCGACCACAACGAAGTGGAAATCGCCCCACTCCGGTTGGCCGATACCGAGCAGGCGGCGCCAATTCTTCGGATCCCGCCAGTCCACCAGCCAATTCGCGCCCTCTTCCGCGGTGTATTCATCCCAATTCGAATACTGTCCGTGCATCACGTACTTGCCTTTACGGCTGCGATACACCCGGACATATTCGATCCGCGCGTTATTGACGTCGCGATACTCGCCGAGCAGGACACCGGAGAAGCGCACTTGCCTTATACCGTTGCGCCCGACCCCGAGCACGATCTCGTCGTAGCCCTCCGATCGGCCCTCCTCGATATCGATGAACCGGCGCAGCGCCGCGACCACCGCCCCCGACAGGTTGCCACCGACCAGCTCCTGCGCGCGTCGGAAGAGCGGGAGATCGTCGTCGGCGACGTAGATCGTCTTATTAGGCATGAAACAACTATACGTAGATGTATACGTACACGACAAGAGTCGTGCGCCCGGTTCCCGGATCAGCGGTGAACTCTCCGGAAAAGCGTTGAACTATCCCGCCGCGGCGTCCGTATCCCCATACACAGCCGAACGTTCAGCGGAAGGGAATGCCGATGCCGACGCGAGTTGTGGATTATCTGGTGCATACAGTCTCGACGCTGGGCGTGCGACATATCTTCGGCGTAGGCGGCGCCAATATCGAAGACCTGTACGACGCGATCTTCGAAGCGCGGGATGAGGTCACCGGCGTCATCGCCAAGCACGAGTTCTCCGCGGCGACCATGGCCGACGGCTACGCCCGCACCACCGGCGATTTCGGGGTTGTCGCGTCCACATCCGGTGGCGGCGCGATGAATCTCGTTGCCGGACTGGCTGAATCGTTCGCATCCCGGATTCCGGTGCTCGCGTTGATCGGGCAGCCACCGAGTGCGGCGGAGGGTAACGGAGCATTCCAGGACACCAGTGGACGCGCGGGCGCCATCGATGCCGTCCGCCTCTTCAGCGCGGTCAGTACATACTGCGCGCGCGTGGAGGACGGCGCCGACCTGCCCGGTCAGCTGACCGAGGCGATCGGCGCCGCCCGGCGCGGCGGCCCGGCAGTGCTATTGCTCCCGAAAGATATACAGCAGGCCGAGCTCGACGCGGTCGCACCGGTGCGTATTCCTCCCGCGCGGCATCGGATCGACAGAGACGGAATCGCCCGAGTGCGTGCGGCATTGGATACCGCGAGGCATACCGGAAAGATCGTGATCATCGCCGGTGACCAGGTCGCACGGGACGAAGCGCGGGCGGAACTGGCCGACTTGGCTGTCGCACTGGACGCCGCTGTCGGCGTCACACCCGATGCGAAGGATGCCTACGACAACACCGACCCCGGATATTGCGGTGTCGCGGGCAGTATGGGTCATCCCGAACTGGCAGCGGCCATCCGATCTTCGGCGCTGTGCCTGCTGGTCGGCACCAGGCTGCCGGTTACCGCCAGAGCCGGGCTAGAAGCGCTACTCACCGAAAGCACACTGGTCAGCATCGGTAGCGCACCACCGTATCTGCCTGCCGTGCACGCGAACAGCACCGATCTTTCCAAAACCCTTATCCACCTGATCAACGAATCACCCAGCAGCACAGCGGATTCCGAATACATCCCGGCGACACAAGCACCCACCCCGCTGCAGGTACCCTTCGCCTCCGGCCCCGGCCTGCGCTACCGGGATCTGATCGAGACAATCGACGCCGCGCTACCGGAGGGCACCGATGTGTTCGCGGACGCGGGCAACACCGGTGCGGCGGCCGTGCACCATCTGCGGGTTCCGCGCGACGGACGGTTCGTCGTCGCACTCGGTATGGGCGGCATGGGGTACGCGTTCGGCGCCGCGATCGGCGCCACATTCGCCAGGCAGGCTGCCGGAGACCCGCGGCGCACCGTGGTCATCGCGGGTGACGGCGCGTTCTTCATGCACGGCCTCGAAGTGCATACCGCGATCGAACACGCCCTGCCGATCACCTTCGTGGTCTTGAACAACAACGCCCATGCCATGTGCGTGACCAGAGAGCAGCTGTACTACCGAGACCGCTATAGCTTCAACCGATTCCGCCCAACACACCTGGGGGAGGGGATCGCAGCCATGTTCCCCGGCCTGCCCGCGTTCTCCGTGCACACCATCGGCGATCTCACCGCCACGCTGGAGCACTGCATGCGCATACCAGGCCCGGCGTTTCTCTCGATCGAATGCGACTCCGACGAGATCCCCCCGTTCCTACCGTTCCTGACCGCCATCGACCAAGCCGGCAAACCCTGACGACCCGCACTCGCCCGACCCAACGGCAGTGCCAGCCGAGAGGAGTATCCCCATGACCACCAGTTCCCTGCCCGCACTCAGCGATATCCCGGACCGGGCCGTGCCGGAGATACTGCGTATCGAGAACTCCGATAAAGACGCGACCACCCCGATCATCATGGACATGCTGCGCTCGGTGTACCCGCATGACCAGATCTACGGCGACTATTGCCCGGTGCAGGCATATATCGCCGCGCCACCGCGCGAGGTATACGAATACCTCGCCGACACCAGATCGCTGGAAGAATGGACCTACAGCCTGCGCGGGTTCGTGGAAACCGACGAGCAAGGACTGTGGCTCGCCTACGACCGGCTCGGCTCCGAGACCACCATCTTCACCCGCACCGTCGCCAACCCCGATGCGATGACGGTCGACTACCACTGCGCCTGGGACCAGGGACAACACCTGTGGATGATCTACCTGCTGCGCGTGATCGACGCACAGGTGGTGTTCGACAAGCCGGGTTCGGTAGTGCTGTGGATGAACTGCAAGCACCCGTTCTACGACGAGAACCCCTATCCCCATACCGCGCCGCCGCAGCGGCCGGTATGGGTCGGGGACTTCTGGGAAATGTTCTCCGCGGGCCACCAACTGGAAATGGACAACCTCAAGGCGATCTGCGAGTACCGCGCTGCCAACGGTCTGCCCATCAAACCCGACTGGATGAAATGAGCAGCCCGATGACCTCCCTTCCCCACACCGGGGGACTTCCCCAGGTGAGCCTCGTCGATGTGGCCTCCTATCTGCCCGGCGCGCCGATCGGCACCGAGTACTTCACCCAGTTCTCGCGCTCGGACCGGATGGCGAAGAACGTCATGTTCCGTTCGCCGAAGAGCAGGCATCACGTGGCACGCGATGAGACCGCGGTGGATATGGTCGAGCAGGCTGTCGCACCGCTACGCGAACGCCATGGGGAGGATGCGATCTCCGATATCGACGTACTGATCACCCACACCCAACTGCCGGACAACCCGGTGCTCGGCTGTGGGTCCGAGGTGGCACGGCGACTCGGTATTCGCCCCTCGTTCGTCTACGACGTGCACAACAGCGGCTGCGCGGCATTCGTACACATGATGGCGATAGCTCGCATGGTGTTGCAGTCCACACCGGCCCGTACCGCATTGATCGCGGCAACCCAGAACTGCGCGGGACCGGTGTTCACCCAGTCCGAGATCCGTAAGCTGGCGCATGCGCCGGTACCCGGCGACGGCTGCGGGGTAGGGCTGCTCCGCAAGGACGACAGCGCGCCGATTCTGGACATCGAATGCCGCACCTACCCCGAATTCGCCGGAGACATGGAGTTCTCCACCAACGGTGCGCGCCGGTACTGGGAGCCGGGCGAAGGGCAGGGCTGCGTCAGTTTCAACGAATCCAAGGTCACCAAGGTATTGGCTCGCGGCAACCGGCTGGTTCCGGAAGTGGCGTTCGCGGTCTGCGATCGGATCGGGGTGCGGGGCAGTGAGGTCGATACCTTCGTCACCAACCAGCCGAACCGCCTGTTCCTGCGCAACTGGCACGATGCGCTGGAGCTTCCGCCGGAACGGCATCCGGATACCTTCGACTCCTGCGGGAACATGTTCGCCGCTGGCATTCCGGTAACCCTGGATACGGAGAATCGGGCAGGCAGGCTGCCCAATGGGTCGCTGGTGCTGATGGCCGGGTTCGCGCACGCGGGCGATTTCGCAGGCGCGGCCGCTGTTCGGTGGGGGGCGGCACGATGAGCGTCTACTTCGCCGACCGCACCCGGTCCTCGCGCAGGCTCGGTTCCCCGCGAATGACGCCGAGGTTCGATCTGAGCCTGAGCGAGAATCCGTTCCCACCGCTACCGTCGGTATTGCAGGCGGTGGGGGCGGCAATGGCCCAGGCGCACCGGTATCCCGAATTCCTGCCACGGCGCCTGCCGATGCTGATCGCCGAGCATCTCGGTGTACGAACGGATCAGGTGGTGGTCGGATCAGGGGCGACCGGAGTCGCGATGCAGATTCTGCAGTCGCTGACCACGCCAGGAGACGAAATTGTCTACAGCACACCGACTTTCGATGGATATCCGATTATGGCCGGGATGGCCGGAGTCGAGTCGGTCACGGTGCCTCTGGACACGGCGGGCAAGCAGGATCTGCGGGCGATACTGCGGGCCGTGAGCAAGCGAACCGCCCTGGTCGTGCTGTGCCGTCCGCACAATCCGACCGGCACGGTGATCCCGGCGGACGAGCTGATGGCGTTCTTATCCGAGATGCCCGCCCAGGTGCCGGTACTCCTGGACGAGGCGTATGTCGAATTTCTCGGCGCCGCCGAATACGTCGATCCGCTGGCTCTGCTCGATAAGCATCCCGATCTCCTCATCCTGCGCACCTTCTCCAAGGCGTACGGCCTGGCCGGGTTACGCATCGGATATGCCTTCGGTGGATCAGAGTTGATCGCGCGGGTACTCGGACTGCAACTGCCGTTCGGGATGAGCTCGGCGGCAGTAGCCGCTGTGGCCGCCTGCTACGCCGCCGAACCCGAACTGACCGCACGGATCCTCCGCATCACCGAGGCGAGAGACGCACTCCGCGACACCATGCTGGCCAGCGGTATCGCGGTACCGGAAAGCCACGCCAACTTCCTGTACCTCCCAGGACCGGGCATCGTCACCGCATTGCGCCGCGCGGATATCGTCGCCAAGCCCTACCCGGACGGCAGCGCACGCATCGCGGTCGGCGACCCGGCTGCCGATCACGCCGTCCGGCAAGCCCTCGCGCATATCCGGCGGCCCGCTGCGCACCACACCTGAATCCGTTGCATTGCACCCCAGCGCAGCGCCTGTTCAGGCGATGTACCTGTACTGCGCGGAGCCGAACCTACCTCCGCGTGGTTCGATCAATGGATGACGTGGCGCGCATTCCAACCGAACCCGCCGCCCGCCCGAGGAACAACCAGCCGGATGCTGTTGCGGTTGTCCCTGGGCCGACAGGCGCTCATCATTCGCCAGACCCGCATCGAGCCCGGCGGCGACAGCGGCTGGCACTACCACGACGGCACCTTGTTCGTCCTGGTCGCCCGCGGCACATTGGACCATCCCGGCGCGGACTGCACACCGGTCACCTACCGCCGCTGGCGAATTTTCCGGGAACCGAGCGGACCACGCCACCCGCACCTGGCTCGTAATCTCGGGCCGGTTCCGGTACTGCTGTACGTGCTCTACCTCACCCCGGCGGACAGTCCGCTGTCGCACAGCGTCGCGCCTCCGGAGTGTGCGCGATAACTCAGCTCGCGGGCTCGCAGGTCTCGCGCAGTGAACAGGCGCCGCAAGAGCTGCCGCAGCCACCGACCTCGGCGGGCGGGGCGATGTCATCGGCGACCCGTGCCGCGGCATTGGCGCCCGCACCGAGGGTGAACAGCGCGATGACGGCGACGCCTGCCACCACGACGAGCGCGGCTATCCCGCCCACGACCAGGGCGGCCGAACCGCCGGTGAACAGCAGGGCGCCTGCCGCGATGGAGGTGGGGGCTGCGACCCGGTTGGCAACCCGGAACGCCTCGTCATCCGACAGCGCGGCCTCGGTATGCACCCCGAAGATACGGTTGCGGGGTAACCGGCCGGTCAGCCCGAGCGTACCGGTAGTGATGGCCACCAGGGCCAGCACGAACAGGGCGAGAGCGACGACGAACACCTCTGCAGGCTAGCGCACCGGCGCCTCCCATAGGCCGATGGGCCGTGTGACGGTGCCCGCAACCGGAAAACCAGGCCAGCCCGATTTCCGGTCCGGTCGACCGGACGTTCTACCCTGAGAGGCGAAGTTTGTCGGAGGATCGGCGACCACAGAAGGCAGGACCGTGCAAGAGACACGTGCAACCGAAAGCGATGTACCAGAGCACAGGTACAACGCGGAGCTTGCCGGCCGTATCGAACGCCGGTGGCAGCGGGCGTGGGACGAACGCGGAACTTTCCATGCGCCGAACCCGGTAGGCCCGCTAGCGGGCGCCACTCCGGCGGACAAACTTTTCGTGCAGGATATGTTCCCCTATCCATCGGGCGCCGGCCTGCATGTGGGGCATCCGCTCGGCTATATCGCCACCGATGTCTTCGCCCGCTATCACCGCATGCACGGCCGCAACGTGCTGCACGCCCTCGGCTACGACGCCTTCGGCCTGCCCGCCGAGCAGTACGCGGTGCAGACCGGCGCACACCCGCGCGACACCACCGAAGCGAACATCGCCACCATGCAGCGTCAGCTGGACCGGCTCGGCCTCGGGCACGATCGGCGCCGCTCCTTCGCGACCACCGATCCCGAGTACTACCGCTGGACCCAGTGGATCTTCCTGCGCATCTACCACGCCTGGTACGACGAGGAAGCCGAGCGCGCCCGGCCGATCGCCGAGCTGGAGGCCCAGTTCGCCTCCGGTGCGCGGCCGGTGCCGGACGGGAAGAACTGGGCCACCATGGACGCCGCCGAGCGTGGCGCGCTGCTCGACTCGTATCGCCTCGTCTACCAGACCGATTCCATGGTCAATTGGTGTCCCGGCCTCGGCACCGTGCTGTCCAACGAAGAGGTCACCGCGGAAGGCCGCAGTGAGCGGGGTAACTTCCCGGTGTTCCGCAAGCGGCTGTGGCAGTGGATGATGCGTATCACCGCCTATTCCGACCGGCTTGTCGACGATCTGGACCGCCTGGACTGGCCGGAGAACGTGAAGGCCATGCAGCGCAACTGGATCGGGCGCTCGCGCGGGGCGCAGGTGAAATTCGATGCCGACGGCGCACAGATCGAGGTCTTCACCACCAGGCCCGACACCCTGTTCGGCGCGACCTACGTCGTGCTGGCACCCGAACACGAGCTGGTCGACAAGCTGACCGCCGCGACATGGCCCACCGACGTCGATCCCCGCTGGACCAACGACGGCGCCGCGTCCCCCGCCGAGGCCGTCGCTGCCTACCGTGAATCCATCGCGGCCAAATCGGATCTGGAGCGCCAGGAAAGCAAAGAGAAGACCGGCGTCTTCCTCGGCACCTATGCCATCAACCCGGTCGACAACACACCGGTGCCGATCTTCATCGCCGACTATGTGCTCAGCGGATACGGCACCGGTGCGATCATGGCGGTACCCGGCCACGACCAGCGGGACTGGGATTTCGCCACTGCGCTCGGCCTGCCGATCAAGGAGGTCATCTCCGGCGGCGATATCACCGTCTCGGCCTATTCCGGCGAGGGCGAGCTGGTGAATTCCGGCTATTTGAACGGGCTTTCGGTCGAAGAAGCCAAGGCGACGGTGATCGCCCGGCTGGAGTCGAGCGGTCACGGCACCGGAACCATCCAGTACAAGCTGCGTGACTGGCTGTTCGCCCGCCAGCGCTACTGGGGTGAGCCGTTCCCGATCGTCTACGACGAGCAGGGCGCACCGCATGCCTTGCCGGAATCCATGCTGCCGGTACAGCTTCCGGAACTGGACGATTTCGCCCCGGTGACCTTCGACCCGGACGACGCGAACTCCGAACCCTCACCGCCGCTGGCCAAGGCCACCGACTGGGTGCACGTGGAACTGGATCTCGGCAATGGGCTCGAGACCTACCGGCGCGATACCAACGTCATGCCGAACTGGGCGGGCAGCTCCTGGTATCAGCTGCGCTACGCCGACCCGACGAATACCGAGGCGTTCTGCGCCGAGGAGAACGAAGCGTACTGGCTCGGCCCGCGCACCGAGGTCGGCGGGCCGGACGATCCCGGCGGCGTCGACCTGTACGTGGGTGGTGTCGAGCACGCGGTACTGCATCTGCTGTATGCCCGGTTCTGGCAGAAGGTGCTGTTCGACCTGGGCGATGTCAGCGGTTCCGAACCGTACCGGCGCCTGTTCAACCAGGGCTACATCCAGGCGCACGCCTATACCGACGAGCGCGGCGCGTATGTGCCCGCCGCCGAGGTGGTGGAGCGGGACGGCGCATTCTTCTGGACCGATACGACCGGCACCGAGATCCGGGTGTTCCAGGAGTACGGCAAGATCGGCAAATCGCTGAAGAACGCCATCTCCCCGGACGAGATGTGCGATCTCTACGGCGCGGATACCTTCCGTTTCTACGAGATGGCCATGGGCCCGCTCGACACCTCGCGGCCGTGGGCGACCAAGGATGTCGTCGGCGCGCACCGCTTCCTGCAGCGCGCGTGGCGCCTGGTGGTGGACGAGGAGACCGGGGCGCTGCGGGTCACCGACGCTACGCCTTCCGATGCGACGCTGCGCCTGCTGCACAAGACGATCGCCGGCGTCGACGAGGATTTCGCCGCCCTGCGCGATAACACCGCGGGCGCCAAGCTGATCGAGCTCACCAACTACCTGACCAAGAACTACCCGGACGGCGCACCGCGCTCGGTAGTGGAGCCGCTGGTGCTGATGCTGGCACCATTGGCGCCGCATATCGCCGAGGAACTGTGGGAACGCCTCGGCCACACCGCGTCCCTGGCGCACGGCCCGTTCCCGGTCGCCGATCCCGCGCTGCTGGTGGACGAATCGGTGGAATACCCGATCCAGGTGAACGGCAAGCTGCGCAGCCGTATCCAGGTGGCCGCCGACGCCGATAACGCGGCGATCGAAGCGGCCGCGCTGGCCGATGAGAAGATCGCCGCGCTGCTCGACGGGAAGGCGCCGCGCAAGCTGATCGTGGTGCCGGGGCGCCTGGTCAACATCGTCGCCTGATCCGAAACGACACGTACTGAACATACGCGGCGGGCCCGGGTGTGTTCAGTACGGTCGTAGCACGATCTCGGTAGGGTGCGCATCGCGTGGGGTTTCGATGGCGGCGCGCACCGCACCAGCCACGGTCTTCGGGCTGAGGAATTCCTCGGCCCGGTACTCACGCCCCTCACCCGCGATGATCTCGCGCTGCATATCGGTATCGATGCGGCCGGGGTGAATCGATGTGACACGCAGCGCGGGCTCTTCCAGCCGCAGTGCGTCACCGAAAGCGCGCAGCCCGAACTTACTCGCGGCGTAGGAGGCCCAACCCGCGTTCGCGCGCAGCCCCGCACCCGAATTGATCAGCACCACGTGGCCGTTGCTCGCGCGCAGTGCGGGTAGTAACAGTCTGGTCAGCTCGGCGACCGCGATCAGGTTGGCTTCCAGGGTTTTCCGCCATTGTTCGACGGTGGATTCCGCGATCGTATCGATATCGATGACGCCGGCGTTGTGCACCAGCACATGTAGCCGCTGGATCGGCGCGACCGCCGCGGCGACGGCAGGGTAGTCGGTCAGCTCGACCGGCAGCCCCTCCGCACCGGGCAGCTCCGCCAGAATGTCACGCAGCGACTCCGCCGACCTGGCGCCGAGCAGCAGGTCGTGCGTCGGGGCGAGTTCGCGGGCGATGGCGGCGCCGAGCCCACGGCCCGCGCCGGTGATCAATGCGGTCGGTTTCCGAGACACGGGCGAAGTCATGGTTCTCACGGTAATCGGCCGGGCGATCGCGATGCCGACCAGAGCCGGACCGATGGCCGGGCAAGTAGCGTTCCGGTCATCGGCACACCACGGGCGATACCGTTCATCTCGATCCGCCCGAACAGAGAGCGATGTGTGCGTGATGAGCGCAGGCAGCCACCGGCGAGGCAGGGAGGGTGATTCAGCGATGACCATCGTGGTCGAACACGCCACATCCGAGGAACTTCGGCGGCGTCATCAAGGAATTCTGCAGCGTGTAGGGATGACTCGAACCGAGATCGGCGAAATCGCCGCGCAGTACGCACTGACCCCCGAAGAACTGGCGGCATGGGACGAGCTGCGGTCACTCGAATTCCTCCTCGAGGATGGGTGAGGGGCGGCCGGATCTCGAGGGATAAGCCCGCGAGTTCGCTCTTGATGCGTCGACCCGAGCCCTGGTGTGCGTGGAAGGCGAACAGGACGGCGCTGCCGCGCATATCCACGAGCGGCACCGCAGAATAGGGGGATGGTATATCCGGGCTTCACCCCGACCCAGCTCGCGGCCCGCGCCGCCTATCTGCTGCGCGGCAACGACCTGGGCACCATGACCAGCGCCGCGCCGCGGCTGTATCCGCATATGTGGAGCTGGGACGCGGCGTTCGTCACGGTGGGGCTGGCTCCGCTCAGTGTGGAACGGGCGGTGATGGAGCTGGACACGCTGCTTTCCGCGCAGTGGAAGAACGGCATGATCCCGCATATCGTCTTCGCCAACGGTGTGGACGGTTACTTTCCCGGCCCGGCCCGCTGGGAATGCCGCAGGCTGGCCGCTAATGCGCCGGACGGTCCGGATACTTCCGGGATCACCCAGCCGCCGGTACACGCCATCGCGGTACAGCGGATTCTGGACCATTCGCGCAGGCACGGGCGCACCACCAGGATGGTCGGCGAGGAATTCCTCAACCGCCGCTGGCCGGATCTGGTGCGCTGGCATCGCTGGCTGGCACATGCTCGCGATCCCAAGGAGACCGGCCGGATCACGCTGTATCACGGCTGGGAATCCGGGATGGACAATTCACCGCGCTGGGACCGCGCCTACGAAAACGTGATCCCCGGCGATCTGCCGCCTTACCACCGCGAGGATGTGCTGGTGGTCTCCGACCCGACCCAGCGCCCTAGTGATCGCGAGTACGACCGCTATCTGTGGTTGGTCGAGCAGATGCGCCGCGCCGGCTATGACGACTATCAACTCGCCTCGACCATGAGTTTCGCCGTCGAGGATGTCTTCGTCACCGGGATCTTCGCACTGGCCTGCGAGGTCCTTGCCAATATCGGCGAGGAGCACAAGCAACCGAACGCCGATATCCGCGATCTCTACACCTGGGCCGATCGGTTCCGCGCAGGCGTTATCGCGACCACTGATCCACGCACCGGCACAGCCCGCGACTTCGACGTGCGATTGCAACGGTGGATCGAGACCGAAACACTCGCGATGTTCGCGCCGTTGCTGTGCGGCGGACTGCCCCGCGATACCGAACGCGCCCTGCTACGGCTGTTCGAAGGCCCGCGTTTCTGCGGACACCCGGATCTGCGGTACGCACTGCCACCGTCGACCTCGCCGGTATCCAAGGACTTCCGGCCGAGGGAGTACTGGCGCGGCCCGGTGTGGCCGGTGATGAGCTGGTTGTTCTCCTGGGCCTTCGCCCGGCGTGGCTGGGCCGAACGCGCGTTCATGCTGCGCGCCGAGGGCCTGCGCCAAGCCAGCGACGGCAGCTTCGCCGAATACTACGAACCGTTCACCGGCGAGGCGCTCGGCAGTATGCAGCAGTCCTGGACGGCTGCGTCCGTACTCGATTGGCTGGGTTGAACCGACGGGCCTGCGCACGCACCCGAACGGACACCGCACCGCCACACCGATCGCAATACCGGCCATTACGATAGCGGATAGCTATCGTAAGTCGGCATGTCCTCTTGGAGATCGTTCCTCCGCCGCGGCGCAGCGCTGTCGCTGAGCACGCTGTCCGGCGTCCTGATCGCTGTGCTCCCCGCGCACGCCGCACCGAGCGGCCCGGATGTCTCGTCCTGGCAGCACGGCGGCGGGAGCCTGATCAACTGGTTCGCGGTCAAGAGCGCAGGCTACGACTTCGCCATGGTCAAGGCCACCGAGGGGCTCAGCTACATCAACCCCTATTACGTACCCGACAGCCTGATGATCCGCGCCGCGGGCCTGTCCCGAGGGACCTATCACTACGCCAGACCCAATCTGCCGCCCGAGCCACAAGCGGTGCTGTACGCGGCGGTGGCGCTCGGCCAGAACGGCCCCTACGATCTGCCGCCGGTACTCGACCTGGAACACACCGGCGGACTCGGTCCAGCCGCCCTGATCGACTGGACCCGCCGCTACCTCTCCACCGTACAAGCCCTCACCGGCCGGGTCCCGATCATCTACACCTATCCCAGCTTCTGGCGGACCGCGATGGCCGACACCACCGAATTCGCCAACCATCCGCTGTGGATCGCCGACTACCGTGGCAACCCACAGCCCGAAGTCCCCGGCGGCTGGCGCACCTGGACGTTCTGGCAGACCACCGACAGCGGCAGCATCCCCGGCATCGCGGGCCCCGTCGACCTCAACGTCTACAGCGGCGCACAAGGTGATCTCGCCAGTTACGCGAACATACGCTGACTCGCGGGAATCGGGAAGTGCGGAACTCTGGAAGAAGGCCGACGGACATATGCCCGTTCGGACAAGACCTACAACGCTATTGGGACAAGCGGTATGAGTATTTCTCTCGATTCGATCAGGGGATAAAGACCGACGCAGAGGGCCTGTATTCGGTGATACCCGAAGAAGTCGGGATGGCGCAGGCACGCTTGATCTCCGGAACGGTAGTCCTGGATGGCTTCGCGGGAATCGGTGGAAGCGCGATCGCATTTGCGCGCTCCGGTAAACGCGTAATCGCCGTCGACACGAACGCCGACCGACTCGAGATGGCGCGGCACAATGCCGGGGTTTACGGAGTCCGGGATTCCATCACCTTCGTACACGATGACTTCTTCGCAGTCGCCCAACGCACCGAGGCTGATGCGGTCAATCTCGACCCACCATGGGGCGGACCGACCTACACAGCGATCGGACGATTTCTGCTCAGCGACTTCCATCCGGACGGTCATGCGCTATTGCAATTCTCTTTACCCAGGTTCCGGCAAGTTGTTCTGCGCGTTCCACGCACATTCGACATATCCGAACTCGACAGGTTCGGGCGATCTTACGAAATCCATGAAGATGTAACCGGCGGCAGAACCGTTTCTCGGACAGTGGTATTCAGAGCGAATACCTCTCGGCGTACAAGGGGTGTCGACAGCGGTGGGGCCGCTACACACTGCAGCGAGTAGCGGCCCCACTCGGAGGAAAAATGCTCGGCCCTGCTCGCAAGACCGATCAGGGCGCCTGCGGCCGAGATATCAGACGCCGATGCGGCCGCCGTCCTTCTTCCACACCGCCACGACCGAGGGGCGCGGCTGGGCCGTGCCACCATCGGGCCAGTGCGAGAACGGGTTGTCGACGGTCGCGTCGTCGCTTTCACCCGGATGCTGCACGCACACCATGACGCGGGACTCGGTGACCACCGGACCGCAGGTCTCCGCACCACGCGGGACGGTGAGGAACTGCTTGGTCTCACCCCGGTTCGGGCCGTCGAGCACCACGGAGAACAGCCCGTCGTTCGACTTCAGGGCATTGCCGTCGGTGGAGACCCACAGATTGCCGTGCTCGTCGAAGGCCAGGTTGTCGGGGCAGGAGATCGGGCTGACCTGGGCCTTGTCGAAGCCGCCGTAGTAGGTGTCCGCCGCCGAGGGATCACCACAGACCAGCAGCAGCGACCAGGTGAACGTGGTGCCGGTGTGATCGTCGTCGATCTCCAAGACCTGGCCGTTCTTATTGAGGTTGCGCGGGTTCGCCTCGTCGACGCCAGGCTTGCCCTCCGCGCCGCGCTTGCTGTTGTTGGTCAGCGCGACATACACCTTGCCGGTGTGCGGGTTGGCTTCGAAGTCCTCCGGGCGGTCCATCTTGGTTGCGCCGACCTTGTCGGCAGCCAGGCGGGTGAAGACCGCGACTTCTTCGGCGCTCATACCGTCGACCAGGGACTTGCCCTTGCCGTCCGCGCCGGTTTCGAGCAGCGGAATCCACTGGCCGGTGCCGGTGAAGCCCTGGTCGGACGGCTTCTCGCCGGAGCCGTCGATCTTGTCGGGGTGATCGCCGGTGAGCTTGGCGACATACAGCGTGCCCGCGTCGAGGATGGTCATGTTGTGCCGCATGCTCGCCGCGCCGGTGCCCGGCTGCATCGTGCGCGAGGACACGAACTTGTACATATAGTCGAACCGTTCGTCGTCACCGGTGTAGGAGACGACCTCTTCGTTCTTCGTGACGTAGATGGTGGCGCCCTCGTGCTTGAGCCGCCCCATCGCGGTGTGCTTGATCGGCGTCGAATTCGGATCCCACGGGTCGACCTCGACCACGTAGCCGAATCGGTTGGCCTCGTTCGGTTCCTGGAGCAGATCGAAGCGCTTGTCCTTGCGCTCCCACTTGTTGGCGGTCTTGCCCTCGGTCAAACCGTAACGCTTCAACCGGGCCACGGCGGCCTCATCGGTCACCTTATCGCCGTTGGCGAAGTAGCCGTTGAAGTTCTCCTCACCGGAAAGCACTGTGCCCCAAGGAGTTACACCACCAGCACAGTTGTTCACAGTGCCGAGAACCTTGGTGCCGGTCGGGTCGGCGGAGGTCTTCAACAGCTCACTGCCCGCAGCGGGGCCGGTCAGCACGAACTCGGTGGCCGGGGTGATCCTGCGGTTGTACTTACCGAAGGTGGGAACGAGTTCGCCCGAACCGGATTCGCCCTTGACCTCGACCACACTCAAACCGTGCGCGGCCATGGTGATCGCCATCTGCTCGTCGGTCGGCTCGTCCTCGTTGTAGCCGCGGAACATATGCGGACCGGTGGTGTACTCGTGGTTGACCACGAGCAGGTAGCTGTTGGCCTGCCCCTCGATCGGCAGCAGAGCGGCGAAATCGTTGTTGTAGCCGAACTGCTCGGCCTGCGCGGCGGCGGTCTGCTTGTCGAAATCGAAGGCAGGCGCGTCCTCGAACAGCGGATCGCCCCAGCGGATCACGACGGACTGCTCATAGCCCTCCGGAATCACGACGGCGTCTTCGGTATTCGGTGCGACGGCGGTGAAACCGGTGCCGGTTCCCGCCGAGCCGGTCGTCGGCTCCTGCGTGGCGGCTGGTTCGCTGTCATCGCCGCATGCGGCAAGCACGCTGCCCGCACCGACCGCGAGCACCGCGGCCGCGCCGCCCTTGATCAGGCCGCGCCGGTTCAGCGAGCTGATGATGTCGCCGAAGTAGGCGTTGCTCGAGGTATTCGGTACCTCGTGAAAACACGCGTTCGCGCAGCGGTACGTGCACGTGACAGCGGCGCGTGACGACTGACCGTCATGCTTCACGAAAAGGGCGAGTGGTTGCAGACTCACGGCGACTCCTGGGTTGGGCTGACGGCCGCACGTTAAACCACCCGGACAATCCGGAAAATACGACAAGGTGAACAGTCAACCAACTAGGTAACCCTTACAGCGCTGACGCTGCCTCACGGCAGGGTCAGCGCGACCACCGGGATGATCCTGGCGGTACTCATCTCGTGTTCGGCGAAGAACGGGTAGGTGGTTTTGAGCATCGCCCAGGTGCGGGTCAGATCCGTACCCGTGAGCACAACGGCGAGCGCCGCCTGGGTTTTCTCGCCCATCTCGACAGTGACGTGTGGGTTCTCGCGCAGGTTCAGATACCAGTCCGGGTGGGTCGACGCACCGGCGTTGGCACCGACGATCAACAGGCGGTCACCGTCTCGATGGAACATCATCGGGGTGGTGTGCGGGGCCCCGGAACGGCGTCCTGTCGTCGTCAGCAGGATCAAGCAGTCGCGGCGCAGACCCGTAAGCGCACCTCCCGCCCGGAACTGCGCGATGGTTCGACGATTGCTGTCCTCGGCGTCCAGGATGCACCTTCTTCGACCAGGTCGGGCCGAGCGGCGACAAGCCGGGCACAGTGTCTCCCGGCAGGCGAACCGACCACCGCGAGTCAGTGCTCGTCGTAGTGTCCGCCGTGCTCTGCGTGGCGGTGCCCGTCGTGCAGATAGTCGATGTGGTCACCGTGTTGCACCGCATCGTGCCCGCAATCGGGGCCGTGCTGGTGCAGGTGATCAGCACACTCGATATGCCCGGACGGCTCGCATTCGTCGTAGTGACCCTCATGCTCGCGATGCAGATGACCGTCGTGGGCGTAGTCGACGTGGTCGCCGTGCGCAACGGCTTTATGGCCGCAGTCCGGACCATGAGTATGCGTGTGATCGGTGTGCTGCACATGTGCTGTGGTCATCGAGGTGCCCCCTTTTCCGGCACTCAACAGCGAAATTATGACAATAAACACATTAGCAGGCGCGCATAAAAAGCTCACTGCCGGACTGGCGACCGAGTACGATCGCTCCGCCCTTACTCGGATCGTCCGGCACGTTCCTGCCGGGATGGGATGTACCTACGCCATGGCTACTGTGACCTTCGACCACGCGACGCGCCGCTACCCCGGCACAGGCAAACCCGCGGTGGATCAGTTGAACCTGGAGATCGCCGACGGTGAGTTCCTTGTGCTTGTCGGCCCTTCCGGCTGCGGGAAATCGACATCGCTTCGCATGCTCGCCGGGCTCGAAGACGTCAACGACGGCCGCATCCTCATCGGCGAGCACGACGTGACCCACGCCGAGCCCAAGGAACGCGATATCGCCATGGTGTTCCAGAACTACGCGCTCTACCCACATATGACCGTCGCGGAGAATATGGGCTTCGCGCTGAAACTGGCCAAGGTCGCCAAGGCGGAGAAACAGCAGCGGGTGCTGGAAGCGGCCAAACTGCTCGACCTGGAGCCCTACCTGGACCGCAAACCCAAAGCGCTGTCCGGCGGCCAGCGCCAGCGAGTCGCGATGGGCCGCGCGATCGTGCGGCAACCGCAGGTGTTCCTGATGGACGAGCCGCTGTCCAACCTGGACGCGAAGCTGCGCGTACAGACCAGGACCCAGATCGCGCAGTTACAGCGCAGGCTCGCCACCACCACGGTGTACGTCACGCACGATCAGGTCGAGGCGATGACCATGGGTGATCGGGTCGCTGTGCTGAAGGACGGCCTGCTGCAACAATGCGCCACGCCGCGCGACCTGTATCGCGACCCCGCCAATATGTTCGTCGCCGGCTTCATGGGCTCACCCGCCATGAACCTCTTCCCGCTGCCGGTCACCGATGGCACGGTCGAACTGGGTGGTTATCCGATCCGGCTGCCGCGAACGGTCGCCGATGCCTCGGGGACCACCGTCACGGTCGGTATCCGGCCCGAGCATTTCGACCTGAGCAACGGCTCCGGCATCGAAATGGAGGTCGACGTGGTGGAGGAACTGGGCTCCGACGCCTATATCTACGGCCGCACCGGCACCGGGAACGGTGCGGGGGAAACCGTGGTGGCCAGGGCGGATTGGCGCAATCCACCGGCAAAGGGCACCAGGGTGCGGATGAGCGCCGACCCGGAACACATCTACTTCTTCGGCGCCGACGGTGCACGGCTCGGCTGAACCCGTGCGGGACATATGCGAAAGCGTGTCCTGACCGGATGTTCCCGGTCCAGAACACGCCAGCGATGTTCGCAACCGGAGCACACCAGCGGAAAAGACAAAGGTCCACCGGCCGCCCTCAGCCGTGACAACAACCTGCCGAACGGCTGGAGACGGTAGCCGCGTGCCCCATCGAGGACACGCGGCTACCGCCCGCACCGTTACCGGCCTGGTACTCCCGGATGCGGTGCCGGTGCGGATTCGATCCGATCAGCACTCACCCTGGAGTTCCGGTAACCACTACACGTAGGTGAAAACAGGACCAGGAGCCGATACTCCTCCCGGTGCGGTGACGAGGACCACCGCTGGTCCGATAGCAGCAGGGGGCGAGAACGCGCTGATGCTGCTGTCGGAGTTCACGACGAACACCGCCGGTAGCCCACCGAAGGTTACCGAGGTCGCCCCGGTGAAGCCGCTACCGGAGATCAATACGGGGGTGCCGCCCGCCGCCGGACCGCTGACCGGTCCGATCACGGTGACAACCGGGACCGGAGCATAGGTGTAGACGACCGGGTTGCTGCTTCCACCCAATGTGACCACGACAACCGGGACCGCCCCCGCCCCAGGGGGAACCGTTGCGGTGATCAGGTTGTCGTTGACAACGGCGAACGCGGTCGCGGAGATGCCGAAGGTGACGGCGGTAGCGCTGGTGAAGTTGGTGCCGATGAGCGACACCGAGTTACCACCCGCCGCCGGGCCCGTGTTCGGGACGACCGCGAGCAGGATCGGCGCCGGTGGAACATAGGTGTACAGGAGCGCGTTGCTGACTCCGCCCGGCGTGGTAACGGTGACCCCGACCGTGCCTGCCCCGGGGGGAGCTGTGGCGGTGATCTGGGTGGCGGAGTCGACGGTGAACGCCGCCGGTGTCCCACCGAAGGTGACCGAGGTGGCGCCGAAGAGATTCGTTCCGGTCAGCACGACGACGGTGCCGCCTGCCGCGGGACCCGACGTCGGCACGAGCGCGGTCAGGGTCGGTACCGCGGGCACACCATAGGTGTAGGGAAAACCGTTGCTGACTCCACCGGAATTGACCACGGTGATCAGCACGGTTCCCGATCCCGGTGGCGCGATGGCGGTGATCTGCGCGGGCGAGTCCAGGGTGTAGGAGGTCGCGGTGCCTCCGAAATACACCGTGGTTGGGCCATCGAACCCGGTGCCGGTGATGACGACACTGTTCAACCCCGACGGCGGACCCGAGGTCGGGGAGATGGCGGTGATGGTAGGCATGGCAGCGACCCCTTGTGGCTGTGATGGTGATTACTTGTCACCGGGGGTGCCCGACTTATGTTGTCGGCCTGGCTCTTTCATTAAGCCTCTGGAATCGGTTGTCCGGCAACGAGACCACAGATTCGTTCCCGAGAGGCCGCGTATTCGTTTCGAACTCGAAACCTATTGCAAAACAGCAAATATCGTGGGCCAGATGCACTCACGCCAGCGCCGTCGCATGGCAGCGTTTCCCGCTCAAGCTTTTTCGCGAGATTTCCGCCGCGCCAGGACATACTCCTCATTGAGCCGCACTCCCAGCTCGTCCAGCTCGATCTCACGCCCGGACTCACTGCATACCCGCACCCGCACCGGAGCGCCGGTCGCTGCCTCGACAAGCAACAGCGGGGCCGGACCGTTTTGCAGGTAGGCGTCGCCCCACTGCATGAGGGCGAGCACGACGGGCAGCAGATCCCGGCCCATCGCCGTGAGCACATATTCGTGCCGCGTGCGCTTGCCCTCCTCCTGATACGGCTGCTTGACCAGTAAGCCCGCCGCGGTGAGCTTGCGCAGTTGCGTGGCCGCGGCCGCGTCGGTAATACCGACCCGGCTGGCGAACCCGTCGAATCGTCGGGTTCCGTAGTACGCCTCACGCAGGATGAGCATCGCCGAGCGGGTACCGACGATATCGAGCGCCTTCGCGATCGAGCATTCCTCGGTCTTCCACGAGCTCAGATCCGCCAACGGTCCTTCCATCACTGCTGCCATGACGAACATCATACTCAACCTGACTTTTATCAACTATTGCCAGATGTATCCTGGCTATGTACTGATAGAGCCAGGCGAAGAAGCCCGGCTCGCAGTCAGGAAGGAATACGCCATGAGAGACGCGGTGATTGTCGAAGCGGTGCGCACCCCGATCGGCAAAGGTAAGCCGACCGGCGCGCTGCATACGGTCAACGCAGTGGACCTGCTGGCCCACAGCTTGCGCGCGGTGGTCGACCGCAGCGGTATCGACCCAGCGCTCATCGACGACGTGATCGGTGGTGTCGTCACCCAGGTCGGCGAACAAGGCGTCAATATGACCCGGCGGGCGGCGCTGGCCGCAGGCTATCCCGAATCCGTCCCCGCGACCACCGTCGATCGGCAGTGCGGCAGCAGCCAGCAGGCGATCCACTTCGCCGCGCAAGGCGTTATCGCGGGTGCCTACGACATCGTCGTCGCCGCGGGTGTGGAATCGATGGGACGCGTTCCCATGGGCGCCAATCTGATCGGTTCGGACGATGTTTCCGGCGCCGGTTTCGCCGAACGCTACCCCGACGGCCTGGTATCCCAAGGCATCAGCGCCGAATTGATCGCGGCCGAATGGAGGCTGACCCGTACCCAGCTGGACGAGTTCGCGCTCGGCAGCCACGAAAAGGCCGCGCTCGCCACCAAAGACGGACGATTCGCCAGCGAACTCGCGCCGATCAACGGCCTGGCCACCGATGAAGGCATCCGGGTCGGCAGCACACTGGAAACGCTGTCGGCACTGCGTCCGGCCTACTACGACCCGGCCATGGCCGCCCGTTTCCCGCAGATCGGCTGGGAGATCACCGCGGCCACCGCGAGCCAGGTCAGCGATGGCAGCGCGGCGGTACTGATCATGACCAGCGAACGCGCCGAGCAACTCGGGCTGCGACCGCTGGCCAGGCTGCACAGCTTCGCGGTGGCCGGTGACGACCCACTGCTGATGCTCACCGCGGTGATCCCGGCCACCAGAAAGGTCTTGCAGCGAGCCGGATTGGAGTTGTCCGATATCGACCTGATCGAGATCAATGAGGCATTCTCACCGGTGGTACTGGCCTGGGCGCAGGAAACCGGAGCGGATCCGGCCAAAGTCAATGTCAACGGCGGCGCCATCGCCCTCGGACATCCGCTCGGCGCCTCCGGCGCCCGGTTGATGACCACGCTGGTACACGCCATGCGCGAGCGCGGTGCCCGCTACGGCCTGCAGACCATGTGCGAGGCAGGCGGTTTGGCGAACGCCACCATCCTCGAACGTCTCTGAGCCCTGTGGTACCCGCCGCGCGGCGGGTACCACCCATACGGGTAGCCGCAGGGCGCATAAGCTTGGCTGCGATGAGCGATTCCGCAGCCGAGAGCATCGTCTACGCCATTCCGATGCGCACCCGTTTCCGCGGTATCACGGTGCGCGAGGGGATGGTGCTGCCAGGGCCACTCGGATGGGGCGAGTTCTGCCCGTTTCCCGAATACGACGATCAGGAAGCCGCCACCTGGCTGGCGACCGCCGTGGAGCAAATCGAGACGGGCTGGCCGGAGCCGGTGCGGGATCGGATTCCGATCAACTGCACCGTACCCGCGGTCGGCCAGGAACAGGCGCATGCGATCGTCACCGGGTCCGGATGCCGCACCGCCAAGGTGAAGGTCGCCGATCACCCGCATTCGCTGGCGGAAGACCTGGCCAGAGTAGAAGCGGTACGGGATGCGCTCGGCCCGCGGGGCGCGATCCGGATCGATGCCAACGCTGTCTGGGATGTCGATACCGCGGTGCGGCACATCAACCGGATCGACCGGGCCGCAGGCGGTCTGGAGTACGTCGAACAGCCGTGCCTGACCATCGAGGAGCTCGCCGCGGTGCGTCGTCGCGTCACCGTCCGCATCGCCGCCGACGAATCCATTCGCCGGGCCGAGGATCCGATGCGGGTCGCTGTCGCCGGCGCCGCCGATATCGCCGTGCTCAAATGCACGCCGCTCGGCGGTGTCCGCCGCGCCCTGCAGGTGGCCGAGGCTACCGGCCTGCCCTGTGTGGTGTCCTCAGCCTTGGAGACAAGCATCGGCCTTGCCGCCCAGCTGGCCTTGGCCGGAGCGCTCCCGGAACTCGACTTCGCTTGTGGACTCGGGACTTCGAACCTGCTCGCCGGTAACCTGACATCCGACATCCTGCGTCCGGTGGACGGCTACCTACCGGTCCTGCGCACCCCGCCCGAACCGGACCCGGATCTGCTGGTGCGCTATCGCCACCCCGACGCCGACCGCACCGCATGGTGGCAGGAGCGATCGGCTCGCGTCTCGGCCCTGCTCGCACAGCATCCGGGGGCACGGCGAAATTCGATGGAGAACCCGTGACGCCGCTGCTAGCGTGACCCTCGCGCGGGATAACGCGTAGTCGAGAGGTCGGCCACAACGGCTGAACCCACTGAAAGGATGTTTATGACCCGGCCCGCGCCGAGGGCGCCTCAGCACTGTCCCGCTATCCGCCACTGAACCTATCGAGGCGCGCTCGGCCTGCTCCGCTGCTCATACACAGCTTTGGAGTAAGGAGACATCCGGGTGTCCGACAACACCACACACGGCGCCAGTCCCGCACTGCGCACCGATATCTTCACCTGCCTGCGCTGCGGCTCGGCCGTCAGCAGGCTCGCACCTGATCACAGCAGGCGCAATCACTGTCCGAGTTGCCTGAACTCACGGCATATCCACGACCAGATCGAAGGCGGCGTCTCCGCATGTCAGGCTCGAATGACGCCACTATCGATCGCGGTGCTGCGCAGCGGCGAGTGGGCTCTGGTTCATCGCTGCACCCGCTGCCATGAGCTCGCGTTGCATCCGGTCTGTGGTGACGACAATCGGCTCATCCTGATGCGGCTGGCGGTTCGCCCACTCGCGAACCCTCCCTTCCCGCTCGAAGTATTCAGCGACCTATAGGGATGGTCGGAATGCCACGCAGAAAGGACCGCGACCGCCGCCCACAACGCGGCAAGGATGTACTACACGGACGAAGCCGTGGGGCCGGTGAGACGTTCCGGTGCGTCGGCTGTCGGCTCCCCGTACCGACAGCAGCGCCGGGCACCGCTCACCGCAACCACTGTCCGCACTGCCTGACCAGTCGTCACGTGGATCGCCGGATACCGGGCGATCGCGCCGAATCATGCCGGGGCCGAATGGTCGCGGTGAGTATGTCGGCCCGCGGGGACGGCGAATGGGCGCTCGTGCACCAATGCCTCGGATGCGGGGCATTGAAATCCAATCGCATCGCGGGTGACGACAACGCCGTAGCCCTGATGCGTATCGCACTGCGCCCGCTGGCCGATCCCCGCTTCGGACGAGGGGCGCTTTCCGCGCTGTGAACGCGGTGGGCCCGGTGATCACCGGGCCCACCGCGCCAGCGGCGCACCGTGCCTGTCCGCACTTCCGTATGCCACGTGGGATGACAGGCAGCGAGGCGCGCACTCGCTCTCTGCTCACCCGCCGAGCCGCACCCCGCAGCCGAGCATGGTGGTGCGCAGCAACAGCGCGGCTTCCGGGCCGATGACACCATCGACCAGATCGATATAGCGAGAACAGAATTCTGGGCCGTGTGGTGCGACGGATTCGGCATCGGGCGCCAGATGATGCGCCAGCTCATGCAATACCACCAGTTCCCGCAGTGCCCAAGCGGTGCCGCCCACGTGCACCGGGACCGCCAGCACACCCTCGGCGGGCTCGTAGTGCGCGGCAGTCCGACCCGCGCGAGCGCGAACAAGGACCGGGACCGCGGCGCGCGACCATCGCGCGCGGATCCACACCAGGGACAGCACCTTATCGGCGTAACTCTGCACCGACTCGACCGAAGCGAAACGGCGCTCGATGGGCAGAGTCAGCTGGGAACCGTAGAGTTCGACCGCGCGGGTGTGGTGCTCATCTGCCCGATCGAATACCCCACGCACCAGCTGTTCCGCGTCGTACACCTTGGCCCGCTGAGTGTCACGCACAGTCATCGCGGTCGCCTCTCCGCTGTCTACTCGTCCGTCGCCGAGGACGACAACTGTCCATGGGCAGCGGGCAGCTCGGGCGAGGCACCGATCCGGGCGGCACGGCCCGCGCGATCCCCCGCCGCCCGCGCCGCTGCCGAATGCCCGGTCGAGGTCTGCGGTCCGCGCCAGGTGCCGCGCGCCTGCGATGTCCGCGTATAGAAATCGACGAGCTCGAGCTCTTTGTCCCGCAATGCCAACGCGACTCCTGGCCCATCAGCGGCATCGGGCAACACTTCGGCTTCGACCTCGGCCTTCACCTCGGCCAGTCGCCGACCGACACGCGCGGCGAAGGCCATCTGGAAGTTCAACCGTGCCGTCACGCCTGCGACCGGCGCCTGCACCCGGCGCTCGATCCGGCGCCCCAACCGCTGCTCGACGACAACCTTCTCCACGGTCGCCGAGCGATAGGCTCCCGACTTGATGTATTGGTCGGAGGCACGCACCATCTGCACCAGCAAACTGGCGTACAGCGCCTCGCATGCGTCGATATCGGAGCCGAAGCCATGGGCGTAGACCTGTGTCGAAGTGCGGGCAACATCACAGCGCACATCATTGGCCGCGGCGATCGCGACGAACAGCTGGACATAGGTACGTAGGCCACGCTTCCCCGGCGCGCCGATCGGTACAACCCGCTGTACCGGAGCCTGCCTGCGCTCGCGTCCCGCGATATGCGCTCGGGCCACCGCGAGGTCGATGGCGGACTTGGTTGCCAACCGCTGGGCCGCGGAGAGGAACGCTTCGGCCTCGTGTTCGTTGTCGGTGGACTCGGCCTTGCGCAGCAATCCGCCGATCCTGGTGAGCATCCGATCCGGGGCCGCGTTCGGGGAGGTCACCACCGGTAGCCTACTGCGGAACTACCGCGGAGTTCCGGCCACTCTCCCACGCACCGGATCGGCACCATGTATCTTGCCATGTGCACCGGCAGGGTGTGCTGCCGCTCACGATTGATTTTGGAGTGCTCGCGATGGCCGTGAAAAAGGTGTCGTCCCTACGTCTGGCGTTCATGCCACGAGCTGCCCTGGCAGCCGCATCCGTCGCGCTGCTGACCGCGACGTTCGCCAGCGCGTGTTCCAGTGACAGCGGGGAGAGCCCGCTCGACCAGAACCTCACCGGCCGCGGCCCGATCACCTACGTCGAAGGTAAGGACACCACCCAGAACGGCGCGGTGAAGCAACTGATCGCGCGCTGGAACGCCGCGCACCCGGATGAACAGGTGACCTTCAAAGAGCAGTCGAACGACGCCTCGCAGCAGTACGACGACCTGGTCGAGAACATGCGCGCCGAGCAGTCCGGCTACGACGTGGTCGCCCTCGACGTGCCGTGGACCGCCGAGTTCGCCGCGAAGGGCTGGATCCAGCCGCTGCAGGATTCCTTCACCATCGACACCACCGGGCTGCTCACCCCGACTGTCACCAGCGCCACCTACAACAACACCCTCTACGCCGCGCCCCGCAACACCAATGGCGGCCTGCTGTTCTACCGCAAGGACCTGGTGCCGGAACCGCCCAAGACCTGGAACGAGATGCTGGACCAGTGCCGCATCGCGCGGGAGCAGAACATCGGCTGCTACTCGGGCCAGTTCGCGGCCTATGAGGGGCTGACCGTGAACACGGCCGAGGTCATCAATGCCTACGGCGGCAGCTTCGTCGGCGCCGACGGCAAGACCCCAACGGTGAACAGCCCGGAATCGCGTGCCGGACTGCAGGTCTTGGTCGACGCGTTCGGCAACGGCGATATCCCGGCGGAGGCGATCACCTTCAAAGAGCCGGAGTCCAAGAATGCCTTCCAGCAGGGCAATCTGTTGTTCCTGCGCTCGTGGCCGTCCACCTTCGGTGACCTCAGCGATGCGTCCTCCGCGGTGAAGGACAAATTCGGGGTCGCGCCGCTGCCCGGCGAGAACGGTGTCGGCGCCTCCACCCTCGGCGGCTACAACGCGGCGATCAGCGCGTTCTCCGAGAACAAAGCCACCGCGCTCGACTTCCTGCGCTTCCTGATCAGCGATGAGGCACAGCACATCGTCGCCTCCGGTGCACTGCCCTCGGTGCGCGCCTCGGTATACGACGATCCCGCGCTGATCGCGCAGATGCCGTACCTGCCCGCGCTGAAGGATTCCATCGCCAACGCGGTGCCGCGGCCGGTGACCCCCTTCTACTCCGCGGTGTCCAAGGCCATCCAGGACAACGCTTATGCTGCGTTGAAAGGAAACAAGTCCGTCGACGAGGCGATCATCGGCATGCAGAAGGGCATCGAGACCGCAGGATCGTAAGCGGAGAACGCAACGGACCCGATGATCCCGCAGGAGAGAGAAACGGTGTCGAACCCTTCGGGAGCGGCGACTAACGTGCCGAATGGCAAGTTCGATCCGGGCAAAGGTGGATTCGGCGCAGCGATCGCTCGGCAGCTGCGCAGCCTGGGTACAGCGATTGCTCTGGAGTTGCGCCGCTCCGGGAAAGCCTGGCTGTTCGTCACACCCGTACTGCTCGCACTCGCCGTGGTCATCGGGTACCCGGTCATCCGGGCGCTGTGGATGTCCTTCCAGCAGGACTCCGGGCTCGATCCGGCAACCGGCATGTTCGTCGAAGGCGGTAGTGCCGGCTTCTCGAACTACACGCACTGGCTGTTACAGCAGTGCCAGACCGCGACGGGCGCGACAGTGGCCTGCCCGACCGGAAATCTCGGCTCGCAATTCTGGGCGGCCGTCGCGATCACGCTGTTCTTCACGATCGTCACCGTCTCGCTCGAGCTGACCCTCGGCCTCGGGATGGCCATGGCGATGGGCAAGACTTTCCGCGGCAGGGCGCTGCTGCGCGCGGCGGTCCTGATTCCCTGGGCCATCCCGACCGCCGTCACCGCGCGGTTGTGGGAGTTCATGTTCCAGTACGACGGCGTGGTGAATCGGGTCCTCGGCACGCATATCCTGTGGACCTCCGACGAATGGCCTGCCCGGTTCGCGGTAATTGTGGCCGACGTCTGGAAAACCACCCCGTTCATGGCGCTGCTGCTACTCGCCGGTCTGCAGGTGATCCCGGCCGATGTGTACGAGGCGGCACGGGTCGACGGCGCATCGGCCTGGCAACGGTTCACCCAGATCACGCTGCCACTGCTGAAGCCTGCGCTGCTGGTCGCGGTGCTGTTCCGGACCATGGACGCACTGCGCATGTACGACCTGCCCGCGATCATGACGCTGGGTAATCCGTCCACTCAAACGGTGTCGATCCTGGTGGTCGAGCAGGTACGGCAAGGACCGAACAGTGCTGCCGCATTGTCGACCATTACTTTCCTCCTGATCTTCGCAGCGGCGTTCTTCCTGGTGAAAGTGCTCGGCGCCAACGCCGTCCGTACCCAGGAAGAACAGCGGAGGGCCGGATGAGTCACCATCGCGCAGCAACCATGTGGCCCGACCGGGTGCGGGTGTCCCGCAGAACACCAGAGGTTCCTTGATGTCCGTGCAGATGACGAAAGAACCGGCCCCGGCTTCGGTGCCGTGGACCAAGCGACTCGGCTCGGTCCGGGTATATCTCGGTGCGGCGGTCATACTCGTCTGGGGCTTGGTGCCGTTCTACTGGATGGCGGTCACCGCTTTCCGCGATCCCGGTTACACCTTCGACAACACCCCGTGGCCGACCCACCTCACCTTGGAGAATTTCCGCAACGCATTCGATACCAGCCGCGGTAATGATTTCGGCAAGGCACTGCTGAACAGCCTCGTCATCGGTGCGGCGAGTACGGTGATCGCGCTGGTGATCGGTGTGTTCGCCGCATACGCCTTGGCCCGGCTCACCTTCCGGGGCAAATATGTGGTGTCCGGGCTGATCTTGAGCGCTTCGATGTTTCCGGTTGTGGTACTGGTGACCCCGTTGTTCCAGTTGTTCACCAATCTCGGCTGGATCGGCGAGTACCAGGCGATGATCATCCCGAATATCTCGTTCGTCCTGCCGATGACGGTTTATATCCTCGCGTCTTTCTTCGCTGATCTGCCATGGGAGTTGGAGGAAGCCGCGCGGATCGACGGCGCCACCAGGATGCAGGCGTTCCGGCTCGTCATGTTGCCGCTGGCCGCCCCAGCCGTGTTCACCACCGCGATTCTCGCGTTCATCGCGGCGGTCAACGAATACCTGCTGGCTCGAT
Organism: Nocardia spongicola; assembly: GCF_047200775.1. Lineage (NCBI taxonomy): Bacteria > Bacillati > Actinomycetota > Actinomycetes > Mycobacteriales > Nocardiaceae > Nocardia > Nocardia spongicola. The sequence goes on along the minus strand of NZ_JBJZOO010000002.1, from coordinate 16,947 downwards.
TGCTTTCCAGCGATAAGACCGAACCGGTGACGGTCGCGGTCGCCCGCTTCTCCGGCAACGACCCGCTGGTGCAGCCGTACGCCGCGATCATGGCGGCGGGCACCATGGTCACCATCCCGCTGGTCATCATGGTCTTACTCTTCCAGCGTCGTATTATCTCCGGCCTCACCGCGGGCGGCGTGAAGAGCTGACGCCGGCCGGCTACCGAGCCCGAATTCACCCTGCCGAGACCCACCCCACCGAGCCGCGACCCGCCCTCGAGGACCGCGAACATGCGGCGGCTCACGCGCCGCCCAACTAGAGTAGCTTCTTCAAAGCTTCTTTCCGATCGTGTTCGTGCAGATGAGTTCGTCCGGCGCTACGGGAGGAGATCGTCGTGAGCTCGGTCCGCATACCGCGCAGGCGTCACCGCGGTGCCGGGAAAAATCCCCGGCCCGCACCATACGCTTCGATCGCGGGCTGGAGCGATCCGCCGCGGGCGGCGAAACGGAATACCCGGAGCGGACGCTGGCGCACCGCGGGCCGCCGCACCTCGAAGCACCGGGCGACGCGTACGGCGCCACATCCGGACCGGCAGCCCGCCGGTCGGGGCGCACGCATCCGCCGCCTGCTGCTGGCCCTGTTCCTCTTGTTCGGTGTGGTGCCCGCACTGCTGGCCGCCCTCTCGTACTGGAGCGCCGAGGTACCCGATCCGGCCGCGATGCGGACCGACCAGATCGCCACCATCCTCGCCTCGGACAGCAGCACTGTGATCGCGAAAGTCGTTCCACCTGAGGGTAGCCGGACGCATACCCCATTGTCCGAGGTGCCACAGGCGGTGCGCGAGGCGGTACTTTCTGCGGAGGATCGCAACTTCTATACCAATCCTGGATATTCGGTCTCCGGCTTCCTGCGGGCGGCCAGGGACAATCTGCTCGGGCGGGAGGACGCGGGTGGTGGCTCCACGATCACCCAGCAGTATGTGAAGAACGCGTTCCTCGGCTCCGATCGCACGATCAGCCGCAAGATGCGCGAGCTCGTGATAGCGGCGAAGATGGCACGGCAGTGGAGCAAGGACGATATCCTCGCCGCCTACCTCAACACCATCTACTACGGTCGCGGGGCTTACGGGATCGCCGCCGCCGCCGAAGCATACTTCGACAAGGAAGTGAGCCGGCTGACCCGTGCCGAAGGCGCGATGCTCGCCGCGCTGATCAGGACGCCATCGATTCTGGATCCGGAAACTCATCTCCCGGAGCTGAAGGCACGCTGGCGCTATGTACTCGATGGCATGGTCAGCATGGGGGTGCTGACCCCTGGTGACCGCGACGCGACGGTGTTCCCCTCGGTCATCCCACTCACCGAGGTCCCGGAAACCACGGTGACTCGCGGCCCGGAGGGCCTGATCCGCAGCCAGGTGCTGCGGGAGCTGCTCGCCTCCGGTATCAGTGAACGCCAACTGAATACCAGCGCCCTGCGGATCACCACCACCATCGACAACAGAACGCAACAGGCGGTGCTGAACGCGGTGCGCGATCGGCTCGGCTCCCAGCCTGCCGAGCTGCGTAGCGCGGTGGTATCCATCGATCCACGCTCCGGGGCAGTGCGCGCCTACTTCGGCGGCTATGACGGCCTCGGCTACGACTTCGCCAGGGCGCCACTGCAGACCGGTTCGGCGTTCAAGGTCTTCGCGGTGATCGCCGCGCAGCGACAGGGCATTCCGCTGTCTCGTATGCTGGACAGCTCCCCGGTAACCGATGGCACTATCCGGATCACCAATGTCGCCGGAGAGTCCTGTGGTCGGTGCAGCATAGCCGAGGCGTTGAAGCGCTCGCTGAACACCAGTTTCTACCGGCTGACCATGTCGATGTTCGACGGGCCTCAGGCCATTGCCGATGCGGCGCATACGGTGGGAATCCCGGAAGAAATACCCGGTGTCCCTGGTAAGACCTTGACCGAGAACGGCGAGAAGCCGTTGAACGGAATCGTGCTCGGCCAATACCTGGCCCGGCCGATCGATATGGCCTCCGCCTACGCCACCATCGCCGCATCGGGTGTCTACCATCCGCCGTACTTCGTACAGCGTGTGGTAGACGGTGACGGCCGAGTACTGCTGGATCGCGGTGGCGCCCCGGCCCAGCGAGTCGGTAAACAGCTGCCGCCGGGCAAACAGCGCATCGCGAAGTCGATCGCGGAGCACACCATCCGGGCGATGACACCTATCGCGGCCTACTCTCACGGACACGAGTTGCGCGGCGGCCGCCCCTCGGCCGCCAAGACCGGTACCACCCAGCTCGGGGAAACCGACAGGAACAAGGACGCGTGGATGATCGGCTTCACTCCCTCGCTGTCCACAGCGGTGTGGGTCGGGACCGAGCAGCCCCAGCCGATCCGCACCGCCGGTGGCGCCGATATCTACGGCTCCGGCCTGCCCGCCGATATCTGGAAGCAGGCCATGGACAACGCGCTCGACGGTACCGAGGTCGAGCAGTTCCCCGGCACGCCGACCCGAACACAACCGAACCGACGCCAGCCCTCCGGCGGGACCTACGACATCCTGAACCCGCCGCAGCCGGCGCACCGTGCGCCGAGCTACGCACCGTCCACCACCCCGCCCACCGATATCCTGAATCCCGCACCCCAAGCACCTCGAGTACCTCCGGCACCCCAGCCACCCGAGTCACCGCAGGCACCCCAATCGCCCCCGGCACCCCAACCGCCTCCGAACGCACCTATCATCATCCCGCCCGCTATCACGGAACCGCCGAGAGAAGTAGAGATTTTCCCAGGATTGCGCATACCGGTGCCCGGATAGCGATGATGCTGTGACCTTCCCTGGCCCGGCGGAACGGAGGACATGGCAGCATCGTTTGCCAGAGTGAGAGCGAACAGCGAGAGCTCGTCAACGAGCAGACGCCGACACCGCGGGCATGATGCGGAAGGATATGCGCTCGAGCGACGACGGAAGACGAGACATAGGGGCTACGCCGGTGGATTTCAATGTCGTTGACCAACCCGAGACGCTGGTGGCGGGAACAGTGCTTCGCAGCCCAGCCCTCGCGGTCGAAGGGCCGCGGCGCGCGAAAGCTGAAGAGGCGTGGAAACGCAACCGAGCTCGCCGACTACCCGGGCCACCGACTACCGCGTATGTCGATCACGCGCCGGAGATCAATTCGTATCTGACCCATATCATCGGCTACCGCTGCCACAGCCTGACCGACCTGCTCCCCGGCGACGTACTCGCCCGGGTGCCCGCGGGCCGATTCGCCCGATTCATCGCCAGCGGCGACCATATCGGCGACACCATCGTGAGTGTCTGGCGGGCGGTATGGGACGCGGAAGCCTCGGGCAGGCTGGTCCGCGCGTACACCGGCGATTGGGAACACTACCCCGATGAACGCACCGTGGAAGTCTTCGTAGCTTTGGCGGACGACCAGGTCACCGGGTAGGAACAGACAGTGGACTTCGAGATCGTCACATTGGAACAGAGCATGGTCGCGGGCCTCACCGTACCGCTGGCAGGCCGTGAAGTGGCTGCGCGCGACCTCGATCTGGTGAATTTCACCTGGGACCGATATCTGGCACGGGAGAAGAACGTGCCGCGGGTGGCCGCCTATATCGGCCAGAACGACCATGCCGTCGCGGTGCTCGGCTATGCGGTCGCCACGCTGGAGGAGTTGGATCCGGGCGATGTGCTCACCATCATCCCGCGGGGGCGCTATGCCAAGTTCGTCGTGACCGACAAGCCTTACGATTTGCTGCGCACTGCGTGGGCCCAGGTCGCGAAGGCGGAGAACGCGGGGACCATCACCCGGTCGCATACTGCCGAGATCGAGCGCTACCTCGGCCCTGCCTCCGTCGAGGTGTACGTCTCACTGGACTAGACCGGATCGAAATCACCATGCCGGACACCGGCGGCAGCCGGCCGAAAGGTTACCCTTGCGGCCGGCGGGCGCCGGTGCTCACCGGATCATTCGGCGTCGATGATGAAGGCTTCGAGCTGTGCCCGAGCGACGTCGTCGGGGAGCTGCTGCGGCGGGGACTTCATCAGGTAGGCCGATGCCGGAATCACCGGTCCACCGATACCGCGGTCTTTGGCGATCTTCGCCGCGCGCACCGCGTCGATGATGATGCCCGCCGAGTTCGGCGAGTCCCACACCTCGAGCTTGTACTCCAGGTTCAGCGGCACATCGCCGAAGGCACGCCCCTCGAGGCGGACGTAAGCCCACTTGCGGTCGTCGAGCCAGCCGACATGGTCGGACGGGCCGATGTGCACGTCGTTGGCACCGAGTTCCTTCTTGAGGTTGCTCGTGACAGCCTGGGTCTTGGAGATCTTCTTCGATTCCAGGCGCTCGCGCTCGAGCATGTTCTTGAAGTCCATGTTGCCGCCGACGTTGAGCTGCATGGTGCGGTCGAGCTGCACGCCACGATCCTCGAACAGCTTGGCCATCACCCGGTGGGTGATAGTCGCGCCGACCTGGCTCTTGATGTCGTCACCGACGATCGGCACACCGGCCTTGGTGAACTTCTCCGCCCACACCGGATCGGAAGCGATGAACACCGGCAATGCGTTCACGAACGCGACGCCGGCGTCGATGGCGCACTGCGCGTAGAACTTGTCGGCCTCCTCCGAACCAACGGGCAGGTAGGACACCAGCACATCGACCTTGTTCTCCCGCAGCACCCGCACCACATCGGCCGGTTCCGCCTCGGACAGCTCGATGGTCTGCGCGTAGTACTTGCCGATACCGTCCAGTGTCGGGCCGCGCTGCACCACAACATCGGTCGGCGGTACATCGGAGATCTTGATCGTGTTGTTCTCGCTGGCGAAGATCGCCTCGGCCAAGTCGAAGCCGACCTTCTTCGCGTCCACGTCGAACGCGGCGACGAACTTGACATCGCGAACGTGGTACGGGCCGAACTTCACGTGCATCAGACCGGGAACAGTGGAGGACTCATCCGCGTCCTTGTAGTACTGCACGCCCTGGACCAGCGACGAGGCGCAGTTACCCACACCAACGATGGCGACGCGAACTTCTGTGGCGCTGTCAACCTTATTGACGTCACTCATGGCCGATATTTCCCTCTTTCTGTGGTGCCGTCTTCGTCGATTGCTCCGCCGCAATCAACTCGTTGAGCCAGCGCACTTCGCGCTCGCTTGATTCGAGTCCGAGCTGGTGGAGCTGCCTGGTGTAGCGATCCAAGGAGCCACTGGCCCGCTTGATCGCTTCCCGCAGCCCCTCTCGGCGTTCCTCGACCTGACGCCGCCTGCCCTCCAGAATCCGCATCCGCGCTTCCGCGGGGGTGCGACTGAAGAAAGCCAGATGAACGCCGAAGCCGTCATCGGTGTAGTTCTGCGGTCCGGTGTCGGCGAGTAACTCGCTGAACCGCTCCCGCCCTGCCGGAGTCAGTTGGTAAACCCGGCGCGCACGGCGTGTCGCCGCACCTGCCGGGGTCTCCTCGGCGATCAACCCATCCATTCGCATACGACGCAGCGTCGGGTAGAGCGATCCGTAGGAGAAGGCCCGAAACGCCCCTAGCAGCCCCGTCAGCCGCTTACGCAGCTCGTAACCGTGCATAGGCGCTTCGAGGAGCAGCCCGAGGATTGCCAGTTCGAGCACCGGGCTTCACCCCCTGACTGTGGCACAAACCTAACCGATAGATGCAATGAACATTATATCGGAGCGATACATCAATAGCAGGCCATCCGAACGACACGCTGGTTCGCGCGCATATCAGGACCGGACAATCCCCACAGCCAGGGGCGGCCCGATTCCGACACCGCTACTCTGGTTCTCGTGCGAATTCAGCGGCAAGTGGTCGACTACGCCCTCCGGCGGCGGTCTCTGCTGGCTGACGTCTATGCGGGCCGCGTCGATGTCGCCGAGGTATGTGATGCCAATCCCTATCTGTTGCGTGCGGCGAAGTTCCACGGCCGAGGCAGCGAGGTCACCTGCCCCATCTGCCGAAAAGAACAACTGACCCTCGTATCCTGGGTCTTCGGTGACGGGCTCGGGCCGGTCGCCGGATCAGCTCGCACACCCGAGGAGCTTGTGCGCTTGGCCGAGACCCGTGAGGAGTTCTCGGTCCATGTGGTCGAGGTATGCCGGACCTGTAGCTGGAACCATCTAGTGCAGTCCTATGTACTCGGCTCCGCGCCCGCACCGCCGCGGCGCCGCACCGGGACACGCTCGAACCGGCGCACCGCTGCCGAATGAAGTGCCTGATCACCCGCCCATCGGGTGACTGGCGGAGCGTGTACTCCTCCGCTGCGGTGGCCACTACCGCTGATAGTCACCTGGACCGCTACGAGTTATGGAGATCGTGTCCGTGAATTCGCCTTACGAGCCTTCCCCCTATGGCGATGACCCGCATGGCGGCCGTCCTCAGCGGAGTGCACAACCAGGTCCCAACCCGTACCGCAACCCTCGGCCAGGGCCACCGCCCGGCCCGAGGCCAGGGCCGCCGACAGGCCCACGTCCCGGTGTCCCGTTTCCTGGCGAGCCGCGCGGCGCGCAGCCCCCACGCCGTCCCGGCCCCCCGCCACAGGGGCGCCCGGCCCAGGAAGGCCGTCCCATCCGGCCCGGACGCGCACCGCAGCCGAATCGCGGCGCGTCCGATAAGCACCCCCCCGGTTCTCAGGCGACCCAGAAGTTTCAGCGTCCCGGATCACCGAACGCGGCGGCGTCCGAACGCAACCGGCGCGATCCGTCCGGTTCGCGCCCGGCCACCGGCCCGCGTCCCGCCGCACGCCGCGACAACCGTGAGGCCTCCCGCCCCACCACCGGCGAACGCCCCGCCGCGCGCCGCGACAACCGTGAGGCCTCCCGCCCCACCACCGGCGAACGCCCGGCCATGCGCCGTGACAGTCGTGACGCCTCCCGCAACAGACCCACCACCGGCGAACGTCAGCGGGTCGCAGGCGCTCCGCCATCCGGTCCACCACCGCGCCGTAACGGCGGCGGTAACGGTTCCGGTGGATCGGGCGGCAGGCGTAAACCGGCACCGTCGAAGAAGAAGTCGCGCTGGCGCATTGTGCGCCGTACCCTCTACGTTCTCATCGCGCTGTTCATCCTCGTGCCGAGCGGCCTCTTTCTGGCCGCCTACACAACAGTGTCGGTACCACGGCCCGGCGACCTGAAAACCAATCAGGTTGCCACCATCCTGGCCACGGACGGCACCACCGTGCTCAGCAAAGTCGTTCCGCCGGAAGGCAACCGGACCGATGTCACCATCGAGCAGATCCCGCCGCACGTACGCAATGCGGTGATGGCGGCCGAGGACCGGGATTTCTACACCAATCCCGGCTTCTCGTTCACCGGCTTCGGGCGCGCTGTCCTCGGCCATCTCCTCGGTAAGGAGAGCGCGGGCGGTGGCTCCACGATCACCCAGCAGTACGTGAAGAACGCGCTGGTCGGTGACGAGCGCTCGCTGTCACGTAAGGCGCACGAGCTGGTCGTCTCGATCAAAATGGCCAATCAGTGGAGCAAGGACGATATCCTCGCCGCCTACCTCAACACCATCTACTTCGGTCGCGGCGCCTATGGCATCGATGCCGCGGCCAAGGCCTACTTCGGTAAGCCGGTAGAGGAGCTGAACGTCGCCGAAGGGGCGATGCTCGCAGGCACCATCCAGCAGCCGTCCTCACTGGACCCGGAGCAGAATCCGGAGGGCGCGCGGACCCGCTGGAACTATGTGCTCGACGGTATGGTCGCCACCGGTAGCCTCCCCGCAGCCGAGCGGCAGGATCTACAGTTCCCCACCGTCGTCCCCCTCGCGTCGACCATAGACAAGGAACTGGATTCCGGTCCCGAGGGCCTGATCAAGACGCAGGTGCTCAAAGAGATCGCCGCGGCGGGCATCAGCGAACAGCAGCTGAATACCGCGGGCCTGCAGATCACCACCACCATCGACCCGAAGGCACAGCAGGCGGCCGTCGACGCGGTGACCAAGAACATGCAGGGCGAACCGGAGAAGTTGCGTACCGCCGTCGTCTCCATCGATCCGCGCACCGGGGCGGTGCGCGCCTACTACGGCGGCAGCGACGGCCAGGGTTACGATTTCGCCAACGCCGGCCTGCAGACCGGGTCCTCGTTCAAGGTCATCGGCTTGGCGGCGAATCTGGAACAGGGGATCCCGCTCTCCCAGATGTACGACAGCTCACCGATGACCGTGAACGGCATCAAGATCACCAATGTCGAGGGTGAGCAATGCGGCACATGCACCATCGCCGAAGCGCTGAAACGCTCACTGAACACCAGCTTCTACCGGATGCAGCTGGATATGCAGAACGGTCCGCAGAAGATCGCCGATATGGGTCACAAACTCGGCATCCCGGAAACCATTCCTGGAGTCGGCGAGACCCTGACCGAACCAGACGGCTCCGGCCCGAACAACGGTATCGTGCTCGGTCAGTACCAAGCCCGGCCGATCGACATGGCTTCGGCCTATGCGACTTTGGCTGCCTCCGGGATGTACCACGCACCACATTTCGTGTCGAAGGTAGTCACCGCCGACGGACAGGTCCTGTTCGACCGAGGTGAGGTAGCCGGGGAACGGCGCGTATCGGCCGCGGTGGCCGACAACGTCACCGCGGCGATGAAGCCCATCGCCGCCTATTCACGCAACCATGGCCTCGCGGGCGGTCGTGAATCGGCGAGTAAGACCGGCACCGCGCAACTGGGCGATACGGGCGAGAACAAGGACGCCTGGATGGTCGGTTACACCCCATCCTTGTCGACCGCGGTGTGGGTGGGTACCACCGACAACTCCCCACTGCGTAACTACAACGGCAGCATGATCTATGGTTCGGCCCTGCCCTCCGATATCTGGAAGGCGACTATGGACGGTGCGTTGGAAGGCACCACACGCGAGACATTCCCGAAGCCGGCGGCGATCGCGGGTCAAGCCGGTGTTCCGGCATGGACAGCGCCCTACACCCCGCCGTCGACCACCGAGCCGCCACCGCTGCTGCCCCCGATCGTGATCACACCGACCCAGGTGCAGCCCCTGCCCGACCTGCTGCCAGGCTTCACCATCCCGATTCCCGGTATCCAGCCCGCTCCGCAGCCGCAGCGGCAACCGCAACGCCAGGAACAACAGCAGCCGCAAGAACCGGACCCCGGCCCGCTGCCAGGGCAGCCGGTGGCCCCCTCGGATGGCGCAGGCACGTCGAGGCCGACGCAATAGCAGTCCCAGGCCATCAGCCGTGCCCGGGTAGCCTCGGATCCCGTGACCGATCAGCAGGTAGTGGAGCCACAAACGCTCAGGAGGACGCCGCTATCCGGCCGCGCGGGCGTCGGCAGGACGCACTACACCGCACCTGCCGCGCTCGCACCGGATCTCCGCTCGGCGGATACCCGAGACCGGCCGAGCCGTAACGACTCCCTCACCGCACAGCTGTCCACGGTGGTCGGCGGGCCGGTCGGTAAGCATGCCCTGATCGGGCGGACCCGATTCTGGACACCGATGCGAGTACTCCTCGCCTTCGCGGTCGTGTTTCTCGCGCTCGGCTGGTTCGGCAAGGCGGGCTGCCTCCAGCAGACCACCGGGGCGGATGGCCGCCTGACCCTCGATTGGAGCGACAGCCGCCAGTACGTGGCCATGTGCTACTCGGACACCGTGCCACTCTATGGCGCGGAACGATTGAACGAAGGCGCCTTCCCCTATAAGAAACAGTGGACCGAGCAGGCCCCGGACGGTGGACAGCAGACGCGGTACATGGAGTACCCGGTGCTCTCGGGCCTGTATCAATACCTCGCGATGCGGATTGCCAAGAGCTGGGATGCTTCCCCGTTGCCCGGTGCGTTGCAAGTGGTGATCTACTTCAACGTCGTCGCGTTCGGCCTGGCGATAGCCTGGCTGGTCACCATCTGGGCCGCCGCGCTATCGGCCGGTCGAAGGATATGGGACGCGGCGCTGATCGCCTGCTCACCCTTGGTGATCGTGCACATCTTCACCAATTTCGATGCTCTCGCCACAGCTTTCGCCGCGACCGGCCTGCTCGCCTGGGCCCGGCGTAAACCGGTACTCGCCGGGATCCTGCTCGGCCTCGGCGGCGCCGCCAAACTGTATCCGCTCTTGCTGCTCGGCCCCATCGTTGTGCTGTGCCTACGCGCCGAGACGACATCTCGCCTACCGCTTACCAACAACAACCTGCGAATACGCGATATCGACAGCTGGTCGGCCCTGCTGGTCTGGATACGCGAGACACCCCACCGCCTCCGGGCAGGCAATGCCAGGCCGCTCGGCGCCGCACTCAACACCGTATCCGCCGCACTGGCTACCTGGGTGGCGGTGAACCTGCCCATCGCCGTGCTGTATCCGGACGGATGGCGAGAATTCTTCCGGCTCAACACCACCAGGCACGCCGATCCCGATTCGATCTACAACGTGATCACCTCGTTCACCGGCTGGCCCGGCTTCGACGGCGTGCTCGACCACAGCCAGCAACCGAGCATCCTGAATATGGTCTCCCTGCTGGCGTTCGTGGTGGCGTGCGCACTGATCGGCTATATCGGCCTCACCGCACCGCGGCGCCCACGCCTGGCGCAACTGTGCTTCCTCGTGGTCGCGGCATTTCTGCTGACCAATAAGGTGTGGAGCCCTCAGTACTCGCTATGGCTGGTGCCACTCGCTGTGCTCGCGCTGCCGCACCGGCGCATCCTGCTGGCCTGGATGACCATCGACGCACTGGTCTGGGTACCCCGCATGTTCTACTATCTCGGCGCACACCCCGCGAACAAAGGTCTGCCCGAACAGTGGTTCACCGGCACCGTAGTGCTACGCGATCTAGCGGTAGCGGGGTTGTGCGCGCTGATCGTGCGCCAGATCTATCGTCCGGCGGAGGATCCGGTACGACGCAACTACATCGACGATCCGGTGGGCGGTATCCTCGACCGGATGCCCGATCCGCTGTCCGGATGGTTGCCCGCACCACTGCGGCCACGGACCGCGGTGGCACGCGGCTGAGACGGGTCCATCCGCTTACCGGGTCCGCAAGAATCGTGCCCGCTGGTCCGGTTCCCGTGGCAGCAGATCGAGATCCAGCTGCCATGCGCTGCCGGTCCACGGATCGAACAGCGGAGTGGCACCCGCGACAGGAAGATGCTGACACAACCTCGACAGCATCGCCACAGTGGTACCGACCACCGCCGAATCGACGGCGCCGATGATCACTGTGGACAATCCGAGCGCCGCACCCTTGGCGATCAGCACGCCGAGACGCTGCGCGTCCGAACTCTGGTATCCGTGTGGGAAATCCGCCGCCAGGAGGACCCGATGCGTGCTCGGTGGCATAGCGGCGCCACTGAGCTGAGCCAATTCCGCGAGTTCGGCGGCATCGACCAAGGCCTGCAATCGTGCCGAGATCTCGGTGTGGTCGGTAATCGGCGGACCGTTCAACACCGGAGTGAGCAGATCGGTGAAACCACTGAACGCGCCGGTCATATCGATGATGTCGACCAGTGTTCGCCGCTGCGGTGCCGCGGCGAGCAGTCGCGCGAGCAACGCGCCTACCACGGGGGCGACCGCATGGGTCGATTCGGTGTCGATCCACAGCGGCCGATTGAGCGGCACCGGAACGCAATACGGGATACGCAACGGTCCACGATCGAGTGCGTAGAGCTCACCGAGCCGGATGCCATCGCTGACCGTGGGCGGCCCATCCCAGGCAGGCGAACCCCATGAGGCCAGTGCGGGCGGCAGCACCAGATCCGCCTCGGCGAGTTCGCGGACCAGTTGTTCGGAATCGCGCTGATGGTTGCGCTCGGCAGTCTCGATCAGTTCGTCATTGCGCCGCTGCGCGACCCGGCATGCCTCAGCGGCCGCAGGACTGTTCCTGGTCGCCGGATCGGAGACGGCGAGCGAAAGCTCATTGTCCAATCGCTGCGCCGCGTACTCACGCGCCGAGATCAACGCGGCGGCCGATCGTGCGGCATCCTCGAAGATCATCCACAGCCGTTCCAATCCGTGCCCGACTTCCAGCGGAGTTCCCGCCGGGGCAGTGCGCGTCTCGTCCACCGGATGACTGGACAGAGCATAGGCACCGGACCTCGCTGCCTGATGTCGTTCCTCGGATGCGCCGCCCGCGCCCCTATCGGCACCGCCCTCGGCCCCATCCACGTCCACACCGTGCGTTGTGAACAGCACCGCGAGCCCGCCCGCGTATCCCTGGCCGACCGCACGCAGCTTCCAGCCTGGACCACGCCGGTATACCTCGAGGCAGATCAGCGCTGTCTCACCGGATAGTGGGGTGATCGGGAATTCCGCGATCACCCCACCGTTCTCGGACAACGTCGCCAGCACCGGACCGAGCCGCTCCGGTCGCGGGGGAGTACCCGGGTCCGCGCTGACCACCAACAGCACCGCCGCGGCATCGGGACGCACCGCGGCGGGCGTGATCGTAATCCCGTCGGCGGCCGCGACCACCCCGGTGGTGGCGGGTTGGTTGTAGAAAACGGCATCGGCACTGGAGTGCACTTTCAGATTCGCGTCGACAACCAGCGCGCACATATCGAGAGCGGCATCGGCTTTCGCACTGAAACGCACGGTCGCACCGGTCAGGGGGATATTCTGACCGGCCGTCAGCTCAATCACGTAGTCTTCCCTGCTATTCGCGCCGCCGCTCAACCATCGACGCACTCAACCACCGGCATGCTCAACCGTTGACGAGGAACCGGCCGAGCTGCGGGATCGCTTCGCCCGGATGCTTGGCCTGGAACCCCTCGCCGAGCGCCTGCAACTTCCAGTCGTTGCCCCTCCGGTACACCTTGGCCATCGCCATCGCGGTGAACGGCATACCGCCCGCCATGGTGTACCGGGCCAATTCGCCGTTGTTGGTGCCGTCGACCAAGCGGCAGAAGGCATTCTGCACCTGTTCGAAGGTATGGCCTTTATAGGAGGTCACAATGAACAGCAGTGTGGTCACATGCGCCGGGACGCGAGTCAAGTCGACCAGGATCACCTCATCGTCCCCCGCACCTTCACCGGTGAGGTTGTCACCTTGATGGCGGATCGAACCATCCTTGGAGGTCAACTGGCCGTAGTAGGCGACATCCACCGGATTCATCTCGGCGAATAGGACGACCGCCGCATCGAGGTCGATATCGACGGTACGGCTACCGAACATGCCACGGCTACGCACCGGATCCCAGCCGAGACCCATCTTGACGAAGGTCAGCGCGGCACCCTCTTTACGGAGTGTGACCTGCTGGCCCTTGACCAAGCTGACCGGCCGATCCTTGCTCAAGCTGACTTCGCCCGCAGGCTCGGGCGGAGCCTGCGGCGGGTACCCACCGGTGCCCTGACCAGGCGGTGGGTACCCCGGCCCACCCTGCGGCGGATAACCCGGGCCTCCCGGCGGCGGGTACCCCGGCCCACCCTGCGGCGGGTAGCCCGGACCTCCCGGCGGCGGGTAGCCCGGACCCCCTGGCGGCGGATACGCGCCCGACGGCGCGTACTGCGGCGGCTGCTGCTGGGCCGGAGCGGCCTGCTGCGGATAACCCGCTTGCTGTTGCGGCGGCGGAGCCTGAGCGGGCTGCTGAGCCTGAGCGGGGGCATCGTCGACAGTGACACCGTGATCGGTGACCAGCGCGGCGAAACCACCCGCGTAGCCCTGACCCACCGCGCGCACCTTCCAAGAGCCTTGGCGCCGGTAGAGTTCGAGCGCGATCACAATCGACTCGGTGTCGAGTCCGTCGATCCGGTACTCGTACAAGTGATTGCCCGCCGTATCGGACACGATCGCGACCGGGGCGGGAAACCTGCCGAAATTGCTGGTGGCGTCGTCCAGCGTGATCACAGCGCGGATCTGGTCGATATCGGCGGGCACCGCGGACAACGACACCGCCAGCGAGGCGGGCTGTCCTGCCGGGGCGGGCTGCAGATTCACACCGGGGCCGCTCGGCTGGTTGAAGAAGACGAAATCCGCGTCGGAGCGGACCTTACCGCGCTCGGTGACCAGTAGCGCCGACAGATCCGCCGGTGCCGTGAGCTGGATGGAAATCACCACATCATTGGTGTCCAGCGGACCGTTCTGACCCTTGACGAGTGTTGCGGACAAGTTCGGACCCTTCGCTTGTCGGTGTGTTCGCCTGACACTCTACGAGAAACCCGCTCGGTGCCGCGGATCCTGAACGACCGCGATACCCCGACACCCGCGAAAAGATCGGTTAAGGTGACAACACGCGCAGGGAATACGCGATAGCACCATGACCCGTCGAGACGGCAGGCAAACACGCCATGGCGCAATTGTTCGAGCAATCGAAGAAGGTGATCGAGGCCCAGCTCGCCGGAACCGGACTACGAGCGGTCTCCGGTTCGATGATCGCCTACGAAGGAAATATCCAGTTCAAGGCAGCCGGATTCGGTGGCGGCGACGGGGTTCTCGCCGGGCTCAAGCGCCGGGCGACCGGTGAGAAGCTGTCGCTGATGGAGTGCTCCGGTCAGGGCAGGGTCTTTTTCGCGGTCGATGGCCAGCACGTCACCGTGGTCGATCTGAACAACGAGACGCTGCAGGTGGAATCACAACAGCTACTGGCCTTCGCCGGAAATCTGCGCACCGATGTACGTTTCGCCGGTGTCCGCGGCGCGTCCACCGGCCAGGGACTGTTCACCACGACCGTATCCGGGCACGGTCAGGTCGCGCTGCTCTCGGCTGGTGGGCCGCTCATCCATCTCGCGGTGACACCGCAGTACCCCCTCGTAGTGGATCCGGATGCCTTCGTCGCCGCGCGCGGAGACCTCAGCCACTCGTTCGTCACGGACGTATCCTGGCGCAGTGTGGTCGGCCAGGGTGGAGGCGAGGCATTCTCCTTGCGCTGGGAAGGTCGAGGTGTGGTGTCGATCCAGCCGGCAGAACGGTAGGACGCGATGTTCGAGAAGATCAACGACAAGGTGGTCAAGGCCGACCTCGCCGCGGCCGGTAGCGTAATCGCCCGCAAAGGCGCGATGCTCTATTACACCGGCGATGTTTCCTTTGCGCCACACCAGATTCCGGGTATGCAGGCAATGGGTGGTGCGGGCGGCCTGATGCGGTTGGCCGGGCGCGCGATGGCCGGTGAGCACGAGCACACCATGCTGGCGCAGGGCAGTGGGGAAGTGCACTACGGGTTCGCTGGGCTGGAAGTCCATGTGGTGCGGATAGAGCCAGGTGCGACGCTACGCGTCGAGGCGTCGCGGCTGTTGGCCAACACCGCGAGCCTGCAGAGTTCGGTG
Organism: Nocardia spongicola; assembly: GCF_047200775.1. Lineage (NCBI taxonomy): Bacteria > Bacillati > Actinomycetota > Actinomycetes > Mycobacteriales > Nocardiaceae > Nocardia > Nocardia spongicola. The sequence goes on along the minus strand of NZ_JBJZOO010000002.1, from coordinate 1,752 downwards.
GTCTCGGTACTGAGTTCCGGCGGTGGCGGCGGCGGTGGCCTGATGGGCGCGCTACGCGGTGCGGCCTCGGGCACATTGACCGGTCAGGGCATGTTCACCACCCAATTGTCCGGGCAGGGCGCCGCAGCGCTACTCGCGCACGGCGGGTTCCTGGAACTGTCCGTCGGCGGACCGAATCCGATCGTGGTCGACCCGCAGGCTTTCGTCGCTGCCTACGGTGCGGTGAATACCGAACTGAAGACAGCGCTGAGCTGGCGAGACGCTGTCGGACGTGGTTCCGGTGAGGCGATGCAATTGCAATGCACCGGACAGGGTGTCGTCTACATACAAGCCTCCGAAGAGAAGTTGTGATCATGTCCGAGATCCTCGATCCCACGAATCTCAGCGCGAGCGACAATATCCCGGAAAACAGTTACGCCTATTGCATCGACCTTGACCGCCCGTGGTTCATGCGCAAGGGCGCGATGATCGCCTACTACGGGGATATGCGATTCCAGACGCTCACCCATGGGCTACAGGGTGATCTGCTGCAGATGGTGGCACAACAGTTCTCCGCACCGCTGTTCACCGGCGACTACGTCGTCGCGGAAGGACACGGCAAGCTGATCATCGGCGACCGTGGCTACGACATCAATTCCTATGACCTCGAAGACAACGGCAACCTGACCATTCGAGCGGCGAACTTGCTGGCCTTCGAACCGGGACTGTCGCTGAATCAATCCATCGTGCCCGGCTTCCTCACCCTTATCGGCACCGGCACCTTCCTTGCCTCCTCCAACGGACCGGTCATATTCGCCGAACCACCGCTGCGAGTGGACCCGGAATCACTGGTGGGATGGGCTGACTGCCCCTCACCGAGCCATCACTACGACCAACGATGGGTATCCGATTTCCTGGCCGCGGGCGCGGCGCGCTTCGGGGTCGGCTCCGGTGAGGAACGCCAGTTCGATTTCACCGGCAAGGGCACCGTCCTGATCCAGTCCAGCGAGAAAGTGCTGAACGATTCGGGACTGGTACGCGATATCGAGGCACAGCTGCACAGCGGCATCACCGTGGACGGTCTGCAACGGTTACACGGGGTGATCGCGCAGCAGCTGAGCGCACAGCAGCAGTAACGAGTGCGCCGATCGGTGCGGAGCCGGCGAAATCGCTCGGCCACGGTTGGCCGTGATCCCATCCGAACAGGCATAGTCCCCCGCGTGGGGGATTCGATACCGCCACGTAGCTGTATACCCTGCCCATGTGTCGATGCCTCTCCGTTCTCGTATCCTTCGCCTACCGCTGTTGGCCGTGGCCCTGGCAGCGGTAGCGGCGCCCGCCAACGCAGCACCGATTTCCCCTGGTTCAGCCGGGTCCGAGGCACCACAGTTCCTCGGCACACCCGCCACCGCCAACCCGATCACGGGCATCCCCCCGATCCCGCAGAATCCGTACCTGGCGCCCAACGGTGACTCTGGCATCCACGGCGACGGGTGGATGAGCGATACCTACACCCGCCCAGGCCCGCTCGGCCTGGCACCGCAAACCAACTCGCTACAACTGCTCAGCGAATGCGCTTCGATAGCCTTCGACCGGGCCGGTCGCATCGTCGCCACCTGCATCGGCCTGAACCCCGGCCTGTATCTCATCGACCCAGCGACCATGACCGTCCTCGGCAAACACGCCCTGGAAGGTAAGAGCCCCGTCGATCTGCTGCAGCCGGGCGCGCTGACCAACTTCGGTGGTGGCGCCTATTTCTACCTGGACAACAAT